>JBFXEJ010000043.1:0-44898 GCA_050180235.1 Desulfococcaceae bacterium
AAAACGCTTTCTTTCAGCCGTGATGATGATTTTCATAAAATCCGTATCCGAAGTTTTATTGATCATTATAATTTTACATTATCAGCATGAAAAGTCCCACTACCCAAACTTGTTCCCATCATAAAAGAAATTGCCCTGTTGAACGGAAAGGGAAGATGGATTGAACCTTTTATGGGATCAGGGGTTGTGGGATTCAACATCATGCCTGCCAATGCTGTTTTTGCAGATACCAATCCCCATCTGATTAATTTTTATAATGAAATATACAATGGAAAAACAGACAGTTTTATCGTCAGGAAATTTCTTGAAAGTGAGGGAAAGAATCTGTCAAAATCCGGCAAAACCTGTTATTATGAAGTAAGAGATCGGTTCAACAAAAACGGTTCTCCTTTGGATTTTCTTTTTCTCAACCGATCCTGTTTCAACGGTCTGATACGCTTTAACCGGAAAGGCGAATTCAATGTGCCTTTCGGTCACAAACCCAAAAGATTCTCAAAGGCATATATTACAAAAATTACAAATCAGATCAATAATGTATCCTCAGTTTCCAAAGAAAAAAAGTGGCGTTTTGTCTGTCAGGATTTCCGTGAAACCCTGAGCGGTCTGTCAGAAAATGACTTTGTTTACTGTGATCCGCCGTATTTAGGCAGACATACGGATTATTATGACAGTTGGGATGAGAGCATGGAAAAAGAACTGTTTTCCGTTCTGAATCAGGTTCCGTGCAGATTCATTCTTTCCACATGGCACAGCAACAGATACCGGAAAAATCCCTTTATTGAAACATTATGGTCGAAATTCCATATTTTGACAAAAGAGCATTTTTATCATGTGGGAGCAGCAGAAAACAACAGAAATTCCATGCTTGAAGCCTTTGTGATGAATTTTGAATCCGGCAAAAGCGGTGAACCGGAAAAGCCTTTGAAACTTAAACAGTCGCTGTTTTTTTAAAACATGCCTTTGGCCTTCTCACATTAAATTTATCCCCAAAGGAGTACTGGCAGATGTTCAGTAAACATTCCGAAAGCAGTCTCCGTGACAGTGAAATGCTGAACCGTTCCATCTATCATAAGATAAAGAATGAAATCAGCATTCTCAAAGATATCGTCTATGAAATTATCTCGGATTATCCGGATAAAAATCAAAATATATTCACGCCTTTCATAGAAAATATCAACCACATCATAAAAGGAATTGAAGAACGGCGCAGTAAGGAAAAAGAGCAGATAAAGGCGATTTCAAGAGACAAATATGAAGAAATTATCAGCATTATCTCTGAAACTGCCCATGACATCAGCGATTTTGTCAACAATGAACTGGCTGTTATGGAGGCAGATGTCAGGGAAATTTTAAGCGAAAATTCACTTGAAAATCAGTCGGAAATCAAAGAACTTCTGAATCAGATCAAAATTACCCAGGGCGCATTGAATGATCTGAAAGCCATCAATGAGGGCATCAAAATTATCCATTCCCGTTTTCAGGTAAAAGAACTGTTTGAAAACTGGGCCAACACCCCCAAACTGCGGAATGCAGAAATTTCCCTGAACATTGAAAACGGAGAGTCTGTATTTGACGGAGATGAGAAAAAAATAAAAAGTTTTCTCAATGAACTGATAGAAAATTCCATGAAGCATAATGCAGACAAAAAGGATTTGAGAATATGTATTTCATCCAAAGATATAATTGATCCAACTGAAATTTTTGGCAAAGAATTTCAGGGAAACCGGAACTACCTGTTTATCCGTTGTAAGGACAATGGAAAAGGCATTCCGCCAGACAGAAAATCCACCATATTTTTGCCTTTGGAAACCACATCCGACACCAGCAGCGGTCTGGGGCTTTTTATCATCAAAAGAACTCTTCAGGAAATGAACGGTTATATCCGTGAAAACGGAGAAAACGGTGCAAATTTTGAAATTTATATTCCCTATAGCAACGGAGAATCCCATTGAAAAATCTGAATATTAACAATGTAAATCTTCTTGTCGTGGAAGATCTTGCCAGATATTTGGAACGACTGTTAAAACGACTCCGTAAATTCGGTTATCAGAACATTCAAACTGCTTCCAATACTTCCGAGGCCAGAGAAATATTGGGGAAATCTCATTTTGATGTGATTATTTCAGATATGAGGATGGAAACCGATGACAGTGGGTTTGATGTTATTGATATGGTGAAAAATTTGAAACTTTCTTCCATTGTCATCATATTTACCGCCAATGAAACATTGGCAGATTGTCGAAAAGCATTGAAAGGTAAAGGAGCTTGGGATTATCTTCCAAAAACCAGTGAAAATGCTGATCAAATGGAGGAATTGCATAAATCAATACAGGATGCCTTGTATTATTTCAACCAATGGGGAAATGCGCAGGATAAAGCATGGATTGCTGAAAATACAGGTTATCTGCTGGATCATTTTCGGGGGCAGTATGTTGCTGTGCTGAACAATGCTGTTATTGAATCTGCACCGGGCAAAGAGGAACTGGAAAAAAAGATCATTGACAAAAAACTTCCGCTGTTTCTGACCGTAATTCAGAAAATTGATGACAGACTTTTTCAGCAGTTATCAGCAAAACTCATTGTCTTTGTGGAAGGCCCCACAGACGTTGCCTATATCAAAACTGCCCTGAAAATTCTGGGCAGATAGGATTTGCTGGAAAATATTGTCATTGATACCATTGGAAACAGAATTGGCGATCAGGGCGGAGGCAATACCAATCTGAAAAGCGGTTTTGCATTTCTCAAAGAAAAAAGACTGATTGAAACAAAAGTGCTTTTTCTGGCAGATCAGGATGTGAGTGACAAAAATTTGCCAAATAAAGGTCAAGATTATGAAAACCTTTATGTCAGGCGGATTGGAGCGTATTCCGCAGAGGAAAAAGGCATTGAATGGCTGTTTCCGGAGAATATCTGGAATGAGGCCATATTCAAAGGCTATGCAGAAAAAACGGAAATCATAAAAACAGACAAAGACGGTACACATCCGCCCCGTAAATCTTATAAAATTTTTGATAAAGCCGCATTCTGCAACTGGATTTGTCAGGAACGGGAAAACATAGAATCTGATTTTTCCGGGTTCCGGGAGATTATCAGAATATTGGAAGAAATCATTGAAAAATAAATCTGGAAACCCTGTCAGATGAAAATCATGGTTCCCCCATCAAATGTCAGGGAATAAAGACAAAACTTGTTCCCTTAATAAAGGAAACTGTTCAGTTGAACGGGAAGAGACGCAAAGTTTCACGAAGTATGCGGAAGATTTCCGGGTTCCGCAGCGGAACCCGGTTTTTTGGGGTACACAGCGCGAAAAACGGTTCCTGTTTCATCCGATGAAAAACTCACACGGCCTTTAAGATACCGTTCACTCAGCAGTTTCATGCCATAGGTTCCCAGCCCCCTTCCCACACCTTTGGTGGAAAAGGATCTCTGAAAAACCTGTAGTTGAACCTTTTCCGGCATGACAGTGGGATTGTACACCCAGAATTCAATTTCCTCACCAAGATCCCGGCATCCTGCTGTCACCGTATTTCCCGGATTTGAAGCCTCCAGCGCGTTTTTGATCATGTTGCCGATAACCCGTGAGAGCAGTCCTTTGTCAGTGCTGAAATACAGATCATCCGAAGAGGGGATGATTTCAAGTTTTTTTCCTTTGACCACAGGATGATGTGAATAAAGTCTTAAAATATCATTTAATATTTCAGAGGATCGAACCCGGCCCGGACACACCCTCAGATCATTTTTTTCAGCAGATTTCAGAATTCTCTGCGCTTCGATCTCCTGGACCAGATAATCGGAATAAAGATAAATCATATCAAAAGTTTCTTTGCTGTTCTCCATCTGACCGTTTGCCAGTAAGACAGCCATATCCTTGAGTCCGCCCGCAACATTCAGAATATCATGGTAAAAAATACGCTCCAGAGATGCCACCCGCTTTTCATGACTGACGTCCTTTATTGTGAAAAAAAAGAACTGCTCCCCCTCTGTTTCAATGGGACAGGCAGAGATGTTCAGATCCAGAGATTCTGTCTGATTTCCGATACGCTGTGAAAGGGAAAAATCCCGTGATTCCGGTTTGTCGGACAGCAGGGAAAACATAGAGCCGCATGTGGTGCAGTATTTTGCTGACCCGCAGCAGTTCCTGCTTTCTGTGGCATGTACACATTGGAATGCTTCGCCCGGAAGCAGCCCGATCAGATCGTCTGTGTGATTTGCAGCCGTGAATTTCAGTGCAGCACGGTTGGCATAAACGATCTGCCTATCAGAATTTGTGACAATGACAGCCTCCCGAAGCAAATCAAGGAGCTGGGGAATAAGGCACTTTTCTCTGAAAAAACAGGCTGTCTCCCTGATTCCTCTGAATTGAAGAACTTCAGCAGATTCTTCAGACAATGTGATATTCTTATCTTTCATAAAATTCTCCCAAAAATGGAATGCTGATAAGGAAAGTTTGGTAAAAACAAAATGTTCCCAAACTTTCCGTTTGGGACTCCGTATGAAGCGTTTCCTGCTTTTGTGCCAAAGGCAAAAAAAAATGCAAAAAGGCCCGGAGAGCCTGTTCTCCGGGCCGATTTGCGCGGGCGGAGGTTTCCCGCAGAGAAGGTGGCATGCCGAGTTCTGCCCCCTTCAAGCAAATTAAGCAAAGATTGTGTCAGTCAGAAAAACAGTCTCTGCATTTTTAAGGTGATTTCCAGAAAAGAATATATACTGAAACAACTTTGGTTTTGTTTGGCACGGAAATTGCTTATGCGTCCAAAAAGGGCTTTTCAGTCCATCATCCGGGTTTTTCAGGCCAAAAACAGATGATTTTTCCCGGCCGGACTGTCAGGCAAAAAACATGCCAAACAAAACCAAAATTGGATCAGTATAACGCCAAAGTATCAAAAGCTTCCAGCTTTTGCCCTGTGCCTGTGAACTGAACCGGGATATTTATTTTCAGAAATCACCTAAGTATTCAACCCAAAGTTTTCGTGTATTCAAAAACCGGATTTTTCTGAAAAATCCGGTTTTTCGGAAAGTATTAACCCAAAGTTTTCGTGTATTCAAAAAACCGGATTTTTCTGAAAACACCATCCCCGAAAATTTATGCTGATTTACTTATGCTGACAATTTCTCCGCCTGCTCCAGAAGCAGGGATTTGAACCTGTCCAGACTTATGGGATAGGGGATAATCGGAATTCCCATCCAGTCGGAATATTCCAGAAATTCTTCCGGTTTTTCCGCCATATATTCATCAAGGTATCCGATGCCGTCCAGAACTACAGCACCTCCGGTATGCCGGGGAAAATTTTCATTGGCAACGCCTTTGTCCCATCCTTTGAAAACATCCTCGCGAAACTTGATCCATCCGGATGTCATCCACCAGACAGGTTCTCCGCCGGCAACCTCCAGCGCGATTTTTTTCCGTTCCTCTTCACTGGCCAGCATATCCATGCAGTGCGTGGCCTGAATTCTTGCAACTCCGCCACCCTGTTCTTCGATGATTTTCTGCATGGTGCGCGTAGGTTCATCCACATTGACGTAGCAGAATTTTCCGCCATAAACCACAAGAACCTTGTTCACTTTTTCCTTTGCCCTGTGAATGAATTTCACCAGTTGGCGCTCCAGTTCCAAAACATCCTGATGCAGCCCCGGTCTTGTGAAAAACAGACTGTGGGCATCCAGAAACCCTTCCTTTTTCAGATAATTGAGTTCCATGCTCAAGGTTCCGCAGGAAACAATGGCAATATCTGAAAACGATATTTTGCTCATATGAATCTCTCCCCAGGGGTTTGCAACAAAATAAGCTGTGCAGTTTTCCTCTCTCAAAAATCCTGAGGGTTTTGGAAATCCCCAGGATTTGGAACAGGTTATTTTGATACTGCCCCTTATTTTGGTTCAATATCTGCCTGCAAGTTCATACCCTGCATGCACCGCGGTGAAAATATCCTGAACATTCAGCGCGTCCCCGATGATCTCCACTTTTGGAACAGATTTCATGATTTCCTCTCCGGGTCCCGGTACAGAACGCATACCGGATGCAAGAATAACTGTCTGGAAAGGTTTTAAAGATTTCTTTTCTCCGTCCTGCTCCATTTCCACACTGTCTGCCCGGAAGGCTTTCACTGCGGTATGTGGCATCAGACTTACATTTTTCATCTCTCCGATCCGTTTCAGTGCAAGATTTTTGCTGATCATTTCCATCATGCTGCCAATGGGATCTGTGCGTTTTGTGGCAACCACATCAAAACCCTGTCTGCCCAGCTTTTCCGCAATTTCAATGCCGGTTCTGCCTGCGCCGATAATCAGAACCCTGGGGCCTTTTATTTCCCTGCCGCCCCGGAAATATTCAATTGATGTCATGACATACTGTTTGTTAAGCCCCTCAATTTCCGGGATATTCTGAACAGCGCCCGCTGCCCATACCAGAAGATCCGGCTGAATATTTTTCACAAGTTTCTCATCCGCAGCTTTGCCCATCAGCAGGGTTATGCCGCCCTCTTTCACTGCAAACTCTATGGCATTGAGTCCGTCACGCATTTTTTCCTTGCACGGAGCCTGCCAGGCAAGGGCAAACTGTCCGCCCAGATGCTCCTCTTTTTCAGCAAGTGTCACCTGATGGCCGCGTCTGCTCAGATACAGAGCCGCGCTCATTCCCGCAGGCCCTCCTCCGGCAATCAGAACTTTCAGGGGCTTGGCTGTCCTGCCCTGTTCCGGCATACCCAGTTCAGGATTCAGATTGCAT
Organism: Desulfococcaceae bacterium; assembly: GCA_050180235.1. Taxonomy (GTDB): domain Bacteria; phylum Desulfobacterota; class Desulfobacteria; order Desulfobacterales; family Desulfococcaceae; genus JAABRU01. The sequence goes on from JBFXEJ010000043.1 coordinate 6,722, forward strand.
CCCAGTGTCTCACCTGCTTTCATGCGATGCAGACATCCCTGCAGACAGTAACCGCAGTATCTTGCGCCTTCATCCTTTCCCGTGCGCCATTTTTCTGTCAGATCAGGATCCGCGAGCAGAGGACGCCCCAAAGCCACAAGATCGGCAATTCCTTTGCCAATTACGTCAAGCACTTTTTCCTTTCTGCCCATTCTTCCTGCAATGATGATGGGAAGAGAGGTCTGGCCGCGAACCCAGGTGACTGCATCCATCTGGGGTTTTTCAGGAAGGCTTCCATGATGGAAATACCAGGGAGGACTGAAACAGGAAAATCCCATACCGACATGTATTGCACAGATTCCGGCTTTTTCCGCGAGTTTCAGAACAGGCAGCAGATCCTCTTTGCTGATGCCGAACTCCGGAGACATTTCATTGCCGGAAATCCTGAGAATGCAGGGAATGGAAGGCGCACCCGCTTTTACTGCCGAAAAAACCTCTTTTGCAAAAAGCAGGCGATCCTGTCCGAAACGGTCGGTGCGTTTGTTGATCTTTCCGTTGAGAAACTGGGAAATGAGATAGCCGTGTCCTCCCTGAATTTCCATCAGATCAAACCCGGCCTGCGAGGCTTTCTGCGCTGCTGATTTGTAACCTGCAAGAATTTTTTCAATATCTTCCTCGGTCAGGGCTTCTGAAGTCTGCCCTGTAGCCGCACATGTCATCACAGACGGAGCCTTTGGTTTGGAGCCTGAGGCTTTGGGATTTGCTCCTCCGCCTGCATGATTGAGGTGAAGACAGGCAAGCCGCTTTTCCCCATGTATGACATCCGCAATTTTTTTGAGTTCTGCTGCGCTTTCCGGCAGATGCACGCAAAGCTGTTTGGGATGCTCCCTTCCGTCAGGTGTCACAGCCACAGGTTCCAGAATCAGTATTGCGGGGCCGTTTTCTGCAATCCTGCGGTAAAAAGTCAACTGGCGATCTGTCACGGTTCCGCCCGGAGTACCGTAAGCTGTCTTGATCGGCGGAAAGACAAAACGGTTGGCAAGTTTTAACCCTCCCAGTGCAAATTCCTTAAACATTCTCTCCATTGCAATCTCCTTTTGTTCAGGCGTTAGGTGATTTCTGAAAATAAATATCCCGGTTCAGTTGACAGGCACAGGTCAAAAGCTGGAAGCTTTTGATACTTTAGCAGTATATTCTTTTCCGGAAATCACCTTACGCAGTTGCTTAAAAAAATCACTCCTTCGGTTACGCTCTCCCCGCCCTCCGGGCGGGGATTTTTCAGCGGATTTGACCCATTACCGTTTTCAGATGTGACGGGGTGCATGCTTCTGTATCAGGCAGCCAGCGGCAGTCCCGCATTTTTCCACGCTTTGATGCCCCCTGCCAGACTGTGGACATGCTGAAATCCTTTGTTCTGAAAGAAACTGGCTGCAATGTTTCCCCGGTATCCGATGCCGCAGTACACAACAACTTCCTCGTCGATGGGAATGTCCGGTGTCTTTTTCAGCAGTTCTGTCAGGGGATAATGCACAGATTCCCCAATATATCCCATCTCCCGTTCTGCTGCTGTTCTCACATCAAAAAAGTGCCGATACTTTTTGGTTTCAAGCTTTTTCGAGAGTTTTTCCGCAGAAATCTGCCACAACTGCTCAATGGGATAGCCTTCCTCCTGCCAGTTCCGCATACCCCCGTAAAGGTAGCCCCATATCCTGTCATAACCGATGCGGTGAAGCTGGGTGCACATTTCCGAGTAGGACTGTTCACTGTCCACCACCAGAATCAGGTCGGCCTCGGGATCAATGACCATGCCAATCCAGTTCGCGGACTGCTGGGTCAGTCCGATATTGATGCTGCCGGGAATATGAACGCCGCCAAAAGCTGCGGTATCGCGGATATCCAGAATCACAGCGCCATGCTCCATGCGCTGTTTCACCTGAAGCGGTGACATGTCGCTGAGAACCGGGCAGCGTTCCAGAAGCGGTGCGCCTTTTTTGTTGGTCTCAATAATATGGGTGAAACTCTTGGGACGTTCGGGAAAACTCACTTTGAGACGCGTGCGGAATTCCTCTTCGGAAAGGTTCAGAACCGGGTTGTTCTTTTTTTCAAAACCAATGGTGGAACTGGGTTTTGAACTCATTCCCTTTCCGCACAGGGAACCCTCGCCGTGAGCCGGAAACACCTCAAGGCTGTCCGGCATTTTGCCCAGTTTGCGGTAAAGAGAATGATAAAGGTTGTTCACCTGTTCCCCAATCAGTTCCGCACCCGCCAGATCCGGTCTTCCGATGTCTCCGACAAACAGACAGTCTCCGGTCAGAACTATCCAGGGCTGGCTGCTCCGCAGAGTGTCTGTTACCAGAATGGACATTGAATGCGGGGTATGCCCCGGTGTTTTCATAAACTCAAGTTTGACGCTGCCCAGAGTCACCGCATCCCCTTCTCTGACCGGTTTGAAATCATATTCGGCCGGGCTTCCCTCTGAAAGATAAATATCAGCACCGGTTCTGGATTTGAGTTCCATGTTGCCGCTCACATGGTCTGCATGAATGTGCGTTTCAAAAATATGGGTGATCCTCATGCCGTTTTTTCGGGCAAGATCAATATAGTCTTTGACATCCCGTTTGGGATCCACCACACAGGCCGTCTGTGCAGCCGGACATCCGATCACATAGGAAAGGCATCCCATTCCCTCAACTGAAATCTGTTTGAAATACATGTCACCTCCGTACACTAAAGGGTTTGCAAAAAAATAAGGCTGATCTGTTCCTCCGGGATTTGAAAAGTTGTCAAATCTTCATTCCCGCCTGATCTGAAATATCAACAGAACCTAAATCAATGGCAAATTGGTATAATACCGATTCTCCATTGACTTGATACATCTGCATCTGATCCGGAGGAGTGCAAAAATTAAGCGGAGCGGTTTTTTGCACACCCGGAGCTGCGGGAAAACTGACAGTATTGGATCAAATCAATAGCGAATCGGTATAATTCGTGTCATTTGTGGCTGTAACGTCAAATCTTCTGCGTAATGCCATAGTTGCCAGTTATCAGTTGCCAGTTATCAGTTGTCAGTTGCCAGTTGCCAGTTGCCAGTTGCCAGTTGCCAGTTGCCAGTTATCATCTAAAATCTGAAAAAGATTTCAGCATTGATGCACGTGTTTTCTGCCGCGAAGACACAAAGGCACAAAGTTTCACGAAAATTTAATACACAATTTTTTTTCAGATTTCATATCATTTACCAGTTGCCATTTTTTGTTCACTGACAACTGACAACTGTTCACTGACAACTGTTCACTGACAACTGATAACTGTTCACTGACGGCTGTTCACTGATATTTTTACGCTTGGAAATGCTTTGATATTTGTATGGGGCAGAAACAGCGCGGATGTGAATTCATCCATAAACATCGGATTGCTGCTGAAATCCACATAGGTCATGCTGCTGGAAATCTGCACAGCCTCTTTCCGCAAAGTTTCTGACAGCAGGGCCAGATACGCGCCTGCGACAGAACTGTTTCCCATATATCTGAATTTACTGCGTTCAATATCCGGCAGCATACCAATGATGACAGCCTTTTCAATGTTTAGATACTGTCCGAATCCGCCTGTGATAATCACCCTGTCCAGCATGGAAAATTCCAGTCCGGCCTGATTCAGCAGCACTGCAAATCCTGCATAAACTGCGGCTTTGCTCCGGATGATATTGTCTATGTCACTCTCGGTAAAAACAATATCCTCCTCCATTCCTGTATGCTCAGCAAATTCAAGAATATACATGCGTTCATTTTTTTCCTGCCGTATTCTGGGATGTGCAGAATCCGCGGCAAATTTTCCCCTCTGATCAATGATACCGGTCATCAGCATTTCAGAGATCAGATCAATCATGCCGGAACCGCAGATTCCCCGCGGGGGAACCTCTCCCACAGTTGCATAGGAAGGCGCAAGCGTCTTCGGATCAATGGATATTTTTTCAATCGCGCCTTCTTCCGCACGCATACCCCAGCGCACGCCGCCCCCTTCAAACGCGGGGCCTGCGGAACAGGACGCAGTCATCAGCCAGTCTTTGTTTCCCAGCACAATTTCCCCGTTGGTTCCCACATCAATAAACAGGCTCAGGGCTTCCTCCCTGTGGATTCCCGAATACAGCATACCGGAGACAATATCACCGCCCACATAACCCGCAGGCCCCGGCATCACAAAAACCGCAGCAATGGGATTGACTTTGAGCCCGAGTTCACCGGCTTTGAGAATCGGAAATTCCGAAACCGTGGGAATATAGGGTTCCCGGCGGATATATTTGGGTTCAATCTGCAGCAGAAGATGGGTCATGGTTGTATTTCCGGAAAGCACAACATTTCTGATTTGCCGGAAATCCGCATTCACACTGCTGACAGCCTCGCTGATCAGTCCGTTGATGGTGGCAAGCACCATGGTGCTGAGTTTTTTGACGCCGTCTTTTTCCGAACACACAATGCGGTTAATCACATCATCACCGCAGGCTGCCTGACGGTTATGCCCGGATGTCGCGGCAAGAACTGTGCCGTCCGCCATATCTGTCAGACAGACCACAACAGAGGTTGTGCCGACATCAATGGCCAGTCCCAGGGATTTGGCTGTTCCGTTGCCCGGAGCCACCTTCAGCACCTCGTCAGAGCATTTTTTCCGCATCACATATGCTGTGACTTTCCAGTCTCCCTCCCGCATCACCTTTGCCAGATCCCTCATAACCCCAAGCCCCACACTCAGGCGATCCGTATCAAAACCGCTTTTTTTCAGTCCCCGTTTCAGACGATCCAGATCACTGACCGGATCTTCAAGTGTGGGGGGCGTGAGTTCAAGGGGAATTTCCGCAAGCGCGGGACGGATTTCTTTGACAATCCCTTTCAGACGCAGGGTTTCGGCTTTGCCCATTCCCGCGACTTTGAGTTTCTTTTCAAGAGCTTCTTCCGGAATTCTCACGGTAACATCACCATGCACAGTGCTTTGACAGGCCAGCACATAATTCTTTCCCTTTTCTCTTTCCGTGAGCATAGAGCTTGGAACTGTTCTGATTTCACCGGATTCCAGAACCAGTTTGCATTTTCCGCATGAACCTTTTCCGTTGCAGGACGCGTTCAGGGGAACATCGGCTGCCTGCGCGGCCTCCAGCAGAGTGGTGCCTTCGTCCACTGTCGCAGATTTGCTGTCCGGCATGAAAACAACCGTGTATTTCTGAACTGCTGCCTGTGCCAGCCGCTCCCTTTCCTCCCGCTTTTTCTGCTTGTGAATAAACCAGATGGGGCAGGAAGGACGGAATTTGCAGTAAAGTCCGGGATCACGGCATGACAGACATTCCTCGCACAGATAGATTTCGTGCTTCATGCACAGAAAATTGGTTTCCCTGTCAGGATGATTGATACATCTTCCCATATTTGTTTTACTCCCTGTTTGATGGTCTTGTAAAATATCGCACTTTCGTCACACCCGCGAAAGCCGATAATCAGCCTTTTCTTTTTCCGGTTCGCCTGTCCTCTCTTTTTTTAAACAAATCCTGAAAAATTTCTTTCGATCTTCAATTCCGATCAGTTGATAGTGAAACATATTCATCACCTGAAAAATTTCCTGACGGGTATCTGAATCATCTCCTGTGATTTCAAGTATTTCACCAGGTTTTATTTCTCTGAACGCCTGATTCACCTGAAGAAATGTAATCGGTGCAATTATTCCGCGTATATCCAGACAATGATTTTTTTTCTGCATAATGAATTCCCCCGTATTTAACCCAAGTTGCCACCTATGGAGAAATTCAGCAATAGACCTCTTTCCAAAATGAATTTTTATGCAATAAAATCAATTGGGCAAATCCCGGTTTTGAAAGAAGTCCAATATAAGGCAGCGAATTTTAGGCAAAAATATCGTTATTTTTTATAATATCCTGTTTAGATAACAGATATTATCGGAAATAAGGCAGAACAGGCTTCCGGACTGTTCATGAAACCCGGCACAGGCTGGAAGCCTGTGCTGCTTTTTTTATTTCCGACAATGTCTGATATTTATAAATTTATAAGTGGCAACCTGGTTTATTTAATATAAAATCTGAAAAATATTTCAGAAAAAAATTATGCCCCGGCTGTTTTCAGTCTGCCACGAAGACACAAAGTTTCACAAAGGCTGAGTAAGCTGTTCTCAGATTTCATATTATAATGAGTAATTGAAGCATAAACTATGCCAGACGGGGGAAAAAATATTTTATTTTTTTATCTGACTGAATATAAAATAAAAAAATATTGGGCTTCGTACAAGGGCAAATTTACACTTGTAAAGAGTTGACAGTTGACATAAGTAAAGGACATCCGTAGATTGTCTGAAAATTCACAAACTGAAGAGGTCAAAGCCATGTCTGAAAAAGAACTCAGCCGGTATTGGAAAATCATTGTTGAAACAATGGTGGACGGTCTTATGGTGGTGGATCCCACAGGAATAATCGTGTCCGTGAACAGCTCTATGGAAAACCTTACCGGCTACAGCAGGGCCGAACTTGTGGGGCAGTCCTGTTCCATACTGGGCTGTGATGTGTGTGCAAAAGAGCGAAGTGACGGACTGGACAGGCACTGCACCCTGTTCAAAAAAGAGAGTATCAGACGGGCAAAATGCACACTGCGGAAAAAAGACGGGTCTCTGTTTCATGCCATCAAAAATGCGTCCATCCTCAAAGACAGCAATGAGCATGTCATCGGCGGTGTGGAAACCCTGACGGATCTGAGTGAAATGATGAACAGGGACAGGCTTATTTCAAATCTGCGCCGGGAACTCAGCGGCAAAAACAGCTTTCACGGAATTATCGGAGCCTCACCTGTCATGCAGCAGATGTTTGATCTCATCTCCAGTGCTGCCCAGTCTGATGCGCCCATAGTGATTTACGGGGAAAGCGGAACCGGAAAGGAACTTGTGGCAGAAGCAGTCCACGTTCTTGGTCAGCGTAAGGACGGGCCTTTTATCAAAGTCAACTGCGCCGCACTCAATGAATCCCTGCTGGAAAGCGAACTCTTCGGTCATGTCAAAGGCTCTTTCACCGGAGCAACCCAGACACGGATCGGACGTTTTGAAGCCGCAAATCAGGGAGATATTTTTCTGGATGAAATCGGTGATATGCCACTGGCTGTGCAGGTGAAACTGCTGCGGGTTCTGCAGGAAAAACAGATTGAAAGAGTGGGGGATCACAAAGGCATTCCCGCGGATGTCCGGATTATTTCCGCAACGCACAAAAACCTTCAGCAGCTTATTGCAGACAGACATTTCCGTGAGGATCTGTATTACCGCATCGGTGTTATTCCCATTTATCTTCCGCCCCTTCGGCAACGCAGCGAAGATATTCCCCTGCTGATCAATTCTTTTATCGCACGGCTTCGCCTGAAAACGGAAAAGGCAATTTCCGGCATGAGCAGTGAGGCATTTGAGATTCTCAATGCCTATGAATTTCCCGGCAATGTCCGCGAGCTGATGAATATCATTGAATACGCGTTTGTCCTCTGTCCCGGCGGGGATATACTGCCTTTCCATCTGCCCGGTCATCTGATGAGAGGAAAATCTGCTGCCTTGACAGAAAATCCTGAAAAACAGGCAGATATGGCAGATGCCCTGAATATGCGGAACGGGAATCCTGAGAAACACCCTGACGCGGCTGATGATCGGAATACACTGAAAGAAAATTCTGAAAAACATGATCACGCGGCAGAGGATCGGAAAAAACTTGTGGATGCAATGGTTTCTTCAAAAGGCAACAAAGCCGAAGCCGCCAAAATTCTGGGAATCAGCAGGATGGCTTTGTATAACCGTCTTAAAAAATACAATATTAAGACATATAAGGGATTTCAGGGCTGAGCTGAACTCTGAGGATTGTCAAATCCTCAGTTGATTGTCAGTTAAATTAAAATTTTACAAATTTTTGGCAGTGGGTCAAATCCGTTGATGACGGTCTTCCCTCCCCTGAGGGAGGGGCAGGGGAGGGTGAAAAATGGAAATGCCAATAACTTTGGCTTCGGTATCAGATTTGTTCCATACGGAATGCAGGAGATTACCAGGAACATGAATGGATTCTCCCTGACGGACAGTTGCTTCCTGATTGGGCATTCGTACAGTAATGGAGCCTGAAATTACTGTAAAAATATGGTCATGGGCATGTGTGTGGTCAGGGTTTGGGCCTCCGCCATTGGGTTCGATGTAGGCGATGGCGCAATCTTTAACCGATTCGTCAATTTGACCACTTAAAACTAAGGCTTTGAAACCAGTATGATTAGGCGGATAAATAAAGTTTTGCATATCTAATCCTCTGCTTGAATGAAGTCTGACAGTGAGTTAATCAGCTCTGTCCGCTTGAACGCGGGGTTATGACATTTTCTTACTCTGATACTTTCCTGAGTTGCCTGTTAGCTTTTTTGTTATCTTTTTCAGTTAGCCATTCGGAATATATTTTCAATGCTTTCCTGTTTATCTCCTCTGTTAGATGATTTATGAAAATAAATATCCCGGTTCAGTTCAAAGGCACAGGGCAAAAGCCGGAAGCTTCTGCTGCTTTGACGGGATATTCTTTTCTGGAAATCACCTTACACTCCAATGGCCAGTTTTTAAATAAAATGGAATAATAATTTGGAATTAAATATAATAATAACAGCATTATTTGTGCGGCACTACTGTGATTTCTGTGATTTGCATGATGGAACATCATGAAAATCCTTTCATCCTGCAAATCATGGTTCAGACAATTCATCAATTCAAAGCCTTTAAAATTTGTTTCAGACCATCTTCATAAGAAACAGCCAAATCAGCCCAGTGAAGATTTTGCAGGGTTTCATCAAGGGGTTTTGTGTCATCAATCCTTGCAGGGATAATAAAGGTTTCATTGTCAGGATATTCCTCCAGTATCTTCAATGCCGTTTTCTGTTCTTTCTGAACAAAACCTTTTTTGGTTACGGATTTAAAAGAAATCAGTAGCAGAAAATAATCACTGTCTTGGATAATTTGGGGAATGGTTTTTCTCCAGTTCTGCCCTGCTAACAAACTTTCCCTGTCCAGCCAGCATTCAATGTTTTTCAGCGTCAAATCATCATAAAGCCTTTTAGCTGTCCCATAATCTTCTGTGGCATAGCTGATAAAGACTTTCTTTTTCGGGTTATCCGGTTTTTCGGGAATTGGATTGATTTCAGGCATGACAGGAGAAATGACATCATCAATCAGGCTCCTGACATTCACCATTTCATAACTGATTCCGCATTCCACTTCCTGCCGGTTTTTCTCGATTCGGCGTTTCAAATCTTTTAATTCGTAGAAATAAGGTTCTTCTTTTGTTTTACATTCATGGCAGTTGCACGGAATCAGTTTTTCCCATTTCATTTTTTCGTATTGGGCATTGATTTGGTCAAATTTTTCAGAGATAAGGGTCATAAAATCCCGTTTGTTTTTTCCGGCTATCCGGATGCGGATGAAACGGGCATCATAGGCTTCAATGATTTCCGCTTTGGTATTTTCCCGCTCCAGCACAACCCCGCGTTTCCATACAAGCCCGTGATTGCTGATGTAAGGGTGCATCTGCACAATGAACTGGGAGAGAATTCCCTTTGGCATAAAATACTCGTATTTGTATTGCAGCAGCAGATTGTCATTTTTATTCCAGTCATATTCCGGCTGTGCAGGCGGAAGGCGTTCCGGAACAATGTATTTTCCGGAACTGTCTGTTTCATAGCACAGGAAGAATTTCTGCATCAGGCGCAGCAGTTCACTGTGAACAAAGGCATACTGCTCCTCATGCCAAATGGTTTTGGCATCTTCCCTGCTGAAGCGTCCGCTGTTCTGATTGAGCAGGGGATGATCCAGAATTTTGTAAACCGCGTTGGTTGCCCAGTTGGGTTTCAGGAAAATGGTTTTTTGCAAAAGATCATCATCCTGAAAATGGAGAACCACACCAATATCATGGAAATACTGGCTGAGTACCATTGCATCCTGATGTTTTGCAATGCCGCTGTTTTTGCAGATGTTCAGATAGTCCTGCAGGGATATGAAATTGTGTTCCTCTTTTTCGAGGGCTTCCCTCACAGTTGTCCATCTGGCAGGAACCGGGCTGCCGATATGGGGCAGTTGGGAAACATAATAGCGCACGGCCCGCTCCAGTCTGTTCAGCCGGGTTTTGTCAGATTCGGCAAAATCCACATCCAGCACTTCTTTGATATTTCCGAAACGGTTACGCATTGCCGGAAGATCCAGATTGCGCTTTCGCTGATATTTTTCATTCAGCACAATGAGCAGTGGACTGTCCGCGCCGAACATTTCCACAATATGCAGCCAGTAATTGAAATCCGTGTCCTCATTACGGCTGTCGGCAACCAACGCATACAGGGAGCGTCTGGAAAGAAAAAAGCGGTGCGTGGCCTTGTAGATTTCCTGCCCCCCGAAATCCCAGAGGTTTATGCGGAAATTCCGGTTTTCCAGTTTCTCCGGGTGTCCGAATCCTCTGAAATCCTCTTTTTTCAGGGGAAAATAATACTGTTTTACCGCAATGCCTTTGGTGGTTTCCTCTTTTTCCGGCAGGGCACAGTCCGCATCATCCATCTTGCAGGCCATTGTGGTTTTGCCTGCGCCCGGCTCGCCCACAATCAGCAGTTTGGCTTCAAACAGGTAATCCTGTTGTTGTTCCTTTAACTGGGCAAAATAATTTCTGACGGCCTCTTTGCCCTGTTTCACAATTTCGGGGGGAGGGGTTTTCAGGGGATTGCTGAAAGCAATACTTTTATTTCCTTCAAGAAAAATCATTTTCCTATTGTCTTCAACCCAATCGAATTTCATATTAAAATCAGTAATCCATGTTGGCAGTTCTTCTATAAGATTTTTGGTTAAATCTAATACGTTTAAATTAGATAAGTTTTTAAGTGGTAAAATAACGCTGATTTTATTAGAAAACAGATCCAATCTCTTCATATTTATCAGTCCGGACAGCGGGGAGAGATCGCTTATCTGATTTCCGGATAAATCCAATTGACTCAGATTTGTCAGTCCGGACAGCGGGGAGAGATCGCTTATCTGATTACAGGATAAATCCAACTGACTTAAATTTGTCAGTCCGGACAGCGGGGAGAGATCGATTATCTTATTTAAGGATAAAGACAATTGACTCAGATTTGTCAGTCCGGACAGCGGGGAGAGATCGATTAGCTTATTAAATGATAAAGACAATTGAATCAGATTTGTCAGTCCGGACAGCGGGGAGAGATCGCTTAGCTGATTTCCGGATAAATCCAACTGACTTAAATTTGTCAGTCCGGACAGCGGGGAGAGATCGCTTAGCTGATTTCCGGATAAATCCAACTGACTTAAATTTGTCAGTCCGGACAGCGGGGCGAGATCGCTTGGCTTATTAAAGGATAAAGACAATTGACTCAGATTTGTCAGTCCGGACAGCGGGGAGAGATCGCTTAGATCATTACCGGATAACTCCAACTGACTCAGATTTGTCAGTCCGGACAGCGGGGAGAGATCGATTATCTTATTTTCGTATAAAACCAATTGACTCAGATTTGTCAGTCCGGACAGCGGGGAGAGATCGCTTATCTTATTTTCGTATAAAACCAATTGACTCAGATTTGTCAGGCCGGACAGCGGGGAGAGATCGCTTATCTTATTTTCGTATAAAACCAATTGACTCAGATTTGTCATGGCTTTGAGCAAGGAAATAATTGGTTTGAAATTTTTGATGTTACAATAATATAAACCCAAGCCTGTCACCTGCCCACTTGGGTTTAAGATGTAGCCGTTGCTGTTCAATTTTTTTTCATCTAATTTCTCTAATTTTACGTTCAGTTCTTTTTCAAGTTGTCTGATAATATCAAGGTCTGACATGGTGTTATTGCTCCTGTGGCTGTTGCTGTTTGCGCCCGGAAGTTCTCCCGGAAATAAATTTCCGGGCTATTCATGTACAGTTCCGATTGGACTTTATCATGTCCCGGAGGGACATTCCATAATAGCCCGGAGATTCATCTCCGGGCGCAATTGCTGATATATTTTGCGTCATTCATATCAAAGCCGGATGAACCCGGCTGTTATCGTTCTCTCGGATATTTATTTCAAAACTGTTCATTCATTCACCGGCCAGTTGCAATGCAGAGTGAATCAGACTGTCTGAAATTCTGAAACCGTTATGAACGAGTTGGAAGAGCAACGGGGCTGCTTCCCCGATTTTCTGCTCTTTTTTTGCAAGCACGATGATTCCCACAGTTCCGATCACTCTGATATTCAGAGATGATGCACAGTTTCTTGCAGCACGGTCATCCAATATCACAGTATAATCGGAACTCCCGTATGCCCGGTTTATCACTTCGGTTTCACCTTTGCCAAGATCCCAGACACTGATTACCGGGCTTATGTTTCCGGTATTCCGTACATATTTCATTCCGTGCGAATTCAGCCATAATTTTGCCGAATCATCAGCCGCCCCTGCATTGATTTCATCCGAAACCCCGGAAGGAATGACAATTTCATCACATAATTCTTCCAGAAGATATATCCTTCCGATTTCACAAAGCGATATGATCGGGGATGTGTTGACCACCCATTTCCTTTCAGGCATCGGCAATTTCCTTTTCCAGTTCATCCGATGTGACCTGAAACGGGGATACATGGAAACGGTTCAGGACATCCAGAAACGCCTTTCTGCTGATTCCGCTGATTTCCGATGCTTTGGACTGGGAAACAATCCCCATTTCATACCATTTCACCACAGCAGCCAGCTTCATTTCCTGAACAAAATCATCCGGTCTCATTTTCAGTACCGAAAAAGCATCATCCGGCAGTTGAATTGTAAGATTCACAGCCATAACAGGTTCCTTTCATGCTGAAGGTAATAAGCTGTTTTCCTGTTTCTATCTGTCCCGCCCGGAAATTCATCTCCGGGCGCAGACAATTACAGTCCCAATTCTTTTTTCAAATCCTCATGCTTCATCTATTTTCTGTTGCTTTTTTTGACTTTTATCGCTGATTCATAATCTTTCCGGTCATTGATCAATTTCCGGAATGCCTGAATTATATTTTTAAAAATCCTAATCAAATCAAAATCCTTACATACCAATATTGCTGTCCGGCAGAGATTTACCACTCATTTCGTACCTCTCTCTCCCATTGCAAAGGATCAATATTTTCATAAGGTTTTACATCCTTATATTCTTTGATCAGTCTGCGCAGCCGTGTTTTCGCAGATTTGATATTTTTATCACCTCTGTCCGGCAGTGATGAAATATCCAATCCCTCACGAACAGATGTCAATATGGATTCCATCAGAGCAATGCGATCTCCAATGGGAAGGCTTTTGACTTCATGTAAGAGTTCCGCTCTAATCATAAATTCTCTCCTCAAATATTGTCAGTTTCTTTGAATATTATACAAGATTCTTGGCAGAGTTTATAAAAATGTTTTAAGTAATAGCCACGAATAACACGAATCTGCACGAATGCACAAGCCATAATTCGTGTCATTCGTGCAATTCGTGGCTGTACCATCAAATCTTCTGAGTAATGGTATATATCAGATGAATATCCTCAATTCTCAGCGTTTGCATAACTTCCTTTCCTTTCTTCCGATATACGGCCATTTTCATTGTCTGTGTCATTCGCGCGCAATCCGGAATTCCGGACGCCCTATTCATGTTCCGGTTCGCCCGGAAATAAATTTCCGGGCTATTCATGTTCCCGGTTCGCCCGGAAATAAATTTCCGGGCTATTCATGTTCCCGGTTCGCCCGGAAATAAATTTCCGGGCTATTCATGTTCCCGGTTCGCCCGGAAATAAATTTCCGGGCTATTCATGTACCGTTCCGATTGGACTTTATTATGTCCCGGAGGGATATTCCATAATAGCCCGGAGATGAATCTCCGGGCCGGGAGAAAGCGGATGTCATTTTCATTTCCGGCGTGTCCATTGTCTTATAGGTGATTTCTGAAAATAAATATCCCGGTTCAGTTCACAGGCAAAAGTCAAAAGCTGGAAGCTTTTGATACTTTTCCGGTATATTCTTTTCCGGAAATCACCTTAGTGTCATTCCGGCGTAAGCCGTAATTCCGGCATGTTCCGGATACCGATTTTCATCTGTATGACGGCAGTGTAATACCAAATCGTTTTCAAAATTCGGGGAATGCCTCTTTTTTTTAACCACGAAAGACACGGACAGCACGAAAAAAACAGAATTTGGTATGCCCATGTTTTGAAAGCGAATTGGTATAAGGTAAGAGTATAATTCAGAACGTCCTGATTCCGGAATCTTTCCATATCTCAAAAGCTCCGGATTCTGATGGAATATAACTAAATGTCTTTATAATAAATTAGGCATGAATATGTCAACAGAAAAACAAAATCCTGTTTTTCCCCTGAATGTGAAAAAACCGGATATTTACATATGTAAAGTCATACTCATTTACAGATGAAAATTTCCGGAAGGTTTACATTTCATTATTTATTTATATATTCAGATAATTGCGAAAATAAAACAGACTGGCATGAGATTTGCTTAGACAGAATCAGACAGAAAAGGATTACAAAATCAGAGTAAGGGACTGTATCAAGATAAGCTGTTATAAATCCTAAGGGTTTTCAGAGTATTTTGCTGCAATCCCTGAATCAGTTCAAATCAAAATCAGTTCAAATCAAAAAAGGAGAAAAAACATGAGTAATGAAGAATTGAGCAGCATTAAAGCGGCAAACACTGTGGATGCAAGGGGAAGTGCCTGTCCCGGCCCGCTTCTGGAAGCCAAAAAAGGAATCGGCAAAGTCAAAGTGGGTGAGGTGCTGGAAATTTTTTCCAATGATCCCGGAACCAAAACCGATATTCCGGCATGGGCCAAAAAGGTCGGGCATGAATATCTGGGCGTAACCGGTGCAGACGGATATGACAAACTCTATGTGCGCAGGAAAAAATAATCTGTACGGAGCTGCAATGCCATGGAAAGTGAAACCATTTCCCACAAAGGAAAAATTCTGATTCTGGCCACAGAAACCTGTGCCTATCCGGGCGCAGATTCTGTGGGACAGTCCCATTCAGGATACCCGTCAAACACTTTTATTATGAGAGTGCGCGCTCCGGTGCTTTTCCCTGAACGCTTTTACATGGACTGTTTCAGAAAAGGAATCAGCGGAATCATCATTATGTCCTGCGGTGAGGAATGTCCTTATGATGGGGCTTACAAGGCACTGGCCCGGCGTGTGGATCGGGTTTATCAGATGATGAAAGCCGCTGATATGGACATCCGGAGGCTGAGACTGACTGCAATCTGCACAGTCTGCAACCGGGCATTTTTAAAAGAAATCAACCAGATGAATGATGTGATTACCGAGCTGGGGCCGCCTGTTTTTGCACAGTGAGCCCCGGATTATGGTCGGCAGTCCGGGCTGTGAGCCGTTTCACCGGCACAGACCCCTTTGACCGACAGTTGAGGAGAAATTATGAATTCCATCCGGACCGCGATATTTGACGTTATGGTAGTCGGCGGCGGCATTGCCGGACTGCAGACCGCACTGGATCTGGCTGCCCGGAGTTACCGCGTCGCCATCGTGGAAAAAGGTGCATCCATCGGCGGGAAAATGATCCGGCTTTCCAAAGTGTTTCCCACTCTGGACTGTGCCAGTTGCATTACAACCCCGAAAATGGCGGCCGCGGCACATCATGAGAATATCACCCTGTTCACCTGCTGCGATGTCAAATCAATAGACAGAGAAAGCGGGAAGCTGAAGGCCCGCATCACCCAGCGGCCCAGATATGTGGATGCTGACAAGTGTATCGGATGCAGGAAATGCGAATACCAGTGCCCGGTTCTGGTGCCGGATGCGGAACAGGGCGGATTTTCCGCACGGAAAGCCATCAGCATTCCCTTTTCCAATGCCATTCCCCAGACTGCGGTTCTGGATGCGGAAAACTGTATGCTGTGCGGCAAATGTGAAAAAATCTGCCCTACGCAGGCAATTGATTATTTTCAGGAACCGTCGGATATTCTTCTTGAGGCAAAAACTGCGGTTCTGGCAACCGGATATGAAATGACATCTCTGGCAGACAAACCCCAGTATGGAATGGGAAAAATTCCTAATGTCATTGACGCGCTTCAGATGGAGCGGCTTCTGGCTCCGCACGGGCCCTATAACCGGGTGCTGCGTCCCTCGGACGGAAAAGAGCCTGATTCCATTGCCTATATCCAATGCGCGGGATCACGGGATCAGAGCATGGGGGTTTCCTACTGTTCCCGGTTCTGCTGTATGTATGCCATCAAGCAGGCCATGCTCCTGTCCGGGTCTCTGCCCCTGGCGGAAATCCGTATTTATTACATGGATATCCGGGCATTTGGAAAAGGCTATGAACAGTTTTACCAGAATGCCAAAGCTATGGGCATTGAATTTGTCAAGGCCAAAGTGGCACGGATGGCACAGGGGGAAGGCGGCAGTGTCACTGTTCAGTATGAGGATCAGAATGGGGAAGGCATGGTTACGATGAATCATGATCTGGTGGTGCTGTCCCTGGGAGTGGTTCCGGCATGGAATCCCAAAGGCATCTGTCAGGTTTCTGCTGCTTCAGACTGTTTCATCCGCCAGACTGCGCCCAAAATTTCGCCTACGCTGACAGATATGAAAGGGGTTTTTGCCGCGGGAGCAGCGACAGGGCCCAAAGATATTGTGGACACAATAACAGAGGCTGGGGCGGCTGCGATGGAAGCATCCAAATATCTGCGGTCTTTGGATCAGTCACTTAAAGTCCTTGCATAGGCAGGAGAATCGCCAATTATGGATAAAACAGAAAACAGAGAGAACCCTGAAGCAAAAAACAGGGTCGGTGTGTATATCTGCTACTGCGGTGGCAATATTTCCGATCATGTGGATGTGGAAAAGGTTCGCGAACGTGTGGAAAACCTGCCCGGGGTGGCTGTGGCAAGAACCAATATGTTCATGTGCTCTGATCCCGGACAGCAACTGATTATGGATGATCTGAAAAACGGAACCGTTGATCGGATTGTCGTGGCCTCCTGTGCGCCCAGTCTGCATGAAACAACATTCCGAAGCGCGGTTTCCCGTGCCGGAGCCAATCCCTATATTTATGAACATGCCAATATCCGCGAGCAGGTCAGTTGGGTGCATCACGGAGATCCGGCCACAGAAAAAGCGGAAAAACTCATCTCCATGGCCGCAGCCAAGGCCGGGAAACTGGTTCCGCTGGAGCCGATTCGGGTAAACGCGAGAAAGCACGCCACTGTAATCGGAGGCGGCATTGCGGGTCTTCGGGTGGCAAAAGACCTTGCAGACTGCGGCATTGAGGTGGCTCTGATTGAAAAAACCCCATTTCTGGGAGGAAATCTGGCATCACTGGATCGGATTGCACCTACCGGAGAGTCTGCCAAAGATCTGCTCTGCGGACTTGCCCGTGAGGTATTGCAGCATCCGGCCATTACAGTGCATACCTGCGCAGGTGTGGAATCCTTCAGCGGTTATGTGGGCAGTTTCACCCTGGGCATAAAAAAACAGTCTTCGGAATCTGTGCACCCGGAGGCAGGCAAACACAGGACAGGTGATTTTGTTCCTTTTGCAGGTGTTTTTGGCGGGGACTGTCCGAATTCATTTGTCATTGAAACCGGCGTGGTTGTTCTGGCAACCGGATTCAAATCCTGCACACCCGGAGCTGGGGAATACGGTTTCGGAACTTACCGGGAAGTCATCACGCTTCCGGAACTGATTAAGCATATGGCCAGCGGCCGGAATTTGGGGAATTTTCTGGAAGTCAACGGGAAAAAAATCCGCAGTATGGCCATAATCCACTGTGTGGGCAGCCGTCAGATTCCCGGAATTCATCCGGAAAATGAATCAGGCCATTTAAACGAATACTGCTCCCGTGTCTGCTGCACAGCGGCCCTGAACACGGCCAATATGATCAGGCAGACCTATTCCGGAACCCGCATTTATGATTTTTACCGGGATATCCGGACCTACGGGCGGGATCAGGAAACCCTGTATGAGCAGACAGCCCGGAATCAGGTGGTTTTTTTCCGCTTTGAACCGGATGAGGCTCCGCAGGTTTCTGCAAACAGCAGCGTGTCTGAGGAGTCTTTTCCCCTTTGCGTCAAAGTGAAGGATGTGCTGACCTTTGGAGAAGAAATTGAAGCACCGGTGGATCTGGTCGTGCTTGCCACCGGAATTGAACCCAATAATGTTTCGGATCTGGTGGAAAAAATGAAGCTGCCGGTGGGAACAGATCGCTTTCTGCTGGAAGTCCATCCCAAACTGCGCCCGGTTGAACTGCCTGTTTCCGGAATATTTCTGGCCGGAACCTGTCAGGCTCCCATGGACACAGGGGAATCCTGCAATGCAGCGGGTGCTGCTGCTGCCAAGGCTGCCGCTCTGCTGGATCGCGGCTATGTGGAACTGGATCCCTTTGTGGCCGAGGTCAATCCTGAAAAGTGCATCGGAACAGGCGACTGTGTCAGTGCCTGCATCAGAGAAGGGGCTCTGCGCCTTGCTGAAGTGGAAAAAGACGGGCAGATCGTCAAACAGGCACAGGTGTCGCCCGCTCTCTGCCTAGGCTGCGGGGCATGTGTTGCAGTGTGTTCACAGAATGCCATTGATATTGCCGGATGGACTCTGAGCCAGTACGAAGCTATGGTTGACAGGATTGTCGCGGAAGAAATTCCGGCATGACAAAATCTTCATTCAAAACAGAGCATCATGAAATATGCAAAATGAGGGATAGCAATGCCTGAAGAAAAGACAGCAAAACAGGGGAAAAGTGATGCGATGAAAGCACTTCGCCGAGCCCGCAAAGAAAAGACCGATCAGGTTTCCGCGCGGGTCAGGGAACAGAAAAAATCCCTGAAGTCCATAAGGGCGCAACTGGAAAATGCGGCACTCACTGTTCCGGAACTGGCTGCGGCAACCGGCATGGCAGCGGATGAAGTGCTGTGGTATATATCCGCCATGAAAAAATACGGTCAGATTGCTGAAAAGGAAAAAGATGAGGGATATTTCCGATATTCACTGACCGCAGCCAAAGAAATAAGCGGTGAGGACTGAAAAGCGGCATTCCGTATCGCTGTGCAGCCCTTACCATTGAATTCAAGGAGAGCCATATGCCGGTAATTAATCCGAATTTTATTGAAGAAATGAAACCTTTCGGGGAGGACATGCCCCTGGCCTGCTTTAACTGCGGAACCTGTGCGGCCATCTGCCCCCTGATCTCGGATCACTTTCCCAGAAAAATGATCCGCTATATTCAGATCGGGGCCAAAGACAGGATTCTGGATCAGGCACAGGATCTCTGGAAGTGTCTGCACTGCGGAATGTGCACCCAGACCTGCCCCAGAGGGGCAAATCCGGGAGAAATCATCCTGAGCCTGAAACGCTATGTTCTTGCAAACTGGAGGAGAGCCTGATCATGTATAATCCCAGGGATATTATTGATGTCATTGCCGCGAATGTCAGAATGACCCGGAATCCGTTCGGCATTCCCAAATTTCTGCTCAATCAGTGGCATAAAAACCTTCAGATACCCCGGACAGGGGATGCCATGCTTTTTACCGGACTGATGTACCAGTTTGTGCCCTATATTGAGACATCAACGGATTATCTGGCAAAATTTGAAGATTCGGAATGGGCGCAGTATCTCCGCTATGCCCGGTATGTGCCGGGTTATCTGTCCGGGCTTGGGCTGTCGCTGATAACGCACGGTACGGAAAAAAAGAAATATGATGCAATTCTCCAGGCCATTGCCCGCATTCTGACTGCCTCCCGTGTCAGTTTTTTCTACAGGCCCGAACTGGATGATTACAGCGGTGTTCTGCTTTATGATCTGGGGGATCAGCAGGAATTTGTCCGTCATGCCCGTTATGTGGCGCAGAAACTGAAAAAAAACGGCATCAGAAAACTGATTACAGTGGATCCGCATACCACTTATGCACTGAAAGTTCTGTTTCCGAAATATGCGGATGAATCCTTTGATGTCACCCCCTATTTTGAACTGCTCAATCTGCATTCCCATAACGGAACGCGGCGCGTGACACTTCACGATCCCTGTTTTTACGGCAGATATCTGGAAGTGTCTGATGCGCCCCGCCGGGTACTCTCAGGCATGGGCATAGAGTGTGTCAATGTCCGTGATTCAGGTCTGTTCACCAGTTGCTGCGGCGGGCCTGCGGAATCCATATCCCCGAAACTGTCCGGGTCCATCGTGAAAAAACGCGTGGCGGATCTGGAACAGACAGGTGAACAGATTGTGGCTATGTGTCCCATCTGTCTGGGCAATCTGAGAAAAGCCGGAGCCAAAGTAAAGGATCTGGCAACCGTGATTGCGGATGGGCTGGACGGATAATTGTGCTGCGGTTCAAAAAAAGTAGCATAAGCTTCCAGCTTGTGCTGTAAATCATGAACAGGCCGGAAGCCTGTTCTACTGTCTTAAAAGTATCATAAGCTTCCAGCTTATGCTGCGGATTATGAACAGGCCGGAAGCCTGTTCCACACTGAATTAAAAGGAGAAATATATCATGGAAGAAAAAAGCGAGAAAATTTTTTATCTGCTGACCTGTGCTGCGGAACACCCTGAAAAAGCTGCTATTCCCTTTGTGCTGGGGAATGCCGCACTGTCAATGGATGTCGGTGCAACTGTCTGTCTGCAGGCCAGCGGAGTTTATCTGGCCCAGAAAGGATACATAGATCATATGCCGCCCGGAGGCGGTTTTCCGCCCATCAAAAAACTTATCAGTGATTTTCTGGAACTGGGTGGAAAAATATGGGTCTGCGTGCCCTGCATCAAAGAGCGGAATATCGCGGAGGAAGATCTGATTGAAGGTGCACAGACCACAGCCGGTGCAAGTGTCAATCTGGAAGCAATGGCCTCAAATGCAGTCTTTGTTTTTTAAGCAAACCGGATATTTCCGCGTGCAAGGTGATTTCCGGAAAAGAATATACCGCCAAAGTATCAGAAGCTTCCGGCTTTTGCTCTGTGCCTGTTAACTGAACCGGGATATTTATTTTCAGAAACCGCCTAAAGACTTCCGAAGTTTTCAGAACTTCGGAAGTCTGATCCGGGAAATCTGTGCACGGCTTATGGCCGGGTACCTAAAAATAACCTGAGTTCGGTACAGCATCGGCCTGATAGCTGCAATCTTTGTTAAACTTCGGGCATTTTGTGTCTTCGTGGCGGAAAACGGCCGCAAAAACACACAAAGTCTGACCTGCGTGTTTTTTTTCAGAAATACAGACAGATTTATGCCGAACTCAGGTTAAAAATAAAAGGAATAATCATGATGCAGAAGCAAAACCATTATCCGCCATGCCGTATAACCGATCTGGTGGATCTGAAAAAGCAGGGGGCTGATGTCACCTGTCAGACCAATTTTGAAATTCTGCCGGTTGATTTTGCCCATCAGGACAATCCGTTTCAGGCCCACATCTTTCTTTGTGTGTTTAACGGAACTGCCAATGGCAAAGAATATGCTTTCCGGAAATGCTATTCAAGGGGATGTTCGCACAACCTCTGCCCCCATGTTTCCCAGGCGGTCATGATTGCCAACAGGTATCTGCAAAGGGATTACCACAGGCTGGAGCAGGCGGGGATACAGGTTGACAAACGGCTGTTCACACTAGATGAAATGATGGTGAAATTTGAAATCAGCCATGAAAAATCAGCCCAGGCTATGACGATTCATGACTTCATAGCGCTTGTAAAAGAGGGGGAAGGAGTCAGTGTTGAACCGATCCTGGAACCGGTTTCCGCTGTGGAGCATTTTGCCAATCAGCAGAGCAGAATGATATTTCTGATGGCAGAGTTCCGAGTCAACTGCCGGGGAAAAAACACCCGATATGAACGCTGTCTGGCCTGCTATCCGGCTGATGCGGAACATGCTGAAAAAATGGAAAAAAATGCAACAGCCAACCAGCGCCTGAAATTATTGTACGAAGAACTCGAAAAGGCCGGAATCAGGTATGAGAAGCGGTATTTTGGTGAATAGCCGCAGGTGAAAGACTTATCCTTTCCGGAAATAAAAATCAGCTAAGGCTTCCAGTTTGTGCTGCCGCGCATGAATGAACAAACTGGAAGCTTGTAATATCTTATTTTTGGTAGTGGGTCAAATCCGTTGATGACGGTCTCCCCTCCCTTGAGGGAGGGGCAGGGGGAGGGTGAAAACATCAGTTTGTTACAGGATATTATTTTTACCCCTCCCCTGACCCCTCCCACAAGGGGAGGGGGATTTTCAACGGATTTGACCCACTACCTTATTTTTCTGAAGTCTGCTGAACAAAGGCCGCCTGCCCAGCAGAGGGATTGATCATGCGCAGCTTTTTGAAAAATGCAGTTTGGTGACAGTGTTCAGAAGTACGAAGCCCCCTGAATTCACATTTCCAAAAATTCATCTCCCGGAGCCTTCCCTGTTCATGATTTTCCGCACCAGAACATCGGGATCATGCAGGACAGACAGATGGCGTTCGGTTTTGGGACATGCCAGATCCGCAAAACGGGTATCCACAAATTTTTCCAGATCCACCAGTTTTCCGATGCCCATTTTTTCAGTCATATAACGCTGCATTCTTTCCAGATCCTCTGCAACCGGATACAGATCATCGGTTTTGATGCCGCATGGTTCGCTGAGAACCTGGGCAAGCATGGAAACATTGAGTTTCATTTCCTCTTCCGGATCAAGAAAATCCACTGCTATCCGGGCTGCGCTTTCCGGATTATGCTCAATGAACATCCCCGCTCTGACCAGCATTTCCGTGAATTCCTGCACAGCATCCGGATGCTGTTCTATCATTTTTTCCTGTACGGCCACCACGCAGCAGGGGTGATACTCCCACAGTTCACCGGAAAGAAACAGGAGTTCCGCTCCTCCGTCTGCAATGGTTTTGGCGCCGACCGGCTGAGCGACCATAAATCCGCATGATTCATTGGAAATTTTCAGAAATTCCGGCATCTGCACAGGCGGAAGCACCTCAAAAATGACATCCAGATCTTTGCGGCCCACCAGCCCGGCTTTCAGACCGATTTCCCGGAAAAACATGCTGGCAAGCATATGATGGATGGAAAGCATATGCGGAATATAGAAGATTTTGTTTTTGAAATACTTCCGCAGGGAGGAACGGCTTTCCGCACGTTTGCTTTTTACGCAGATACTGCCGTTTTTGTGCGCAAAAAGCGTAAGCCGGATGGGAACCCCGTAACTGAACAGATCCATGGCAATGGGCGCCAGGACAAGGGCGGCATCCGTGTCTCCGTCCTCCAGAGATTTCATCACCGGATTCCAGCCGGACATGCACACGGTCTCCAGTTCAAAATAGCGGGGGCTGTATTCCCCCTTTTCAATCATATGTTTCAGAACTCCCAGAACCAGGTGATCCGTGATCTGAATATGTCCCACACGCAGACGGACTTTTGAAACACCTTTTATGTCAGACTGCTTTTCACTGACTTCCTTTTTTCCCGCGGGGAGGCTCTCTTCCAGAACCTGCCGCAGTTCCTCAGAGGAAAAGGGTTTGGTGATAAACCCGCTTGCCCCTGCATCCACTGCTTTTTCTGTTTTCCTTTTTTCTGCCTGGGCCGTTGCCATTACAAAGGGAATCTCCCGGAACTCCTCCTGTGACCGAACCCAGACCAGCAGATCGTATCCGCTCATGTCCGGCATGTTCCAGTCGCTGATGATCAGTCCGGTATCCCTGTTTTCCCCCAGCAGTTTCATGGCCCTGATGCCGTTATCCGCTTCCAGAATCTGCGTAAAACCCAGTTTCCGCAGTGTTGCGGTTTCCATCTTCCGTGTGGCGTGAAAATCCTCCACAAGCAGTATTTTTATTTCTGTATCCAAGCCCATTTTCCCTATCTCCCTTCAGCATATGTGAACTGACTGCAATCTCAGTATGTTTTTCTTTATCCGGACTGCCGGAGTGAATGTCTGGCTCAGTCTGCCGGACTTTCCGTTTTACACCCGTTTTCTGATTTTGACAGATTCCGCAAAAAATAACAAGTCTGTTGAATTTCTTTTTTTCCTATGTTATTCAGACAAAACACAGTCCGTATCGCTTACCCAGGCCGTGGCATCTCTGAAAATATGCAGACTGTTTAAAAAATAAGGTATAACAGATGATCCGCTTTTGGTTTTTCCGGCACAAAAGTTGTTTTAACCGTCAGCAAAAGGCATCTGATTGTCTGATTATAAGAATCTGTTCCGATTTTTGGAAAAACCGGAACTGCATCACTATACATGCAGTGTATCTTTTTGTCAAAAATATGCAAGATGATTTTGCTTTTTTTATGTTCCTCTGCCATGCCGACCTTTTTGCAGAAAAAAACGGCAGTGGGATTTTTTTATTTTTCTGTACTGGCAGGGCAGGGGCAGGCCAGGCTGTTTTCCGAAGGGCGGACACAGGGAACCGCGCACTGCAAACATCCTCCGAAGATATAATGCCTTTCTGAAAACAGAATATCCCGGCAGAGCGGCAGTATTCGGAAGAAAATATTGAATATCCCTTGTACGCAGACGGTTTTTCAGGTATTTCCAATATCGCAGTGCAGAAGACAGGACTGACAAACGGATCTGAACGGGAGTGCAGGCATACCTGCATATTATAAATACCCAAACACATGGACTGATGTATGAATCAATACAGAAAAAAACAGGCACTATGGCTGAATTTTACAAAGGTATTTCTCTGCCTCAGCATATTGCTGTTTCCGGTATATGCCGGAACAGCCGCAGGGCAGGAGAAAGTCATGATCTTTTTTTACAGCTCAGAAACAAATATCAACAATTTCAAATCACTGAAGATGGGATTCGATACATGGCTTTCCCGTTTCGGTTCGTATGAATTTCAGCCCTTCAGCGACCGGCAGACCTTTGAAAACCATATCCGGGGAAAGCAGAACTGTCTGCTGCTGCTGTCAAGCTGGCATTACAGCATAATCGGAAAGGAGTACAGTCTTGCGCCTCTGCTGACCGGTGTGCGCAACGGGAAAAAATACCAGAAACGCATTCTGGTGGCTGCGTCCGAATCCGCAGGGCCGGATATTCTGCGCAAAGGGCCTGTGGCCTCGGCCGGCAATCAGGATTATACCCGGAGTGAGCTTCTGCAGATGTTCGGGGAAAAAACAGCCGCTGATTCTGCCAGAATACTTACTGTTCCAAAAGATATTGACGCACTGATGTCCGTGGGTTTTGACATGTCCAAATCCGCTCTGATTACAGAAAGCACCCTGGACAGTCTGAAAGCCACTGACCCTGTTCTTTACAAAAAAATGAAAACCGTTGGCGCAGGCCGTGAATCCCTGCTTCTGATTCTGGCAGCCCCCCGGTCTTTTACAGATGGGGCCCGGAATCTGTTGCATGTGATACAGGAAATGCCCGGGCAGCCAGGGGGAGCGGATATTGTCAAAATGCTTGATCTGGACGGATGGCAGCCGGCTGATCCGTCTGATATTTCAAAACTGGAGGGCTAAGTGAATCACATGACTGTCAAAAAAAACAAATATACTGTTCTGATATGCCTTTTCCTGTTTTTTCTTTTTTCCGCAGGCATTCTGTCTGCCGGAGATGCACCAGCAGTCCTGCTGATCAACTCCAATGCAAATGTGGAAAAATACCGGACAGTTCAGGAAGAATTCAAAAAAAGCATTGCCATGCCGGTAACAGAGATTGACCTGGGTTCGCAGGAAGTCGGGGAAAAGGAACTCCGGTCTGCCGGTGCATATCTGGTCTATTGCATCGGAGCAAAAGCCTATTCCCTGTGCAGCCGGTATCTGGAGGATACGCCGACTGTTTTTTCATCCTTAATCAACTGGCAGCGTCTGTCCCTTTCTTCAAAGGCATACGGTGTGTCCAATGAACTCAATGCCAGAATGCCCATCTATATGTTCCGCTCGGTTTTTCCGGAAGTGAAAAAAATCGGCATTCTGTACAGCAGGGAATACACCATGCAGTGGTTTAAGGACACGGCTGAGCAGGCCGGTGAACTGGGGATTGAAATTGTGGGCAGAACCGTTTCCGGACAAAAGGATATTCTACCTGCTGTGAAGGAACTGGCTGCCGAAGTCAAAGCCCTGTGGCTGATACCGGATCCAATGGTCATGCCGGAAAAACAGTATCTTTACGATATTCTGAAAACCTGTCAGGAAAACAGAATGCCGGTATTTACCTATCACAGCGCATTTGTGGAACTGGGCGCTGTTCTGAGTGTGGCTGTGGATGATCCCACCATCGGCCGTCAGGCAGCAGGCATTGCAGCAGAGCTGCTTTCCGGGAAAAAACCCGAAGAGCGCGTGCAGTTTCCGGCCGGTTCGGA
Organism: Desulfococcaceae bacterium; assembly: GCA_050180235.1. Lineage (GTDB taxonomy): Bacteria > Desulfobacterota > Desulfobacteria > Desulfobacterales > Desulfococcaceae > JAABRU01. The sequence goes on from JBFXEJ010000043.1 coordinate 32,998, forward strand.
CATTACCCTGGATCTGAAAAAAGCTGCGGAATACGGGCTGGAATATAACCGGGATGCCCTGGGGCTCGTGAACAATATTATCAGATAACAAAATAAGCAGTGCTTCATTTCAGCTAAAATTGCCGGTGTATTTCACTGCAGTACCGGAATGCCTGATTACGCTGACGCTAATCCGACTTGCAATTTTATTAGATGAAATGAAGCAATAGTTTTTTTATCAGCTTTTGTCCCCTGCAAAACCGTATGGAGGAGTGCAAAAATTAAGCGGAGCGGTTTTTTGCACATGCACAAAGGACAAAAGTTAAAGAAAATACTATATTTTCAAAGGATATATTTATGATTTCCCGTATAGACCATGTATCGCTTGCGGTTTCAGACAGTCAGAAAGCAATGGATTTCTTCCAAAAACTGCTTGGTGCTGTTCCGGGAGCGTCCGGATCGGATGATCGCATGAAATATTCCTGGCAGATTCTTTCTGCCGGAGATTTGTCCCGTCTGGAAATCCTGACACCGGCAGGCACGGGCAGCTTTCTGGACAGTTTTCTGAAAAACAGATCCGGCGGAGTCCATCATATAACTTTTGAAACCCCTGATATTCTTGCTGCAAAAAAACGCCTGGAAGAACTGAAAATTCCTTATTTCGGTTTCCGTGACAGTGATCCGGCCTGGAAGGAGCTTTTCATTCATCCAAGAGACGCATTCGGGGTGCTGATCCAACTGGCTGAATTCCGCCCGGATGAATGGCTGGCCCCATCCGTGGTTTTCCCCCGTGGAAAGCGGTGGAAGGCGGAAAAAAAAGCAGACAGCATTTCCCTCACCCTTGCCCATCCCGGCGGAGGAAAAGCTGTATTGGAATTCAGCCCGTCCGAAGTGCGGAAATTTATCAGCGATCTGGAAAAGCTGGTTTCATAACTCACCTTATTCAGATTTTAGGTGATTTCCATTAATGATTATACCGTTTTTCGTAGGGCGGGCACGGCTTTCTGTGCCCGCCGTCCTGCTGAAACGGCGGGCACAGAAAGCCGTGCCCACCCTGCAATGATGGTACATTTTTTCATGGAAATCGCCTTAAGTAGGCAGCCATAAATGCGAATTAAGAGTTAAAAATTTCAGAATGAATAAAAACAAACTGTTATATATTCATACAGGATTTGACAACTTTTAAAAAGTTGTCAAATCTTATTCGGAATCTGACTCTTAATTCGCATTTATATTACTGATGTTATGCTGCCCTTTCAAAAATCAGAGGGTTACTGTATCCGCCGTTATTCCGATGAAAATTGGAATCCGGTATTTTCAACATATTCGTCATACCGGCTGTCTCCAGTATGACGAACGTGTGTAACATCAGTTATGTTATTATGCTTTATTATGCCGAACGCAGGTTTATTCAAATGATTCACTCTGTCAAAATCAAAACAGTGTCAGTACCCGCAGGCAGTGAAAATCAGGATCAGGTGAGTGTTTTCACACGTTCCGGAGGCTTGCTTCTTGTTCTTGCAGACGGAGCCGGAGGTTCCTGCGGTGGAGGAGAGGCAGCGGAAATGGCTGTCAGAACAGTGGAAGAATCATCTGAATGCAAACTGACCGATCCGGATTCATGGAAACATCTTTTGTTTCATATTGATCAAAAACTCTTATATTATCAAAGAAACGGGACAGGTGAGACAACCTGTCTGATTGTGGCAGTCAAAGACGGTTTTGTGTGCGGTGCAGGTGCGGGCAACTCGGAGGCATGGATTTTTCAGAATGATAAACTTATTGATCTTACAGAAAATCAGCATATCAAACCACTGCTTGGCACAGGCAGAGCGCTTCCGGTATCATTCGGCCCTGTTCCCTTCTCAGGCACAATACTGGCAGGAACCGACGGTCTTTTTAAATATTCACAATATGGAGACATATTGAATGCTTTGAAAATTGAGGATATGGAAAAATGCGCAGAACAACTGCTTGCAAATGTCAGACTGCCCTCAGGCAGTTTTTGGGATGATGTCACCTTTGCAATATGCAGGCGGGAGGAAGAAAAAACACAAAGCAAAAGAAATCCAGCGGGATTTATTCCTGAAAAATTGCCAAATAAGTTGCAGGAGCGTTTTTGACAGATATGAAAACAGACATTGCGGAAAAAAAAAATGAAACTTCACCGTCAAATAAAGGAATAAGCCGGCATCCATCCCTTTTGATTGACAGATTTGACAGACAACTCAGTTATCTCAGAGTATCCATTACAGATCGCTGCAATCTGAGATGTATGTACTGCACTCCCCCGCATACGAAGATCCACTGGCTGTCCCATTCCGAGATTTTGCGCTATGAGGAAATTCTCCGCATTATACATGTCGGTGTCCGTCTTGGTATCAGCAAAGTCCGGATTACGGGAGGAGAACCGCTTGTGCGGAAAGGGGTGTATGATTTCCTTGAAGAACTGAACCGGATTCCGGGTATTGCCGATATATCCCTCACGACCAACGGGGTTCTGCTGAAAAAAAATCTGGAAAAACTGAAAGCAGTGGGAATTCGGCGTCTCAATATCAGTCTGGATACCCTCAGCAGGGAAAAATACAGGCAGATTACAGGAATGGATGCATTTGCCTCTGTACAGGAGGGCATTGAAAGGGCGGCAGAACTTGGTTTTCATCCCGTCAAAATCAATACGGTTGTTATGAGGGGCATCAACGACGGAGAACTAAGAGATATTGCCCGTATCTCCCTTTCCCGGCCTTTTCATATGCGTTTTATCGAATATATGCCCATCGGCGATGCGGTGCAGGACAGAGACAGGCAGATGCTTGCTCCGGAAATCATGAAAATTCTCAGCACTGTGGATCAAATGCTGCCAGTGGATAAAGATGCCCAGGACGGCCCCGCTGAACGGTACCGGTTCAGAAACGGCATTGGGGAAATCGGTTTCATCCGTCCCATCAGCAATCATTTCTGCAGTCAGTGCAACCGGCTGCGCCTTACAGCCAGAGGCGGACTTCGGCCCTGTCTTCTTTCTGATCGTGAGATTGACATCAAAACCCCTCTCCGGAGCGGGGCCACTGACAAAGAACTGGAAAATGTCTTTCTGCAGGCCATACGGGAGAAACCTATGTCACATCATCTGAACGAAAATCAGGGGGAAAAGGTCAGGAATGTGATGTCATCCATCGGAGGATAAGGAGCAGCAGTGAAGCAGACGGTTTCTTTTTTGCACTTGTTTTTGTTATACAGTGGTGATATAGGCTGAAGCAGATTTTGTTTTTCCCGAAATACAGGCAAATTCTCACAATATTAAGCAAATTCTGAAGCAGGTACTGATATGTACCTGAATACACACTGGATATCAGGATTATATATGTTACCGACTGAACTGGAAAAAAATATTGCAGAAGCCGAACACCCCAGGGAACTGGCTGTGGATGTCATGATGGCCCTGCAGGAGCAGTACGGCTGGCTCAGTGATGAGGCTGTGGAGGAAACTGCCCGAAGACTGGGCATGAGTCCTGTGGAAGTGGATGAACTTGCCACATTCTATACATTCCTTTACCGGGAGCCTGTGGGAAAATATGTGATTCATATCTGCGACAGCGTTATCTGCTGGATGGACGGTTCCGAGGCCATCGGCGAACATCTCTGCCGGAAACTGGGGATTGAAATGGGGCAGACCACAGCAGACGGCCTTTTCACCCTTCTGCCGGTCTGCTGCATCGGTTACTGTGACCGGTCTCCCGCGATTCTCATCAACAAAAAGGTTTACGGCCCACTGACCATTGAGAAACTAGATGAGATTGTTGATCGGTTGAAAAACGGGGGATAATATACCTGAACATGCCTGACAGGATGGATTTGTAAAATGAGTCCGAGTTACAATCATGCCGCAATTGCAGTGAATATCGGAACCGCCATCAGCAATTCCCGGAAATTCCGGGCGTTTTCCGAACTGCCCCTTGTGATTGACGGCGCAGATTATATACCTGATATTTCTGTATATACATGGCGAAAAATTGACATCCGCAGAGACAGGAAAAAAATGGAAGAGCTTCCTCTGCTGGCTGTGGAAATTCTTTCCCCCTCACAGACAACAGAGGATTTAATTGAAAAAGCGGATGTTTATCTCAAAGCAGGTATCTGTTCCGTGTGGATTGTTCAGCCTTTTGCCCATACGGTTTCGGTCATGACAAAAGAAGAAATCCGGCTGTTTCATGATGGCAGCATTGAGGATATAACAGGCGTGACTGTCCGGCTGTCTGATATATTTGATGATGACACAGAAGAAAACAAATAACGATTTGACTTTACAGAAATTAAAATCGGCATATGTTGCATTGCTCTGTTTATTTCAGCCACGAATGACACCAATCGCACGAATTATATCAAAACAGTGATTGGAAAATTCGAATGTTTTGTGTGATTCACGGTTAATTTTATCAGTGTTTCTGCAAAAAATTTTAGCTTCTGTAATGTCATTAATGTAAAAGAGTGCATTGAATATGGAAAAGAAAAAATATCCGCAGGTACTGCTGCAGAACCGTAAACCGGATCGCATTGCCACGCTGGAAGAATATCAGCAGAGTCATGGTTATCAGGCTTTGGCAGATGTGCTGAAAAACAGAAAACCCAGAGATATTCAGGAAATGCTGCTGGATGCCTCTCTGCTGGGACGCGGCGGAGCTGCATTTCCTGCCGGACGGAAGATGATGACTGTGGCGGAAAATGCTCCTCATCCCCGTTATATCATCTGCAATGCTGATGAAATGGAGCCGGGAACCTTCAAAGACCGTGTCCTGATTCATGCTGATCCCCATCAGTTGATTGAAGGCATGGTGATTGCCGGATATGCAATCGGAGCGTCCAAAGGCATTATTTTCATCCGTCCCGAATATGAAAGCGCAGCCCGGATTCTGGAGCGGGAAATCAGCATTGCAAAAGATGCCGGATATGTTGGGAAAAATATTCTGGGCAGCGGCTACAGTTATGAACTCATTGTCCACCGCAGCGGAGGACGCTATATCTGCGGCGAGGTGACAGCACAACTCAATGCGCTTATGGGAAAAAGACCCAATCCCAAACAGCCCCCGCCTTATCCCACAGAAAAGGGATTATGGGACAAACCAACGGTCATTCAGAATGTGGAAACCCTTTGCTGTATGCCACATATTGTCAGAAACGGCGCGCAGTGGTTCAAATCTCTGGCATTGACAGAGACCGGCGCGGGTACAAAACTGTACGGCATCAGCGGAAAAGTGAACAGACCCGGCTGCTATGAACTGCCTATGGGCGTGCGTCTGAGTGAAATCATTGAGGAACATGCCGGTGGAATGCGTGACGGTTCTGAGTTCAAAGCCTGTCTGCCGGGAGGCGCGTCCACCCAGTTTCTGCCCAAAGAATTTTATCACATTGCAATGGATTTTGACACGCTGCGCAAAGAGGGGCATCGGCTGGGAACTGCGGCCATTATGGTGTTTGACCACAAAACCTGTATGGTTGCAGCCACTTTGAATCTGATGGAATTTTTTGCAAGGGAATCCTGCGGCTGGTGTACGCCATGCCGGGAAGGCGTGCCGTATATCCGGGATATTCTGCAGCGCATTGAAAACGGTGAGGGAGAGGAATCTTTCATTCCGCTTCTCAGGAAACTCTGCAAATATCTCTGGAATTCCTACTGTGCATTTGCGCCCGGAGCAGTGTCTCCTGTGGAAGGGCTTCTGCGGTATTTTGAGGATGAAGTGCGGGAGCATATCATTCAGAAGAAATGTCCATTTGCCTGAAGGACAATATGCGATGGACTGAGACAGAAAACCGGCATGAAGAATGTTTATAAGCATTCAGATTAAAAAGCAATAATATGCTCCTTACTCTATTTTAAGGTATCTTTATTTAAACAGGAAAATACAGTCATGGAACAAATTGCAGACAGATTTCAAAGTATTGTTCTTGAAGATATCAGAAAGAATCCCGAACTGCTTATGGGAATTCTTTTCAATGACAAAGATATTTCTCTTATTCTTGAAAAAAGAGGAAACACAGTACGATATGCTTATCTGAGAACCTACAGCAGTGACAGCAGGAGAATCCTTGAGGAAGCCAAAAACGAATATATCCGGAAAAAAAAGAAGGGATATAATCGGGATGATGCGTTTAAGGATTTGACAGAAGCTTTGGAAGAAATAACAGCACAACTGAATCCGCAGACAGATGAAAAAAACTGCATTTAAAGTTGTTCCTGATACAAATATCTTTGTTGCAGCAGAAAAAAGTCGGCATGCTGCGCAATTTTTTTCAGATTTTTATAAGGTGAAACAGTGAACTGGACTGCCATTTGTGAAAATTCGGTGCTGAAAGATCTGCCTTTTAAAATACAGACGGACAGATGGGGAAATATTGTCATGAGTCCTGCGGGCAATGAACATGGAATGTATCAGGCAAAAATTGTGGCATTGTTAAGCCGTATGACAGAAAAAGGAAGTGCCATATCAGAATGTTCTGTACAGACAAAAGAAGGCGTGAAGGTTGCGGATGCCGCATGGATGTCGGATGAATTTATCAGACGGAATATGGGCAAAGCCCCTTTTGCCGAAGCCCCGGAAATATGCGTAGAAATACTGGTGCCCTGCAATACCAAAGCGGAAATGGATGAGAAAAAAGAACTGTATTTTGCCAGGGGAGCAAGGGAATTCTGGGTTTGTGACGGGGAGGGCAATATGAATTTTCACAAAAATACAGGTATGATAAGCAGAAGTGAACTGATGCCGGAATTTCCGGATAAAGTTATCATTTATACCATTACTTGAAACATTTTGGTCTTAAAATACCCGCATTCGAAAGACTTGTCTTAGCAGATTTTATAAAAATATTTATAGGTTAAACCGCCACTAATAACACGAATCTGCACGAATGCACAAACCATAATTCGTGTCATTCGTGCAATTCGTGGCAAATTTTCTGAGTAATGGTATATTACAATGCCTGAAGTGCAGGTTAAAAATCCGATCAATCTCAAATTCTGTTTTGGTTTTTTCAAAAATCGGAACAATTTCTTATAATCCGGTTCCCAAATGGCTTTGGCTGACATCTGAAGCAATTTCTGTGCAGGAAAAACCAAAATTGGATCATCATAAAATAAAAGCATATATTTATATGCCTTTGATGTTTGCATATAGTACTATATGCCTGATGGATTTTTCGAAAGCATATAGTATTATATGCCGTTGTGGTATATAGCATTATATGCCCGACATATAGTATTAGATACTTTAAATGCGGACATGGTGTCCGCATAACAACTGGTTATGCCCTTATATAAAATAAAAACAAACGACCGGAGCGACAGATTTATCCAATATAATTAATAAAAAAAACATCTGAAATAAAATAAAAGAAAATTAGGAAAAATAATGAAACCCAGACATACTGTTTGGGGCAAAATAAAATAACGTATAACTAACAAGAAAGGAGATATGTCTTATGGTTATTTTAATGGAAAGGAAATTTGTGACATTCTTATTTATTGTTATTTTTTTTCTGTCGATAGGAACAGTATATGCACAGGAAATAAATAACTTTGGAATGTCGGAAGAGCATTTTGAAACTTGCAAAAGACTTGGGAAACAAGTAATGAATATTTCAAAGACTCGCCCTGATTCGATAGAACACAAACGCGCTTATAAAACTTGGGATGAGACTTGTGGTGTCAATGTAATGATTGATCTTGCTAAAAAATTCAAATTCACTAAAATACCGGCTTCCCCGAAAGAGTGGGCAGATATGGATTAGCGAGATTGAGGTAAAATTGTATTTTTCGTTCCCACTCAAAAGCGTCACTGCCATTAAGTTAAGGAAAATACGGAGTGCCAAACTGAACGTTTGGCATGATTTTCCGAATCTTTTCAGTGTCCCAAACTTTCAGTTTGGGACTCCCCGCCCTTAATTTAATGGCATTGAAGCAAAAGCGTGGGAACGAAGTCTGACACCTTTAAATATTTGAAAAATAACTCTCATTTAGGCAGGTATAATTTATGCCAAAATTCTATTGGAAACAATTTAAAGCAACTCAAGACGAACTATTCATAGATGAAGTATGTCCGCCCTGTGTAGATATTGACTATAAACCATCAAAAGAAAAAATTGATATTTACAGTCAAAAATTTAATATTGATAATATAATTAATAATTTAAGAAAAACATTGTTATCAATAAACATACAAGATAATTATATTACTATTTTCCCACTCAATACATTGCCAAGTCATCCAGATTTTTTAAAAGAAAAATACAATAGAATTAAAAGCATTACATTAGAAGGATTTGATTATAATCTTCCAGAAACAATTGAAGATATTGAAGCAATTCTGGAAGATATGCCTTCTGGTTTCATAAAAGACTACGAATATGGACTTGGATTGTTGAAGGACTATCGTTTTATAATTGAAGCTATTGAAGAACTGCCTGAAATTGAACATTTATGTATATGCAAAGAAGCATCAACAAGAATATCAGGCAATATCTACCATCTCAATTTTAATGATTATAATTCAATCAGAAAAGGGATAAATAGAATATCGGAAAATCATCAAGAAAATGCCAGAATTGATAAGTCGATATTCTCCTATAATTCACTTATAAATCATTTAGATTCAGCTAAATTTCCCGAAAAAAAACGTCCTTACAAAAAAGATACAATATTTAAATATATCTCTAATTTAGAAATTCAAAATTCTTCATTATCGGAATCTGATCATAAAGCTGTAGTTAATATAATTTCAAATAACAAAAAAGAAATCTTTGAAAAAAATAAACCTGATATGTTACAACTCAAAGAAAAAATTGAAATTGCTAATTTGGAATGGATTATTAATAAATACGAAAACTTACTATCTATTAATGCAAGTGAACGCAAATGGCAGCAACTATTTAATTCTAATCCCTTTATAATCTCTCTAACATTCGGTTACCCTGTTATAAAAATACAGGATCAAGCATCTGTTGGCGGAAAAAATCTGTCAGGAAGGGGAGATAAAATAACAGATTTTCTGATGAAAAATTATTTAACAAATAATGTTGCAATAGTTGAAATAAAAAGAGCAGATACTCCTTTACTACAACAAAAAGAGTATAGGGGAGGTGTTTATGGACCATCGCATGATTTAACCGGATCAATAAATCAAATTCTGGATCAAAACTATAAATTCCAAAAGGAAATAACGATTAGAAAAGAAAATTCCGGGATATATGACTTTGAATCTTATGCTGTTGATTGCGTTTTGATAATTGGTACAACACCAATGGAAAAGGAACAAAAAAAATCCTTCGAATTATTCAGAGGCAATTCAAAGGAAGTACGTATTTTTACATTTGATGAATTATTAAAAAAATTAAAAGACATTTACTCATTTTTATCATCAGATAAATTTTAAAATTTAGACTGTTAATCTCGTTCCCACGCTCCCGCGTGGGAGTGCAGACCGGATTCCGTTGCTGCATCGTCTGCTGAGTTTTAAAATACCCGGAGAGTAAAAAAATGCAGACAATTACCATATCAGTAAAGAATGAAGACATAAAAGACAGAATAATCTGGTTTCTGAAACACTTTGAAAGTGAAGGTGTTGAGATAATGCCGCAGGAAGATATTGAAGATTTGAAACTTCTTGCAGCAACAAGAAAGGAAAAAAGTATTCCTTTTTCCGAGTATCTGAAAAATGAAAATTAATATCAGGGAGAGTGCAGTAAAAGATTTGAAAAAAATCGGCAAAACCGATAAAAAGCGTATTCACAGTAAAATATTTGAACTGCAAAATTTTCCTGATGTCAGCAATCTGAAGAAACTGACTGATTTTGAACCTGCCTACAGAACAAGAGTCGGAGACTGCAGAATTTTATTTGATATAGTCAATGATACGGTTGAAATTGGTCGTATTCTGCATCGTAAAGACAGTTATAAAAAAGCCTAATCAAGCGGACGGCGGGATAAAGCCCGCCGCCGCTTAGCTTAGCGTTATGCGGCTTAAAATAAAAATTAGAAATCAAAAGAAAAAAACATAATTAAAAAGCATGATTAATAACAATAATAATGTTATAAAAACAATTCCTTAATAAAACATTGCTGTCAAAGATGCCAACGTTTTTCAAAGCTATATTCAGGAGTTTAATTTTTTGAGGAAAAAATGTTATATTTTGGGCGGCCCAAATGGATCTGGAAAAACGACCTTTGCCAAAGAATTTCTTCCAATCGAAGCTGAGTGTCTTAATTTTATAAATGCTGATCTTATAGCTCAGGGACTTTCGCCTTTCCAACCGGATAAAATGGCAATAGAAGCTGGCCGTTTAATGATTCACCGTATCAACGATTGTATTAACAAAAATGAATCATTTGCATTTGAAACAACTCTCAGCGGAAAAGGATATATAAAAAAAATCGCAGAATTGAAAAAACAACAATATGAAATCATACTATATTTTTTCAAACTTCCATCTGTGGAATTCGCAATTGAACGGGTTAAGCTCAGAGTCACTCAGGGAGGACATAATATCCCAGAGCAGGATATTCGACGCAGATTTGAAAGAAGTTGGTACAATTTTAATAATTTTTACAGGCAGTCAGTTGATTCATGGATTGTTTTTGATACGTCAGGGAATTTACCTGTCATACTTGAAGAATCGGAGTAATTTTTATGGAAGAACATAATAAATATGCAACAATAGGACTTAGGGCTTTAAAGCGGGCTGCCACAAAAGTTGCCGAGGATGCGAGAAAAAATAATTACAAAATTCCAATATGGCGCAATGGAAAAATTGAATACGAAATCCCTGAAATATTCACTGAACAATATGACTTGGTTACTCATATTCCCAGAAATATTGTTAAATAATGATTAACAGTTATGATTTTTGCAATGTACTTAAAAAATTTGATTTGTTAAAACGTCACATAATCCGGCGCTGAACTCGGATGCAAAAGGGTTCCGGTTGCTATAGATCCCCCCACCCTTTTGCGCCGGTTAGCTTAGCGTTAGAAAAATATGGAAAGAAATACCGAAAATTTTATAAAGAATATGCAGAACTTTGTCCAGCACTTAGACATTATAGCACATTAAAATTTGCTATACTTTCAGTCTTTTTTGCACTGTGTGCATGATTGATTAATGTTGTATTTGGGCAACAGCAACTTAACTTATTTGTAAGCCTATCTCTCGAACTTGGTGGATCACTGATCTCCATAACATTTTGGATTTATGAATGGCAATTAAGCACATATATTGAACATTTTGAGTAAAGAATGGATGAATTAGAGGAGCTGCCTGAATACAATGTCTATTCAGGGCGAAAACAAGAATCATAATTTCCATTGATTAGTTTCCAAATGCGACAAAGCTGTTATATGCCTTAACCACGATTTTTTGGATTCTATAATCCGTGATAAAATAGATGAAGCATCATTATCCATCAATAATGAGGAATAGAAATATGTTGTCATCAAAAAAAATTCAAACTAAAACTATCACTACGGCAGAAGCCTTTTACAAGGTATTTCGTTCATTGCCCAAAAAAGACAGACTGGCTGTTGCACAATATATTCTGAAAGATAAGGATATTCAACAACGAATTGAGTTTACTGAAATACCCGATGAAACAACTTTAAAATCTTTTGCTGAGGACAAGTCCGCCATGCCTGTGTTTTACTCAGTTGACGAATTGAGGAAGGATTTATTGTCTTGAAACTCAAAATTCGCAGAGCAGCTCAGTTCAGGCGGGATGCCAAAAAAATGTTGCGAAAAGGGAAAGACATTGAGAAATTGGTAGTGGGTCAAAAAGGTTGATTATGCCGTTTCCGAAAACAGACCGTTTACAAAATAATAACGGTTTATATACATCCCGATAACATTGTCATGTATTTTTTCGTTCTTTGAAAAACATATCGTC
>JBFXEJ010000044.1:0-44710 GCA_050180235.1 Desulfococcaceae bacterium
CCGTTTATTTTTTTATTCAGCAGTTGACATCTGCCTGTACAATATAATATAAAAATATTTAAATCAGGTTCAAAATCAGTCGGAGTCGTGTTTTATTTGGTATATTCATTTCAATAAATCGCCTAAGCGGACATCACTGATGAAAAACCTGTTTTTTCTCATAAAAACAGAAATCCAAAGGTTCAGATGGCAGGCATTCTCTACCGGAGAACAGAAAGATTGTCAAATCAGGTATTGAAATATAATGCCATTGGTTGTAAGGAAGAAATGCTGAGGTACATGATATGAGAAAATCACAGGGAAAGGATAATGACAGCATGAATACGGAATACTCACAAAAACTTTTTGCCGAAGCTCTGGAAATGATTCCCGGAGGCGTGAACAGTCCGGTGCGGGCCTGCAAATCTGTAGGCGCGGAACCCCTGTTTATTGATCATGCCCAGGGAAGCAGAATCGTGGATGCGGACGGCAATGTCTATATTGATTATGTGGGCTCATGGGGGCCCATGATTCTGGGACACCGGCATCCGCAGGTCATCCGGCTGCTGGAGCATGTGCTGACACAGGGAACCAGTTTCGGTGCTCCCACAGTTCTGGAAGTGCGGCTGGCCGAGATGATCATTGAGGCTGTTCCCTCTGTGGAAATGGTGCGGCTGGTCAGTTCCGGCACAGAGGCCACCATGAGTGCGATCCGTCTGGCACGGGCATATACAGGCCGGGATACCATTGTCAAGTTTGACGGATGCTATCACGGTCATGCAGATTCCCTGCTGGTGGAAGCCGGATCAGGTGTGGCAACTTTGGGAATTCCCGGAAGTCCGGGGGTTCCCAAATCTTTTGTGGAGCATACGGTTTCTCTTCCCTATAACAATTCGGAAGCCGTCAAATCCCTTATGAATCAAAAGGGGGATAAGATAGCCTGCATTATTGTGGAGCCGGTGGCCGGAAATATGGGATGCGTGCCTCCGGAACCGGGTTTTCTGGAAACCCTGCGTTCTGAAACCCAAAAGCACGGGACTTTGCTGATTTTTGACGAAGTGATGAGCGGTTTCCGTGTGGCATACGGCGGCGCGCAGGAACTTTACGGCATTATGCCGGATATTACCTGTCTGGGCAAAATCATCGGCGGAGGTCTGCCGGTCGGAGCCTATGGCGGACGCAAAGACATTATGGAAAAGGTTGCTCCCCAGGGAGGCATGTATCAGGCCGGAACCCTGTCCGGAAATCCGCTGGCAACAGCAGGCGGCGTGGCAACACTCAAAGAACTGAAGGAACCGGGATTTTATCAGAGGCTGGAGGAAAAATCCGGCCGTCTGGCAGCGGGGTTGCAGGAAGCGGCTCGATCAAAAGGTATCCGGGTCACTTTTAACCGTGTCGGATCCATGTCAAGCATGTTCTTCACAGACAGGGAAGTGAAGAATTTTCAGGATGCCAAAACATCAGATACAAAAAAATTTGCCAGGTTTTATATTGCCATGCGGGAAAGAGGCATTTATCTGGCCCCGTCCCAGTTTGAGGCTTTGTTTGTCTCTGCCGCACACTCGGAAGAGGATATTGATGAAACTGTGCGCGCGGCGGCAGAGGTTTTTGAACTGCTGGCAAAGAACAAATAGGGATTTAGGGGAACAGGGATTGGGGTTTAGGGTTTCAGGATTAGCGTTCAGGAACGATTGTGTCCACCCTGTCCATAAAGTCCCAGCCCCTATCCCCTGAATATATCCATTATGGCAGGCAGTGCCATGCCTCCGGGCTGCTGCAGGAAGAATCCTCCGGATTGCAGTGCATACCGGGAAAAAGGGTTTTCCTCTATGTTGATGTCCACAATCAGTCCGCCATGCCTGCCCACCTCAGCCACAACCTGCGTGGGCAGATTGGTGGCTCCGGAAGTGCCGACCACAAGGAGCAGATCTGTTTTTTCCGCAGCGCGGAGTGTACTTTCAAATTTGAAGAAATGCTCATTGTAGACTTCATCAAACCAGAGAACATGGGGCCGTGTGCGGGCCCCGCAGTCCGGGCAGGTGAGAAGACTGCGTTCCGCATCACTGAGATCAGCGGATTTGGCACGGCCTTTGAATGCCTCCGGCACAGGCCAAAGTTTGGCAGAACATTCTGCTGAACATCGCATATATGCGATATTTCCATGAATCTGGTATGTTCTTTGCAAACTGCTTCCTGCCCGGAGATGGAGACCGTCCACATTCTGGGTAATCAGGGTGAAACGATCCCCAAAAAGTTTTTCCATTTCCGCAAGTGCATAATGTCCTGCATTGGGAAATGCCGAGAAGCAGACATTGAAGCGGTACAGATACCATTTCCAGACCTCATCAGGCTGAAGTCCGAACATATGACGGGTAGCCATTTCCTGTGGATGGTATTCTCTGGAACCCACTGTCCAGTAACCTTCAGGGCCTCGAAAAGTGGGAATGCCGCTTTCTGCGGAGATTCCCGCTCCGGTCAGAACGCTGATGTTTTGTGTGCTTTGCACAAATGCCTTTAATCTGTTTTTCAGGGCTTCCTGCATGGGTAAAACCTCCGGGAAAGCAGCACAGGCTTCCAGCCTGTGCCGCTGTTGTGAATAAGCTGGAAGCTTATTCTGCTTTCCATATCATAATTTTTGAAAAATAACCTGCAAAAAACGCTTTCTGTTTTTTGCAGAATATATATAAAAGGAATTGGATAAAATGGATATGACAAAAAACCGCATTCCCCATGATGTGAAAAAAATTCACATGATTGCAGTGTGCGGCACTGCTATGGGAGCACTCGCGGGAATGCTCAAGGATTTGGGATACACTGTCACCGGCTCTGATCAGGGTGTGTATCCTCCCATGAGCGATTTTCTGGCAGAAAAGGGGATTTCGGTAAACGGCGGATTTAACCCGAAAAATCTGGCATACAAACCGGATCTGGTCGTGGTCGGCAATGCTGTCATGCGTATCAATCCGGAATCACAGGCTCTTGCGGAAATGGGACTTCCCTTCTGCTCCATGCCCCAGGCCCTTAATCATTTTATTGCCGGAAACAAAAAAGTGCTGATGGTGACAGGAACCCACGGCAAAACCACCACCAGTTCTCTGCTGGCCTGGCTTCTTCATGAGGCCGGGCTGGATCCGAGTTTCTTCATCGGCGGAATCCTTCGCAATTTCAACAGCAATTACCGTCTGGGCAAAGGCGAGCATATCGTGATTGAAGGGGATGAATATGACACGGCTTTTTTTGACAAAGGCCCGAAATTTATTCATTTCCATCCCCATATGGCTGTGATGACCAGTGTGGAATTTGATCATGCGGATATTTTTAAAAATCTGGATCATGTGAAATCCTTTTTTGACCGTCTGCTGGCGAAGATGACACCTGACAGCACGTTGGTGGCCTTTGATCAGGATGACAATGTAAGGGATTTGATTCAAAACCGGGCATGCCGGACAGTGGGATACAGCGGAAACGGACATTCCCCCTGGGGACTTGGAGAGATACGCATTGAATCCCCCTGGACTTTGTTTGAAGCACGCAAAAACGGCAAATGCTTTGGGAAATTCCGCACAAAACTGGTGGGAAAGCACAATCTGCTCAATGCCCTGTCTGTTATCGCTGTTGCAGACAATCTGGGGATTGAAATTCCGGCCATCAGCGGTGCTCTGGAAACCTTTCTCAGCCCGCGGCGGCGTCAGGAAGTGCGGGGCGTGAAAAACGGCATCACAGTCATGGATGATTTCGCTCACCATCCCACTGCTGTGCGGGAGACCATCAAAGCCGTGCGTCCCCATTACACCGCAGGCCGAGTGATAGCTGTATTTGAGCCCCGCACCAATACGAGTATGCGCCAGGTGTTTCAGGATGTGTATCCGCTGGTCTTTGACGATGCGGACATGGTTTGCATCCGCAAACCCTCCCGGCTGGATAAAATTCCGGTGAATGAGCGGTTTTCCTCAGAAAAACTGGTTGCGGATTTGCAGAAACGGGAAAAAACCGCGTTTCATTTTGAGGATACAGATTCGATCATTGCTTTTCTGGCTGAAAAGGCACGTCCCGGTGATCTGATCCTGATAATGTCCAACGGCGGTTTTGACAATATCCACAAAAGACTGCTGGAAATTCTGTAATTTTCAGGATGACAATGGCAGACGGCTGCATACAGGCTGCATTTTATTCCGTCTGCCAAGGTTCATCTGTTTCCGATTTGAATTTGCCGAATATGCTGTGTACCTGTACATCATAATTCACATCACTTAAAAAAGTTTCAGATAAATGGGACGGGGACAGGATAAGCTCCCTGTTTCGCAGGGCGGGCATCCTGCCCGCCCGTCCGAATCCGCAGGATGCCGGTTCCGCATATTCCCAATATCCTGAATTTATTTCATCCCCATTCCTGAATAACAAATCCGCAAACTGAATACAGAAAGGAAAAACAATGGCAAATCTTTTCACAGACAGCTTTTTCCGCAAGCAGATGGGGAAAATCAAAGCAGAACTTGGTATTGATGATGCACAGTTGGAAAAATACAGGGAAACTGTGATGAAACGGATTGCCTATGTGAATGATTTCAATCCGGAAACCGACAGTGAGGAAAAGGACTGGCCCGGTTTTGAAAGGGATGTGTTTCATGATCTGCTGGGATATAAAATCAAAGATGATGATCCCCAGGATTACCATATTTTCCGTCAGAGCAAAGTAAAAGGCGCGGGAAAACACGGCGGAACCGGAAAAACAGACTGCACTCTTGGGTTTTATTCCAAAAACAGACAAAGGGACGGCAATGATCCGGTGATTGTGGAATTCAAGGCTCCGGATACCCCAAATCTGGATGAGGCTGCGGATCAGTTGTGGAATTATATGACACGTCATGAAAAGTGCAGATGGGGAATTGTTTCAAATTTCAATGAAATCACTCTTTATCACCGGAACCGGGAAAGGGACAGAAAACAGACTTTTTATTTTTCTGTCAGTGAAGATGAGAAAGACAAAAAATTTCCGCTGATTCGGTATCTGGGAGCAGATGAGGATGAAAAATCCATTGAATTTGCTGGAACTGATAAGGACGGTAAAAAATATGATTACACGGAACTGATAAAATTTCTTGCCATTTTCAGAAAAGACAGGCTGATTTGTGAACATGGGGAATCTGTCACCGACAAAATGCTGGCTGTGCAGGGGATAGAGGAAAAGAAAATTGAAAAGGAGTTTTATGAAAAATATTACCGCCTGAGAATTGATCTGTTCAATGAAATTGCAGAATACAATTCCCAATACCGGAAAAATAGGGAGGAACTGGTTTCGGTAACGCAGAAAATTCTGGATCGCCTGATTTTCATCTGGTTCTGTGAGGATTCCAGGGAGGAACTGCTGCCCCGCAATATCTTGCAGCGCCTGATTGGCGGTCTGATGAAAAAATCCCCGGATATGCGTTCTGAAAATGATGTGTGGGAGGAAATCAAAAGACTGTTCAAAGCCGTTGATGACGGAAAAGGATTCCATATCGGAAACGGTTACAACGGGGAACTGTTCAAACCCGATTCCCGCATTGATGATTTGGTGATTCCCGGCCGGATTTTCGAGCAGCAGGTGAAACCCATCGGAGAAGAATATGATTTCGGGCATGAAAAAGAACTGAGTGTCAATATTTTAGGCCATATTTTCGAGCAGTCCATCAGCGATCTGGAAGAACTGAAACAGGAAGAACCGGCAGACAGAAAAACCGGAAAACGCAAGCGGGAAGGAGTGTATTATACTCCGGAATACATCACCCGTTATATTGTGAAGCAGGCTTTGGGCGGATGGCTGGCCGAACGCAGAAAAGAACTGGGGGAAGAAAATCTGCCAAAACTGACGGATCAGGTGAAAAGCAAAAGTCCGAAAAAAGGCGGAAAACCGGCTGTCCAAAAACCGAAAATCACTGAAAAAATGAAAAAAGATTTGCACGCAGCCACCGGCAATGAGGAACTGGTGAAAAAACTCGGTTATCTGAAAACCCGTTTCAAAGATGAAGCACAACTGCGTGAGATTTTGGCAACTGTTCCCGAAGCAGAACAATATACGGATATGATTGTGGAAATGGCAATGCCAAAGGATGCAGACCTTGAAAACTGGTATATTTTTGAAAAATACTGGAGAAGTTACCGGGAAGTGCTGAAAAATGTGAAGGTTCTTGATCCTGCCTGCGGTTCCGGCGCGTTTCTGATTCAGGCATTTGATTTTCTGCATGAGGAAGGGGAGAAGGTGAATCAGGCAATGGAAAATCTGGGGCTGGGGAATGAGAATATTTTTGATCTGGATAGGCAGATTCTGGAAAACAATCTCCACGGTGTTGATATTAATGATGAATCAGTGGAAATCACCAAACTGTCCCTGTGGCTGAAAACAGCGGTGAAGCATAAGAAACTGAACAATCTGTTCAACAATATCAAATGCGGGAATTCACTCATTGACGATCCCAAAGTAGCCGGAAAAAAAGCATTTAAATGGGAGAAAGAATTTCCGGAAATTATGAAAAACGGGGGATTTGATGTGGTGGTCGGAAATCCGCCATATATAAATTCTCTTGAACTTAGCAAAGTGTTTGCAAATCAGGTCAAAAAATATTGGAAGAATATCTTTGTTTCAGCCAAAGGAACTTATGACATTTATCTGCTGTTTTTTGAACTTGGTCTTAAAAAACTCAGAAAAAATGGAATGCTGGGTTATATCACACCCAACAAATATATATCAGCTCCATATGGAAAATCTTTCCGGAAATATCTTGCTGACAATTACAGATTAAT
The DNA here is from genome assembly GCA_050180235.1 of Desulfococcaceae bacterium. Lineage (GTDB taxonomy): Bacteria > Desulfobacterota > Desulfobacteria > Desulfobacterales > Desulfococcaceae > JAABRU01. The sequence continues at coordinate 6,760 of JBFXEJ010000044.1, forward strand.
TGAACTGAGTGATTTTTCTTCAATAAAAGTCTTTGAAGAGCCTTCGGTCTATCCTGTTGTCACTGTAATAAAAAATGAAATGATCAGGGATTATTTTTTCAAAAGCAAAAAAATCGGGGCATCCGACTCTTTAAATTGTTCAGAAAATCTTCTTTACGCAGATATTCTGACACTTTTGCCTGACAATATGTTCTCAGCAGTGTTTTCCCGGCATATCAATTTACTGTCAACAATTATAAATAATTCAGAAAAACTGGAAAACATCGCGAATGTCAATGCAACAAGCACGGCGGCCGAGGCAGATTATTTCTCTGAATTCATAAAAGAAAACAAAAAAGGAAATAAGGTCGTCAACACAGGCACAATTGATCCTTATTCAGCATTATGGGGTTATTCTCCCATGAAAGATAAAGGGAAACAGTATCTCAGGCCAACATTGGATATTGAAAGTGTGGAAATTTCTGAATACAGGAAAACAATGTACAAATCACCAAAACTGATTTTTGCAAAAATTGCCCTGAAACCGGAAGTATACTGGGACAAATCCGGTGAATTTGCTTCAATCAACACAAACTGTGTTTATAATCCAGGCGATTCTTTCCCATTGGGATTTTTGGCATGTATTTTGAATTCCAAACTGATGTTTTTTGCATACAAAGAATTTTTTGGCGGTTTGTGCATGAGTGGCGGTTATTTGCAGTTTCAGGCTCCCCAACTGCGAATACTGCCCATAAAAACTTCAAAAAATCAAAAAAATTTCATTGAAAAAGCCGACACCATGCTTGATCTGAACAGACAGCTTTCAGAGCAGAAACAAAGCATGATCGAATATCTGACTGTCAACCACAATATTGACAACTTCCCACAGAAACTCCGGCATCCTGAAAATCTGGACTTTGCAGACTTCATAAAAGAACTGAAAAAGAAAAAAATCGGCACAGATGACAAAACAGTTTACGAATCCCTCAAAGACTTTCATACCAAAATCAGGGAACTGAAATCACAGATTGATCAAACCGACCGGGAAGTTGACCAGATGGTCTATGACCTGTACGGACTGACAGAAGATGAAAGAAAAATTGTGGAACAGGCCTGCGGATAGCTGATATAACTGGATTTTTCATCCTGATTCTGGCAGTGGGCCAAACCATTCTGTGTTTTTCATATCCTGACGCAGTTTAAGAGCACATTCAGCATACCGGAAGAGGCGCGGCGTTTTTTTCCTGCGTTCCGAAACAGCGGGCATACTGAATTTTTATAAAGATATTATCAAATATATTAATTTGTTAAATATAAAATACAGCCAGAGTATTTATGCAGGGAGACTGCCCATGAAAACAAAGGAACGTGTTTTGCTGATCTGCCTGAAACCCGAAGAAAGTCTGCATATCGGCAGACTGCTTTCCTCTTTTGAGATTGAAAGCGAATCCGTGATGATATGTGATGATAATCCGGATGCCATCCCTCTGGATCAGGACATTTCCCTTGCGGTCTTCCGGATTGACCGGGACAGCATAAGGCCGGATCAGGCCATCCGGCGGCTCAGACGGTATTTTTCACATACCATCCCCATTCTTCTGCTTGTTGATCCGGAAATGCTGTCCGGCATCCGGGATTATCTCAAAGCCGGTGCGGATGACTACTGGGTTCTTCCCCTGGATGAAACAGCGTTTTCTGTCCGTTTTTATGTGCTGCTGGAATATGGCCAGACCATGCTGCATTCTTCCCCTTCCAAATCAAAGCAGGCCGAAACAGCCCCTGAGCCGGAGCCCTCTTTTTTGCAGCGGATGATTGCCCGGTTTCAGGACAGTCTCCGGTATTTTTCCCCCCGGATTGCAGCAAAGGAGGCGGATGCTCCCATTGCCAGCAGATGGGAAAAGGTTCGCCTGCTCGGAGCCGGCGGATTCGGAGAGGTCTGGCTGGTGCGCAGAACAGGAAAGGAGATACAGGCAGTGGCAAAAATTCCCCACAGCCCCCAGATGAATATCCGCGCATTGCGTTCTGCGGCCATTCTCCGGCGTATGTCTGTCCATCCCAATGTGATTCACCTGATTGAGGTGGTCAAAGAAGAGGGTAAGGTAATCCTCATCCTGGAATATATTGAAGGGGAAACCCTACAGGCCATGCTGGACAGGGGCATGCCGCGGATGCAGAAGGAAAAAATTTTTCTGCAGTTGCTGTCGGTCATGGCACATGCCCATGAACACAGAATTATGCACAGGGATATAAAACCGGAAAATATGATTATTCTGCCTTCAGGACATCTCAAACTCATTGATTTCGGTATTGCAAAGGATATGTCACGCCAAAGCATCAGCAGAACAGTGGTGGGTTCCCGGCCTTTCATGTCCCCTGAGCAGATCATGGGCAGAAGTTCCCTGGCAAGCGATGTTTGGGCAATGGGGGTTCTGCTGTACATTCTGCTTACAGACAGTCTGCCTTTTTACGCTGCCAATGACAAAGATATGATGGATGCAATTCTGGAAATGCCGCCTATGCCGCCGCGGGAACTGAATGCAGACATTTCCGAAGCCCTCGAATCCGTGATGCTCAGATCCCTGGAAAAAGATCCGGTGAAACGCTATGCGGATGCCGTGGAACTGCGCTCGGACATCATTCGCCGGGTTCCGGAATTCGGAAAAGGACAGGAGGTCAAATCTGTCCCATATCCAGATGTCTGACAGAAAAGCCTTTGGCAGAAAGAAGAGCTGCTGCTTCCCTTCCGGTTTCTGCATCAATGGGATCGCTGAGAATATGCAGGGGCGGACGGAGTGTGTGATAATTGTACAGATAGTATTTTTCCCCAATATCCAGCCGGCTGAAGATATGGCGGCTGTCCATCTCCCAGGGACTCAGGGTGATATGCCGCAGTTCCAGCCCCGCGCTGTTCTGGACAATGCGCAGTCCCAGATCCACAGCCTCGCCCACAGCGAGCAGGGTTCCATGCAGATTTTCCCCAAAAGGAATGCGGATGTCAGATTTTTCTTTCAGAGCCGGCCTGTGTTCGGGAAAATTCCAGTGAGTTTCATCATGCTGTGCCGATATATCCGGAATTTCCGTGACAGAATCGCATTCCTGCATCCGGCTGTCCGGGTGCAGAACAGTTGCTTCTGTATTTCCCCGGTGTGCCGGGTCTGCCAGCGTATGGATTGAAAATTTTATCCCCTCTTTCCAAAGGATTGTCTGAAAATGTTTCCGGCCTGCGGCATTCCGGTTATCGCTGAAGGCCAGAAAACGGACCTGCCGCAGATGCAGATGTCTGCACAGGCTCAGAGAAAGCCGGAGCAGTGTGCAGCCTGTGGTGATTTCATCCTCCACAAACCAGAGTTCGGTTGGGCGGCCTTCGGGCAGGGGAAGCACATGATCAGGCCCGTGGGAGTGACTTTCGGTAAAACGTATTCCGGAAGCGGGTCTCCGGGTGGAGCATATCCATCCGGCTGCAAAGGATTTTTCCCGCAGCAACTGATGAAAAAGCCCGGATGGAATGATACCTGACTCAGCCAGCCCGATAACCAGGGGATAAGCGGAAACACCCTGGTTTTTCAGTATCCGCAGAAGAAGACTGTCAAGATACTGTTTCCACCGGAAAAGACATGATTGTCCGGTGGAACGGATCTTGCCCAGGCAGGAAAAAGAGACAGCTTCCCGGCGCAGTGCATTGTTCTCCCGTTTGAGAAAATACATATCCTTTTCCGGACAGAAAGTTTCCGGGCTGCCATTTTTCTGCTGCCCCATCTGCCGAAACATCACTGACTTCATGAATTGCCGATGCTGAAAAATTGCTGCATTCCCCCTTCCCTGTCTGTCAGTCTGTCCTGTCTTCCCGTGTTTCCACCTCTTTTTCCATTTCCATGCGCAGATCACGGACTTTTCCAATCTTTTCTGTGATATCCCCATCCTTTTCCGGAAATTCCTCATATATCTGCTCAATGCGGCTGAGATTGGCGATGATTTCCCTCATTACCGGAAGGATTTCCTCTGCCACATTCTGTCCCCCATCCTCTTTTGTCCGGAGTTCTTTGTACTGATCATAATTTTTCTTCAGCACCTCACGCATGGTCTCCAGTTCCTTTTTCTGCAAATGGTGTTCCGTATCAGTCCGCAGTTGACGGATTTCCGTGATTTCTGTTTCCGGAACCGGAATTTTTTTGGTAAAGGCAGCGTATCTGCCAATTTTCAGATACTGATCAAACCAGGATACTGCCTGATCATGGTGTTCTTTTTCAAATGCGGACATGCCATTTGCACGGCAGGTTTTCATCATTTCCCGGATTTTTTTCAAAGCAGTCCCATTCTCCGGATCCAGACGCAGAACCTGCTGATAAATATACAGACCGTTTTTCTCCCCGTCTCCGGCCAACTGTCCTATGCGCACATATTCCGCTCCCTGTTTCAGAAGAGTTTCAGTTTCCCGTGAACGGTCAGGACTGCCGGGGCTGCTTTCTTTTTCGCGTTTGCCGAAATGCTCTGAAATATACTGCTCAACCGGACGGTAATGCTCCTGATATCTGGCGGCCTTTGCCTTATTCCGATTCTGACGGGCCCTGTCTGTCTGTTCTTTGTAAAACCGGGCAATTTCCAGAATCCGTTTTTTGGCATGTTCATGGGTGGGATTTTTTTCCAGGGCAGCTTTGTACAGCGAAAAAGCATTTTTGTTCTTTGGTGTGGTATACCGCTGCGCTATGAAATGGGAATCCCCCTCTTTGGCGAGCTGATCGGCCTTACGGATACGGTTTTCAATGTCCTTTACCTGTTTTTTCAGGGAATCCCTTTCACGCCCCCAGTTCCGGTCTTTCATGCTTTCCACAGCAAAATCAAGCAGTTTCAGAGAGTTCATGCGGTATGAAAAAGAGCGTTCGAGATTTTTGTCTTCGTTCTCGGCTCCCAGTTTTCGGTAAATTTCAATCATTTCATAAATTTTTTCCCGTGCATGGGAATTTTTCGGTTCTGCTGCGAGTACGGATTTGTACATCTCAAATGCGTTTTCGTGTTCCGGAGCCATATACCTCTGGACACGGAAATATTTGTCACCCGCGCTGAGAAGTTCATGGATCGGCTGATCCTTCCTTTTACTGCCTTTGGGATCAGAAGTTTTTCCCGTTGCATCATCAGGCAGGAACTGGAATTTCACTTCCGCTGTTTTGCCTGATCTGAGTTTGACTGTCTTTTTCTTTTCCGGATGATTTTTGGCACGGACACGTATCCTCACCTCACCGGCCGGTATATGATCCCGCACCAGTGGCCGCCCAGGATGGGCCAGCCCTTCTGCTTCTCCGTTGATAAAAACCTTAACTTTCGGAATATCTGTGACAACCCGGATGGTTCCCTCAGACACACGCACCTTTTTTTTCTGTTTTGCCTCGGCTGCCGGAAGCACAAGAAAAATCAGCAAAAGGCACAGAAAAGGCATTTTCTTTAAAATAACAAGAATTTCTGACATATTTCCCCCTGTGTCAAAATTTATGCACATACCCCTGTTTTTACTATGGCATCAAGCACGGTTTCATGAAGGATTCCGTTGCTGACAAAAATTCCGGTATTTCCGGCCAATGTTCTGCCTAGTGAAAAATCCAGGGGCCGGCCGGAAAAATCTGTAACCCTGCCTCCGGCCTCTTCCACAATCAGCGCACCTGCAGCATGATCCCATATCTTTTCCCGGTAATCCTTTTTCCGGGGAAGCCGGAGATAAACCGAAGCCTTTCCGCAGGCCACAGCCGCATATTTGGCCTGACTGTCCATACGGAAGGGCGGTGTTTTGAATCCTGCCATTTCGCATATCCGGCGGTGAATATCATGATCCGCGTGCGCACTTTCCACAGATTCGCAGAAACATGCTTTTTCAGCAGGAAATTTGTCTGCGGAAACAGACTGTTCTGCTTCTCCTTTCAGAGAAAGGGCAAACGCACCTTTGCCCCGGACTGCGTAAAAAATTCTGCCTTTTCCCCTTTCACTGACCGGAAATTCCGGACATCCCAGCACGGCAAGAACCGGTCTGCCTTTTTCCACCAAAGCCAGGGCCACAGCATACTGATCCCCGCGCAGAAATCCTTTGGTTCCGTCAATGGGATCAACAGTCCAGTATCGCTGGGAAAAAACAGAAATATCCGGATTTCCTGCCCCAAGATCAATGGCCTGCATGAGCTGCTCAGAAGAAAGCAAAGGAATCTGACGATTGATCAGGTGGAGCACTTTCCCGCGCAGAACATCATTTTCCCTGAGCAGGGATGAATCCTCCTCTCCGACAATGACATCATCCGGGAAAAAATCTGAAAGATGCAGGCAGATCAGTGCCTGAGATGCAAAATCCGCAATGGTGACAGGTGAACGGTCATTTTTCGCGGCTGTTTCACCGCTGACCAGTGATCTCCGGGCATCCATGCAGATTTCACATGCTTTTTTCACAGCCTTCAGTGCAGTTTCCAGTTCTTTTTCATATGACATATTTTATATCTCCTTTTATTTTAAGGATTTATGCAGTTTAAATCCGTAATCAGAGCCGGAAGCCTGAGCGACCGGATTTCCAATGCAGTACATAAGCAATTCAGGGAACAGAATTTTAAAAGAGAACATACTGTTTTTTCATAAAAATTATCTGTTCTTACCCAAAGAACAGCTATCACAGATAAACCCCGATCAGATGTTTTATATCAGGATTTCAGAGAATTTTAAAGGTTTTTCTTCAAACAGGAAAGCCCGGATTTATGCACCGGCTGAATGAAAAAATTCCTGTATATTTCAACACAATGATTTTTATAGAAAAATATGCTGTTTAAAATGTATAGTCCTGAAAATGCACACCTGCTTATTTATTTTTTTCCTGTCTTTCTGATTTATGAAATTACTTCTGTTATTGCTTTTGTAACGGCTTTTTTCTTATGCTTGACTTGAGGTATGAGGCAGCCTATAATCCTGCCTGCAAATTATGAAACAGGCCCGCTGATTTATGAAAAGGCATGCGGCAAAAAATTCATAAGTATCCAACTGAAAGTTTTTAGGTATAACAAACCTGATTTTTTAGAAAAAATTCGGTTTTTCTGAAAACTTTATACCCGAAAATTTATGGTGACTTACTTACAGTTCATAAAGACATTATCGGGAAAAAAAGAGGCAGTTCACAGCAGACAGGACGATTAATCATATAATGCAAATTCTTATTCTCACCTCCTGCACAGGAGAAAAAGCACATGCGCCTGAAAACCGCCTTATCCAAGAGGATTTTCAGCAGATGGGATCACCGTATTTTGAAAAAAGGGAAAAAGAACTTTCCGCTTTCACACTGCCTGCCGGAGAAATGTACACAGGCATGCAGCATGTCCTGCTGAAAAAAGGGCTTGATCTGCTTAGAAATTCCTGTCCGGACATTCAGTTTGACATGAAAATTGTTTCTGCCGGATACGGTCTGCTGGATGAACATACCCCGATTGTTCCCTATGAAATGACTTTTTCCGGCATGAAGGCAAAGGATCTGCGCAAATGGTCGGATTTTCTGGCTCTTCCTGCCAAAATCCCTGCCGCACTTTCCGGATATGATGCGGTTGTTTTTCTTTTGGGAAAAGAATATCTCAGGTCGCTTGATCTGTCAAAAAATTCTGATATTCCGGCAAACTGCATATTTATCTGCGGCAAATGCGGACAGCGTCATCTTCCGGAAGGGCCGCGTGTGCATTCCCTCACTTTGGATAACAAAGATGCCCGGCGACTGGGAGCCCCTCTGGTTTCCCTCAAAGGCAGAGTGATGGAAATTCTTGGAGAACACGCGCAGACACGGGGACAGGATTTTGTCAGAGAACTGTTTCAGTTTCCGGATCGGCTGTTTGAATTCATTGGGAATTATGAAAAAAACAGTGATACTCGTTCCGCTCCAAATCAGGAAAAATCCTCTGCAAAGGAAAAAAGCAATGATGCTCTGCTTATTGCGGATTATGATTCCCGCGTTATCACTCTTCCGGAATCATGGAAAAACAGTCCTCACCGGAAGAAAATGCGCTATTTCATTCCGGAATGGGATGATCTGGTCAATCCCAAATATGATTTTCTGCATGACAGCCATCCGGATGGAACAGGAGACGCGTATGAACATGCCCATTATGCACACCAGATTTATGACAGTCCGCCCTATGACGGCATTCTCATCTCCAAAATCATTGTGGAGGCAAAGAAAAACAAAAAAGCCATTCTGGAAAAACTCGGAGTTCACCGCTATCTGCGGGTTCCACGGGAATTTCCCATCATGGGGGACTGCGGCGCGTTCGGTTATATCACGGAAACAGAACCGCCCTATGAAACCGGAGAAATTCTGAACTATTACCAAAGCCTGGATTTTGATTACGGAGTCAGCATTGATCATCTGATTGTCAACGCTGTCATAAAAAAAGACGCGTATTATCTGATTGGCCCGGACGGTGAAAAAAAGGAAATCAGCGCAGAAGAATATGAAAAACGCTGCAAAATCGGCAATGCCTGTGATGCAGATTCTCCCAAATCCCAGAAGAACCTGTTTGACAATGCGCCCCGTGTATGGAAAACCCAAATCACTGATGATGCTGAAAAAATCCGAAGATATGAAATTACAGTGAGCAATGCCAAATCATTTATGGAAATGCACAGAAAACAGGCATACAGTTTTACTCCCATTGGTGCGGCTCAGGGATGGTCTCCGGAAAGTTATGCTGATGCTGTGAAAGAATACCAGAAAATGGGATATGATTACATTGCTCTGGGTGGATTGGTGCGGAGCAAAAATCCGGAAATTCTGGAAGTGCTGGAAGCCGTGAACCATGTTCTCAAACCCGGCACAAATCTGCATCTTTTTGGTGTGGCCCGTCCCGAAGCACTCAAAGAAATGAACCGGTTGGGAATCACCAGCGTGGACAGTGCCTCTTTTCTGCGCCGTGCCTGGCTGGGCGCGAATTCCAATTATTTTGCCTCCGGACATAAATACGCGGCCATCCGCATTCCCCAGCCGGAAAAAAGCCCCAAGGCAAAGAAAATCGTGAGGGACGGAAAAGCCTCTTTGGAGGAAATTCAGGCATTGGAGAAGAAATGCCTGGAACTGGTGCGGGCATATGACCGGTATGAGGCAGATTTGGAAACCGTGTTTGAAGCAGTTATGACCTATGACGGACTCATTGAAGGCAGACGGGTCGGTCATGATCGCATGATCCGCAAAACATTGGAAGATCGTCCCTGGAAAAAATGCAGTTGCCGGATTTGCAGGGAAATCGGCGCAGAAGTCATCATTTTCCGGGGCAACAACCGGAACCGGAGGAGGGGATTTCACAATACGCATTTTTTTTATGAGCATTTCTGCAAACTGTTCGGGGAAGAATAAAATTCTCTCATACCTGTTTGCCATTGACCTGATACAATCTGCACTCCTCCGGGTTTGCATTCCGTATTGTATAAAACCAATGGAGAATCGGTATTATGTTTTGTGCATTCGTGCAGATTCGTGTCATTCGTGGCTGATTTAAATCATATTAAATTAATTTCGGAGTCCTAAAGTTCCACCGAAATGTTTTATACCAATTCGCTATTGAATTTATATAATAAGGTTAGTTGTTTCCTCTGTGTTCTCTGTGGTTTTTTCTCTCTGTGTTCTCTGTGGGAAACCGAATCATAAGTATACTTTCAATGGCGAACCGGTATTAATCCTTTTTTTTGAACCGGTGATGAAGGAGAATTCAATGCCCGTGAAACGGAAAAAAAACACAAGTTTCAATATAATGGTCAGGAAATTTATGCGGGATCATAATATTCCCACCAAAAAGGATGTGGAAAAACTTACGGCCCGGCTGGAACGTCTGGAAAAAGTGCTTCTCAGCATTGCGGAAGAGAACCAGTCAAAGAAGAAAACAGGTGACAGCCACAGCGGAGCCGCTGCTGAAGCGGTTATGGAGATTATCCGGGAATATGAAAACGGAGTGGGTTTTGCTGAAATTCTGCAAAGAAGCGGATTTGAGCAAAAGAAACTGAGGAATCTGATTTTCCGTCTCAAGAAAACCGGAAAAATTGAATGCCCGGCACGGGGAATTTATGCAGTGAAGGGCAAATAGCAGTGAATTGTCAAATTATTTTTCTGCCGCAAAGACACAACTCCACAAAAATACACAAAAAAATCTTGGTGAAACTTCGTGCCGTTGTGTCTTCGTGGCAGACTTAATGTTTGCAGCAGAGACATAAAGCCGCAAATATAAACGGGAAAAATTTTCTTTTGACAGATTTTTTCTATTTTTTTAAAAGGATACATAATGAAAAATACAAAAGACAGTAACAATCCGGGACTGAAACCCGGAGATCGTATCGGAGACTATGAAGTCCGCAGCACAGCGGAACTGAAAGTCATCAAAGCATTTTATTATGAACTGGAGCATCTGCCCACCGCCGCGCGGCATGTTCATATCAGCAATGCAGACACGGAAAACACCTTCAGCGTGGCCTTCAAAACCGTGCCGCGTGATTCCACGGGTGTGGCACATATTCTGGAGCATACGGTTCTCTGCGGCTCCCGCAAATTTCCGGTGCGTGATCCTTTTTTCTCCATGATTAAGCGCAGTCTGAATACTTTTATGAATGCGTTCACCTCATCGGACTGGACCATGTATCCCTTTACCACCCAGAACCGCAAAGATTTTTACAATCTGATGGATGTGTATCTGGATGCGGCTTTTTATCCCCGGATTGACCGTCTCAATTTCAGGCAGGAAGGACATCGGCTTGAAATGGAAGGCGAAAAACTGGTTTACAAAGGCGTGGTTTACAATGAAATGAAAGGGGCAATGTCATCCCCGAATCAGATTTTAAGCAGAAAACTGATGAACGCTTTGTATCCTGATACCACTTACCGCAACAATTCCGGCGGAGATCCCCAGGAAATTCCGGATCTCACCCATGAACAGCTCACGGCTTTTCACAAACGGCATTATCACCCCAGCAACGCGTATTTTTTCACATACGGCAATCTGCCACTGAAAGATCATCTGGATTTCATACAGGAAAAAATTCTCCGGCACTTTGAGAAAATTGATCCCCAAACCAATGTGCCGAACCAGCCCCGATGGTCAGAACCCAGAACAGCCACGCATTTTTATCCTTTGGACGCGTCAGAAAATCCGGAAAAAAAATGCCAGATCTGTCTGGGCTGGCTTGTTTCTGATCTTACGGACACCTTTGGCGTGCTGACACTTTCCCTGCTGGGACAGATTCTTCTGGGAAATGGGGCATCGCCTCTGCGTAAAGCACTCATTGATTCAGGTTTGGGAACCTCACTTTCAGACAGCAGCGGTTATGATCCGGACTGCCGGGATACCCTGTTTGCCTGCGGTCTGAAAGATGTGAAAGAATCAGATGCTGATGAAATTGTGCGCATTATTTTTGGCACATTGGAAACCCTGACCAAAAAGGGAATTGACAAAGAACTGATTGAAGCCGCGATCCATCAACTGGAATTTCACCGCAAGGAAATCACCAACACGCCTTATCCCTATGGCATCAAACTGCTGCTCTCCTTTGCCGGCACATGGTTTCACGGAGCCAGTCCTTTGAATATTCTGGAATTTGATGAGGATCTGCGCAAACTCAATGAAAAAGTTGCAAAAGGGCCTTTTTTTGAAAATCAGATTCGCAGATATTTTCTGGACAATCCCCACCGGGTGCTTTTCAAACTGCTTCCGGATCAGGAACTGGCACGCAAAGAAGAGGAGCGGGTTGCCGCAGAACTGGAGGAAATCCGGAAAAAACTGAATCAGACAGAAATGGAAAAAATCCGGGAAGATGCCATTGCTTTGGAAAAACTGCAGGAATCTCAGGAAGATCTTTCCGTGCTTCCCACGCTGGAACTGACAGATATTCCGCCCCATGTGCCAAGTGTGGACGCGAGCGAATCTTACAGCAAAGATGCAAATCTGCCGGCCGCATGGTATGCACAGCCATGTTCCGGAATTTTTTACTTTACCGCACTGGCCGGAATCGGAACCGTTCCGGAGCGTCTGATTCCGCTGCTTCCCTTTTTCTGCCATTCTTTTACCAGAGTCGGCACGGCAAAAAGGGATTATGTGGAAATGACCCGGCTGATGGACATCTGCACTGGGGGCATGGGGCTTTCCGCGAATGCACGGACACGCTTTGACCGGGACGGGGAAACGCTTCCTTTTGTGACGTTCAGCGGAAAATGCCTGATGCGGAATCAGGAAAAAATGTTTGGGATTATACGGGAATTTCTTAGGGAATACAGTTTTACGGATCTGTCCCGCATCAAAAAACTTCTGCCGGAATACCGGGCATCCATTGAATCCGGGATCGTGTCCAATGGTCACCGCTATGCCATTTCCCTTGCCGCGAGAAATTTTTCCCAAACCCGGTCTCTCAATGAAATCTGGGCCGGGGTGCATCAGTTGAAAATGATTAAGGAAGTGACCGAAGATATGAGTGACGGGAAAATGCAGGCTCTGTCGCAGGATCTGATGGAAATTGCAAAGCATCTGTTCACGCGGGAAAACATGAAACTGGTGCTGATTGGAGAGGATTCTGCCCTGTCTGCTGCGGTTTCTCCGGTGCAGTCCCTGATGCAGTCAATGGAAAAGGGAAGCATGGGATTCTGTCCGCCTGCCATGCAGATGAATGAAACTGTTCCCAGAGAAGGCTGGACAACCTCAACGGCTGTTTCCTTTGTGGCCCGTACTTTTGGCACTGTTCCCATGCAGCATGAAGACGCGCCTGCCCTGTCTGTGATCAGCAAAATGCTGCGTTCTCTTTATCTGCACAGGGAAATACGGGAAAAAGGCGGCGCATACGGCGGTTTTTCCATTTACAATATGGAAGACGGCCTGTTCTGCCTCTGCTCCTACCGTGATCCGCACATTGTGAATACTCTGGAAGTGTATGAAAAAGCGGCAGATTTTATCCGATCCGGAGATTATGCGGAAGAGGACATCAAAGAGGCCATTCTGCAAATCTGTTCTGAGATTGACAAACCCGACACTCCGGCACAGGCAGCGCGCAAGGCATTTTACCGGCATTTGATTGGGATGAACGATGAAACCCGGAAACAGTTCAAAGCGCACCTGCTGCAACTCACACGGAAACAGATTATGGCAGTTGCGGAGAAATATTTTTACAAAAATCCGGAAAAACATGCGGTGGCAGTGATTTCCGATGAGGAGAAACTGAAGCTGGCAAACGGGGAACTCAAAGACCGTGCGCTGGCACTTCACCGGATATAGTTATCTGTGCATTCTTTCCCACAGAGAACACAGAGGTTTTTTTGGTTCTTTGTGCATTGGAAGTATTCTTTCCCACAGAGAACACAGAGAAATTTCCCACAGAGAACACAGAGTTTTTTTTGGTTCTTTGTGCATTGGAAGTATTCTTTCCCACAGAGGACACAGAGGTTTTTTTCTGCGGGAAACTCTCTGTGATCTCTGTGGGAAACTCTCTGTGATCTCTGCGGGAAACTCTCTGTGATCTCTGTGGGAAACTCTCTGTGATCTCTGTGGGAAACTCTCTGTGATCTCTGTGGGAAACTCTCTGTGATCTCTGTGGGAAACTCTCTGTGATCTCTGTGGGAAACTCTCTGTGATCTCTGTGGGAAACTCTCTGTGATCTCTGTGGGAAATTCTCTGTGATCTCTGTGGGAAATCCAAATGGACTGTAACTGAACTATCCTGCGGGGAATTTAATCCAAAAAAATTAAAAACAGATAACTGTCTTATTTCAAAATGTTATCCAGGAAAATATATGAACGGCATTCCTTTGCAGCAACTGATGTACATTATTACAAATTACGGACGCTCTGTCATTGAAGATGCCCGGCGGTGCGAGGCTTTGCTGTCTGAACCCTGATTCACATGATTAAGGGATTTTTTTCAATCCTGTTCATCCTGAAATCATGTGAATCATGGTTCAGACAATTTGCTGTCCGGAACTATGATTTATCTGATTTTTGTGATAGTCATGATTCTGAAATCACAGTCCGTCATCATAATCACGGAAATCGCAGACAAATTTGTCTGTTCCCCGTGATTATCAGAAACGGTATAACCCTCAAAATCTGAAAGGAAACTGATTCTATGAAAACATACCGGGTGGAAAAAACAATTCCCCCTGACAGAAAACTGATATTGGAGGCTTTGCCTTTCCAATCCGAAGAAGTGGTGGAAGTAGTGATACGGACAAAAAAAATTTTGTCCAAATCCCCCAAAAAATCTTCAAAATGGGCAAAAATCGTTGAAAGGATTCAAAATGATCCGGTTCATCCGGCAGGATATTCCGGACAATTGAAAAAGGATATGAGGGAATTCAGGGAAAGTTTTGAGTAAAGGGCATGGTCTTTACTGACAAAGGAAGCAGAAAAACATGGAAAACGAATTATTTTTTCAAATTCTGACTCCGTTGGGGTTTCACGTCCGTATCACCCATTCATATTGGAATCTGATTGTCACTGTCAAACATCCTGCAATGGCAGGCAGAGAATCCGATGTGAAAAAATTGCTTGCAACACCGGATGAAATAAGAATAAGCAGAAGTGATCCGAATGTATATCTGTTTTACAGACAGGAATATTTCAGACGATGGATATGCGCTGTGACAAAAAGACTGAACGGAGAGGGTTTTCTGATAACCGTGTATCCCACTGACAGAATCAAAGAAGGAGAGAGAATATGGAGCAGATAAAAGTGTTTTACGATAAGACAGGGAACACACTCACGGTCTGGTTCGGCAATCCGAAGGATGAATATGTGTGTGAGGAAACCGGCGAAGAGGTGATTCTGATGAAGGACAGAAGCGGAAAAGTGATAGGATTTGAGAAACTGAATTTTTCAGTTGTAAAATCTGAAAATATCGGATTTGCATTTGAGGCGGTGGCCGCATAGAATTGTATAATTTGAAAATCTGATGTTTCTGTGTTACGGGAAGATGAAAACAGAACGATATTTACCCCGGAGAGAGTATGAACGACAATCCTTTACAGCAACTGACCTATATCATTACCCATTACGGACGCTCTGTGATTGACGATCCCCGGCGCTGTGAGGCCCTGCTGCGGGATTTATGTCCGGAGCAGAGACGGGAAGTCAATGTGCTGGTGAGCGCACTGAAAGAGGGCGTTCCCCATGACCTGATTTCCATGAACAGATCAATGCCGGAGGAACTTACCCTGTCCCGGCTGCGGAAGCGGCTGTATGACGATTTGGGCATGGCCGAAGATTTTGCACACTGGGCAGTGGAAACATGGGGGCTGGCTTTGGGTATGGTGAAGCAGAGAACGGCTTTATCCGCCAGTGCAAAACCGGCTCCGGCAATTACTCATCTGGTGCAGGCAGCTCCAGTCAGAATTTCACCGCCCCCAAAAAGCCGTCCTTCTGTGCAACTGAGAAGTCAGCCGCTTACGGTTTCGGAAAATGATTTCAAAAAGGTTTTCCAACTGGATGACAATCAGCGGCCAAAGAAGTATATCCGGAATGACTATGCAGACAACGGAAACGGCACGGTAACGGATCGGGCCACAGGGCTGACGTGGGAGCAGTCAGGTTCCAAAGAATCTGTGATCTATGACAAAGCCCCTGAATATATCAATGGCCTGAACCGCAGAAAGTTTGCCGGGTATTCAGACTGGCGACTGCCCACAGTGGAGGAACTGCTTTCCCTGATGGAAAAGGAAGAGCAGAGCAATGACCTGTATATTCAGACCGTGTTTGACAAAAAGCAAGGGTGGTGCTGGAGTGCGGACAAACGCCCGTCCGGTGGGGCGTGGCTCGTCGGTTTCAACGGCGGTGATGTTTTCTGGGACGACCCTGACTACAGTGACTGGGTGCGGGGTGTTCGCTCCTGACAATGTGGGATATTTGGTTATTTGAATGATTTGAATCTTTTGGGGGGTACAGGGGGGCTTGCCCCCCTGTTTTTGGCACAACTACAGGGATTTCTTTAAGAAAGGATTTTTAAGTTTTTGAAATTCCTTCCTGAAAGAAATGTAGGGCGGGTGATAACCCGCCATCCGGCACTGTCTGAACCGGGATTCAGTTGTCTGAACCATGATTCACATGATTAAAGGATTTTCAGGA
This sequence comes from Desulfococcaceae bacterium, assembly GCA_050180235.1. Taxonomy (GTDB): domain Bacteria; phylum Desulfobacterota; class Desulfobacteria; order Desulfobacterales; family Desulfococcaceae; genus JAABRU01. The sequence continues at coordinate 22,821 of JBFXEJ010000044.1, forward strand.
TTTTTATTAATCCTTTTCATCCTTAAATCATGTGAATCAGGGTTCAGACAATTTGCTGATTTATCTGACTGATAATACATAAAGAATCAGAGGAATCAGACAAATCAGATGAATCACAGTTCCAGACTGTCTGAACCCTGATTCACATGATTAAGGGATTTTCAGGATTTTTTTCAATCCGGTTTATCTTTTCATACTGAAAGTAAAGGAACAGATTCGTTATTCAGATTATGATCAAATCATTCAGAGACAAAGAAACGGAAATATGGAAATGTCAGTGATTCCGGTCGAGCATTCGGGCATGATTCTGAAAGAGGAGTTTCTGGTTCCATACGGAATCAGCATGGAGGATATTTGTCAGAAAACAGGGATTTCTTTAATAAAACTCAGAAAAATAACAGAGGAGCAGATGCCCCTGTCTTTTGATATTGCCCTGAAAATGGCAAAGTTTTTCGGCCTTTCAGAACGGTATTTCATCAATCTGCAGACAGAATATGATTTGAGATGTATGAAAGAAAAGATAAAGGATGAATTAAACCGGATCGTTCCTGTGAGAAAAAAATGCACAGCGTGGTGGAAATCCCGGCTTAACCGCCATCCGGAACTGTCTGAACCCTGATTCACATGAGTAAGGGATTTTCAGGATTTTTTCAATCCTGTTCATCCTGAAAATCAGGGTTCAGACAGTATTCTGAATCAATTAAAATAATAACAGATTACACAGGGAGAATTCTATGTCCTTTACCGAAAGTTCCGGCATGTTAAAATTCACGTCCATTCACAAGAAACTGCTTTCCGGCATGTGGCGGAGTTACAGATACCGGCATTTTATTGCCAAAATACTCCTGCTGCTCCCGATTCTGCTGTATTCGGCAATCAGCCTGTTTTTTATCATATTTTTCACCATTATTTCCGTAATTGACATTATTCCCTATGTCATCGGAAAAATTGCAGGCGGCATATACGGCAAAGCAGACAACATCAGCCACAAATATCTTGGATTTTCCGGATCATTGTTCTATCCGCCCATTGTATTTATCCTCAGCATCCTGATTCTGATAGTCGTTATTCTCCCTAAAACCATTGGGATGACGGATGATTTATAACAAATCTGTTTTACAGAAAAAAATCAGAGAGGAACAAATTATGAATCCCGTTCTTGGTTTTGAATTGAATCTTCCCATAACAGTTTTTAAGGAAGATGACGGTTTTGTATCCTACTGTCCGTTACTTGATGTATCTTCTCAGGGAGATACACAGGAAGAGGCAAAAGAAAATCTTGCAGAGGCAGTCACCGGATTTATGATAAGCTGCTATGAAATGGGAACACTTTCAAATGTTCTCAAAGAATGCGGTTTTGTTCCTGTTTCACAGGGTGAAATGAACTTTGCGGAACCGGACAGTGATTTTATTCACATCCCTCTGCCTTTCATGCTTCCCAAAGGAAAAAAGAATGCCCCATATTGCTCCGATTCCATGGAAAAGGCTTGAATGTGTTTTTTTGAAAGCGGGATTTGAATTTTTCAGACAGACGGGTTCCCACAGATTTTACGTTAAAAAAGGCTTGGGCAGACCTGTGGTGATTCCTGCCCACAGCAGACCGGTTATGGTTTCTGTTATCCAAAACAATCTGCGCACCGCAAAAATGGATCGCAGTGATTATTTCAGGTATCTGGAAGAGTGTTAAACCGGATTATCCGCCTTATCGTATTTGATGATGAAAAGGAGGTAATCACAAAATGGATACCCGACTGAACTACCCTGAAATAATCAAAAAAGTTTTGACAGATTTTGCAGAAACATACACAAAGAACGGCTGCTGCCGGTTAAAGGTTTTATTTGATGACAGACAGAAAAGCTATATGGTTCTGCACATGGGCTGGCACGGAAACAAATATGTTCACAGTGCCACTGTTCATATTGAAATTATTGATGATAAAATCTGGATACAGAATGATCACACAGAAGAGGGAATTGCTTCGGGTCTGATGGAATCCGGTATCCCGAAAGAACAGATTGTTCTGGGTTTCCGTTATCCCAAACTACGGCAGTACACGGAATTTGCGGCAGCCTAATGAACAAATTTGAAAGGAATCTTTGCCATGAACCAGCTTCTCAAAATCGGACAGGAACTTCAGGTGGAAAACAATATCCCCTGCCGGACAAAGGCATTTATCGGCGGGGGCGGACAGGGGGAGGTGTATCAGGCTGAACTGAATGGAAAACCTGTGGCCCTGAAATGGTATTTTCCGGATCAGGCCACTTCTGCGCAGCGTTCCCTGCTGGAAAATCTGATTCAGAAAGGCGCGCCCAATGACAGGTTTTTATGGCCCACGTCCCTTGTCCGCAATACAGACGGCAAAGGACTGGGTTATCTCATGCCCCTGCGGGAGAAACGCTACAAAAGCATCATTGATCTGATGAAAGGCCGCATTGAACCCTCCTTCCGTGCGCTTGCCACAGCAGGGCTGGAACTGGCGCACAGTTTTCTCCTGCTCCATTCCAAAGGGCTTTGCTACCGGGATATTTCATTCGGAAATGTGTTTTTTGATCCCCAGACCGGGAATGTGCTGATCTGCGACAATGACAATGTGGGAATCGAGGGACAGTCCGGCATTGGCGTGCTGGGAACGCCCCGTTTCATGGCTCCGGAAATTGTGCGCGGGGAGGCTGTTCCCGGAACCCAGACGGATTTGTATTCTTTGGCTGTGCTGCTTTTTTACATGCTCATGGTTCACCATCCGCTGGAAGGGGAAAAGGAAACCAAAATCAAATGTTTTGATCTTCCGGCTATGAACAAACTCTACGGCACGGAACCCCTGTTTATTTTTGATCCCAATGAGCAAAGCAACCGGCCTGTGCCGGGAATCCATGATAACGCTCTGATCTATTGGCAAATTTATCCCCAGTTTATCCGGGATACATTCACCACTGCCTTTACAGACGGCATCCGTGATCCCATGAAACGGGTGCGGGAAAGCCAATGGCGTTCGATTATGTCCCAATTGCGGGATTCCATTATTTTTTGCGGCAACTGCGGAGAGCATAATTTTTATGATGCGGAACTTCTTCAGGACAAAGGCAGACTGAATCCCTGCTGGAACTGCAAGAAAATGCTTCCGATTCCCCCGCGCATCCGCATAGGGAAATCTGTTGTCATGCTCAACCATGATACACAGCTTTTTCCCCATCACACGGAAAACAGAAATGAATATGATTTTTCCGCACCTGTCGCGGAAGTCAGCCGCCATCCCAAAGATCCGAATATCTGGGGACTGAAAAACCTGTCCAAAGACAAATGGGTGGCTGCATTTCCGGATGGAAGTTTCAAAGACATTGAACCCGGAAAAAACATCAGTCTTGCACAGGGCATAAAGATTCAGTTTGGACAGAGTGAGGGGGAAATCCGATTGTAAATGATATAAAAAATTGCAGGTTGGATTAGCGTATTTGAATGCTTGCCGGTGAATGCTGAATGATGAACTGTAACAGAATCATACAGGAGAAAACAAAATGAAAACAGCAATTTCCATACCAGATGCCCTGTTTCTTGCAGCAGAGGAATATGCAAGGGAGTGCAGGATTTCCCGGAGTGAGCTTTACCGGGCTGCTTTGGCAGAGTATCTGCGGATGAAAACAGGAAGGGAACTTGCCGAACAGATTGACAGGATATGTGAAAAACTCGACACCGGGCTGCCGGAACCAGTGAAAACAGCGGTTTACCGGAAATTTGCGGAGGTTCAGTGGTGAACATCAGACGCGGCCAGATATGGTGGTGTGATTTCGGCATTCCATCCGGTTCCATGCCGGGTTACAGAAGACCTGTCGCGGTGGTTCAGGACAACGGCTTTAACCAAAGCAGGATTGCAACCGTGATTGTCGCGGCAGTGACTTCCAATACAGGGTATGCAGATCTGCCGGGCAATGTGTTTCTGACAGCACAGGAAAGCGGTCTGCCAAAGGATTCTGTGATCAATGTTTCACAGATTGCCACAGTGGACAGGAAGGATTTGGAAGAATGCGCGGGCCGTATTCCGGCCGGACGGATGCAGGAAGTGGATGAGGGACTGAAGCTGGTGATGGGGCTGTCCTGAACCGGAATTTCAGTAAATTCTGTTTTCAATTGTGGCCATGTACCAGAAAATTATAACCGAAAAAATTTGAAAGGAGAAACAAATGGCAAAACGTCCCGGCGGTGAACTGTCTTCCCGGCCTCTTCATTTTATCTGGATTGCAGACTGCTCCGGCTCCATGAGCGGTGAAAAAATACAGCAGCTCAATTTTGCGATTCGTGAAGCCATTCCCCATATGCAGAAAGTCGCGGATGAAAACCCCAACGCGCAGGTGCTGGTACGCGCAGTGGCATTTTCCAGCGGTGCAACATGGCATATTTCCCAGCCAACCCCAGTTGACAAATTCAGTTGGAATGACCTTTCTGCAAACGGTGTGACCGATATGGGAAAAGCCCTGACAATGGTGGCGGATCAGTTGAAAATTCCGCCCATGACAGATCGTGCGCTCCCGCCTGTTCTGGTGCTGATTTCAGACGGGCAGCCCACAGATGATTTTTCCTCCGGACTTCGAACCCTTACTGACCTTCCCTGGGGAAAAAAGGCTGTGCGTGTCGCGATTGCCATTGGCAAAGATACAGATGAGGAAGTGCTGCAGAAATTCATCGGTCATCCGGAACTCAGACCGCTTCAGGCCAACAGCCCTGAACAACTGGTCAACTGCATCCGCTGGGTTTCCACTGCTGTGCTGAAATCTGCCTCTGCACCGGCCAGTCAGCCCAAAGGTGCAGCAGTTCCGGGTATGAATGTACCGATTCCCAATGCACCCGCACCCAATCCCAATTCTGCTGATGATGTATGGTGAACGCTGTGGATACGGCCAACTGGAAAATCATTGGAAAAAGTGTGCGGGGCGCATCCCATGAACGGAGCGGACTGCCCAATCAGGATGCCATTGACTGGTTTCCGAACTCCGGTCAGTGGCTTCCGCTTGTATTGGCTTTGTCGGACGGACACGGCAGCCGGAAATGCTTCCGCAGTGACCGGGGCGCACGGTTTGCGGTTTCAGCGGCTCTGGACGTGGCAAAGGCGATTACAGAAACGCATGGGGCATCCGGCAGAAGCATCAAAAAAATGGCAGAAGAGCAGATTCCCAAACAAATCCACCGTTGCTGGAAAGTGGGTGTTGACAAGGACATTCAGGAATTTCCCTTCACTGAGGAAGAAAAACTTCTTTCCGATGCCAATCCTTACCTGCCTTACGGTGCAACGCTGCTCCTTGCCATAATCACGTCCTCTTTTTTTCTTTTTTTGCAACTCGGAGACGGAGATATTCTGGTTATACGGGAAAACGGAGATGCACAAAGACCGGTTCCGCAGGATGAGCGTCTGCTGGGAAATGAAACCACATCCTTATCCGCGCCGGACGCGTGGAAGGATTTCCGTTTCTGTTTTCTGCCTGTTCTGGATACAATACCCGGACTGATCATGCTGGCAACAGACGGTTATGCCAATTCTTTTCAGGATGATCAAAATTTCCGGAAAGTGGGAACAGACATTCTGGAAATTGCAAAATCCGAGGGAATCGCGTATATTGAAAACAACTTGGAACAATGGCTGAGAACTGCTTCCGCGTCCGGCAGCGGAGATGACATTACTGTAGGGCTTGTGTTTCATCTGGTCTGAGTATCCGGATTTTTCTTATACAACTGGCTCCTTCCCTCAAGGAAGGGGAGTTAGGGTCCGTATAAAAATAATCTGTTACAAACCCTAAGGGTTTTGAAAACCCTTAGGGTTTCCGGGCAGTAAAACTGTACGGGTTATTTTTTTACAAACCCTTACCTGCTTACAGATTGAAATCCCACCGTTTTTGTGCTATGGAAAAAAACAATAAAAACCGTATACTTTTTTTATCTCAGAGAGTTACAAATGGCTAAAATAAAGAAAAAAGAAATAATCGCAGATGACCCGGTCAGTGAGATAGGATCTATGGATGAATCGAACAATTCTGTTGATACTGTAGAATTTAATAAGTATCCATGGGAAGTAAAGCTTGAATTGGTTGAAGAACCAATAGTCAGAATAGTGAAAAGGGAAGGCATTTCTCATATAGTTACATCTTTCATCAAAGATGAAAATCTGTTGAAAATGTGCTGTGAGCTGATGTACGAGATGAATCCGAAATACCTGTCAAACATCATATTAATAGAAAGGTCAATAAGCAGAGGTAAGACGGTAAATGGGTATTACATCAGGGAATTAGCACTTGCCCACATAGGGCTGGTTGGTATGATGGAAAATTTTCTGAAACATATCAGGAATATAAAGAAGCTGCAACAAAACACCCTAAGAGCTTCTCTGTGGCAAGAGACAGTAAGAGTAATTGCTGGTGTTCTTGAGGACGAAGGTGAACAAGGTGCGGAAAACATGTCAACAGAGATGATGGAAAAAATGCTGATACAGGGTAAATGCTGTCAGATGTTTGATCCTGAAGGACCTGTTGAAAAAATGATACAGACTCTTGTAGACGATGTGGCAAACAGTGTCTATGCAGAGGAAGCAAAAGTATTCATAGCTGCACACAGAAATTCAAAAACCTGTCTTGCATATTCCATAGCAAACGGTAAAGAGATGGCTCTGAACGGCAATTTCAGATTGTGGTATAAAAACAAAAATGGATTAAAAGGCGGTGAGTGGGATAAAGAACCACAAGCGCCTGAACAGGTACTGAAATTTACAAGACCTGAACCATCTGTTAGATCGGAAACACCACCAACTACAACTCCGACACCACTTCTACAGCAACTGAAATACATCATCACCCATTACGGATGCTCTGTCATTTACGAGCCACGTCGCTGTATGGCTCTGCTGAAGGATTTATGCCCGGAGCATAAACGGGAAGTCAATGTGCTGGTGAGCGCACTGAAAGAGGATATTCCCCATGACCTGCTTTCCATGAATGCGTCAATGCCTGCGGAGCTTACCCTGTCCCGGCTGCGGAAAAGGCTGTATGACGATCTGGGCATAGCCGAAGAATTTTCACACTGGGCAGTGGAAACTTGGAAATTGGCATTGGAAATTGCTTCTCAAAGAACAGACATTCTTACGGATACAAAACAGTTTTATCAAAATTATCAGACGGTACAGACAACTTCAGGCAAGAATTCAAAAAACAATAGCTTTTCCATTCAACTGAGAGCCACGCCAATCACTGTTTCGAGAGATGATTTCAAAGAAGTTTTTCAACTGTATGACAATCGGACTCCTGTACAGTTTATTCAGAATGATTATGTGGATAACCGGGATGACACGATTGTAGATCGAATCACCGGACTGATGTGGGAGCAGTCAGGCTCCCAAGAATATATGATCTATGACAACGGATTGGAATATATCAATAATTTGAATATGAAAAGATTTGCCAGTTATGCGGACTGGCATCTGCCTACAGTGGAGGAACTGCTTTCTCTCATGGAGAAAGAATTGCAAGGCAACAAGCTGTTTATTCAGGCTGTATTTGATAAAAAACAAGGATGGTGCTGGAGTGCGGACAAACACCCGTCCGGTGGGGGGTGGAATGTTGATTTCCGTACCCGGGGTGTTTACCTGCCCAACCTTGGATATTTTAGCTACGTGCGGGGTGTGCGATCCATTTCGGTCTCCCGGTCGCAGATATATCCGGCTAACACTTCATTGCCCACGAAAAGCCCCCCTTCTGTGGAACTGAGAAGCAAACCGATCACAGTTTCGTATGATGATTTCAAAAAATTATTCAAACTGGATGACAACTGGTGTCCAAAGAAGTATATCCAGAATGATTATGCGGACAACGGTGACGGCACAGTAACGGACAGAGCCACCGGTCTGATGTGGGAGCAGTCAGGTTCCAAAGAATATCTGACCTCTGAAAAGGCAAAGGAATACATCAGAGATCTGAACCGGAAAAGATTTGCCGGTTATTCGGACTGGCGTCTGCCTACTGTGGAGGAATTGCTGTCCCTGATGGAAAAGGAAAAGCAGGACAACGATTTGTACATTCAGACCGTATTTGACAAACAGCAACGGTGGTGCTGGAATGCGGACAAACTTCCGTCGGGTAGGGCGTGGTTCGTCTATTTCAACTACGGGATTGTTCGCGAGCCCATTGATGAGAATTTCTACGTGCGAGGTGTTCGCTCCTTATAGAAACTGTCTGAACCATGATTAACCTGATTTTTTTTCATGGTAATAACTGATGTTACGCAGCATCGTCATACCGGCGAAAGCCGGTATCCAGAACTGTTTGATATTACTGGATTCCGGCTTTCGCCGGAATGACGGGCAAAACGGATAACTCCCTGATTTTCAGAAAGGCTGCGTAACGTCAGGTAGTAAGAGGAAATCATTAACAGCATGGGGTCGCCATTGATTTGATCCAATATTGTCAGTTTTTCCGATGTTTTGTCTGTGCAAAAAACCGCTCCGCCTAATTTTTGCACTCCTCCGGATCAGTATCAATTCAATGGAGAATCGGTATTATTTTTAATTGCTTGGAAACAGATCAGCACTGCACAGACAGAGAAAGAAATTTGCAAGCATCAAAGGGAGGGGACTGATATGAAAAAAAACATTCTGGTATTGGGGGCCGGATTTGTGGCCCGGCCTTTGGTAAGATATTTGCTGGAACTGCCGGATGTCAGTGTAACAGTTGCCAGCCGCACTCTGGAAAAAGCCCGGAATCTGTTGGCAAATCATCCGCATGGAAATGCAAAAACATTGCAGGTGGAAAACGCGGAAGAACTCAGTCAGAGCGTTTCCTCTGCTGATATTGTCATCAGCCTGCTGCCCTGGGTGCATCATATTCAGGTGGCAAAACAGTGTCTGGCGCATGGCAAGCATCTTGTCACCACATCCTATGTCAAACCGGAGATGGAAGCATTGGATGCGGAAGTGCGGAAAAAGGGACTGCTGTTTCTCAATGAAATTGGTGTTGATCCGGGCATTGACCATATGGCTGCCATGCGTGTGATTGACCGTGTGCGGAAAGCCGGAGGAACCATTACCCGTTTTTATTCTTACTGCGGCGGACTCCCCGCTCCCGAATGCAACAACAATCCCTTTGGATACAAATTCAGTTGGAGTCCTCTGGGTGTCATGCTTGCGGCCCTGAGTGACGGCAGATATATGGAAGAGGGAAAAATTATTGAAATTCCGGCAGAAAAACTCTTTCAGCATTACTGGCTGATGGATATTCCCGGAGCAGGAATCTTTGAAGCCTATGTGAACCGGGATGCACTTCCCTACAGGAAAATCTACGGCATTGAATCTGTGCAGTCCATATATCGGGGAACTCTGCGGAATGTGGGACATTGTGAATCATGGGACTGCTTTAAACGACTCGGACTGCTGGACAGAAACCAAATTTTTGATTTCTGCAAACTCACTCCGGGCAAAGCCCTTGCAAAAATGATCGGATACCGGGGGAAAAATCTGCCCCGCCATATTGCATCTTTCCTGAACATACCGGAATATTCCGTGACCATCAAAAAAATGCAATGGCTTGGATTGCTTGATAATCAGCCTCTGGCTTTGGAAAAGGCTTCCCTGTTTGACCTGTTTGCCCATATCCTGCAGGAAAAACTGGTGTACGGGGAAAAAGAGACAGATATGCTCATTCAGCATCATGAATTCACCGCCGAATATCCGGACGGGAAAAAGGAACGGATTACCGCAACAATGGTGGATAAAGGCATTCCGGGCGGAGATACGGCCATGTCCCGGACAGTGGGACTTCCTGCGGCCATTGCAGTCAAGGGAATAGCGGAAGGCAGAATTTCCCTCACAGGGGTTCAGCGGCCCGTAATGCCGGAAATCTATGAACCTGTGCTGTCCGAACTGGAAACACTCAATATCAGTCTGAGAGAACACAGGGAAATTTTTTCATCTGTGCCTTGACATCAGCATAAGATAAAGGTATTGAATTGCTGATCGCTGTTTGCTGGCATACTGTTCCAAACGGTTCCCTCTACAATGTCTCTTAGCAGATAACTATCTGAAATTATAAATTTTAATCAAAAACGGCAGTTTTTATAATCCCTTGAAATCATTAACTTTATCTTGCAAGTGACGTTGTAGGGTTAAGCATAAGGTTATAAATTTTCATGTATTAAAAAAAAACTGGATGAAGTTGTAAAAAATCCGAATTTCTGTTTTTTCCCCGTCATTCTGGCGAAAACTGAAACATCAACAGCTATCATTATCAGTTCACGCAATATGACATTGAAGGAGAGAAAAGCATATGGAAAAAAATAACAAAGTCAGCAGTATATCCAAAGCTGATTCACTTGAAAAAATAGGAGAATTTTGGGATACACATGATTTTGCAGATTTCGATACAGATTGTCCTGATGTTACTTTTGATATTTCATGTGCAGTTCCGGTTGAAACAGACTTATTTTCAGAAATTGAAAAGCAGGCAAAGCATCGGGGAGTGAAAGTTGAAACGCTTGTTAATCTTTGGCTGCAGCAAAAATTAGCAGAACATACACAACTTGCACAGTCGTGTTAATATGCCGTAAATACAAAAATACTTTGACTTACAGTATTATATGCTTTGGGGATTTGCATATAGCACTATATGCCGGACAGGATTTCTGAAAGCATATATATCTATATGCTGTGATGGTATATAATACTATATGCAAGCATACAGTTCTATATACATAAAAATGCGGACATGGTGTCCGCATAACAACTGGTTATTTTTCTTTAAATTTTTATTATGAGAGGAGATTATGAAAAAGATCATTATTATGTTGGCTATCTGTTCATTTTTCAGTTTTATTTCTTTACCTAAAGCACAAGCAAAAATATTGGGGGATGTAAATTATGATTCAAAAATTGATTTGGCAGAAGCTATTTATGCACTTCAAATCTTAGCTGGAATAAAGAATGTTCCTTCTCAATCTGAATTTGAAGGTATATGGGATACTCCTTCACAGGGACGTAACACAAGTTCACTTAAAAACACCCGCTATATTTTCAATGTCACAAGTGAAAGTAAAAATGTCGATATTGAACTGATAGGATTGGGAGTGGATGAATATCTTTATGTAATTGATAATTTCGGAAACACTATCGTGTCTTCAGATAATGGAATTTCATCAAATTCACTTCTTCCGGGTACATATACCATAATACCAACTACTTATGATTCAGGCGTGACGGGTAATTATACGTTAAGTATTACCGGGCCTGTTGCCGATATAAGAACTGTATCAAGTCCTCACATAACAAAAAAAGATTCCATCTCAGTATCCGGCGGGCGCAATCATAACTCTCCCAAAAATGTATTTTACAGCTTTGAATTGAGCGAAAAAAAAAGAGTCGAATTGCAATTACAGGGGACTGGATTTGATGAATATATATACCTGTTAGACAGTTTTAATAATATAATCAGCGAGGCCGATTCTGGCTATATATTATATGATCTTGATCCCGGACAGTATAAAATAGTTGTTACCACATATTCACCTAATATAACAGGAGGATATATTTTAGATATATGGGGTGATATTTCTGATTTGCAAAAATTTACATATCCACATTTTGAAACTAATGGTTCAGTCACATCTTCCGGTGGTCGTGATCCTTCCAGCACTAACAATCCCCATTACAATTTTGATGTTGATAAAACGGGATATGTTCAAATTGAATATCAGGGAACTGGATACGATAATTATCTTTATCTATTGGATAATTTAAATGGTATTATTTCAGAATCAGATTCTGGAAATTTTTTGGGTATCCTTGAACCTGGTACTTACACTATTGTTGCTGCGACATATAGTTCAGGTATTACCGGTGGTTTTACAATAGACATTTGGGGGAGTGTATCAAATTTTCCCTGAATTCAATTATTAACGATTATGAAATTTTCAAAAAACTTTTGTTAATTTTTGAAGGGGTTGAAAACAATGTTAAGTCCTGATTTTCAGAAACTGCTGTTTTTATATATTCTGGCATAATCCGAAAAAAGAGTGGTGTCCTGCGATAATTGAAAAGAACGCATTGACCGTTTGCAGGATCATGATTTCCGGACGGATTGTAAAATTTTCAGAATCATATGCAAAAGCCCGGCAGAAAAGGCTTTTCAATCAGAGCAGGACACCACGGAAAAAAGCAGTCTGCATAAAACACTAAGGACATCATCATGGCCCGTATCACACTCAATGAAATTGCACACAGTTATATTTCCCGCCCCAAAGGGGAAGCGGACTACGCTCTGAAACGCATCCACAATATCTGGGATGACGGCGGAGCCTATGCCCTGCTTGGCCCGTCCGGGTGCGGCAAAACCACGCTGCTCAATATCATTTCCGGACTGCTCCGGCCCAGCCAGGGACGGATACTGTATGATAATCTGGATGTTACAGACCTGCCCCCGGAAAAACGCAATATCGCGCAGGTCTTCCAGTTTCCTGTACTCTATGATACCATGAGCGTCTATGACAATCTTGCCTTTCCATTGCGGAACAGGGGCGTAAATCATGAAGATATTGACAAAAGGGTGCGGGAAATTGCGGATATGCTGGATCTGACGCCTTTTCTGAAGAAAAAAGCCAGCGGACTCGCGGCAGATGCGAAACAGAAGATTTCTTTGGGACGGGGCTTGGTGCGCAGTGATGTGGCAGCCATCCTGTTTGATGAACCTCTGACCGTGATTGATCCCCATCTGAAATGGCAGCTTCGCGGCAAACTCAAGGAAATCCATGAACGGTTCCGTCTGACTATGATTTATGTTACCCATGATCAGATGGAGGCTATGACCTTTGCAGATCAGGTTATGGTCATGTATGAAGGCGCAATTGTCCAGATTGGCACTCCCCAGGATTTGTTTGAGGAACCGGCCCATACCTTTGTGGGATATTTTATCGGCAGCCCCGGCATGAATCTCATGCCATGCACAGTGGAGGGGAATATCGCCAGAGTCAATGGCGCAGGCATTGAACTGGACGGAAAAACAGCGGAACTGGCACAGAAAGCCGGAGGGAAAAAACTGGAACTGGGTATACGTCCCATGTATCTGCAAATAAAGGAAGCAAATGATAATTCAGGCATATCTGCAAAAATTATTGACGTGGAAGATCAGGGCAATTGCAGAATCGTAACAGCCATGATGGGAGAAAAAACCCTGCGGGCAAGAATCCCGGAGGGTTTGGCCATACCCGCGGAGGATTGCAGACTGGTTTTTCCCCGTGAAAAAATCCGGATATTTGCGGATGGACGGCTGTTAAAAGAAATGGTATAATTTCTGTAAAGCAATTCAAAACATCATTTCTCTGAAACAAAGACAAACGAACAATGCCAAAACTTTATGAATATTTCGGTCTTATTGTCCTTTTTTATTCACTGATGTTACGCCACTCTTTCAAAAATCAGGGAGTTATTGTTTTTGACCGTCATTCCGGCGTAAGCCTGAATCCAGTGTTTTCAGGCAGTTCCGGATATCGGCTTTCGCCGGTATGACGATGGTGCGTAACATCAGTTATTCAAATGATCATGAGCCGATTCATGTACACGGTAAATACCAGGGAACGGAAAATAAAGAAGAAATTATTATTGATAATGGAAGGATAACAGAAATCCCTTATTCATCGGTAAAAGGGAAAAAACCGTTGAGCAACAGGCAGATGGAAGATTTTAAAGAAGTGGCTGATTATTATGCAGAGGAGATTATTAGACCTCTTTCCAAAGTCAATTTTTATCCAATAAAATCAAGGGAGCAATTCCCACTTTTGCAAGAGGTCTATTCAAAAATGGATAATTATTTTTTACTTCACAAACCGGTTTCCCCAAAGAAAATCACCAAAAAAATCCGATGATTCTCGGTGAAGATTAGATTGTTGATGTTAAAGTGGCAGAACATCTTGGCGGATACAGGCTGCGATTGCTGTTTTCTGACAACAGAGAACGGATGATTGATTTTGAACCGTTTCTGAGCAGATCAATAAATCCTATGATAAAAAAATATCTGAATCCGCATGAGTTCAGAAAATTCAGTGTTGAATACGGCGATTTGACATGGAATGATTATGATTTGTGTTTTCCGCTAGCTGATTTATATGAAGGTAAAATTTAACCATTGGAAAGAGGACTGTCGCAATTATGGACAAATGGGAAGACAACAAAGCCTGGTTTCTGATTCTGCCGGTGTTTCTGGTCGTGGCCTTCAGTGCCGTGATTCCGCTGATGACCGTGGTAAATTATTCTGTGCAGGATATTTTCGGCCCCGGACAGAGCCTGTTTGTGGGTACGGAATGGTTCCGGGAGGCACTCGCGGATAAACGGCTGCATGACGCGCTCTTGCGCCAGTTTCTCTTTTCCTTTCTGGTACTGCTTATTGAAATTCCTTTGGGCATTGGCATTGCACTGATGATGCCCAAACGCGGATGGACTGCATCCCTGACTCTGGTGACTATCGCACTGCCCCTGCTTATTCCCTGGAATGTGATCGGAACCATCTGGATCATCTTTACCCGGCCTGATATTGGGCTGCTGGGCGCAACAGTAAACGGCATGGGCATTGCCTTTGATCATACTGCCAGTCCCATAGATGCCTGGATCACCCTGATGCTCATGGAGGTCTGGCACTGGACTCCGCTGGTGGCTCTGCTGGCCTATGCCGGACTCCGGGCCATTCCGGGCGCGTATTATCAGGCCGCAAAAATTGACGGTGCAACACGCTGGGCCGTATTCCGCTATATTCAACTGCCCAAAATGCGGGGGGTTCTGACCATTGCCGTGCTTCTGCGCTTCATGGACAGTTTTCTGATTTATGCAGAGCCTTTTGTGCTGACCGGCGGAGGCCCCGGCAATACCACCACTTTTCTTTCCATCTATCTGGTCAAAATGGCAGTGGGACAGTTTGATCTTGGCCCCGCGGCGGCTTTTTCACTGGTATATTTTTTGATAGTCCTGCTGTTCAGTTGGCTCTTTTATCAGGCAATCCAGAATGTGGGAACAGGAGACAAAAAATGAAAATCAAAACCCTGGGACTGGCATTTTACTTTTTTCTGCTGCTGCTTCCCATCTACTGGATGCTCAGCATGTCTTTGCAGACCAACGCGGATATTCTGGGATCCTTTTCCCTGTATCCGAAAAATTTCACACTCGGCAATTATATCAAAATTTTTACCGACAAATCCTGGTATTCCGGCTATGTCAATTCCATTATCTATGTCAGCATCAACACGTTGATTTCACTGGTGACTGCACTTCCTGCCGCGTATGCTTTTTCCCGTTACAGATTCATCGGTGACAAGCATATCTTTTTCTGGCTCCTGACCAACCGCATGGCTCCGCCCGCTGTTTTTTTACTGCCCTTTTTTCAGTTGTATTCCACATTCGGCATGATTGACACGCACATAGCAGTGGCTTTGGCCCATTGTCTGTTCAACGTGCCCCTGGCCGTATGGATTTTGGAAGGATTCATGTCCGGCATTCCCAGGGAAATTGATGAGACAGCGTTTATTGACGGTTACAGTTTTCCCCGTTTTTTTATGACTATTCTGATTCCCCTGATCCGGGCCGGAATCGGGGTTACGGCTTTTTTCTGTTTCATGTTCTCCTGGGTGGAACTGCTTCTGGCCCGTACTCTGACCACAACCAATGCCAAACCCATTGCCGCAACAATGACCCGTACTGTAAGCGCGACCGGTCTGGATTGGGGACTGCTGGCCGCAGCCGGTATTCTGACCATTGTGCCGGGCGCGCTGGTCATCTGGTTTGTGCGCAACCACCTCGCCAAAGGCTTTGCACTGGGAAGAGTGTAAGAATAAACAGTTGTCTGTTATCGTAGGGCGGGCATCCTGCCCGCCATTCTGAACCGGCAGGATGCCGGTTCCACGCTGAACCTGATAACAATTATTGCAGGGATAACAAAATGAAACTTGAATGGATGGCCTGGACGGTTCCCACAGCCGCTTTTTTTATCAGCATTGTCCTGATTCTCATCGCCATGACAATCTGGCAGATTGTCTCTCCCTGTGTGGAAAGACGGGGTTTTCTGCCAATAAAGACCACAAGGGGCGACCGTCTGTTTATCGGACTGCTGGGCAGTGCTTATATTCATCTCATCTGGATCGGATTTACCACCATAACCATCTGGATTGCCTTTGGCATTGCCATTGTCTGGATGCTGGCGGTGATGAAATGGGGGTAATGGAATTTGAATGATGAATTATGAATGATAAGTGGAAAAAACAATTCACAATTCATCATTTATAATTCACAATTTGTCATTTATAATTCATAATTCACAAAACTGCTTCCGGTGTTCACGGCCTTCACACCGGGGGCAGTCCGGGAAACCGGAAATCCATCAACCGAAGGCACGGAGGAGGAAGAACTATGAAAGGATTGTTGAAGAGGAAGGGGAGTCTGCTCCCGGCTGTGGCAGCGGCTCTGGTGCTGCTCTTTTCCGCGGGCATTGCCAGCGCGGACATTGAGGCGGCAAAGAAATGGATTGACAGCGAATTTCAGCCCTCAACCCTGTCCAAAGAGGATCAGCTTAAGGAAATGGAATGGTTCATCAAAGCTGCCGAACCGTTCAAAGGAATGGAAATCAAGGTGGTTTCCGAAACCATCCCCACCCATGAGTATGAATCCAAAACCCTGACCAAAGCCTTTGAAGAAATTACGGGCATCAAAGTGACCCATGATCTGATTCAGGAAGGCGATGTGATTGAAAAACTCCAGACCCAGATGCAGTCCGGCAAGAATGTTTTTGACGCGTATGTCAATGATTCCGATCTCATCGGTACGCATTTCCGTTACGGTCATGTGGTCAACCTCACGGACTGGATGTCCGGGGAAGGCAAAGATGCCACACTGCCCACCCTGGATGTGGATGATTTCATGGGCAAATCCTTTACCACAGGCCCGGACGGCAAACTCTACCAGCTCCCGGATCAGCAGTTTGCCAACCTGTACTGGTTCCGTTATGACTGGTTCAACCGGGATGATTTCAAAAAGAAATTCAAGGAAATATACGGATATGAACTGGGGGTTCCGGTCAACTGGTCTGCGTATGAGGACATTGCGGAATTCTTTTCCGAGCATGTGAAGGAAATTGACGGAAAAGCGGTTTACGGACATAACGATTACGGCAAAAAAGCCCCGGATCTGGGCTGGCGTTTTACGGACGCATGGCTTTCCATGGCCGGTGCGGGCGACAAGGGACTGCCCAACGGTAAACCGGTGGATGAATGGGGTATCCGCGTGGAAGGCTGCCGTCCTGTGGGCGCAAGTGTGAGCCGCGGGGGAGCAACCAACGGCCCTGCAGCGAAGTATGCTTTGAGCAAATACATGGAATGGCTGCGCAAATATGCTCCTCCGGGCGCTCTGGGCATGGATTTCTACCAGTACCTGCCGTTCCTGGCCAAAGGCAATGTGGCCCAGCAGATTTTCTGGTACACGGCTTTTCTTCCGGATATGGTCAAGCCCGGCCCGACCGTAAATGAGGACGGAACCCCCAAATGGCGCATGGCGCCCTCTCCCCACGGCCCCTACTGGGAGGAAGGTATGAAACTGGGGTATCAGGACTGCGGATCATGGACTTTGCTGAAAAGCACTCCGGTTGACCGCCGCAAGGCCGCATGGCTGTTTGCCCAGTTCACTGTATCCAAGACGGTATCTCTGAAAAAAGCCCATCTGGGACTGACCCCCATCCGCGACAGCGATATCCGGCATGAATCCTTTACCGAACGCGCCCCCAAACTGGGCGGTCTGGTGGAATTCTACCGCAGCCCGGCCCGCGTGGCCTGGACCCCGACCGGAACCAATGTGCCGGATTATCCCAAGCTGGCACAGTTATGGTGGCAGAATATCGGTGAGGCTGTTTCCGGCGAAGTCACTGTAGATAAGGCAATGGACAATCTTGCTGCCGAGCAGGATAAAGTGCTGGAGCGTATTGAACGTGCAAACGTTCAGGGCGAATGCGGCCCCAAACTCAATCCGGAAAAGGATGAGGCATACTGGCTGGCTCAGCCCGGTTCCCCCAAACCCAAACTGCCCAATGAAAAACCCAAAGGCGAGACTGTCAATTATGACGATCTCATCAAAGCCTGGCGTGAGGGGCGGGTAAAATAATCTGATCTTTTCCGGCGGGGCATTGCTCCGCCGGATTCCCATACCCCATCCGGAACTGAGACCGGCCTTCTGAAAATTTTTTCAATCCAAATGAACTGATAAACACTATGAAAGTCACCTGTTCGCAGGCTGAAACCCTGAAGATTGAACTGCGGGATATTCACAAACATTACAGGACGGTACGGGCCAATGACGGGGTCAGTCTGTGCATTGGGGCCGGAAGCATTCACGGCATTCTGGGGGAAAACGGGGCAGGGAAAAGCACTCTGATGAAAATTCTTTCCGGTTATATCCCCAAAAGCAGCGGCACGATACTGGCAAATGACAGCCCTGCGGACTACCGTACACCGGCAGGGGCTTCCGCCCTCGGAATCGGTATGCTGTATCAGGATCCTCTGGATTTTCCCCAGCTTTCCGTGCTGGACAATTTCATGCTGGGACAAATCAGAGGACTGACAGACAGACGCAGGGATTTTGCCCTGAAATTCCGTGAACTGGCCAATCATGCGGGCTTTGATCTGAATCCGCAGACCTGTGCCAGCCGTCTGACTGTGGGGGAACGGCAGCAGTTGGAGATTCTGCGCCTTCTGTCTTTGGGCACAAAGATGCTGATACTAGATGAACCCACCACCGGCATTTCCGCTCTGCAGAAAGAATCCCTGTTCCGTGCACTGAAAAAACTGGTTTCTGAAGGTAGAAGCGTGGTGCTGGTTTCCCACAAACTGGAGGATGTGGATATTCTCTGTGATCAGATTACCGTTCTGCGTCAGGGCAGGGTTGCAGGCCGTGCTCCAGCGCCTTTTGACACCCGGCAGGTGCTGGAGATGATGTTCGGAACTCCGCCGCTGCCACCGCCCAAATGTACGGCAGAACCTGGATCAAAAGTGCTTTTGATGGAAAATGTTTCCGCTTCCGGAGGCAGAACCGGACTCAAAAACTGCAGCATATCCATACATGAGAATGAAATCATCGGGCTGGCCGGTCTCGAAGGCAGCGGACAGGGCATATTTCTCCGGGTGGCCGCAGGCCTGATCCGCCCGGCAGAAGGAACTGTCCAAATAAGTGGGAAAAATATGCACGGCAGAGACCATCATGCCTTTAAAAAGGAAAAAGTCAGCTTTCTGCCCACAGATCGCCTAAAAGAAGGACTGGTTCCGGGCCTGAGTCTTACCGAGCATTTTGCACTGACCAACCGGGGAAAATTTTTTCTGGTTGGATGGGTGGAGGCGTTCCGGAAGGCATTAAAAAATATTGAATATTTCCGCATCAAGGGAAAACCCGAATCCACGGCAGAATCTTTGTCCGGCGGAAACCAGCAGCGGCTGCTCCTTTCCTTTCTGCCTAAAGATTCCCATCTCCTGCTTCTGGAAAATCCCACCAGAGGCCTGGATCTGGAATCATCCCACTGGGTATGGAATCATCTGCAAAAATACTGTGAACAGAACTCTGCTATTGTGTTTTCCTCTCCGGAACTGGATGAAATCCTTATGATGGCTGACAGGGTTCTTGTTTTCTTTGACGGACAGATGATAAAAGATGCCAGAACCGGTGATACGGATATAAACGAACTGGGCCGGGCCATTGCCGGAAAGATCTGAAAAATGCAAATCAAAAGCAAATCATCGGTCAGAATCAAAGCCCCTTATTCTGACGCAATGACAACCGTGAAAGGGCTGATGATACTGCCCATGCTGCTCATTGCTGCCGGTGCCGGTCTCCAGATGGCGGGCAGTTTTTCATGGAATATGGTGGCTTACATGATGGGCGGCATTGCTTTCGGGATTTTTTTTCTGTCCTGGATCATCCTTGTAATCCGCAGAACACGCATTGCTTCCCGCATGAAAGATTTCCTAAGCAGCGGCCGTGTTCTGGTGCAGTGGTCTTATTCTCCGGAAGAATGGAGACAGATTCGGGAATCTGTATGGCAGGAGGAAAAAGGGGACTGGCGGATTCAACTGGGATGTCTGACCGTCCTGTTTGGCATTGTGGGGCTGCTGACCGGAGTGATGATCGGCGCGGATGAAGGATTTGCTGAAGCTGTGAACGGAGGACTGATTGGGCTTGTGTCCGGACTCGCGCCCGGAGCAGTTATCGGCACAGTGGTCAGCCGTATCAATCTCATCATCAGCCGCCGTGCCTATGCAGATAATGTTCCGGCCCGTGTCGCGCTGGGACATCAGGAAATCCTTTTCAATGATGAATATTTCAGGGGTAACGGCATCAGCCGCTATATTCAGAACGCCCAATTCGGCAAAGGGGAACAGGCGTCAGAGCTGATTATCAGCATCTGGTGGCCCCAGATTCGGACAGAGCCGGAAAAGGAATGGACAATTCCGGTTCCGCAGCATATGCGGCAGGAAGTGGAATCAGTTTTGGACAGGATATGGAACTGATAGTACATGATCAATTTAGATTTTATGGTATCAGTTCCTCTCCTGAGAGGGGCGGGAGGTGTGTTATACTAATTCTCTATTGATATTATATAAATAATGTGTTATAAAAATGACGGATGATTTCAGGATGACATTTTTTTAAAAGGAGAAATGAAAATGCCGAAAAAGAAAATATATGATGTGTCAGAAAGTGCAGAACAACTTATTGATATGCCAAAAAAAGAAAAAAAGGGACGTTTCCGTGACCGTCTCCGTCTGCTGTGGTTTTTCAAAACCGGAGAGGCGGAAACTATGACCCGTGCAGCGGAGCTTTGCAATGTTTCCCGCCTTACAGCGGAGGAATGGTTCCGCCGTTATGAAGCTGGCGGAATCACAGAACTTCTGCATTTTAAAACAGTGCCGGGGCGGAGCCGCGCCGTTCCTGCTGAAGTGGCGGAATGTCTGAAAGAACGTCTTTCCGAACCGGATGGATTCGGATCTTATGATGAGATCCGGATATGGATCAAAGAAAATCATCATCTTGATATACCTTATAAAACTGTACATAAAACAGTCAGATATTATCTTAAGGGCGGCCCTGAAACGCCGCGTCCTTCGCATATAAAAAAAACGAAGATGACGTGCGTGAATTCAAAGATTCATTTCCTGATAAAATATCTGAAATAATTTATAATAATAACAGGAGAGTTAAAATTTTTTCATACGATGAAACAAGGTTCGGACTTATAACATCACCTGGAAAAAGAATCACCCTCCGCGGAGTCAGACCTGTCGGACTGATACAGAGAACATTTGAAAATTATTACATTTACGGAGCGGCAGAGATGGTGGACGGCGAAAATTTTTTTCCCGAATTTCCAAATATGAACACGGACTGTTTTCAATGTTTTATCGACAAATTTTCAGAGTATTTTAAGGATAGTATGAATATAATGCTGATTGACAATGCGGGAATTCACAAAGCGGAAAGACTGATCATTCCCGAAAACATCCGTCTGCTGTTTCTGCCGTCTTACAGCCCGGAGCTGAATCCCATTGAGCGGTTTTGGCAATATATAAAGAGGGATATAAAAGGAAAAATTTTTTCCGGACTCCCGGAAATGAAAGATTGTGTGGCGGATATTCTGAAGAAATGTTCCAGCAAAATGACAGCATCTCTTACCGGTTTTTCATATATTTTGGATGCAATTAATATATAGTTTCAATGGAGAATTGGTATTACTTATCCAATACTCCGGTAAAAATCATGCTGCGATTTTACCGAAAATTAAGAGTTCTTCATATGCAGCAGATATTTTTTTGCGTGTCTGATCAATTCCTGATTTTTCAAAAAATCTTTTGAGAAATAATTTAT
>JBFXEJ010000045.1:0-44416 GCA_050180235.1 Desulfococcaceae bacterium
GCCCGAATTTGGTAAGAAAAACGCTTTCTTTCAGCCGTGATGATGATTTTCATAAAATCCGTATCCGAAGTTTTATTGATCATTATAATTTTACATTATCAGCATGAAAAGTCCCACTACCCAAAAATCATCTTGTTTCCGGTGAATCGCTTGTGACATCGTATGAACAGACCCGGGCCGGTTTTGTTGCATTGGCTCTTGAAAAAAACAGAAAAGCCACTCCATATATTGCAGAAGCAAAGGCTCTGAAATCTTTGACCCGAAAAGTTGAAAAACCTGCTCAGTTGCTTGCCATTGCAAAGATACGTCACTCAATACTGACTGCGGCAGGCATTTCAGATAAAGCTGCAAATTATCTGACAGAAAAGGATAAAGAGGAAGCGATAAAGAATCTAACTGCCTGATTTTTGGAAAGGCTGCGTAACATCAGCTATTTATTCAAAACGGTTTGACAGAGATGTCAGAAGGGCTGTCAAACGGGGAAAAACACTGAAAAATTGAAGAAAGTTATCAGTATGCTTATCCGTCAGGAAAAAGCACAAGATTGAATATCCATGAAGTATAAAAAAACAGACAGGGAGTTGAAAATGGGAACAAAGACAGATTCAGAACTGAGTGCTTTTATTGAAGAATGGAAAGAAACACCTGAAAAAAACAGGGA
This sequence comes from Desulfococcaceae bacterium, assembly GCA_050180235.1. Lineage (GTDB taxonomy): Bacteria > Desulfobacterota > Desulfobacteria > Desulfobacterales > Desulfococcaceae > JAABRU01. The sequence goes on from JBFXEJ010000045.1 coordinate 662, forward strand.
AGTGTTTCTGCATTTCAGGGACTATCTCGGCAAAAAAGAGGGGGTCACACTTGAATTTATACCCCGGCCCGGTGTCACCTATTCTCTCAGAGCTGTTCATGTTGCTCAGAAAAAAAAGGGACTTTTTGTCATGGTAGATGTGATTGAGGACAGTCCGCGATGGCTTTCCATCTGTTTTTACGGCGAAATGATAACAGACCCTGACGAAAAAGGCGATTTTGTTCCTGAAGGTCTGCTCGGTGAGGATGCCGTGTGTTTCGATATTGAGGAACGGGATGAAGAACTTGTACGGTATATTGAACTCCGTCTTGATGAAGCCTGCCGTAACGCTTCGGAGGAATAGGCTCCTTTTGCATCATACAGAACGGACCTGGTTTAATAACTGATGTTAAGCAGTCCTTCCAAAAATCAGAAAGTTACTCTCTTTGACCGTTATTCCGGTGAAAACCGTAATCCGGCAATTTCAGTATATTCCGGATACCGACTTTTGCCGGTATGACGAATCTGCGTAACATCATTTATTAACTGATGTTACGCCAGACTTTTAAAATCCGGCAGATTACTGTGTGGCGGCCGTCATTCCGGCAAAAGCCGGAATCCAAAACCCCGCATTTGCCGGATACCGGCATTTACCGGTATGATGAAAAAAGGAAGTTGTTTGATTTTTTTTTCTAAGGAACAGACATGAACACAGGCGGATTTTCAGATTTACTGCAGTTTGTCATTATGGGTGTGCAGAGGGGCAGCATTTACGCGCTTGCTGCAATGGGATTCAACATCATTTACAATGCCACAGGCATCATCAATTTTGCCCAGGGCGAGTTTGTGGTGCTGGGCGGCCTGATGATGGTGACATTGACCATGAGCCTGAAACTCTCCATTCCCTTTGCCTTTCTGCTCACGGTTCTTTTTGTTACGGTCGTGGGCATTCTCATGGAGCGTTTCACCATCAATCCGGTCAAATCTCCCTCAGTCATGCGGCTGATTATCATCACCATTGCCGTATCCATTCTGCTCAAAGGCGCGGCCATGTGCATCTGGGGCAAGGAATCCCATTACATGCGCCATTTTTCCGGTGATGATCCCATAGAATTTCTGGGCGCGACCATTTTGCCCCAGACGCTGTGGGTTATCGGGATTCTGATTCTGGTGGTGACAGGTTTCATCTTTTTTTTCAATTACACCATGACCGGAAAATGTATGCGTGCCTGCGCGATCAACCGGGATGCGGCAAGGCTGGCCGGAATCAGTGACCGGAATATGGTCATGCTTTCCTTTGCCCTGTCCGCTGGCATTGGCGCTGTGGCAGGAATTATTATTACTCCCATTATTCAAATGGATTACGGCAGAGGAATTATGATTGGCCTCAAAGGATTCGGAGCCGCAGTTGTGGGAGGACTGGGAAACAGCATGGGAGCGGTTGTGGCCGGGATTCTGCTGGGCGTAGTCGAAGCCATTGGCGGAGGCTATATCTCTTCACATTATATGGATGCCATCGCGCTGATGATTCTGCTGACCGTGCTTTTTGTCCGTCCCAGCGGCATTTTCGGCAGTTCCGAGGCTGCACGTCTGAAAGATTTCTGATATGGGAAAAAAAGATTATATCGCACTCTTCATTTTTGCCGTGTTCATTGGCATTGTTCCCCTGATTCTGGACAATGATTATTATACCGGCATTCTGGTTTTTACCGGACTTAACTGCCTGACCTGCATAGGACTGAGTCTGCTTATGGGTTACGCGGGGCAGATATCCATGGGACACGCGGCTTTTTACGGCATGGGAGCCTATACTTCGGCCATACTCACTGTCCAATGCGGATGGTCTCCCTGGACTGCCATGCTGACGGGAATTGTCATCGTCATGTTCACTGCGCTGGTGGTGGGCATTCCCTCACTGCGTCTCAAAGGCCATTATCTGGCTATGGCGACGTTGGGATTTGGTTCCATTGTGCATATTGTGGCTTTGGCTGCAATTGGACTGACAGGCGGCCCCGGCGGCATCAATGGCATTCCCTGTTTTTCAATTATGGGATTTGCCCTTGATACAGATGTGCGTTTTTATTATTTTACATGGACTGTTATGCTTCTGGGACTGTTTCTGGCCCTTAACCTGATTCATTCCCGCATTGGACGGGGACTGCGCGCAATTCACGGCAGTGAGGACGCGGCAGCCTCAGCCGGAGTCAATACCGCTGTATACAAAATTCAGATATTTGTCATCAGCGCGGTGTATGCGTCTGTGGCAGGCAGTCTGTATGCTTCCTATGTGAATTTCATTGAACCTGATCCTTTCAGTGTCATGCACTCGGTTCTGCTGGTGACAATGGTGGCCGTAGGGGGAATGCACAAAATATGGGGAGCAGTCACAGGAGCCGTGCTTCTTTCTGTGCTGCCGGAAATTCTGGCTTCCTCCGAGGGACTTTTTTCTCTGCTTGGCATTGCATACAAAACCGATTATGATATGCTCATTTACGGAGGAATTCTTCTTTCCATCATGCTTTTTCTGCCTGAAGGACTGCTGGACGGCATTTTCCGGGGCCTGCGCATTCTCCGGGGACTTTTCAAAAGACAGGGAAAGCAGGAGGTTGAGGTTTTATGAGTCAAGCCTTTTTGCAGGTAAAGGATCTGCGCCGGGTGTTCGGCGGAGTGGTGGCAGTCAATGATCTGAATTTTGAGGCAGAAGATGGCAATATCACTTCGGTCATCGGCCCCAACGGCGCGGGAAAAACCACCATGTTCAATCTGATTACCGGATTCACAAAACCCACATCCGGACAGGTTTTTCTCAAAGGCAGGGAAATCAGCGGACTGAAAGTTCACCGCATTGCTGCAATGGGCGTGGCCCGGACTTTTCAGCATGTGCAGATCTTTCCGGAAATGACAGCACTGGAAAATGTCATGGTGGGACGCCATACCCGTTCCGCAGCAGGTTTGCTGTATTCTTTTCTGCTTCCGCCTTTTTTCCGCAAAGAGGAAAAAAAAATCCGGGAAGATGCAATCCATTGGCTTGCCTTTGCCGGTCTGGAAACTCTGGCTCATCGAGCAGCCGGGAGCCTGCCTTTGGGAAATCAGCGGATGCTGGAAATTGCAAGGGCTATGGCCGCAGAACCCAGTTTTTTGCTTCTTGATGAACCAGCGTCCGGTCTCAATGCCCGTGAAACCCTTGTCATGGGTTCTCTGATTGGAAAGATCAAAGAAATGGGAATTACCGTGCTGCTGGTGGAACATGATATGGAACTGGTCATGGATGTATCTGACAAAGTGGTGGTCATCAATTTCGGAACCTGCATTGCACAGGGAACACCGGCTCAAGTGCAGGTCAATCCGGATGTGATTGCGGCTTATCTGGGGGAATAACAGACTCTGTACGTATTATGTGAAGCAAAAAGATAACAGGATTGGAATGAAAATATGAAAACCTCATATACAGCCGGTGACAGCAGTTATCAGTCATGGTTATGGGAAAAACTGGGGATGAAATGCGTCACGAATCTCAAAAAGCACGGATTTGACGCGCATCTGGTTCCGGATACAGACACTGCCCGCAGTCTGATTCTGGAAATGGTGAAGGATTACAAAAGTTTCGGTTTCGGAGGTTCATCCACTACGCGGATTTTGGATCTGCCGGAGGAACTCAAAAAACAGGGAAAAACCGTATGGGATCACTGGAATCGGCCCGAAGGAAGCACGGATTTGGAAGTGCGCCTGATGCAGGGGAGGTGTGACTGTTTTTTTTGCAGTGCCAATGCCATTTCCGTTAGCGGTGAAATTGTGAATGTTGATGGCGTGGGCAACCGGAACAATGCAATGAGTTTCGGCTGTCCAAAAGTGATTATTGCTGCCGGAATGAACAAGGTGCGGAATGATCTGCCGTCTGCCCTGAAAAGAGTGCAGGAGGTGGCAGCGCCCATGCGTGCCAAAAGTCTGAACATGGAAACACCCTGCGCTGAAACCGGCATCTGCACTGACTGCAATTCACCGCAGCGCATCTGCCGGATCACGACCATTCTGCACCGTAAACCCATGATGACCGATGTTTCTGTTGTGCTGATCTCCCAGACTTTGGGGTTTTGAGTATTTCACAGATTCCTGCGGCATTCGGCAATATAAGGGGCAATGCGTTCGGAATGTTCAAATTTTATAAAATATTCCAGTGCTTCACGGAATCTGCCCAGATTCATCAGGCTGATGCCCAGACAAAAATGCAGTTCCTCACTGTGCGGAAAATATTGAATTCCCTCAAACAGAATTTCAACCGAGGCCGTAAAATCCCGCCTTTTCTGCCGGATCATGCCCAGAAGCAGGAAGGCCCGGTGATACGGATAATATTTCAGTGATCTGCGGCAGAGTTTTTCTGCACATGTTTCCTTTTCAGGGATGGCTTCGATCTGCGCATAATCGCCGCAGGTAAAGGTCATGGCCAGTTTTGAAAGAAAATCAGCATGAAAGGGATACAGGTTTTTGTCATCAGTGAGTTCCATATTCTCTGCAAATCCCGGCAGATTTTGGTAAAAATTTTCCCGCAGCATTCTGCCGAAGGCCAGAATTTTTTCCTTATTCAGTTGCGGATCATATTCAAACCAGAGAATATCTTCTATTTTTTTCAGCCATATATCATCATTTATGCCAAATCTTTGGCAGAAGTTGTCATACAAAGCGGTTCCGGGGAACACATCCAGAATATAGAAAATGCAGCTCAGTGGTTTGATTTCCTTTATCAGATCAATGCTTTCCTGAACAGTTTCATCTGTTTCCCCCGGACATCCGTAAATGAAATACGCACGGGGCAGAATGCCGTAAGCACGGGTCAGGTCAATGGCTTTGCGAATCTGTTCAATGCGCAGATGTTTGTTCATGAATTTTCTCATCTGTTCCGAACCGCTTTCCACTCCGTAGCTGATTTGGCAGCATCCGGCCATACGCATCCAGTAAAGAACTTCCTCATCCACGCAGTCCGCGCGGGAAATAGCGGCCCAGGAAATGTTCAGTTTTTTTTCAATGATTTTCCGGCAGATGTCAATAACCAGCGATTTTTTCAGGGTAAAAGTGTCATCAGACACATAAAAAAAGGAAACACCTTTGTGATGAAGTGTTTCCATCTGCGCGATAAAGTAATCAGCGGAATGAAAGCGGACTTTTCTGCCCCAGAATTTGGGAGAGCCGCAGAAGGTGCAGTTGGACGGGCAGCCCCGTGTCAGTGCTATGTGCTGATAGGTAAAATAATCGGCAGGATTGGGCAGGCTGTCCAGATTCTGTATGGGTGGAGAGGATTCTGTCCTGATAATACGGCCGTCTCTGCGGAAGGCAATTCCCGGCAAGGTTTCAATGCCGGTTTCATCCCCTTTTTCCAGACAGTGGACAAGATGAAGAAAGGAATATTCCCCTTCACCCATGATGATATAATCCACTTCCGGAAAATGAATCAGAAAATGCTCCCAGAGAAAAGTCGCTGCCACACCGCCAAAGACAATCTTTGCATCAGGATTGATTTTTTTTGCAATCCGTGCCGTGTCAATGGCTCCCCACCGGTTGGCATTTAGAACGGAAAAACCGATAATATCCGGCTGGCTGGCAATGAGGATTTCCCTGATTTTGTCAGGATACCTGCCCATTCCGTGAAAATTGAGGATTTCCACATCACAGGCATTTTTTTTGAGCAGAGAACCGATATAATACAGACCTATGGGAACAGCAGCCGCATCCTCTTCGTGAATGCGATCCTCCAGACAGCAGGGATGGATAAGCAGTATCTTCATGATTTTTTCCGTGCGTGAAGTAATTTTTCCGGTACAAAAATACCGGAGCGTTTATGATCTGAGGCGATTTACGGAAAAAAATATCCCTCAAATATGCCGCTTGCATGATTCCTGTGTTGCAATTCCTGTGAACTGAACAAGGGACATTCATTTTCATAAATCACCTGATTCTGCGTGGATGGTGAAACATGGCCATTCACTGCCGGATGCGGCAGAAACTGTCCGACTGCAAATTCTCAATATACGTATTATTCATGGATGTTACAGTAAAACCGAATGAATTTTTTAATTCAGTTTCAGCATGATTTTTCCGTATGGATTGAGCAATGGTGAAGCAGCATCACTTCACAAATCCCATCCGTGATTTTTCTGTCTTTTGTGCCTTATATGAAATCTGAAAAAGATTTCAGCAAAAAAAATTTCCGGCCACGCTGTTTTTCTGCCACGAAGACGCAAAGACACAAAGTTTCACGAAGGTTTAATGCCCAATTATTTTTCAGATTTCATATTACATAAGCAGGCTTGGAAGCTGTTTTAAAAATAATCAGTGGTAAAAAATTTTGGGATTTCACCCGGTATAAAAGCTGATTTTGCCGTATTCAGGCAGAACTTGTCAAGACAAACTTTCCCTGATAAGTGGTGTTTTGGGCTGTTATCAGGGGAAAATGGCCTGATAATCAGAAAAATATAAGCACCTGTTTTTAAAGAATCTGAAATATAACCGGATGGTATTCAGCATTGCCTTTACAGCAGTACCGAATTTTTTTCTTTCCCCCTTTTGCAAAGAATGGCAGAGGGGGTTTCTTCAGTCATCCGGAAAGCAGCCGTAATTCCCCCTTTTTTAAAAAATTCCGCCAAAAACTTGACAGGTCTTAAAAAAGAAGAGTATGAAGTATTCGCTCCTTATGCCAATGGAACTGACGGAAAGCTGAGGAGCATGATAAATAATGAACAGCCCTGCCAATTTATTGACAGCTTTTGTATAAGCAAGGATATATTGCTGCCATGTTCAGAAATATGAAACTCCGAAACAAGATTCTGATTCCCATCGGGCTGCTGGTGCTGACTGTGTTCATCCTGATGACCTTTCTGCTGCTTTCCCATGTGGACAGCATATTCAGGGATAATGCTTTAAGTCTGGCAGAGGAAACAGCGCACCGCTACGGACATGAAGTGAAATTCGCTCTGGAATCCGCGATGGAGTCTGCCCGCACACTTGCCAGCACCTTTGAGGGAATGAAAAAAGGGGGAAAAATTCCTGACAGGGAAATTCTCAATCAGATGCTGCGCAATGTGCTTGTTGCAAATCCGGATTTTCTGGGTGTATGGACCTGCTGGGAGCCTTATGCTTTGGATGGCAGGGATGATGAATTTGTCAATTCCGAAGGCCATGACCACAGCGGCCGGTATATGCCCCTGTGGCACCGTTTTTCCAATGAAATCAGACTTCAGGTTCTGGCAGGTTTTGAAAATTCCCTCTATACATCCGACTATATGCTGCTGAGAAACCGGGAAGCCGAACTTGTCACTGATCCCCGGAAATATCAGACCGGGGGAACAGAGCAGACCGGTATCAGCCTGGCAACCCCGGTTCTCTACAATGAAAAAATTGTTGCCGCAGCAGGGATTCTGATCAGAGCGGATCGCATCAGTCATCTGGTATCGCTGATCAGACCTCTGGAAAGCGGATATATATCTGTGATTTCCAACTCCGGAATCATTGTCAGCCATCCCATGGGGGAAATCACAGGTCACCGGATTTCCGAATATGTCCCGGAAAATATCCGGACATCCCTGATTCAGGCCGTAAGCAAAGGAGAACGCTTTGCATTTTTTCAGGATTCCATGAACGGGGGAAAAGACAGGGAATATATGATTCTGGTTCCCTTTTCCATCGGCAGAACCCTGACACCCTGGAGCCTGTGCGTTTCCATACCCATGAGCAGGGTGCTGGAGAATTCAGAGCGTATAAGATACCTGGCTTTTTTTGTCGGCTCAGCCCTGCTGCTGGGTATCATTGTCATCATTTTTTTCCTGTCCCGCCAGATTGTCAAACCCCTTTACCGGCTGGTCAGTGTCAGCCAGTCCCTTGCGGACGGCAATTTTGAAATCCGGGCCAGTCTGGATTCCCGTGATGAGTTTGGCATGGCCGGACGCTTTATTGACCGGGCCTTTGACATTGTGGTGGACAAGATGTACTGGTATGAGGGGATACTGGATGCCAGTCCCTTCCCGATTTCTGTGACAGATATGGATATGCGCTGGACATTCATCAACAAAAAAGCGGAAAAAACCGTGGGCAGGAACCGCAAAGAGGTGCTGGGGCAGCAATGCAATAACCGCTGCGGAAAAATATGCAATACAAACCGCTGCGGCATTGTTCTGCTGAGAAAAGGAATCACCACATCCATAGTTGAAAATACGGATTCAGACCGGCATTACCAGATTGACACAGCCTGGCTGCGGAATATGAAAGGGGATAAAACCGGTCATGTTGAGATTGTTCAGGAAATAACTGAAGCCCGGCGTCTGAAAAAAAAGGCGGATGAACGCAACTGGGTTCAGACCGGCGAAAGCGGGTTTAACAATCTTATCCGGGGGGATCAGGATATTGACACTCTGGGCAGAAGCATGACAGCGTTTCTCTGCAAATATATCAATGCCTATGTGGGGGCCCTGTATCTCTGGGATGAAAAAAAACAGATACTGAAACTGCGTGCGAGCTATGCCTACAAAAAGCGCAAAGAACTTTCCGGAGAAGTCCGGCCCGGTGAGGGAATTGTGGGACAGGCCGCGCTGGAAAAAGAAACCATACTGCTCAGTAATGTGCCGGATAACTATATTCAGATCGAGTCCGGTCTTGGCTCAGGAAAACCGGACAATATCCTGGTATCACCCTTTCTTTTTGATGAAGAGCTCAAAGGCGTGATCGAACTTGGGGCTTTTCATAAATTTTCCGATCCGGAGATGGAATTTATCGAAAATACTGTCAGACATATCGGTGTGGTGGTGAATACTGCCCAGTCCCGAACCCGTATGGAAAAACTGCTGCTGCAGACCCAGACCCAGGCCGAGGAACTGCAGGTGCAGCAGGAGGAACTCCGTCAGGCCAACGAGGAACTGGAGGAGCAGACCCGTGCTTTGAGAAATTCAGAATCCAATCTCCAGCAGCAGCAGGAGGAACTCCGGGTGATCAATGAGGAGCTGGAGGAGCGCACCCATGATCTGGAAGCCCAGCGTGACGATACTGAAAAGAAAAACGAAGCACTCAAAGATGCCCACCGGGAAATAGAACTCAAGGCACGGGATCTGGAAATTGCCAGCAAATACAAATCCGAATTTCTGGCCAATATGTCCCATGAACTCCGGACGCCCCTCAACAGCATTCTGATTCTCTCCCAACTGCTTTCTGACAACCGGGAGGGCAATCTGAACACAAAACAGCAGGAATTTGCCGAAACCATCCATTCATCGGGTTCTGATCTTCTGTCCCTGATCAATGATATTCTGGATCTTTCCAAAGTGGAGGCCGGAAAACTTGACATGGTCATAGAGGAAATGAATCTGGATGAACTGCGCCATGATGTGCGCCGCACCTTTGAGCAGATAGCCGAACAGAAGGGACTGAATCTGAATGTGGAAATGGAAGACGGGCTGCCGCCCGTTATTCATACGGATGTCAAACGGGTATGGCAGATTATGAAAAACCTGCTTTCCAACGCTTTCAAATTTACGGAAAAAGGCGGTGTCACCCTGAGCATTTACCGTCCGGAACCGGACACAGTTTTTCCTGTATCGGGTCTGACTCCGGAAAATGCAGTGGCCTTTGCCGTGTCAGATACGGGAATCGGAATTTCCAAAGACAAACACAGTCTGATTTTTCAGGCATTTCAGCAGGCAGACGGAACCACCAGCCGCAAATACGGGGGAACAGGGCTGGGGCTTTCCATTTCACGGGAATTTGCCAAAGCCCTGGGCGGTGAGATTCAGGTGGAGAGTGAAACAGGCAGAGGAAGCAGTTTCATCCTTTTTCTGCCGGTGAACCCGGATGGGTTTATAGGGAAAAACAGTTCAAAGAAACCTGAGTCACCTGCCAGACCGCCTGCTGTGCAGGACAGAAAACCGCCTTTGCCGGCTCCGGATGAACCCCACCCGGAATTTGTGAAGGATGACCGCAGACATATCCGCAAAGGGGACAAATTCCTGCTGATTATCGAAGATGATCCCAATTTCTGCCGGATTCTGCTGGAACTGTCCCATGAAAGAAATTTCAAGGTGCTGGTTGCCGAAGATGGCGAAACCGGGCTTCATTTTGCTGATTTCTACCGGCCCAGCGGAATTATTCTGGATATTGCTTTGCCCGGAATTGACGGATGGAGCGTTATGGAGCGTCTGAAGGAGAATCCGGAACTGAGACATATTCCTGTCCATTTTATTTCTGTGACAGACAAACCTCTGGACGCACTGCGCATGGGTGCAGTGGGCTTTCTAACCAAACCCGTGAGTGTGGAGATGCTGGATGATGTGTTTTGCAGAATCGAAAACATTGTATCCAGACCGGTTAAAAAACTGCTGGTGGTGGAAGATGATGAAGTGCAGAAAAACAGCATTATGGAACTTGTCAGCGGCGGAGATGTGGAAGCCGCGGCCGTGAGCAGCGGAGAGGCCGCGTATGAATATCTGCAGAGGGAAACCGTTGACTGCATCATTCTGGATCTGGGGCTGGGGGATATGTCGGGATATGATCTGCTGGCAAAAATCAGAAAAAACAAAGATTTTTCCCGCATACCCGTAATTGTCTATACGGGCCGGGATATTTCCAAAGAAGAGGAGGCCCGGCTCCAGAAATATGCTGACAGCATCATTATCAAAGGCGTGCGCTCGCCGGAACGTCTGCTGGATGAAACAGCTCTCTTTCTTCACCGGGTGGCAGCCGCGCTTCCCAGGGAAAAGCGGAAAATGATTTCAGAGGTTCATGACAGGGAGGATATTTTTAAGAATAAAAAAATTCTGATTGTGGATGATGACATGCGCAATGTATTTGCCCTGGCCAGTGTGCTGGAGGAAAGGGGAATGCGGATCATTGAAGCCAGAAACGGGAAGGAAAGTCTGGAAAAACTGGATCGGCATACAGACACGGATCTGGTAATCATGGATATTATGATGCCGGAAATGGACGGGTACGAGGCCATTGGCCGGATACGCCAGGACAGCCGCTTCAAAAAAATCCCCATTGTCGCACTTACGGCCAAAGCCATGAAAGGGGACAAAAACAAATGCGTGGAAGCCGGTGCAAACGATTATCTGGCCAAACCTGTGGATACGGACAAGCTGCTGTCCCTGCTGCGTGTGTGGCTGTACTGAAAGTTCCGGACTTCAGCATGAATTCAGCCGAACGATACCGACTTTAGGCGGTATGACTGAAGTGCGCAAAACGGGTTCCTGGCTGACAGATCGCTAAGTTTCAGAAACTTTGGAAATTTGAGTATAATTTGCTGAAAATCATTTTCCGTAACATGCCAAAAACAATTTTGGCACGCCAGCTTCTGAATATGATTCTTTTGTCCGGAAACCGAAAAATGACTTTCTTTCTTGACAGAAAAACTTTTTTTTAATAGAGAATTCCGTTTATTCAGACTTTGTTCTGATAATCCCAAAATTTCTGTTTTATTCCGGCCAAAGGCAGACCGCTTTTGGCATAATTATTTATAAGGAGATGGTATGGGGTTCAAATTAAAAGGATTTGGAGGGGGCGGCAGCTTTCCTCATGGTGTGCATCCGCCGGAAAGAAAGAATTTTTCCGAAGGTGCAGCCATTGAGGTCATTCCGCCGCCGGAAAAGGTGGTTCTTCCCCTGCTCCAGAATGTGGGCGCGCCTGCCAAAGCTTCGGCCAAACCGAAGGATACGGTGGCTCTGGGCGACAAAATTGCGGATGCGGGCGGTTTTGTTTCCGCACCTCTGCACGCTCCCATTGCCGGGAAAGTGGCAAAGTCCGGAGTGGTGACACTGGCCAATGGCCGTCATGTGCCTGCTATGGTCATCAAGTCCGAGGGCGCTCAGATCGATGGCAATGCTCTGCGGGAAAGACTTTTTGGCGGAGACTGGCCCAAAACCGGGCTGGAAAAATACGCTCCCAAAGAGATTGTGGATGCGATTCAGAAAGCCGGGATTGTGGGACTGGGCGGTGCAGCATTTCCCACCCATGTCAAGTATGTGCCGAATGAGAAGAAACCGGTTGACACTGTGCTGATCAACGGGTGCGAGTGCGAACCGTATCTCACATCTGACTTTCGGATGATGCTGGAAGCACCTGATCCCATTGTCACGGGCGCACTGCTGCTGGGACGGGCTTCCGGCGCAAAGAAGATCATCATCGGCATTGAGGACAACAAACCCCAGGCTGTGGAAGTCATGAAAAAAGCCGCAGCCGGAACCGGTATTCAGATTGCAGTGCTGAAAACCAAATACCCCCAGGGCAGTGAAAAGCAGTTGATTCTGGCCATCACAGGCCGGAAAGTGCCTTTGGGTGCGCTTCCTCTGGATGTGGGTGTTGCTGTGAGCAATGTCGGCACAGCCGCAGCCATTGCTGGAGCTGTTCTTCGGGGCATTCCCCTGACCCACCGGGTGGTCTGTGTGACAGGCGGGGGCATACAAAATCCCAAAAATCTGCTGGTTCCCATCGGCATCAGCATCGGGGAACTCATTGCGTACTGCGGGGGACTGCGGAAAGATGCCGCGCGCATGATCGCGGGCGGGCCTATGATGGGATTTGCTTTTTCGGATTTGGACACACCTGTGACCAAAGGAACCAGCGGCATTACCATTCTCACCCAGGCGGATCTCAAACGCGACGATGAAACCAACTGCCTGCGCTGCGGCAGATGCGTGGATGTCTGTCCCATGAATCTGGTTCCCACCAAAATTGCGCTGGCTTCCCGGCACAAGGACACGGATCTGGCCCAGCAGTACAATATCATGGCCTGTTTTGAATGCGGGTCCTGCGCGTATGTCTGCCCGGCCAATCTGCCGCTGGTCCAGCTTGTGCGCACAGGCAAGGCACAGGTCATGGCTGCGACCAAGAAATAAGGAATAGGAACAACTATGGCAAAACAAATTCAAGTAACGGAATCTGCTGACAAAGACGCACCCGTTATCCATGTGGCCCCGTCGCCGCATCTTTCCAACACAGCGCAGACCACGCGGACAATGATGCGGGATGTGCTGATCGGGCTGGCCCCGGTCATTGGAATGGCGGTTTATGTCTTTGGGACATACGCACTGCGGCAACTGGCTATCTGCGTGATCTCCTGTCTGGCAGCAGAATGGGTTTTCACCGGAATGCGGGGACGCAAAGCCACGCTTTGCGATTATTCCGCGGCTGTTACAGGTGTGATTCTGGCCCTGTCCCTGCCCGGAACCGCGCCCTGGTATGTGGGATTTATCGCTTCTTTCATTGCCATTGGCATCGGCAAGGTTATTTTCGGCGGGCTGGGCATGAATATCTTTAACCCGGCCATGGTGGGACGTGCCTTTGTCATGATTGCATTTGCCAGCGTGATGGGCGCATCCGCATATCAGGATGCCAAAAGCACGGTGGATGCCATCACACAGGCAACGCCTATGGACGCGTTCAAACAGGGCGGTGTGATTGCGCCCCTGTCTGCCCTGTTCTGGGGAACCACCAACGGTTCTTTGGGTGAAACCAGTGCGATAGCCTGTCTGATTGGCGGACTTTATCTCTGTATCCGCAGAACCGCGTCATGGGAAATCCCGGCAGGCGTGCTTTCCGCAGTGGTGATTCTGGGCGGCATTGCCAATCTGATGAACCCGGAATCCCAGTGGACAGTTCTGCATCACATTCTGGGCGGCGCGCTGCTTTTCGGAGCATTTTTTATCGCCACTGATCCGGTGACCAGTCCCCTGACTCCCAAAGGCAAATTCATCTTTGGCGCGGGCGTGGGTGCGCTGATTATGCTCCTGCGTATCTTCAGCGGCTATCCCGAAGGCGTGATGTTCGCTGTTCTGATTATGAACAGTGTTACGCCCCTGATTAACCGCTGGACAATTCCCAAAGCACTGGGAGGGAAATAAGAATATGAAACCGATACAGCAAATGGAACCTCTGTCTCCAACCGCGTTTGAGCGGATCAGAGACAACAGTATCATACAGGCTTGGCTGGTGCTGCTCCTTGTACTGTGCTTTGGATCTTCCCTGGCCGGTGTCCAGATGTACCTGGGGCCGATCATTGAAGAGAATAAGCTCAATGAAACACGGGAAAAAGTGCCGGAACTGGTGCTGGGCGCGGAAGCTGCACAGAAACTGGCCGAATCCGGGGACAGTCTGAATATCACGCCCAAATCCATTGTGGTGGAAAAACCCGGAAAAAAGGCCATCTACAGTGTGTATGAAGCAGCAGACAAATCCGGAAAACGCCTGGGCTGGGTGGTCAAAACCGGCGGACAGGGATATGCGGATCGCCTTGAACTGCTGGTGGGACTGGATCCGGAAGCAAAGAATATCACGGGTCTTTTTGTTCTCGAACAGAAAGAGACTCCGGGGCTGGGCAACAAAATTGTCACGGATGAATGGCGGGGCCAGTTCAAAGGCAAAACAACGGACAAATCCGTGGGTGTTGTAAAGGGCGGCAAAGCAGGCCCGGATGACATCAATGCCATTACCGGTGCAACAATTTCCTCCCGGAGCGTGGCCGATATTATCAACATCGCGGTGACCGATCTCAAAGGCCCGCTCGCGCAAGGAGGGAAATAATGGCTGATCAACCTACCGCAGGGGAACGGTTTATCCGTGGCATTCTGCCGGAAAACCCGGTGTTCCGCCAAATTCTGGGAACCTGTCCCACACTGGCTGTTACCAACGGCCTGAAAGCCGCGCTGACCATGTCGGCAGCCGTGCTGTTTGTGCTTTTCTGTGCCAATGTGATGATCAGTCTCATCCGCAATGTGATCAAACCCCATCTGCGGATTGTGATCTTCACCCTGATTATCGCCACCTTTGTGACTGTTGCTGACCGTTTTCTCGCAGCTTACATGTATCAGATGAGCAAGGTGCTGGGGCCTTACATTCCCCTTATTATCGTCAACTGCATCATCATCTGCCGCTGTGAGGTCTGCGCTTCCAAGCAGGGCGTGATTGAGGCCGGAGCCGATGCCATTGGTCAGTCCCTGGGCTTCTGTCTGGCCCTGTGCAGCCTTGCTGTTGTGCGGGAGCTGCTGGGAACCGGAATGCTGCTGGGAATCCGGGTGCTGCCCGTATCCTGGCCCGACTGGGTGGTCATGGTGCTGCCGCCGGGCGCGTTCCTGACCTTCGGTCTGCTGATGGGAACGGTCAACTGGTACAGCAATCGTCCGAAAAAGGCCGCAGGAGGAAAATAAATGATAAATTATCTGATGGATGTATTTCTGATTGGTATCGGCGCGGCCATCATCAACAACTTTGTGCTGTACTATTTCGTGGGAATCTGCCCCTTTGTGGGCGTATCCCGGAAAATCAGCACTGCCTTTGGCATGGGCTGCGCTGTCATTTTCGTCATAGCCATTGCCGCCATTCTCAGTTGGAGCATCACGGCCTATGTGCTGATGCCGGGCGCGCCGCTGGCCGTATGGGTGGCCGGTATGTTCCTGCCGCCGGAGGCTGCCGCAAAGATTGATCTGACCATTCTCTGTTATACGGTTTACATCTTCGCGATTGCCTCTGCTGTGCAGTTTGTGGAACTGTATGTTCGCAAATTCTTCCCGCCCCTGTACAAATCGCTTGGCGTGTATCTGCCCCTGATCAGCACCAACTGCGCGATTCTCTTTGCCTGTCTGGTGATCATGAGCAAAATCACAGGTGTGGACAATCCTGCTGATGCCTGGGATCTGGGACGTGCTTTGACTCTGGCTGTGGGCGGGGGCATCGGTTTCACCATCGCCATTGTGATTATGGCCGGTATCCGGGAGGAACTCAATCTCTGCGATGTGCCAAAACCCTTTCAGGGGATAGCCATCGCGCTGATTATAGCCGGTATTCTTTCCCTGGGATTCATGGGATTCACGGGCGTGGATTCAGGACTGCGCAAGGCCATGATGCCTGAACCTGAAGCTGTTGCGCAGGTACAGCCTGCACCGGAATCTGGGAAATAGAAAGTAGGGTGGGTGAAGCAAAGCGTAACCCACCTTAACCGATACCGTTTTTTGTTTCGGTGGGTTACGCTGCGGTCATTGAGCTTGCCGAAATGCGCTTCACCCACCCTACGCAAAAAGGAGAAAGAATCAATGAACATTGTCACCATAGGACTGTCGGCCACCACGCTTTTTGGCATGGCGATAGTCATCTGTTATATTCTGGGATGGGCCAACAAGGCATTCCGTGTGGAGGTTGACCCCCGCATTGAGGCCATTATGGGCGCACTTCCCGGAGCCAACTGCGGCGGATGCGGCTTTGTGGGCTGCGGCGATTACGCAGAGGCTGTGGTACTGAAAGGCGCGCCGGTCAACAAATGCACGGTGGGCGGTGCGTCCTGCGCGGCTGCTGTGGCTGCCATCATGGGCGTGAGCGTGGGAGAAAGTTTTCCCCAGCGTCCTGTGGTTCACTGCACAGCCACATACAAAGACCGCAAAGGACGGCATGAATATCGCGGGGAAATGACCTGCAAAGCCGCGAACATGGTCGCTGGCGTGCAGGGCTGCACTTACGGCTGTCTGGGTTTCGGGGACTGCACCCGTGCCTGCAAATATGACGCTATTCATGTCATTAACGGCGTTGCCACCGTGGATTACGACAAATGTATCGGATGCGGCGCCTGCGGCAGTGTGTGTCCCAGAAACATCATCACCATCACACCTTTTAAAAAGAAGCAGATTCTGGCAGTTGGCTGCTCCAATAAAGATGCAGGCAAGGATGTCATGGCTGTCTGCGATGTGGGATGCATCGGCTGCAAAGCCTGTGCGCGCAAATCCGAAATCTTCAAGATTGTGGACAACCTGCCCACCATTGACTACAATGCCTGGGATGAGGAATGCTCTCTGGAAATTATGGAAGCCTGCGAAAAATGTCCGAGACATCGGCTGATCTTCGTTGGCATTCCAAGTCCGGCAGACATTGCGGCCACAAAGCACAAAGAAGCCCCGGAAATCGTGGAAGCCGACTTCAAAACCACTGTGGATGATATAGAGTGGAGAGGATAGGCCGTTAAATTTTTTCAGATACATCATTCCCGTAAAAGCGGGAATCCATAAAAAAACCGGACTGGCACCAGTCCGGTTTTTTTTATTTCAAACTGGATGTCTTTCCATATATTCCTTAACTGCTTTTATCAATAAGCCTGAACAGTTCAGTCCTTTGGATTTGCTGAAACTGTCTGTTTTATCAAGAACAGAAGCAGGGAATGTAATACCAATTCTCCATTGAAAATATACTTATGATTCGGTTTCCCACAGAGGACACAGAGAGAAAAAACCACAGAGAACACAGAGGAAATAACTCACATTATTGTATAAATTCAATAGCGAATTGGTATAACGCTGATCCGCTTTTTCCCTTCGTAGGATTTCATAATTTTTTCATCCAAAGGGATGGGGACAATTTCACCTGCTGATTTTTTTACATCTTCATATTGGGACGGTTGGCGGATAAACTGTTTCTCCGCATTTGCCATCCATCCTGCAAGAACATCTATTGCATTGCTGTAGGCTTCCTCATATACCATTACTCAGAAGATTTAATGGTACAGCCACGAATTGCACGAATGACACGAATTATGGTTTGTGCATTCGTGCAGATTCGTGTTATTCGTGGCTGTTTAAACTGTAACTGTCCTAATGCAGGCCTTTCCGAATGCGGTATTTTACAACCGAAATGTTTCAAGTAATGGTATAGGTATCTCCGAAAGTAAGGCAGCCCGGTAAATCCGGAAATTCAACCTCAACAGCATTTTTGCTTTTTGTGAATATGGCATACCAGAATTTCATTTTTCTGTCCTTATCCCTGCGAATTTCAGTATTTTTTCGAGTGTTCCTTTGGGTATGTCGCCTTTATGACGGGGGATGGGGGCGGAAAACCCGGTTTGAACCAAATATCATGTCTTCCGCCTGATTTTTTTTCAAAGCCGCAATTTTTGAGCAGTTTTTTTTAAAATATAACCGTTGCACGATAGGCTGGCAAAGCCTTTTAAGGTGATTTGGCGAATCGGTATTATTCGTTTTATTCATGGTTAATTGATAAAATCAAATGTTTACAAAAAAAATATCCGATAGTATGTGTTTTTTATTATTCTGTTTTTTCAGCCCCACACCTTCACCGAGGGGAATCTCGCAGGATCAGTATGGGGCAGAAAGCGGGATGCACTGAAACGGATCATAAGTTCCTGATTCACATTGAGTTCCATATAAGTGATCCGGTTCCGTATCTTTTCAGTCTCTTCCATGCAGTCTTCCATTGTCAGAGCCATTGTGGCACCGCCCAGGGAACTGTTGCCCAGAGGTTTATAGCGTTCCAAAGGCAGATCCGGAATCATGCCAATGGCAATGGCAGACTGGGGTTTGATGAATGATCCAAAGGTTCCGGCCACATAAAAGGTCTGCAAATCTTCAGGTTCCATGCCAACCGTGCGGGTGATGGTTCGGAGAATGGTGTACATTGCTGCTTTGGACCGGATCAGACTGTCAATGTCGGCCTGACTCATGCCCAAATCTTCGCCGCTGACCGATTCTTTTGCAGGCACTACCACAATAAAGGGCATTCCGTCTTTTTCCATGAGCCGGTTTCCGCATTTTTCCGGAACCAGTTTCCCGCGAATATCCAGCATTCCGGACAGAAAAAGCTGGGCTGCCAGATCAATGATACCGGAACCGCACATGCCTTTGGGCGGCAGATCATCAATGGTGCGGTATTTAAATTCACGGGTTTGCCTGTCCACTTCCACAGTGTCAATCACACCGGGGCCGGCCAGCATACCCATTCGGGCCACTCCGCTTTCCAAAGCAGGGCCTGCCGCGCCTGCACAGGCCACCAGCCAGTCTCTGTTGCCCAGAATCACTTCTGCATTGGTTCCCACATCCACCAGAATCGCAGTTTCCTCTTTCTGATTCATGCCGGAATACAGAATACCCGCGATCAGATCCCCTCCGAAATAACTGCCCACATTGGGAAAAATAAATATCCGTGCATTGGCCCCGGCCTGTATGCCCAGTTCCGAAGTCCGGAGCAGGCCCGGACAGTTCACAGCCGGAATATAGGGTTCCCGGATCATCCAATGGGGCGTAATGCCCATAAACAGATGTGTCATGGCTGTGTTTCCGGCCAGCGTGATGAGATAAATATCTTCCGGACGCAGACCGCAGGAAGCGCACAGTTCTGCAACTGTGCTGTTCAACGCTGCAATCACCATCTGCTGCAGTTTTTCCAGTCCGTTCGGTGTATCTGCAAAATGGATTCTTGCCAGAATATCAGGAGCAATGGTTATCTGGGGATTGTTGAATGCGGTTTCTCCCAGCACTTCTCCTGTGGCAAGATCCAGCAGGCACAGCACCACGCGGGTTGTTCCCAAATCCACAGCCAGACCTGCCACAGTACGGTTTTCCTGCGCGGATGTGAGACCGAGGAGAATATGGCGTTTCTTTTCTTTGAATACAATGCAGCGAATATCATACTCCCATTTGCGGAGCAGATCCGGAATCTGCCGCAGCAGATCCAAATCAATATGAATAATGGCATCCGCGCCCAGTTCTTTTTTCAGAGCAGCGACAAGCCTATCTGCGTCTGCGGTATTGTCTGCAAGACTCGGTTTTGACAGGGAAAGGGAAATGACTCTTTTATATGTGTTTTCTCTCATTTTTTTCATCCGTATATGCACATTTTTCGGCAAAAGATATTTTTCAGGGTCAGGCACAGGCCCCCCATTTTACACCAATGATTTGCTGCTGCCGGGTTGCAGGGGACACAAAAGACGTGTTCACCCCGCAATTTTCATGCAGACTGTTCCTGTATCCTATGATTTCCTGTTTTCGTCAACTCTAAATTTTTCATGAGTCTGCAAAAAACGGAACAAATCCTATGCACTTTCTTTTTCGGCATCTCCGGATTATAAAATGCCGCGGGGAAAGAAAAAATTTATTTACTGTGCAAAAAAATATGAAAATCATTGAATTATCACTCCATTTTCCGAACAGGTCTTGCTTTGGCAGCATAAATGTAATATATTTCGGATTTATTCTGACTTTCAAAAAAAGGAATCATATACCCGAATGGAACTGACAGACAGTAAAAATGTGGATCGTCTTTTTGCAGAAGACAAAGAAATCATACTGGTGGGAACCGCTCATGTGTCCAGGGAAAGCGCTGAACTGGTCAAAAGCGTGATTGAAAGCGAAAAACCGGATACGGTCTGCGTTGAGCTTTGCGCATCCCGTTACCAGGCCATCCGGCAGAAAGACCAGTGGCAGGATACGGATATTATGAAAGTGATCAGAGAGAAAAAATCCTTTCTCCTGCTCTCAAATCTGCTGCTGGCCTCCTTTCAGCGCAGAATTGCAAGCAAACTGGACATAAAACCCGGTCAGGAAATGCTCACAGCCATTGAATGCGGGGAAGCTGTGGGTGCGCAGATTCATCTGGCGGATCGTGATATACGTGCCACTTTGTCCCGGACATGGCGGATGATGCGATTCCGGGACAAAATGAAGATTCTGTTTCAACTGATCCTGTCTTTCAGTGATATGGAAGACATCAGCGAAGAGGATATTGAGAAAATGAAACAGCAGGATATTCTGGAATCCCTGCTTACTGATGTGGGAAAATCCATGCCGGTGCTAAAACATATTCTCATTGACGAGCGGGATGAATACCTGGCCGCAAAGATACGCACGGCTCCGGGGCGGAAAATTGTCGCGGTTGTCGGGGCCGGTCATGTGCAGGGAATAAAAAAAAACTGGGAAAAGGAATGTGACCTGAAAAAACTGGAGGAAATCCCGGCAAAAGGAAAACTGTCCGGAATTCTGCAATGGCTTCTCCCGGTTCTGATCTGTCTGCTTTTCGTGGCCGGTTTTTTTTTCGGCGGAGCCAAAGCCGGTGCTGACATGGCAATCACATGGCTCGTGGTGACAGGCGTGCTGTCCGGTCTGGGATCTCTAATTGCCCTGGCACATCCGCTTACAGTTCTTTCTGCTGTGCTGGCCGCTCCGATCACAACGCTTCACCCCCTGCTTGCGGCAGGCTGGGTATCGGGGCTGGTTGAAGCATTTGTGAGAAAACCCAAAGTGTCAGATTTTGAAAATCTTTCACAGGATATTATTTCCGTCAGAGGATTCTGGCGGAACAAAGTGACAAGGGTTCTTCTGGTGGTGGTCTTTACAAATCTGGGCGCTTCTGCGGGAACATTTGTGGCCATTCCGCTTATCCTGAAGATACTGCACTGATATACCTGCATGCCCTCGTTGCATCACAGATTTTCAGGCAGTGGGTATTACTATTTTGGTAACTTAAGACATAATTTATTGATTTTATTAAATATTCATAAAACACACCATTTTAGGTATTTATAATAAAATCAGGCTATTAGTGTTTAGGTGATTTCTGAAAATAAATATCCCGGTTCAGTTCACAGGCAAAAGGCAAAAGCTGGAAGCTTTTGATACTTTTCCGGTATATTCTTTTCCGGAAATCACCTTAAATTACCAAAGTAGACTTATTTAACTGATGTTACGCCGAATCGTCATTCCGGCGAAAGCCGATGTCCATAACATTTTGAGAAAAATGGATTCCTGCTTTCGCAGGCATGACGGGAGAGAGATTTTCCGGTCATACCGTCGAAAGTCTGTATCCGCAACTCTTTAATATTACTGAATTTCGGCTTTCGCCGGAATGACGCTCAAAGAGAATAACTGCCTGATTTTTGGAAAGGCTGCGTAACATCAGTTTGTAAATACGGTTCCATAAGTGCTCTGTCAAATAAATTTTTTAACAAAGTAGAACCGGCATCCTGCCGGTTCCGGATCGGCATGATGCCGTCCCCACGATACAGAATATGTGAAAAACTTTTTTTGACAGACCAATAAGTCCGCATGTATAAAATTTTCAGGGAACCCGGTTTTTCTGAAGAATCTGATTTTTTTTTAACAGATAACAGTTATGCAGTTGGTTTTTCAAGTCACTGATTTTTTTAAAAACGGTTTTGTGCTGAGTAACATTCATTTCCATAAAAATCAGTATGTTAAAGTTCAACTGCGTAAATCATAAACAGAATCAAGCAGGATTGCAGGAAACAAATTCTTCCGGTCTGTTCAGTCCAGTGCATCCGGCACAGAAAATCCTTCGGATTCAAGTGCATGGCTGATGTTTTGTGTATTGCAGGGAAAAAGCCGGAAATAATAGATACGGCTCCCGGTTTCCTGCACGGTCAGACTTACATTGATAATATCGCCGCCATTGGTCTGGATAATCTGCATGGCTTTTTTGAAGGCATTGGGATCATCGCGGATCACGACTTCCAGCCTGGAACTGGAAGTCAGAATTCCCATCATATCAATAAAGGTTCTCAGGATGTCTGTCTCGGTTAGAATTCCCACCAGTCTGTTTCCTTCCACCACCGGCAGACCACTGATTTTATGCCTGTAAATACGGCGGGCCGCTTTCTCAATATCATCATCCGGACCTACAGTTACCGGGTCACGTATGATCAAATCTTTGAAGGAAACATCGCTGACCATGGAAGGCAGCAGTCCCTCTTTCATATCTGCCAGGGTGAGAAACCCGATCAGTGAATTGTCCATGGATACTACGGGAAGGTGGCGGATTCTGCTGGATTTCATCAGATGAATGGCCTCCTCCACAGACGCATTTTCCCGAATCGTGATAGGGTCTGCTATCATCAGAGCTCTGACTTTCATTTTGTTTTCCCTGTTCTGTTTTCTGTATATGTGTAATACCAAATCGCAATTGAAAACATGCTGCCGAAAGGAACATTTTTCTGTAATTAAAAAGAAAAAAAAACAATCATATTGTATAAAATCAATTGTGATTTGGTATAATACCAGTTCGCCATTGATTTAATACAATTGTCAGTTTTTCTGCGGTTCCGCGTGTGCAGAAAACCGCTCTGCCCAATTTTTGCAATCCTCCGGATCAGTCCGGGGCGGAAGTGCAGACTGCGTCAGGTCAATGTCGAATCGGTATAAGAAGCTGTTTTAAAAATATTCCAGACTTCTTTTTCATGGGGAATTCAGGGTGGCAAAATAGAAATTATCCTTTTAAATATGACAAAATCAGGTATGAAATCCGTGTAAAATCCCCAGATTTTTCGCTCCGGTCATTTTTTTAACAGCTTATAGGATTTGACAATTTCTCAAATTTTTCAGATCAGATTTTTCCGTCCCTGCATTTGACAGGCTGATATGTGCACAGCGGCTCCTCTGCCATATAATCGCCTGTGGCTTCATAGGCCCTGGCCCTGCATCCGCCGCATACCCGTTTGTATTCACAGTCTCCGCATTTGCCCTTGAGATTGTCATAATTGCGCAACCGCAGGAATATTTCAGATTTTTCCCAGATATTTTTGAAAGAATCCTTTGTCACATCACCGCAGTTGAGATCCAGAAATCCGCAGGGCTGAACAATGCCTGTGTGGGAAATAAAGCAGAAACCGGTTCCGCCCAGGCAGCCCCGTGTTACCGCATCCAGTCCGTGTGTCTGAAATGTGACGGTTTTCCCCTCTTCCTTTGCCCGCTGCCGGAGAATGCGGTAATAATGGGGCGCGCAGGTGGCCTTGAGCTGCAGACTGGTTTTCTCCCGCTGATCATAAAACCAGTTCAGGGCTTCCTCATATTGAACAGCATCTATGGCCTGATCCGCAATATATTTGCCCCGGCCTGTGGGAACCAGCAGAAAAATATGGTGGGCCACTGCTCCCAGTTCCACAGCCAAATCCTGAATTTTGGGCATTTCTTCGAGATTGTTTTTGGTAATCGTGGTATTGATCTGAAATTCAATGCCTGTAGCTTTTGCCAGCCGGATGCCCCGCAGCGCTGCTTCAAACGCGCCCTCAACTCCCCGGAAACGATCATGTTTCTCTTTGGTCGCTCCGTCCAGACTGATGCTGATGCGCCGGATCCCGGATTCTGCCATTTTGCGCGCGGATTCTTCTGTAATCAGGGTTCCGTTGGGAGCCATTACCATGCGCAGCCCTTTTTCCGTGCCATAACGGGCTATTTCAAAAATATCGGATCGGAGCAGAGGTTCTCCTCCGGTCAGGATGATAATGGGATTACCGGTTTCAGCAATCTGATCCACAAGCAGGAAGCAGGCTGTGGTTTCCAGTTCTCCGGTATACGGCCCCATAGTTGCCGAAGCCCGGCAGTGAATGCAGGAAAGATTGCAGTTACGGGTAATTTCCCATGCTACCAGACGAATCTCTGCGCCTTTCTGATCTCCGTGACCGTGAGGATGTGTTTTCTGTTCCGATGTATGTTTATGAGGATGTGTCATTGTTTTCCTTCGTTATCTGATCGTTGGACAGGTAAAATTAAAATGAATCTGTAAAAAAATCCGGAGTTCCGTCACCTGTACGGAACTCCGAAAAGCATTTCCGGTTCTTTCTTAGCATAAGTTTGCTGCGTCTTCAAATCTTTTTATGCCCAGTCCCTGTCAAAAACAAAATCTGTTCCTTATACCGCTTCTTCATCTGATTTGACACTGCCGGACTGTCAGAACCGGGGCAGTGAGATGGGAAAAAAACCGGTTTTTCCGTGCGCCTGAAACTATAATTAAACGGATGGAACCAATGGCGTTTCGGTATTACAGCAGAAAGATCAGCACAGCAGTCATGACCGCCAGCAGTGAACCGTAAAAGACAACTATGGTCTGTGAAAACATGGCTGCAGACCATGTGTTTCTTCCACCAATAAAGGACTGGGGATTCATGGAAAAATCAATCTGCGTTTCCTCTTTTTTGCGAACATCATTATACACTTCCCTGAACAGGCGTTCCTGCCAGAGAAAATAACTGTCCAGAATCCAGAATACAATGACGGGAATAAAACAGATGCCTATCATTGCTGCTTTTTCTTTGGTTGCCAATGACAGAGCAATAAGTGCAGATACCAAAGTTACACTCCAGCCTTTGATCTGAAACGAGTTTGCCGCCATGCGGTTGACAACGCCCTGAATAAAATCAAGATGTTTGAGTTTGTTTTCGTTCATATTCGCCTCTCATCGATTTTTTTTTTCTTTATTTTAACCTAGGTTCGGCATAAGCAGAGTTAATCATGGTTCAGACAGAAATTTCCGTTATTCAGTATTTTAACCTAGGTTCGGCATAAGCAGAGTTAATCATGGTTCAGACAGAAATTTCCGTTATTCAGTATTGGATGAAATAACCCTCAGCAATGGCATTTAGCTTATTTTCCTCTTACTGCCTGAATCGCGGCAGCCACATCACTTTCGACCTGATCCTGAATTGCATTTGTATTCCGTTTTCTGATTTCATCATACACGGCAAACCGTTCTTCCCGTTCACGGATTTGTTTCTGCAATTCCAGATAGCGGCTGTATCCAATAATAACGGCTATATTCCGTTCTCCGCTTTGGACAATAGTATCAACATCCGAATTCCCTGCTGCTTTTAAAATATTTATAAAACAGGATTCCGCCTGGGTAGTACTGATGATCTGTTCCATACTATCACTCCTTTTTGTTTAAATGGATTTAATATTCTGAAATTAAATAAAATTAATTTTTGGATAGGTTCAGATGCTGAATCTGTTCCATCAGTTTCTGCTGAATTTGTGCTTTGATTGATTAAATTTTTCCACAACCCATCATTTTAATTGGAAAACTTTTAATATTTGCCTTAATCCATTTTTATAATCAGAAAGATCAGCCCAGTGAAGATTTTTCAATTTTTCATCACTAGGTTCAGTATTATCAAGTCTTGCAGGAATAATAAAAATTCCCTCTGAAGGGAATTCGTCAAGCAGTTCCAAAGCAATTTTCTGCTCTTTTTGGATAAAACCTTTTTTTGAAACAGAATTTTTTGAAATAATCAATAAAAAATATGATGATTTTCTGATAATGTTGGGTATTGTTTGTCTCCAATCCTGACCGAGACGAAGGTCTTCCCTGTCCAACCACGGATCTATACCTTCATGATTTAAATCATCATATATTCTTTTCGCAATACTATAATCTTCACTCGCGTAGCTTATAAATACTCTGTTAGGTAAATCTTTATAAATCTCAGAGTTATGCAATGCTGATTGATGCCCTATAGAAATTAGTATTTGCCTTAATCCTTTCTCATAATCAGAAAGCTCAGCCCATTGAAGATTTTTCAATCTTTCATCAATAGGTTCGGTGTTATCAACTCTTGCCGGTATAATAAAAATTTTATCCGGAGGAAATTCATCAAGCAATTCCAAAGCGATTTTCTGCTCTTTTTGGATATAACCTCTTTTTGAAACCGAATTTTTTGAAATAATCAAAAAAAAATAGGATGAATCTCTGATAATGTTAGGTATTGTTGTTCTCCAATTCTGACCGGGAAGAAGGTCTTCTCTGTCCAGCCACGGAGATATACCTTCCCGATTTAAATCATCGTACAGTTTTTTCGCTATAGCGTAATCTTCACTCGCGTAGCTTATAAATACTTTAATCCTGTCTTTATACAGTTCTGTTTCCTGCCACGCAAAATCCAATTCAATAAGATGTCCATAAAATTTTTGATAGGCTCTGCTCATTGATGAAGAATCACTGCGCTCTTCAACAAGTACGGCAATTTCTTCACCATAGGCATAATCTTTGATATGCGGCAGCATCACTTCATCAAAATATTCGGACAGATCACATTCTTTTGTCTGATAAAGTTCCTGAAACAATTTTTCAAATTTGTTCTGATAGTCATTACGCCATTCCTGACGGAGTTTTTCCATATCCCTTTCAACCCGGCTGGGAAGCGGAAAAATGGCTAACGGACGAAAATCATTTGAGGCTCTGCGGTATTCAACTGCCTGCCGGATGAGTTTTAAAAGCCCGTCTATGCTTTGCCGGTTCGGAGTAAACACCCCCACCAGTTTTTCCGGCAGAAGCATGGTGCATATTCCGCTGATGTCAGTCAGACCGGTGCGGGAATCTATCAGGACATATTCATAGCGTGAAGCCAGCAGTTCTCCAAAAATCCGTATGGCTTCTCCAAACTGATTATAAAAATCATACCAGTCAAAGGATGTCACCCGTTCGGAATATCCGGCATCGAATTTTCCGGCTTTCATTATGTCAAGATTTGGAAGTACATCCCGAACAATATAGTCATCAAGAGGCATTTTTTTTTCAAATACTGTCCAGCCTTCCTGAATACTTTTTTTGTATAATCGTTTGTTTTTTTTGAAAATGGTTTGCAATGAACAAAAATAGTCAATGATTCCTTTCCGTTCCTCACTGATTTTTTCCGAGTGCCTTGAAAAAAAATTATGAAGACCCGGAGCTTCCAAGTCAAAATCTGCCATTAAGATTCGTTTTGACGATTTTTCAAATTTTCTGGAAAGCAGGCAGGCCACATTCGCAAGCGACATGGATCGCCCTGTTCCGCCTTTATAAGAATAAAATGTGATAATTGTTCCCTGCTGATTCATCATAATTTCTTTTTCCGAAAGGGCATTGACTGCTGCTGTGTATGGTAATCGGAAAATGCTGAACTGGCGGCAAACTGAAAACTGTCGCAATCCGCTTCCACACAGTTTTCAGATAAGGTAATGGCTATTTCTTCAATACGTCCGCCAATTTTATTGATTATTCCCCGATATTCGTTTGTGGCATAATATCTTCTGCCGGTGGTTATCAGTCGGGACATATCATGATATTGAATTTTTTTAACCGGGTCAGGCAGTATTTCAGAATTTCTTACAATAACCGGGATAATAGCATGAAATTCTGCATCTGGAAAACGTCTTCTGCTTAATTCATCCATGCTTGCCCACTCAATACCGCACCATTTATGATCAGGATGATAATATATCGGAGCACATACAGCGACCAAAGCCATGCTTCGGCATAAGGCGTTCAGCATCGTTGTTTCCCATCTGTCACCGCCGATAACATCAGTCAGGTCTAAAAAGACTCTGGGATTTGAAAAAGACAGTGCCAGCCATTGCTCTATGCTTTGTTTCAGCCTTTCCGCACATCCGGTTATATCCGGGTTCAGCGTACGGGGCCAACTGATAAAACAGTGATATTCATATCCGGCTTCCCAAAGCCATTTGTCTGTCTGCGGTGTCAGATTCATATGGTTACGCAGAATTTCCTATTGATTGTTGCATCGTGATTCTTTTCTCCACTGCAAAACAGGACAAGCGGAAAGATTTCGCTGGGCAAACGGGGACACCTTCAAAAAATCAGAATATCCTTTACCATAAACTTTCCCCGTCTTCAAACCTTTTTCCTGAAAGCATCTGCTTTCCGTTTTCCGCCAACAAGAGACGAGAGCATACTGATATAGGATTCGGTTTCTTTGGCCTGGGCTGCGAGTTCCTCTGCCGCTGCTGCGGATTCCTGCGCATTTGCTGCCACCTGCTGTGCGGCTTTGTCAATTTCGCTTGCGGCAAGACTGAGCTGCTCAATTCCCCGTGACTGTTCCCGGCTGGCATGTGTGATGGATTCGGTTTTTTCTCCCATTGCAGTGGCTGATTCGATAATATCGGTAAAATCATTGTTGACCAGTTGAATTGACTGCGAGGCTTCACTGATCCGGCTAAGGGTGTTGTGCAGCAGTCCCTGGGTTTTTTTTGCGGCATTGGCTGTATGTGCTGCCAGGTTTTTCACCTCACCTGCCACAACAGCGAAACTTGCGCCTGCATTGCCTGCACGCGCTGCCTCCACAGCCGCATTCAGGGCCAGGAGATTGGTCTGGAATGCAATGGATTCAATATCTTTTATAATCTGGGTTATATTGTCACTGTCAGCCTCAATCTGCACCATGTTACGGGTCAGTTCCATGAGGGATTTCAGGGATCTGGCGGATTTCTGGATATTTTCATTCATCAGTTCCTCGGTTCCCCGTGTCATAATAGAAGTTTCCTGACTCATTGCCGCCATTTCCTCAATCGCGGCTGAGGATTGTTCAATGGCAGCGGCCTGATGGCTGATATTTTCCGCAACATGCTGACTGCCCACAGCAATCTGATCCGCGGCTGCGGCCATCTGCTGTGCAATTTCCCTGAGACCGGTTACAGTCCGCTGAATGGGACGGGTGATGCTGCTCCTGATAACAATATAGAGAATTATCCACACTGCAAGCAGAATGCCGAGGGTCAGGGCAAGAATCCGTGTCAGCGTCCGTCTGATTTCTTCATTTATTTCCCGTCTGACTTCAGAAATGCGGCGGGTCATTGACAATTCTGCCGCTTGTGTCCGGGCTTTGAGTTCTTCCTGTCTTTTTTTCAGTATGGCATCAATATCATCTGTGTATATTCCGGTTCCGATGATCCAGTCCCAGGGTTTGAATATCTGAACAAAGGAAAGTTTGGGCATGGGTTCCTCTGCCCCGTATCTGGGCCAGTAATAATCCACATACCCTTCCCCTTTTTCCAGACAGACCCGGACAAATTCCAGAAACAGATGTTTGCCGTTAATATCTTTGTATTCACCCAGATGGCTGCCGTTGAGTTCCGGTTTGTAGGGATGCATAATCATAATCGGCTGGGTGTCATTAATCCAGAAATAGTCATTGTTTTCCGGGCCGTAGCGGATATTTTTTATGGTTTCCTCGGCCTCTGCCTTTAGCTGATCCTCGGCGAGTTCCAGATACACACCGGATCCGATAATCCAGTTCCAGGGTTTGAAAAGCCGGACAAAAGAGAGTTTGGGACCTGTATCGTCTGATCCGTATCTGGGCCACTGGTAATCCACAAATCCCTCACCCTTTTCCGTGCAGACTTTGACAAATTCCATAAAAAGGTGTTTGCCTTTGGGGTCTTTGTATTTGCTCAGATCAGTTCCGTCAAGTTCAGGTTTGTAGGGGTGCATGATCATATACGGCCGGGTGTCATTGATCCAGAAATAATCCTTGTTTTCCGGGCCGTAACGGAGATTTTTTATGATCCTCAAAGCCTCTTCCCTCTGCTGATCAGGAGAAAGACGTTCGTCTTTGGACAATGTTTCCAGTATTCCAAAAACCGAGTCAACACTGTTGCGTATCTGTTCTGCAAATACAATTTTCAGTTTTTCCGGATCATGGGCATCATCATATGCTTTCTGCATAACACTCATGGCCACCTGCACCTGGGATTTCAGGAACTCCTTTTTCCGGGAAACAAGTTCTTCCCTGAATTCCGCTGCCTGACGTGCACCGTCCGCATTTATCTGGCGGAGATGTTCTTCATTGAGATTTTCCATCCGGCTGACAGTCATCCGGCCTGTGCCGCGAATCCGGTTTAAGGCCATTATGCTGAGACCTGCCGCGGTGATCAGAATGGAAACCGTCATAAGCACAATGATTCTGGCATGGACGGTATTCATACGAAATTTCAGGCTTATTTTCATGTGCGTACCTTCCCTGATTTCTGAGTTTTCTGTAAGAACAGAATTCGAATCTGACTGACTGATATTGACACAACTGCCTGGCAAAAAGCAAGCATTCTTTCATAAAATAAACTTGGTTCAACCACTTATTCCCAATGGAACAGGTGATTAATCCGCCTTTCACTGCAAATGCTGCGGGACTCCGGAAAGCCTGCTTAGGCGGTTTACAGAAAAGAATATACTGCTTTGCCAACTTTGGCTTTATACGCCGAAGTCTGGGGAAAAGCCGGATTTTTTGGAAAAATCCGGTTTTTGCGGCTCACAGGTTCAGGCATGGTTCCAGCATTGCGGTTTCTGTGAAAACACTGAAGAGATATTCATTTTCAGAAATCACCTTACATCTCCGTTTTTCTGATTTTTGGAATAATCTCTTTCAGAAAACGGGTAAAGACCTGGGATAAAGGGGATGGGGTTCTGTGTCCTGATGTGCTGAGATAAAAATTACGTTTCAGATCCAGTCCCAGGACTGTCAGAGCTCTTAGGGAACCGGCACGCAGTTCATCAGCCACTGCCATGCAGGAAAGAACAGAAATTCCCACATGGCTTTTAATTCCCTGTATCACCGCGGCTGTACTGCCCATTTCAGCAATTATATTGAGATGTTCCGTATCATATCCGATGCGGGACAGACTGCTGCGGATGGCTTTGAGTGTGCCGGAACCCGGTTCACGGACAATAAAGGGTTCCTGCAAAAGCATATCAGCTTCAATTGCTTCCCGATCCGCCCATTTATGATCCGCAGGAACTATCAGCCGCATCCGGTCGGCCAGAAGTTTTTCCTGAACTATTTTTTTTTCACCGGTTTTTGCGCCCACAATTCCCAGCTCCAGACCACCGGAAAGAATATCTTCGATAACACTGTCTGTATCTCCGATGCGCAGGGATATTTTCACATCAGGATAGCGCCTGACAAAATGTCCCACCACCCTGGGAAGAATGTACACACCCGGAATGGTGCTTCCTCCTATGAGCAGATGTCCCCTGACCTTGCCGTGAAAATCGGCCAGCGCGGTTTCGGTTTCATCCCGCAGGGAAAGAAGTTTTCTGGCATAATCGTAAAGCAGTTCCCCTGCTTTGGTGGGCAGCACCTCTTTGGAAAGCCGGTCAATCAGACGGCAGCCGAAATGCTCTTCCAGATCCCGGATATGACTGCTGATCGTGGGCTGGGAAAGGTGAACTGTTTTTCCTGCTTTGGAAAAACTGCGGGACTCAACCACCCTGCAGAAAATATGAAGTTGCCATAAATCCATGATTTCAGTTATCAGTGAACAGTTATCAGTTATCAGTTTCCAGTTATCATTTGTCAGTTGTCATTTGTCAGAAAAACAGCCATCGGTGTTCAGGTTTCAGTTCAGATACTTCCTGTTTACTGTTTACTGATAACTGATAACTGTTTACTGTTCACTGTTCACTGACCCCTTTTATTTTAAAAACCCGTTTTTCTTTTTCAGGTTCTGACTGACCAGAGGCGGAACCATATCGTCAATGTCGCCGCCGAAACAGGCCACTTCTTTGATAATGGAGGAACTGGTGAATATCCAGCGCAGACCTGTCATAAGAAAAACCGTCTGAATATCCCGGTTGAGTTTCCTGTTCATCAGGGCCATCTGAAATTCGTATTCAAAATCAGACACAGCCCGCATTCCCCGCAGAATAGCTGAGGCATTGCGTTTTGCTGCGTAATCCATGAGCAGCCCGTGGGATGAGTCCACTTCCACGTTATTGTATTCCCTGAGACTGTCATGGAGCATTTCCATCCGCTCTTCCACTGTAAACATGCTTTTTTTAGATGGGTTGCACAGAATGGTGACAATAATTTTGTCAAACAGTCCCACTGCTCTCTGGATGATGTCCAGATGGCCGTTTGTCACCGGATCAAATGATCCGGGATAAATAGCAATACGTTCCATAATCCGCCTTTGGTGAATAAAGCAGAACAGACTTCCAGCCTGTTCTGCGGCATATGAACAGGCCGGAAGCCTGTTTTTTTGTTTTCATTGTGAAAAAACAGCAGAGATTCAAAAACTGGTTCTCAGATAATCTCACGCATTAAGACCTGAAATCCTGCCTGAGCAAAATGTTTGTCAAAGGTCAATGCCTGACGTATTTTTCTTTTTCTCATCACAACAAATGACACACAATCAATCAGCCCCCATTCTTTATCCTGATAGGTTTTATAAAGTTCAAATGCCTGCCGGAATAATTCAGGGGAGAGATGAACAATCTCTGTATCATCTGAATGCAAAAACTCTTCAATGATGTCAACTGATTCATTTTTATAACCTTTGGCTAAGGCATTCCCAATCTCCAGCAGTACAGCATCAGTAGTCAGGAAAGGATAACCTTCAAACTGTTCTGACAATGCAGCCGCCTGCTGATGATACTGATCCCGGCGGTTGATCAATGCAATAACAAACACGGTATCAAGAAATATGGGAATGCGCATGTTTTTCTCCGGAAATGTATAAATCTATATTTGCTGCAAAATCCTCCGGTGCATCAATCTTAATCTGTCGAAGTTTTGCCATCAGTCCCGGTTTTCTCAGGGTTTGTTTTGAATGAACAAACTGGGTGATGAGTTGATGCAAATCATCAAGATATATGTCTTCAATCAGATCAATTTTCCTGTAAATCAAGTCTCTTGTCATCATTATCTTTCCTTTCGGTTTTGCTTATGGTTAAAAATCAGGCTGGTTAAGGACAAACTGATTGCAATTTTATCAATCATTCTCATATTTCATTTGCAATCTGCTGTTCAAAACCGTTATAACGGAGAAAAGAGACAGCCGTTTTTCCATACTTCCGCTGATCTGTGATTTCAAGCTCTTGTGTATGAACAGTTTCTGTTACGGAATGTTCCGCCACAATCACTGCTCCGGCAGAAAGTGATCCGCTCTGAATCAGATTTTGCAGGGCCGGTTTCACCATATTTTTATCATAGGGGGGATCCATAAAGACAAGGGTGAAAGGATTGGGCAGATTCCGTATGCAGCTCAGGTTTTTTACAATATCCCAGCGCATTATGCGTGCTCTGTTTTCCAGGGAACAGTTTCTGATATTTTGGGACACGGCAGCAAGTGCGTCACGGTTCTGTTCAATGAAAAGCGCATACCGCGCGCCCCGGCTCAGGGCCTCAATGCCCATTGCCCCGGTTCCGGCAAACAGATCCAGCACAACAGCATCCTGCACAGCATCAGAAAGAATATTGAAAATGTTTTCCCTGATACGGTCGGATGTGGGCCGGGTTTTCATACCCCGGACAGACAGGAGTTTGCGCCCCCTGAATTCTCCCGCGATGATTCTCAATGAAAATCTCCCATGTCCGCTATTTCCCGGTAAAGGCTGTCCGGATGCAGTCCGATGGCGCTGGCTGTTCTGTGAATATCTCTGCCATATTGCAGGTATTTGCGGCGGATAAATGCGGTTTCAAAGTGACTGAGTGCATCGGCCATACTGTCTGTGGCGAAAAATGATTCCTCAGTCCGGTTTTCCGACTGCTGCTTAGGACTGTAGGGAGCCGGAATATCAGATAGCTGTATCAGATTATTTTCTGACATGAGCACCAGCCGGCCCATGAGATTTTTGAGTTCTCTCACATTTCCGGGCCAGGAATACGCACAGAGCATTTCCAGGGCTTCCGGACTCATTTTTTTTGGCGGCAGGCTGTTCTTGCGTGCCTTTTCATCCAGAAGGGTCTGCACCAGAAGAGGAATATCCTCTTTCCGATTTCTCAGAGGCGGCACAGTGATGGGAATCTCATTTAGCCGGTAGTACAGATCCTCCCTCAGACGGCCTTCACGGATTTCTTTTTCCGGATCTTTGTTTGTGGCCGCAATAATACGCACATTTACCCGGAGGGTTCTTCCTCCGCCTGTGCGCTGAAATTTCTGCTCCTGCAGTACCCGCAGCAGTCTGGCCTGGGTGCTGAGGTTCATATCACAGATTTCATCCAGAAAAAGCGTGCCCTCATGGGCAATTTCGAGTCCGCCTTTCAGCCGCTTTTCCGCGCCGCTGAATGCGCCTTTTTCATGGCCGAAAAGTTCACTTTCCAGACGATCTTCGGGAACGGCAGCGCAGTTGATGTCTATAAAAGGCTCTTCTGCCCTGGGACTCAGCAGATGAATGGTTCGGGCAGCGAGTTCCTTGCCTGTTCCGTTTTCACCTGTGATGAGTATCCATGAATCTGTGGGTGCGATAACAGCTATCTGCTTTTTCAGTTCCGCAATAACCGGGCTGTTGCCGCTGATGGAATGCTTTTCAATGGTTTTCTTGCGCAGATAGCGGTTTTCCTCTTCCAGACGCCTGAAATTGAGAGCCTTGTTGATGTCAACAATGACCTTGTCAATGGAAAGTGGTTTTTCAATAAGATCAAATGCGCCCAGTTTTGTGGCCCTTACAGCGGTTTCAACATTTCCGTGACCCGTGATGATGATAACCTGCAGTGAAGGATTGCCTTTTTTAATCTCTTTGAGGGTTTCAATGCCGTCAATGCCCGGCATCCATATATCCAGCAGAACAATATCCGGGGCTTCCTCCTCTATCATTTTCAGACCTTCGTATCCGTTTGAGGCTGTAAGCACCTCAAATCCCTCATCGATCAGAAGTCCGCTCAGGGACTGCAGTATGGAAGTCTCGTCATCAATAATCAGAATTGTCGGAAACATGCTTCTCCTTTGGGCGTTTTCCCGGTCTTTTGATCTTGCCGGAATGGGTAACATATCTGTGAAACATTTGCTGTTTTCCTATTCAAAATGAAATGCCTCAATGATTTCCCCTTTTTCCACAAAATGCTGTATTTTATGAAAAGCGTTCCGGCTTACTGCCGAAATTTTTTCCAGTTCCGCCACCACAGGGTCATCTTCCCCCAGCAGTTCTTTTGCTTTGTGCAGAAGTGCATCCTCCTGCTGCATGAATTTTTTCAAAGCCATTACTATTTCTTTCCGTTTCCAGTGCTTTTCCCTTTCTCCAGCGATAATCGGAAGCAGTCTGCGTATGGAATATTCCACCAGAGCATCACGGGAAGCGTCAAAGTTCTGGCAGACCTCTTCCAGAGAGGACAGGGTTCTCCGGCTCAGAACATAGGTTTTCTGTATGCGGGATTTATGGATATGCTCATGTGCGGTTATTTCGCGGGCAATCTGTTCCAAAGATTTCATGTCTTCAATCAGGTGATCAAAAAGAGATTTCTGTTTGATTCCCAGGTGGATGGAAACTGTGGTAATGGCATTTATAGCATTTTCCGACAGTTTGAAGGTGGCTCGGACAGACTGTTTTCCTCTGAGTTCCGAGGTTTTTGTTGCAGGCAGTGGAATATGGGGCACTGGTTTCCGGTCTTCACTGTTTGTCATAATACCCCTCCTTTGCCGGGGTCAGAAATCTGAATATACCTGAATTACTGGAGCAAACATGAACTAATAGTAATGATATGAAATAGAAGTCTAACATATTTTTTCGTAAAAGAAAACAGGAAACATAAGCCCCGGAGAAAAATTTTTCCGGATTCCTGCACCAAGTCACGTTATTCACTGATGTTACGCCAAACCTTCAGAATCCGGGAGACTGCTGTATTTCCCGTCATTCCGGAGAAAGCCTGAATCCGGTATTTTCAACGGTTTCCGGATACCGGCTTTCTCCGGTATGACGAAGATGCGTAAGGTGATTTCTGAAAATAAATATCCCGGTTCAGTTCACAGGCACAGGGCAAAAGCTGGAAGCTTTTGCTACTTTTCTGGCATATTCTTTCCTGGAAATCACCTAACATCAGATATGTAAGAAAAATTCTTACGCAAAAATCAGAATTCTTCTA
Source organism: Desulfococcaceae bacterium (assembly GCA_050180235.1). Taxonomy (GTDB): domain Bacteria; phylum Desulfobacterota; class Desulfobacteria; order Desulfobacterales; family Desulfococcaceae; genus JAABRU01. The sequence continues at coordinate 36,786 of JBFXEJ010000045.1, forward strand.
ATTTACCTGCTTAATTTGATGAACTATATTCCCCATTCATAAGTGCCCATTTATAAATTTTTTTGGTATACCGCAGGAGCCTGCCCTGAAAAACAGAGGTAAGCACCGGGGTTTACCCCTGTATTATGCCGAAAGGAGAAAAAAATGTTCAGAATGTCAGGTTTCAGCACTTTCATTTTCTGTTTTGTCCTGATGACAGGGATACTGCTGACACCTGCAACCGGCGGGGCCAAAACGAAACTGGTGTTTTCCGGCGGCCCGGACGGCGGAACCTTCCAGTATTTTTCCAAAGCTATTTCCACATGGATTTCCCAAAATACAGCAGAATTGGAAGTCACCAGCATGGCTTCCCCTGGTTCAGTTGAGAATCTGCGCCGGGTCAATTCCGGAGATGCGGATTTCGGCATTGTGTATTCCGCTGATTTGTATCTCGGATTCAACGGCAAACTGACCAATGACACACAAAAATATGACCAAACCTGTTCTATGTCCTATCTTTGCGGCGCGCCGGCCCATCTGGCGGTGCTGGAGGGAAGCGGTATCAAAAAAGCCAAAGATATGGTGGGAAAACGCATAGCTGTCGGACTGGCAGGTTCCGGAGCCGCTGCTTCGGCACAGCGTTATCTGACCTCTCTGGGCATATGGAATCAGGTCAGGGTGGAATATACAGACTACACCCGTGCAGCATCCGCCATTGGTGACAAACGCATTGATGCAATGTGGATTCTGGCTGCTTATCCCAATTCATCTGTTATCCAGGCAGCAGGCAGCAACAGGATTGCTCTGCTCAGCCTGGCTGAAGAAGGAAAGGAAGCCGGATTTTTCAGGGAATTCCCCTTTTACACCGAAGTGGTGATTCCCCAAGGCACATATAAGGGTGTGGATTATGAAGTGCGGGTTTTCCAGGATGCCACAGTATGGGTAGCCGGAAAGCATGTCAAATCTGAGATAGTGCGGAATTTGCTTAAAGAAATTTATTCTCCCGAAGGGCTGCTCTATATGGTGAGTATGACTGCTGCTGCCAGTGCCATGAATGCAAAGGACGGACTGATGGGTATTGTAACACCTGTTCACAAAGGAGCGGCTCAATTCTGGACAGAGGCAGGACTTCCCCTCACCCCCGGACAGGAAGTGAAATAGTCTGGGGTCTGTATGGAAGATGCCGGGAAATTATATTTTCCCCTTATGCACCACGTTATAGCAGTGAAACCGGTATCGTTCGGCTGAAATCACTCCGAAGTTCGTAACATACTGGAATGAATGGTTCCCTGCTTTTGCCGGTATAAGAGTGGTTTTTGCAATTGGACTCTTTATGTAAAAATTTTTCTTACACAAAAATCAGAATTCTTCTAATTTACTTTCTTCATAAAATAATGTATATTCCGTATCAGTCCTGACCGGTCTTCATACACGGCATGACGGTGATTTCTGAAAATAAATATACCATCTCAGTTCACAGGCACAGGGCAAAAGCTGGAAGCTTTTGATACTTTGGCGGTATATTCTTTTCCGGAAATCACCGACAAAAAATGTGCCGTGCCGGATGTCGCGGGTTTTTATGCCTGCGAAATATGCCGGAGAAAGACGGAAAAAGAATGAGGCAAAGGCGGTTTCATGGCAAAATCAGCATGTCACGGGGATGAATGTCTGTATCGGAGAGCCGGTTTCCGGGAAAACCGGACACGGCATGACAGATACAGACTGTTTGATCCTGGGGCCTGCGGGTTTTGCAATTGTTCATAACATTCAACTTACAAGGAGAAAATGGAATGGGAAAAGGAACAAAGAAATGGGGTTTTGTGCTGCTGTCCCTTATGGCATGTATGGCCGTAGGGGTGACATCCTCTTTTGCTGAGGAGACCATCAAAATCGGCGTGGTGCTTCCGCTTACAGGGGATCAGGCAAAATTCGGGGAGATTGAAAAAATGTCCTTTGATCTCGCGATTGAGGAGATCAATGCGGCCGGAGGAGTCAACGGGAAAAAAATCGAACTGGTGATGGAAGATGACACAGGCAGACCCGATGTGGGCCGCTCGGTTGTGGAAAAACTCATCACCAAAGACAAAGTGGTCATGATCAGCGGCGGTTACAGCAGTTCCGTAACCTATGCGGTCGCGGGCGTATGCCAGCAGAATCAGGTTCCCTTTCTGGTCTGCACCGGTTCCGCAGACAATATCACTGAATCCAACTGGGATTATGTTTTCCGCATCAATCCGCCTGTCAGCGAATATGCGGGTGCAATTGAAAGCCTGCTTACCGAAGTCGTAAAACCCAAGACTGTGGCGATTCTGTATGAAAATTCCAAATTCGGAACCGACGGCGCCAAATCCTTTGCGGAACTCTGCAAAAAACTCAATTACGAGGTTCTGCTGAAAGAAGGCTATGAGCATGGCGGCATTGACTTCAAACCGGTTCTGGTTCAGGTAAAGCAAAAGAATCCGGATGTTGTGTATATGATTTCCTATGTTATGGATGCCGCGCTGCTGATGAAACAGTCCAAAGAACTGAAACTCACGCCGAAAATCTTCATCGGCGCGGGTGCCGGCTTTACCCTGCCGGAATTTCAGCAGAATGCAGGGCCTGCTTCTGAAAAACTGATCTCCGCCACCCTCTGGCATGAAGTTCTGCCCTATCCGGGTGCAATGGACTATTTCAAAAAATTTAAGGACAGATTCAAGAAAGATACGGAATATCACGGTGCAGAAGCCTATGGCTCTGCTTATGTCATTGCTGATGCCCTGAAAAGAGCCAAATCTCTGTCCAGCGCGGATGTCAAAGAAGCCCTTTCCCAGACCGATCTGATGACCGCATTCGGCCCTGTGAAGTTTATCTCTTACGATAAGAAGAAAAACCAGAACAAACTTCCCACCTATGTTGTGCAGTGGATTGACGGAAAACTCGAACTGGTATGGCCTGCCAATATCGGCACCAAATCCTTTGTCTATCCGGTGGACTGGCTGAAGACCTGGGGATATTAATCAGGGTTCAGTTGTCAGTGAACAGTGAACGGTGAACAGTTATCAGTGAACAGTTATCAATTACTGCTGTTCACTGATAACTGACAACTGACAACTAACTGACAACTGATAACTGTCCACTGATAACGGAAAGGAAAAACCGCATGAATGTTTTTTTTCAGACTTTGGTTGCCGGAATCCTGATGGGCGGGATTTACAGCCTGATCGGAATCGGAATGACACTGATCATGGGTGTTATGGGAATCATCAATCTGGCGCACGGGCAGTTGATGATGGTGGCCATGTATATCACCTTTGTTCTGTCCCATTATTTTCACATTGATCCCTATTTTTCCCTGTTTGTGGCAATGCCTGCTTTGTTTGTGCTGGGAATGCTGATTCAGCAGTTTCTGCTCAATCCTCTGATCAAAATTGATTCTGTTCTTCCGGAAAATCAGGTGCTGATGACAGTGGGTATAGGCATGGTCATGACGGAAATTGCACGGTTTATCTTTTCATCGGATTACAAAACCGTCCAGACCACTTACAGCAGCAAGGCTTTGTTTATCGGTGACATCTCCTTTAACTTTGCCATGTGCGTGGCTTTTGTGATTGCTCTGGTGTTTACCGGGATTCTGTTCTGGTTCCTGCTGAAAACCGATCTGGGACGCGCGATCCGGGCAACTGCCCAGGACAAAGACGCTGCCACACTCATGGGCATCAACAGCAGCCGGATTACAGTCATCACATTTGGCATCGGTTCCGCACTGGTGGCCTCCGCGGGCACACTCCTGATTCCGATTTTTTATCTGTATCCTGACATCGGGGGCCAGTTTACACTCAAAGCCTTTGTCATCACCATTCTCGGAGGTCTGGGCAGCACGGTCGGCGCAATTGTGGGCGGGCTGGTGCTGGGTATTGCGGAATCGCTCGGAGCCACCTATATCGGCATGGGATACAAGGAAATGGTGGGACTTGTGATTTTCGTGCTGGTGCTGATATTTTTACCCGGCGGTCTGAAACGCCTGACCAAAATTTAGAGAGGCGGACATGAAGAAACATATTGCACTCATTGTTTTCGGAATCTTTTTTCTGCTGTTCCCCCTTGCGGTTCAGTCAAGTTATTATCAGCATCTGCTTATTATTGCACTGATGTGGGTTATCATCGGATCCTCATGGAATCTGCTGGCAGGTTATACCGGGCAGGTTTCCTTCGGACATGCCATTTTTTTCGGCGTGGGTGCATACACTTCCGGCATGATGGTGACACAGTTGAATATCTCGGCATGGTGGGGAATAATACTGGGCGGGCCGGCTGCCATGCTGATTGCTTTGTTTGTGGGATGGGTCTGCTTCCGGCTGCGGGGACCCTATTTTGCTTTGGCAACACTGGCAGGCGGTGAAATTATCCGCCTGATTGCCACAAACTGGGAAAGTTTTACCGGCGGCATGGTGGGAATTCTGATTATTCAGTCCTTTAAAAGCAAGCTGCCCTATTATTACATCGTGCTGGCGCTGGCAGTGCTGTGCATCTGGTGCATTCACCTGATTATGAAATCCAAATGGGGCTATTATTTTGTTTCCATCCGCGAAGATCAGGATGCTGCGGAAACACTTGGCATCAATACTGCCCTGTACAAAAACATCTCCCTGCTGGTCAGCGCGTTTTTTACCGGAACCGCAGGAGCCTTTTACATGAACTACATGGGATTCATAGATCCCCATGTGGTGTTTTCCCTGCATTACATCTCCATTATGACGATTCTGGTCGCGATTGTCGGGGGCGTGGCAACCATATGGGGGCCTGCGGTCGGAGCCTTTATTATGGTCGGGATTCAGGAAATGTTCCGAAGTGCGTTTTTCGGACTTGCCCCCAAATGGGTCAGTCAGGGTCATGCGCTGGTTTTCGGACTGCTTGTGATCTTTGTCATTATGTTCCTTGCCAACGGAATTGTGGGGGACTGGGCAAAGATTAAACGGATTCTGAATATAAAGGGGAAAAGCCATGCCAATTCTTGAAATCAAAAAACTGACAAAAGCCTTTGGCGGGCTGATCGCTGTCAACAATATTTCCCTGCATATTGAAAAAGGTGAGATTCTGGGACTGATCGGCCCCAACGGTTCGGGAAAAACTACGGCATTCAACTGCATTATGAGTGTGTTTCCGATTACTTCCGGCGAAGTCATTTTCAAAGGACAGCGGATTAACGGCATGAAAACCCATAAAATCTGCCATCTGGGAATCGGAAGAACCTTTCAGGTGGTCAAGCCCCTGGCCAGACTGTCCGTGCTGGACAATGTCACCGCAGCCGCATTCTGCCGTATGAACACCATTAAGGAGGCGCAGAAGGAAGCTGAAAAGGTGCTGGAATTCTCCGGATTGCTGAAAGACAGACACAAACTGGCAAAAAGCCTTCCCATCGGGGGCAGAAAACGGCTGGAGATTGCCAGAGCCCTGGCAACAAAACCGGAACTTCTGCTGCTGGATGAGACCTGCGCGGGTCTGACACCTTCGGAAGCGGACGAGGCCATTGATCTGATCAAAGCCATCCGGGACAGCGGCGTAAGCATTCTGATCATTGAGCATATCATGAAAGTTATCATGAGCATCTCGGATCGGATTCACGCCATCAATTTCGGTCAGACCATTGCTTCAGGGCTGCCAAAGGAAGTCGCGAACAACCCGACTGTCATAGAAGCCTATCTGGGAGGACAGGAACATGCTTAAGGTAAACAGTATCAATATCTATTACGGTGATCTGCAGGTTCTCTGGGATGTCTCCTTTGAGGTGCGGGAAAAGGAAATCGTTGTGCTGATCGGCGCAAACGGCGCAGGCAAGTCCACCACTATCAAAGCGGTTTCCGCGCTGCTCAGACCCAAAAGCGGCACGGTTGAATTTGAGGGGGAGAGGATTGACACGGTACTGCCGCATAAAATCATTGATCGGGGCATTGTCCATGTGCCGGAAGGCAGAAGGCTGTTTCCCACCATGAGCGTTGAGGAAAACCTGATCATGGGTTCGCTCAGGCCCGAGGCAAAACAGAAGCGGAATCAGACCCTGGAATATGTGTACGGGCTGTTTCCCCGGCTGAAAGAGCGCAGAAAACAGTTGACAGGCACACTTTCCGGAGGAGAGCAGCAGATGGTGGCCGTAGGCAGGGGACTTATGTCTCTGCCCAGGCTGATGATGTTTGACGAACCTTCACTCGGTCTGTCCCCTCTGCTGGTGCAGGAACTGTTTGCCCTTATCCGGGAGATTCATGAACAGGGCGTCACCATACTGCTGGTGGAGCAGAATGTCACTCAGACCCTTGCCATGTGCGACAGGGCATATGTAATGGAAAACGGCAGAATCGTACTTGAGGGAACCGGCAGAGAACTCATGGCAAACGAGCATGTCAAAGCCGCATATCTGGGAATTTAAAAAGAAAAGGAGAACAAAATCATGCTGGTCAAAAACTGGATGAACAAAAAAGTGGTGACAGTGGATGTGAATGATTCCATGCAGAATGCAATTTCCCTGATAAAAGAAAATAACATCCGGATGCTGCCGGTGCTGGAAAAAGGAAAACTGGTGGGGATCATCACGGACAGGGATCTGAAAAAGGCTTCTGCATCCGATGCCACTACACTGGAAATCCATGAACTCATGTATCTGCTTGCCAAAATCAAAATCCGGCAGATTATGACAAAAAATCCTGTCACTGTGCAGCCGGATTTTACTTTGGAAGAAACCGCTGAGATTCTGCTGGGCAAAAAAATATCCGGGGTCCCGGTTGTAAGTCCTGAAGGCTCTGTTGTCGGTGCTATCACGCAGTCTGATATTTTTCGGGCTTTTATATCTTTAAGCGGTTTTGGGGAAAAAGGAATTCAGTTTGCCTTTCAGGTTGCGGATAAGCCCGGTTCCATCAAAGAACTTACGGATGTCATCCGTGATTCCGGCGCACGCATTGTCAGTATTCTGACTTCCTATGACAATGTTGCCGAAGGATTTCGGAAAGTCTATATCCGGCTTTACAATATCAACAGGGAAGGGCTGAATCAGCTTAAATCGAAACTGAAAGACCGGGCAAAAATGCTGTACACAGTGGATTACCGTGAAAACAAAAGGGAAATTTTTGAAGACTGATTTCCCGCCTGCCATTTAAGAAGCTGTTTTAAAAATATTCGCCCCTGCTTTTTCAGGCGGTAATTCAGGGTGAAAAAAAGACATTTTCCGTCTGAACAGGCAAAATCAGGCATGATTCCGGCCAAAAAACGGGTAAAATTCCAACTTTTTTTCACCCTGATTATTTTTAAAACAGCTTCTAAAGCAGCAAAAACTTCCAGTTTTTGCCCTGTGCCTGTGAGCTGAACCGGGATATTTATTTTCAGAAATCACCTAATCCCCTCTCAGGAGGGGAACTTTCTCCCATCCCTGAAACACCACGCATTTCTTCCCCGTTTATACCAAACCGCCATTGATTTTATACAGTGCAGCCAATTTTTTATATTTGATTACAGAATATTATCTTTTTAAAAGCATGTCTTCAATGGAGATTTGGCATTATACCGATTCGCTATTGAAATTATATAAAAAATGTGCTATAATATGATGGATAATTTCATTATGATATTTTTTTTAAAAGGAGAAATGAAAATGCCGAAAAAGAAAATATATGATGTGTCAGAAA
>JBFXEJ010000046.1:0-44208 GCA_050180235.1 Desulfococcaceae bacterium
CCAAAGAGGTTTTTTGCAGAGTGCTGAAAATCATCGGGGGATATTTTTCCCCGCAAAACTGGTCTCTGCTGCTGATGGATGAAAATACCGGCAGACTGAGATTTGATATTTCGATGGGTGTTGATGCAGACAGGCTGAAAGAAGTGTATATTGAAAAAGGGGAGGGGATTGTGGGATGGGTCTGTGAGCACGGAATTCCTGTTTTGGTCGAAGATGTGCAAAATGATCGCCGTTTCAGCCCCCGTGTGGATCAGATCCTCGGATTTACTACCCATGCCGTGGTCTGTGTGCCGCTGATAAACGGCAAAAACCGCGTGGTGGGAGCCATTGAACTGATTAACAAAATCAGTCCGCCATCGCTGAAATCAGTGCGGGGGGAATGCACATCATGGATATGCCCAACATGTGAGACATTTACCGAAACAGATATGAAAATACTGGCGGCCATAGGCACATTCACCGGGATTGCCGCTGAAAACGCTTTTCTGTACCAGAAAGTGGAAGAAATGGCTCAGACTGATTCTCTGACCGGGATCAGCAACCGTCTCTGTTTTCAGGAAATACTGGCATGTGAAAGCGAAAAGGCCCGCCGCTGCGGCCATTATATCTGCATCCTGATGATTGATGTGGATGACTTCAAGAATGTCAATGACAATTACGGGCATCTGACCGGTGACAGGGTGCTTTGCGATATTGCCCGTATTCTCAGGTCTTCTGTACGGGAGTCTGATTTTGTTGCACGCTTCGGCGGGGATGAGTTTGTGGTGCTTATGCCCTTTGCCGGTGAATCCGAAGGACTGCGGCTGGCAAAACGGATACAGGAAATGATCCGGGAATGGAATGAAAAGGAAAGAATTCCGGGTCTGAAAATGGAAGTCAGTATCGGGGTTCATGCCTGCGGCCCGGAAAATATAAACAATCTGCTTCTTGAGGCTGACCGGGAGATGTACCGGTGCAAAACTTTTCGGAAAAAACCCGGGGAAATTCACTTCGGTGATTTCCATTAATGATTATACCGTTTTTCGTAGGGCGGGCACGGTTTTTTGTGCCCGCCGTTTCAGCAGGACGGCGGGCACAAAAAACCGTGCCCACCCTACAATGATGGTACATTTTTTCATGGAAATCGCCTCGGAAGATCAGATGCGCTGCTGTCTGCGGCATAATTTCCTGTTTAAAGATGATTGCTGTCTTTTCTTAATCCCTTCTCAGGCGGGAAATGTGCTCAGTTAGATGATTTCCGAAAAAGTATCAAAAGCTTCCGGCTTTTGCCCTGTGCCTGTGAACTGAAACGGGATATTTATTTTCAGAAATCGCCTAATTTTCCGAACAACCGGATTTTTCGGAAAAATCCGGTTGTTTTAATACACAAAAATTTTCGGCTGAGTACCTGACTGATTTTTGCAGGTTCCGCAAAAAAAAGGAATAAATGACAAAATTTTATGAACGCCATTGAAACCATCTCCAAAAACAGCGCGTGTTCGGACGAAATCATCTGCCGTATTCTTTCCATGCACGGTCTGATTTCAGACCGGCAGATTGAGGAAATTCTCAAAAAAAAGGACTGGCTGAAAAAAGAGCTGAAAAGACGCCGGACTTCAAAAGGGCCTCATGATTTTTCTCCGGACACAGTCAGCATCACAGATGTGATTGTGTCCCTGAACCTGAAGCGTGCTGATCACATTCCCGGAAATCTGGATGAGGAAAGCATTTACAGCACCCTGGCCAGAGAATGGGGATTTCCCTACAAAAAAATCAATCCTCTGGAACTGGATCTCAATCTTGTCACCACCACCATTCCCCGCTCCTTTGCCCTCAAGCATCTCATTGTTCCCATAGGAAAGCAGGAAAAGGATTTGCTTGTTGCCACACCCAACCCCTTTAATGCTGAGATCATGGAAGATATTGCCCGCGTGACCCAGATGCGGATTGTGCCTGTTGTGTCTTCCAAATCCGATATTATCCGGCTGATCAATGAGTTTTTCGGTTTCAAGCGATCCATTGCCGAGGCAGAGCAGTATTTTTCCGGCCCTGCGGTGGATCTGGGCAATCTGGAGCAGTATGTGCGCGTACGGGGCGGGGAAGATTCCATGACCCATGACCAGCATATCGTCAATGCGGTCAATCATCTCTTCACCTATGCCTTTGATCAGAGAGCCAGTGATATTCACATTGAACCCAAACGGGACATCACCCTGGTGCGGCTGCGCATTGACGGTGTGCTGCATACTGTATATAAACTGCCGAAAAGTCTTCATTATGCCATTGTCAGCCGAATCAAGATTCTGTCCCGGCTGGATATGGCGGAAAAGCGCAAACCCCAGGACGGCAGAATCAAAACCGCCAAAGGGGATACCGAGGTGGAAATCCGTATTTCCACAGTTCCGGTCGCGTTTGGCGAAAAAGTGGTCATGAGAATTATGGACCCGGATATTCTGTTTCAGGATTTGGAAAGTCTGGGTTTTTCAGCAACGGATCTGCTGCGTTTCAACAAATTCATCAAAATGCCCCACGGCATTGTGCTGGTGACAGGCCCCACAGGAAGCGGAAAATCCACAACCCTTTATTCCACTCTCCGGGATCTTTCCACTCCGGAAATCAATATCACCACAGTGGAAGACCCCATAGAAATGATCAACAGCGAATTCAACCAGATTGCTGTGCAGCCTGCCATTGGTGTCACTTTCGGCAATATACTGAGAAATATTCTCCGTCAGGATCCTGATATTATAATGATTGGTGAAATGCGGGACCTGGAAACAGCGGAAAACGCAGTGCAGGCGGCATTGACCGGTCATCTGGTGCTTTCCACTCTGCATACCAATGATGCGCCCACTGCCATAACGCGTCTGCTGGATCTGGGCATTCCCGCGTTTCTGATTCAAAGCACGCTCATCGGTGTGCTGGCCCAGCGTCTGGTGCGGAAAATCTGCAACCACTGCCGCACTTCCTTTATGATGAACAGCGCGGAACTTTGGAACATGGGCATCCACCTTGAAACAGAAGGCAGTGTGGAACTTTTCCGCGGGGAAGGCTGTCCCATGTGCCGGGGAACCGGATATCAGGGCAGAACCGGCATTTATGAAATTCTTCCCTATTCCGAATCCCTCAAACGCCTGACCATAAAGGAAACCGATCTGGAGGCCATCCGCATGAAGGGAAAGGAGGAGGGCATGAGCACTCTGCGGGAAAGCGCAGTGAGAAAAATGCTCAAAGGCATAACCACGTATCAGGAAGTGCTGCGGGTTACGTGGGAGCCGGTGTGAGAAAATTGTGTGCACGCTTTGCTTTTTCAAAGAAGACAGGCGTGGCAGTCATGTTTCTGGTGAAATGTGAATGAAAATTGGGAGGGTTTCCCACAGAGAACACAGAGAATTTCCCACAGAGGACACAGAGGGTTTTATAAAAAAATAAGGGGATAAAAATATATGGGGATTTTTTATTTTCCTGAACTTTCGCAAAAAATTGTGGATTTGGCATATAAGGTGCATACTGAACTTGGGCCGGGGCTGCTGGAAAGTACATATGAATCCTGTCTGGAATATGAAATGGTACAGGCAGGTCTGCATGCGGAGCGGCAGAAAAGACTGCCTCTGCAATATGGCAGTCTTCTGATTGAAGATGCTTACCGTATTGATTTATTTGTTGAAAACAAAATTATTATTGAAATCAAATCAGTGGATCGTCTTATTGATCTTCATTTCAGGCAGCTTCTTACTTATCTCAAACTGGCACAGGTCAAAGTGGGTTATCTGATTAATTTTAATGTTGATTATTTAAAAAACGGCATCTCACGCAAAGTTTTGTAAATTCTCTGTGATCTCTGCAGGAAATCCTCTGACGATGTTTTGTTTCCCACAGAGAAAAAATTCTGAGATTTCTGAGGGAAATCCTCTGACGATGTTTTGTTTCCCACAGAGAAAAAACTCTGAGATTTCTGAGGGAAATCCTCTGACGATGTTTTGTTTCCCACAGAGAACACAGAGGAGGAAAAGACCACAGAGAACACAGAGAAAAAACTCTGTGATCTCTGTGGGAAATTTCTCTGTGATCTCTGTGGGAAATTTCTCTGTGATCTCTGTGGGAAATTTCTCTGTGATCTCTGCGGGAAATTCTCTGTGATCTCTGTGGGAAATTCTCTGTGATCTCTGCGGGAAATTCTCTGTGTTCTCTGTGGGAAATTCTCTGTGTTCTCTGTGGGAAACAATTCACACAACATAAAGGTATGGCAATGAAAAAAGCAAAGATATATTATTTCACTCTGACAGATGAAATGCGGAAAGAGGAGAAGCTGAACTGGTTCAGATCCCATTCCATTGAGCAGCTTGAATTTGAATACATAAACCCGGACAAAAACAGCAACTGGATTAATCTTGCGGATAATGATTGGGAAAGTTTAATTTCTGTTTGCAGTAAAGATGTAAAGACCGGAAAAGTAAAAGATGCAATTTTTGAATTATTTTCATTAGGGATAGCAACAAATAGAGATGAATGGGTTTATGACTTTGATGATAAAAATTTATTGAAAAAAACTAAATACTTTATTGAAAAATACAACCAAATACTCGCAACAGAAAATCCAGAAGACAGTTCAATAAAATGGAGCAGCACATTAAAATCACATTTTAAATCAAAAATAAAATTAGTTTTTAATAATGAGAAATTAATCGAAGCCTTATTTCGACCTTTTACTAAAATGTTTTTTTATACGGAAAAAAATATGAGTGATAGATTAACTCAAAATCATTATGATATTTTTGGCAATGAATTAAATAAAAATAACCAATTAATTTGCTTCACTGTTGGCGGAAGATTGGATTTCAATATTATTGCTGCTAATAGATTACCAAGCCTTACGGTATTTTCTTTAGATGCGAATCAATGTCTTCCGCTTTACCGCTACGACAAATCCGGCAACCGCACAGACAACATTACAGACTGGACTTTGGAGCAGTTCAGAAATCACTATCATTTGTCTGAACCGGGATTTTCAGGATTAAAGGATGAACAGGATTTAACAGATGGAAAGAAACGGAAAAAATCAGGCAAATCCGCCAGACAGAAAAATGCGGAGCCGGAGATCAGCAAAGAGGACATTTTTCATTATGTTTATGCTGTGCTGCATAATCCGACTTACCGCGAAAAATACGAACTGAATTTAAAACGGGAATTTCCCCGCATTCCCTTTTATCCTGATTTTTGGAAATGGGCAGAATGGGGAAAAGCATTAATGGATTTGCACATCAATTATGAAACAGCAAAACCATTTGATTTGAAAGAACATAATTCCCGGACAAAGGCAGAATCCATGCGGCAGAAAAAGGCTGAATCTGCCAAAGAACCTGAGTCAGTTTATGCACCAAAGCTGAAAATAAAACCCAGACTCAAAGCTGACAAAGAAAAGGGCATCATTGAAATTGACGAACTCAGCTTTTTAAGCGGTGTTCCCAAAGAAGCATGGGAATATAAACTCGGCAACCGCAGCGCATTGGAATGGATTCTTGACCAGTACAAGGAAAAAAAGCCCAAAGATCCGACCATTGCAGAAAAATTCAATACTTACCGCTTTGCAGATTACAAAGAGCATGTGACTGATCTGCTGAAACGGGTCTGCACCGTAAGCGTGGAAACAATGAAAATTGTTGAGGAAATGAAAAAAGAAATATTTGACAGTAAATTACCATAAACCGCCAACAGCCTATGATAGCATACATCGGAGGAGATATGAACAGAAAAGAATTGATAAAACAATATAAACAGACCACTCAGCCAATGGGCGTTTATCAAATACAGAACAGGAGAAATGGAAAGCTGTTTATTGGAAGCACAAAGAACCTGCCGGGGAAATTGAACAGTCATAAATTTCAGCTAAACAATGGCGTTCACACTAACAAAGAAATGCAAAAAGAGTTTAATGAGATTGGTGAGGAAGGTTTTTCTTTTGATATTTTGGACTGTTTAAAGCCAAAAGAAGACCTGAATTATGATTACACGGAAGAGTTAAAGACACTTGAAGAAATGTGGATGGAAAAACTCCAGCCCTTTAATGAAAAAGGATACAATAAAATGAAAATTCGCTGAGCATTTTCTCCAGTTTGCAGGGTGGGTGAAGCGGAGCGGAACCCACCTTTGCACTGAAGAAAAGGTTTTTTTGTCAGAAAAAATACCGGCATGAAATTCCCTGCAGATATGGGCATACCGCCCAAAATTGTCCTTTGGCTGCGGCAGACAGGTCATGACGCATTTCATCTTCATGAACAAAACCTTGACCGGATGCCGGATTCAGGTATATTGCAAAAAGCTCCTGCTGAAAAAAAGGATTTTGCTGACGCATGATCCTGATTTCGGAGAACTGCTGGCTGCAAGTCAGGCAGAACTGCCCGGTGTGATTATTTTCCGTCTTCACAATATGAGATCTGAAAATATAAAACAATATCTGAACGGTATAATAATAAGGCGATTTCCATGAAAAAATGTACCATATTGTAGGGTGGGCACGGCTTTTTGTGCCCACCGTTTCAGCAGGACGGCGGGCACAGAAAGCCGTGCCCACCCTACTAAAAACGGTATAATCTTTAATGGAAATCACCTAAAACATGAAAAAATTTTCTGCATGGTGCGGTTATCACATTAAATGAAACGAAAACAGGGGTGGTTTTCTTCCCGTTATATCTCATAACCGCAAAAATGCAGGCTGTGACAGGAAATCCATGCCAGACAAAACCGTTTAATAAAATTTGGAAAAAACATAAACATACAAAAAAGGAGATCGGCCATGAAAAACAGTCCTTTGTTCAAAAGCTGGGGGCTTTTCAAAAAAGGAATGAGAGCCAAAGATATCCAGCTTTCCTTTGCCAATCATCTGGAATATTCCCTTTCCAAAGACCAGTTCACGGCCACACAGCGGGATCTCTATCTGTCTCTTGCCCTGACAGCCAGAGACCGCATGACTGAACGCTGGATCAAAACCCAGCAGATGTATCATGACAAAGATGTAAAACGGGTGTATTATCTTTCTGCGGAATACCTTATGGGAAGAGTGCTGATAAACAACCTTATCAATCTGGGCATTTATGAGGAAACCCGGCAGGCCATGAAGGAAATCCATATGGATTTGGAGGAAATAGCGGAAATGGAGCCGGACATGGGACTGGGAAACGGGGGACTGGGCAGACTTGCGGCATGTTTTCTGGATTCCCTTGCCACGCTGGAAATTCCCGGACAGGGCTATGGCATCCGCTATGAATTCGGGATTTTTGAGCAGGAAATCCGGAATCTGGGACAGACGGAATGCCCGGAAAACTGGCTTAAATACACCAATCCCTGGGAAATTGCCCGGCCTGAATACAGTTATCCTGTCCGCTTTTACGGCCGGGTGGAGCAGATACATCTTCCTGACGGACGGCTTGTCACGGAATGGAAAGACACCAGTGATGTGATCGGCATCGCGTATGACACACCTGTGGGCGGTTACGGAAACAATACGGTCAACACCCTGCGACTGTGGTCAGCAAGGGCTTCCAAGGAATTTGATCTCAAGTATTTCCAGTATGGGGATTATCTCAAGGCAGTGGAGGAAAAGAACATATCTGAAAACATCTCCAAAGTCCTGTATCCCAATGATGAAATCTATGAAGGCCGGGAACTGCGGCTCCGTCAGCAGTATTTTTTTGTATCCTGCTCCATTCAGGATATTATCCGGCGCTACCGGGTTCGGCACAGCAGTTTTGATGAATTTCCCGACAAAGTGGCCATACAGATGAACGACACCCATCCCTCTCTGGCTGTGGTGGAACTGATGCGGATTCTGCTGGATGTTTACAGTCTGGACTGGGAAAGCGCATGGGACATCACCACACGCTCCTGTGCATTCACCAATCACACACTGCTGTCCGAGGCTTTGGAAAAATGGCCGGTCAGCATGTTTGAGAAACTTCTGCCCCGGCCTTTGCAGATTATCTATGAAATCAACCGCCGTTTTCTCCGGGATGTGTCCATTGTGTATGTAAAGGATGAAGCCCGGATGCAGCGCATGTCCATCATTGAGGAGGGGGAGGAAAAGCGCATCCGCATGGCACATCTGGCGATTGCGGGATCGCATTCTGTCAATGGCGTGGCAGAACTCCATACCCGGCTGCTGCGGGAAAAGGTGCTTAAAGATTTTGATGAAATGTTTCCGGGAAAATTCACCAACAAAACCAACGGTGTCACGCCGCGGCGCTGGCTGCTGGGAGCCAATCCTGAACTTGCGGAACTTATTTCTGATCGCATCGGCAGAGAATGGATATGGAATTTCAGACAGCTTCGGGATCTTGAAGCACTGATCGCGGATGCACAATTCCGGCAGAACTGGTGGCAAATCAAATACAGAAACAAGGAGCGTTTTGCCCGGATTGCCAAAAAACTTACCGGAGTTTCCATTGATCCGGGATCGGTTTTTGATTTTCAGGTCAAACGCATCCATGAATACAAACGCCAGATGCTCAATATCCTGCATGTGGTTTACTGCTGGCTGAAACTCAAACGGGAGCCGGATTTCAAAATGGTTCCGCGCACTTTTATCTTTGGCGGAAAAGCCGCGCCCGGATATGTGACAGCAAAACTTATTATCCGCCTGATCTGCCATGCCGCAGAAATGATCAACCGGGACAGTTCGGTGAGTCATATCCTGAAAGTGCTTTTCATCCCCAATTACCGGGTTTCCCTGGCAGAACGCATCTTCCCTGCCGCAGACATTTCCGAGCAGATTTCCACTGCCGGATACGAGGCATCCGGCACTTCCAATATGAAATTCGCGATGAACGGCGCACTCACGGTCGGCACTCTGGACGGGGCCAATATTGAAATCATGGAAGAGGCGGGCCGGGAAAACATTTTTATTTTCGGACTGTCCTCAGATGAGGTGGCTGAAACCCGGAATTCGTACTACAATCCCCGTGAATATTATGAACGGGATCCGGTTTTGAAAGATGTCATTGATCTGATCCGGGATGATTTTTTCAATCCGGAAGAACCCGGCATTTTCCGGCCTTTGGTGGATTCCCTGCTCACAGAGGACAAATATCTGGTAATGGCTGATTTTGCGGATTATCACCGCTGTCAGATGCAGGCGGATGCGCTGTACCGTGACCCTGACGCATGGACAGCCAAAGCCATTGTGAATGTGGCGCGCATGGGCAAATTTTCCTCTGACCGAACCATTCTGGAATACAACCGGGACATATGGAAAGCCTCGCCTATGCCCATAGAGCAGGAGGAAAATCCGGATAATCAGGAATCCTGTGTGATGATCTGAGGAAATATCCATAAGCATTAGGTGATTTCCAGAAAATAATATACCTCCAAAGTATCAAAAGCTTCCAGCTTTTGCCCTGTGCCTGTGAACTGAACCGGGATATTTATTTTCAGAAATCGCCTTAAGCAGGCAAACAAAAATTTTCGTGTATTCAAAAAACCGGATTTTTTGGAAAAATCAGGTTTTTATGAAAATTTTATGCCCGAAAATTTATGGAACCTTACTTATGAATACAGGGAGCTTCATATAAACAGATGTAAACAAAAAAACAGCAAAGGAGAAAGAGAAAAGATGAAAAAACGGTTTTGGGCAGTATTGTATGTGCTGATTTTCACAGCAATGGCAGCAGGATGGGCAGCAGGCGGGGAAACCGGACATTATGTGCCGGGTGTGGAGGGTATCAAGGCAGGAAGCGTGCCTCCGCCCGGATTCTATTACAGAATGTACAATGCCTATTATACTGCGGATACAATGACAGACGCTGACGGAGACGAGCTTAACATAGATTTTGATGTCACAGTCTATGCTATGGTCAACCGTTTTCTGTGGGTTTCAGATTACAAAATTCTCGGAGGCAATTATGTTGCCGATGTTTTGATCCCCCTGATTTACACAGATGTGGAGATCGGCGCGATGGGACTGGAGGATGACAAGTTCGGTCTGGGCGACATCTGCATAGAGCCTTTTTTGATTTCATGGCACGGCAAAAGCTATGATGCTGTGTTCGGTGCGGGCTTCTTCCTTCCATCCGGGGATTATGATGCGGACGAACCTGCTTCACCGGGAAAAGATCACTGGGGAGGCATTTTCACCCTGGGCGGAACGTATTATTTTGATGCGAAAAAAACATGGTCTGCCTCTGTTCTTTCCCGTTACGAAACCCACGGTGAAAAAGATGACACGGATGTAGCCCCCGGAGACAATTTTCTTTTTGAATGGGGCATTGCCAAAACAGTAAACAAAATCTGGGATCTGGGCATTACCGGATACTGTGCATGGCAGATCACAGATGACAAGGGCGATGATGTCACATGGAACAAAGATGATCATGATCAGGCCTTTGCCATAGGCCCGGAAGTCAGTGTTTTCATGCCTTCCTACAAAATGTTCATGTCCCTGCGCGGGCAGCAGGAATTTGAGGTGGAAGATCGCTCTGAAGGCAGCATGGTTACACTGACCCTGACAAAGATTTGGTAACAGAACCCCAATTTCTGTCCTGTTACCCTCAGACAAATAAGGTGATTTCCATTAATGATTATACCGTTTTTCGTAGGGCGGGCACGGCTTTTTGTGCCCGCCGTCCTGCTGAAACTGTGGGCACAAAAAGCCGTGCCCACCCTGCAATGATGGTACATTTTTTCATGGAAATCGCCTAACTGTCTGTCCCCAAAACCTTTAGGGTTTTGAAAACCCTAAAGGTTTTGGGATGGAAATCTTCTATAAAAAAAGGTACTATGAAATCTGAAAAACAAATTGGGCATTAAACCTTCGTGAAACTTTGTGTCTTTGTGCCTTCGTGGCAGAAAGACGGGATTTTTTTTCTGAAATCTTTTTCAGATTTCATATTGGGAATATGGGGCCGGAGTGCCAAACTTTCAGTCTGGCACTCCGGAATACAAGGAAAATACAAGACAGACAATGACAAACTTTGATTTAAAAACCTATCTTGCGCACCAGAGGGAAAAGATTGACAGGGCATTGAACCGAATGCTGCCGGAAAATCCGGCCCGGCTTGTCTCGGCCATGCGCCATTCCCTAATGGCCGGAGGCAAACGGCTGCGGCCTGTGCTGTGTCTGGCCGCAGCCGAGGCTGTGGGAGGCAGCCCGGGAACTGCCATGAACTCTGCCTGCGCTCTGGAAATGATTCATACCTATTCCCTGATTCATGACGATCTTCCGGCTATGGACAATGACGAACTGCGCCGGGGAAAACCCACCTGCCATATGGCTTTTGATGAGGCCACAGCCATTCTTGCAGGAGATGCTTTGCTGACTCTGGCCTTTGAAATTCTTTCTGCCGGGGAGAAACTGACAGGGGATCAGGCACTCAGGCATCTGGAGGTGATACGCATTATCTCACATGCAGCAGGCCACCGGGGAATGGTGGAAGGCCAGATGCAGGATATGGCAGCGGAAAACGCTCTGCTGAACCGGGAACAGCTTGAAATTCTGCATTCCCTGAAAACCGGAGCACTGATTCAGGCCGCTGTCCAGTGCGGGGCATTACTGGGCGGAGGGAGTCCGGAGCAGACAGACAAACTGGGAATTTATGCAAAAAATATCGGTCTGGCCTTTCAGGTGACAGATGACATTCTGAATGTGGAAGGGGATCCGGAAATTATGGGCAAAGCCGCAGGCACAGATCAGAACCGCAGCAAAAGCACCTGGCCCTCCCTCATGGGAATGGAGAAATCCCGCATATTTGTCCGGGAACTGGTCTCCCGCGCTGTTTTGTCTCTGGAAGGCTTTGACAGCAAATCCAAACCCATGCGGGCCATTGCAGAGTATATTCCCCAAAGAAAACGCTAGTACGTGATGATCCGGCATATTCGGGGAAAATCGGGAAAACCGGGATATTCCCTGCGGCAGAGTATTGACATAACAGCTTCTTTTCCCAATTTTTCTTGACACCTGATTCATTTGATATTATTCTAGCAACTCATGTTTTCCCTGTTCCAGGATCATGGCGCAGGTGTTTTACTGATTGTCAACTGCATAAAATCATTATATAAGCGAGAGTGGCGGAACTGGCAGACGCACCGGACTTAGGATCCGGCTCCGGCGACGGAATGGGAGTTCAAGTCTCCCCTCTCGCACCAGAAACATTTTAGCGGGTTGTGTCCTGTACACGGGAGACCGGAACAGCGGCATGACCGATTCCATTTTCAGGCGGCCGGAGTGTCACCTGGTTTATCAGAAAGGACTGTCATGCAAGTAAGTGTGGAAAATCTGAGTACTGTCAAAAAAGTGCTGCACATCGAGATTCCGGAAGAGGATGTGTCCCGTGAAATAGACAAGGCATACGATGAACTCAGAAAAACAGCAAGTGTCAAAGGCTTCCGTCCGGGAAAAGCCACCCGTGCGGTTCTGGAAAGACTGTACAGAAAAGATGTGAACGCTGATGTATGCTCACGGCTGATTCAGGAATCCTTTGGAAATGCCATCCGGGAAAAGCAGCTCAATATCGTGGGACAGCCCGATATTTCAACGCCTGAAATCAGGTACAGGGAAACCTACAGATATGATGCAAAGGTGGAAGTTGCCCCTGAACTCGAAGACATTGATTTTAAAGGTCTTAAACTCAAAAAAAACCTGTACAGAGTCGGAGATCACGAGGTGGAGGGACAGCTGCAGATGCTGCGCAGAAATCTGGTGCAGCATAAACCCATAGCAGAAACCCGTCCGGTGCGTGAAGGGGATTTTGTTCTGATGGATTATGAGGGTTTCAGAAACGGCTCCCCTTTTGAAGGAATACAGAAGACCGAAAACTATACCATGAAAATCGGTTCCGGCCAGATAGCAAAGGAGATTGACGAAAACCTCATCGGTATGAATCCGGGTGAAAAAAAAGAGATTGCTGTAAATTTCCCGCAGGATCATGCCAAAAAAGATCTGGCAGGTCAGAATATCATTTTCCATGTGGCTCTGAAAGAGATAAGGGAAGAGTATGTTCCGGAAATAGATGATGCGCTTGCAAAAAATTTCGGCAAATATGAAACTCTGGAACAGTTGAAGGAAGCTGTGGTGAAAAACCTGGAGGAGGGATACAGCAAGAGAAGCGAGCAGGAAATCCGGGAGCAGGTATTTTCATCTCTGATCGGACGCAGGGATTTTGAAGTGCCGGATGCCCTGGTGGAATACGAACTGCAGAGTATCATTGCCGAGGCGGAACAGTCCTTTTCCTATCACAACATAAAAATGGAGGATATAGGCATAACCCGTGAAAGCCTTGCGGAAAAATACCGTCCTCTTGCTGTAAAACAGGTGAAACGCCATCTGATTCTCGGTAAAATCATTGCGCAGGAAAAACTGAGCGTCAGCGAAGAGGAGACTGACAAAGCCGTTGAGGAAATGGCAGAGACCTTTCAGCAGCCGGCTGAGGAGGTAAAGAAATATTACCGGGAAAATCCGGACAAACTGGAATATTTCAGGCATACCCTGCTTGAAAAAAAGGCAATCCGTCTTATCATTGACAGCAGTGAAACAGAAGAGGTCATTGCTGACCGGTCCGCAGAAAGCGGTTCTGAGGAAAAAATGGAAGACAGACAGGAATAATTTCCGGGAATCTGTCCCTGCCGGACATGCAGATTTTCAGGCAGTGCCGTACAGATATTCTGTCCGGGGCAGATTCGTGCTGAGAGGATGCCTGCATTGCCTGAAAAATGTGCATGGTTTACAAACAGTTATGCGGGAAGTTCTATCCGCCCGTATAAGATATTTTTGAATGCAAGGAGATGAAATCCGTGACTTTTTATGTGCCGCATGTCATTGAACAGACCAGCAGGGGGGAACGGGTGTATGATATTTATTCCCGGCTCCTCATGGACAGGATCGTATTTCTGGGAACACCCATTGACGATAACATCGCCAACCTGCTTATAGCCCAGTTTCTGTATCTGGAATCCGACGATCCGGAAAAAGATATCAATTTTTATATCAATTCACCCGGGGGTCATGTGACCGCAGGTATGGCCGTGTATGATACCATGCAGTACATCAAACCGGATATCACAACACTGTGCATAGGTCAGGCTGCAAGTATGGGTGCGGTTCTCCTGGCAGCAGGTGCGAAGGGCAAACGTTACTGCCTGCCCAATGCCCGGATTATGATCCATCAGCCGCTGGGAGGATCCCAGGGCCAGGCATCTGACATTGCCATTCAGGCCAAAGAGATTCTTCGTATGCGCGATACCCTGAACCGGATTCTTGCCCTCCATACAGGCATGAATATGGAACAGATTGAAAAAGACACTGACCGTGATTTTTTCATGTCCGGCAGAGAAGCCAGAGATTACGGCATTGTTGATCATGTAATTTCCAGCCGGGATGATTTGGATCATCTGGATGAAAAGGAGAAATAAAACCATGAGCAGGAAAAAAGATGATCATGACAATCTCTTCTGTTCATTCTGCGGAAAAAATCAGAATGAAGTCAGAAAACTGATTGCGGGTCCGGCAGTGTACATCTGTGACGAGTGCATTCAGTTGTGCAGTGAAATTATAGAAGAGGAGAATGAAAAAGATTCAGGCGAACATGAAATCAGTCTCATTCCCAAAGAAATAAAATCTGTGCTGGATGATTATGTCATCGAGCAGGATGAAGCCAAAAAAGTTCTTTCCGTGGCAGTATACAACCATTACAAACGCCTGGATTCCTATGTCACAGACAGTGCGGTTGAAATACAGAAAAGCAATATCCTGCTCATCGGCCCAACCGGATCAGGCAAGACCCTGCTGGCCCAGACCCTGGCCAGATTTCTCAATGTGCCTTTTACCATAGCGGATGCCACCAGTCTGACCGAGGCCGGTTATGTGGGCGAGGATGTGGAAAATATCATTCTGTCCCTGCTTCAGAATGCTGATTATGATGTGGAAAGGGCGAGACGGGGTATTGTCTATATTGATGAAATTGACAAAATTGCCGGCAAATCCGACAATCCATCCATCACCCGTGATGTTTCGGGTGAAGGCGTGCAGCAGGCTCTGCTGAAGATTATTGAAGGCACTACGGCCAGTGTCCCACCCAAGGGAGGCCGGAAACATCCGCAGCAGGATTTCATACGGGTGGATACTTCGAACATCCTTTTTATCTGTGGCGGCACATTCAACGGGCTTGACAGAGTCATTCGCCGCCGTATCGGATCAAAAGCTATGGGATTTGGTGCAAAAATTGCCGGATCTGAAGAAAAAAATATCGGTGAAATCTTAAAAGAGGTGCAGCCCCAGGATTTGATCCGCTATGGTCTGATACCGGAATTTCTGGGACGTCTGCCGGTTATCGCCACTTTGGAGGAACTCAATGCCAAATCCCTGATCCGCATCCTGACCGAACCCAAAAACGCTCTGGTCAAACAGTATCAGAAACTTTTTGAAATGGAGGGAGTGAATCTCCGTTTCACGGACAGTGCGCTGTCCTCCATAGCTGATGAGGCCCTGAAACGCAAATCCGGGGCCAGAGGACTCCGGGCCATTATGGAAAACAGTATGCTCGATATTATGTATGACCTGCCATCCATGAACGATGTGAAGGAATGCGTTATTGGCGAGGATGTGATTCTCAACAGGGCCTCTCCGATTCTTCTGTTTGAGCAGATGAAAAAACTGGCATGAAATCCGGTTTGGGAAAGCAAATCCGGTTTTCCATTCCGTGCATACGAAACTGAAAAACTTTTTGATGAGATAATCTGAATGATTCTGCCCAGGATTTTACGCAAAGACGGTTCCGATCCGTCCAGACTGTTACTTCCGCTCCTGCCCCTGCGGGATATTGTGGTATTTCCCTACATGGTGGCTCCCCTGTTTGTGGGGAGATCCAAATCCGTGAATGCGCTCGCGGATGCCATGAACCATGAAAAAAGTGTTTTCCTCTCCACACAGAAAAAACCGACTGTGGACAATCCCGGACAGCAGGATATCTGTGAAGTGGGGACTATCGGAACAGTTCTGCAGCTTCTGCGTCTGCCGGACGGAACTGTCAAAGCCCTGGTGGAGGGAAGAGCCAGAGGCCGCATAGCGGGTTTCATACGCAACGATGATTTTTTCCAGGTGAAAGTCGAACTGATGCAGGAAATGCAGACATCAGATGCCGAGAGCATGGCTCTGAGCCGTTCTGTGCTGGAAGCTTTCAGGGAATATGCAAAGGTCAACAAAAATATTTCCGGGGATCTGCTGGCCAATGTCGCTGCCATTACAGAGATTTCAAAACTTTCTGATACAGTTGCCGCTCATTTTTCCTTTAAAATAGAGGACAGGCAGAAACTGCTGGAAAGTGTTTCCCTCAAGGACCGGCTGACCATGCTGCTGAAACTGATCCGTATGGAAATAGAAGTTTTTCAGGTGGATCAGCGGATCAAGGGCCGCGTAAAAGATCAGATGGAAAAAACACAGAAAAACTACTATCTGAACGAACAGATGCGGGCCATCAAAAAGGAAATGGGCGCAGAAGAGGATCCGGTCGATGATTTGAAGGATCTGGAAAAGAGGATCCGGCGCAAACGCATGTCCAAAGAGGCCGCGTCCAAAGCCTGGCAGGAGTTCAAAAAACTCAAACAGATGACACCCATGTCCGCGGAAGCCACTGTGGTGCGCAATTATATTGAATGGATTATCAGCCTGCCCTGGTTTGAGCGCAGCAGGGTCTGCAATGATCTGGATACTGCTGAAAAAATTCTCAATGAGGATCATTATGGTCTGGAAAAACCCAAGGAGCGCATACTGGAATATCTGGCGGTACAGACCCTGGTCAAAAAACTCCGCGGCCCCATTCTCTGTCTGGTCGGCCCTCCGGGTGTGGGAAAAACATCCATTGCCAAATCCGTGGCACGCGCAACCGGACGGAAATTTGTCCGTCTTTCCTTGGGAGGTGTGCGGGATGAGGCTGAAATACGCGGTCATCGGCGCACCTATATCGGTGCCATGCCCGGCAAAGTCATCCAGTCCCTGAAAAAAGTCGGGGTCAGCAATCCTGTGTTCTGTCTGGATGAAGTGGACAAAATGAGCATGGATTTCCGGGGTGATCCCTCTGCAGCGCTGCTGGAAGTGCTGGATCCGGAACAGAATTACAATTTCAATGATCATTATATGGATCTGGATTATGATCTGTCTGAAATTCTGTTCATCACCACTGCCAATACCCTGCCGGATATTCCCCTTCCCCTGCAGGATCGTATGGAAATCATCCGTCTGGCCGGATACACAGAATTTGAAAAATACAATATAGCCAAAAAATTTCTCATTCCCAAACAGATTGAGGCCAATGGTCTGGCAGGAAAGGACATTGTGTTTTCCCAGAACTCGGTCTATACCATTATCCGCAACTATACCCGTGAGGCGGGTGTGCGGAATCTGGAAAGGGAAATTTCATCTGTATGCAGGAAAAATGCGCGTGAATTTCTGAAAAACAAAGACCAGAATTTCCATATTTCGGAAAAATCCATTCCAAAATTTCTGGGGCCCAAACGCTTCCGTTTCGGCCAGATAGAGGAAAAGGATCAGGTTGGACTGGTGACAGGACTGGCCTGGACCCAGGTGGGCGGAGAACTGCTTAACATTGAAACCCTGCTTATGCCCGGAAAAGGCAAACTCATTGTTACGGGCAAACTTGGGGATGTGATGAAGGAATCTGCACAGGCTGCAGTGAGTTATGCCCGTTCCCGTGCCAATATCCTGTCCATTGAAAGCAATTTTCACAGTGAATATGACATGCACATTCATGTGCCTGAAGGCGCTACCCCCAAAGACGGCCCGTCCGCGGGAATTGCCATGTGCACATCCATTGTGTCTGCCGTAAGCCGCAGACCGGTTTACCGGGATATTGCCATGACCGGAGAAATCACGCTCCGGGGACGCGTGCTTCCCATTGGCGGTTTAAAGGAAAAAATTCTGGCCGCGCACAGGGGAGGAATCAAAAAGGTTCTGATTCCCAAAGAAAATGAAAAAGATCTCAAGGATATTCCTGCTTCTGTATCCAAACAGCTTGAAATCATAGCGGTGGAACATATGGACGAGGTTCTGTTTCATGCCCTGCTGCCGAATAAAGTGGATAATGGGCTTGCACCTCCGGAAAAGAGTGATATTCCTTTGGGAATCATTGTGCCGGAACAGGTGGAAAACACAGGACAGCCCACAGCCACCATCAACTGAATCCGCAGGTTTTCAGGTTACGGATTTTTTTGTCATAAAATATCAACTGCCTGCTGTGAAGTCACTGCTTCACAGCAGGCAGTCCGGTTTCATACCTTTGAATTTCCTCTTTCTGAACTCAGTTCTGCCTTATCCTGACACCAATGGTATTTTAAAAATTTCCGGTTCCCTTAATTTTCAAAAATATTTCGGTAGTGGTACAAATCTGTTGATCCAAAAATTCCCCTCCCCCGGTGGGAGGGGTCAGGGGAGGGGGATAATCAGTGATGTTTTCACCCTCCCCCTGCCCCTCCCTTAAGGGAGGAGAGACCTTATCAACGGATTTGACCCACTACCAATATTTCTTTGCATATCCCCGGAAACCGGCAGGATGCCGGTTCTGCAATCCTGCACAGGTTATTTTTTCACAACCCCTTACGGCAAGTTGACAAAATAAAATTATCCGTTATAATCAAAAATTTTTCATCTCTGAGAAAGAGTGCAGGCATAATTGGACAATTCAGTCCAAAAGACCAACAATAGCAAAGGAGTTTAATATGTCAGACAATACAGACTGGAGACTGGAGACAAAACTGGTTCACGCGGGAGAGCCGGAAAAACGGATTGAGGGCGCTGTTTCCATGCCCGTATTCCAGTCTTCCACTTTTGAATACACAGGACAGGATGATTATAATGAACTGAAATACATCCGCCTGAACAACACCCCAAACCATGCAGTGCTTCACAAAAAACTGGCGGCTTTGGAAAACGGACAGTCCGCAGTGGTCATGTCCAGCGGCATGGCTGCGATTTCCACCGTGCTTCTGGCAATTCTCAGGCCCGGAGATCATCTGCTGGCCCAGGACTGCCTTTACGGAGGAACCCATGAACTGATTTGCAAAGATTTGGCGGAACTGGGCATTGCATATGATTTGATTGAAGGGGACAAACCGCGCACATGGGAAGAAAAAATCCGTCCGGAAACCAAAGTTGTCTATCTGGAAAGCCTGAGCAATCCCCTGCTGCAGGTTCCTGATCTGAAAGCCGCGGTCAGTTTTGCACAAAAACACGGTCTGATTTCCCTGATTGACAATACCTTTACCAGTCCGGTCAATTTCCGCCCCCTTGAACACGGTTTTGACATTTGCCTGCACAGTTGCACCAAATATCTTAACGGACATACAGACATTGTGGCAGGAGCGGCCATCGGCTCTGCGGAAATGATTAAAAAAATCACCCGAAAACTCAATCATCTGGGCGGATCGCTTGATCCCCATGCCTGTTTTCTTCTGCACCGGGGAATCAAAACCCTGGCCCTGCGCGTGAGATGCCAGAATGAAAACGCCATGCAGGTGGCAAAATTTCTGAGCAGTCACAATGCAGTGCAGCGTGTGTATTATCCGGGGCTGGAAAGCCATCCGGGTCATGAACGTGCGCGGGAACTGTTTGCGGGTTTCGGCGGAATGCTCAGTTTTGAAGTCAAAGGCGGACTGGAAAAAGCGGAAAAGGTTATGGGCGGTCTCCGCATTCCCATTATCGCGCCCAGTCTGGGGGGAGTGGAAAGTCTGATTACCCGTCCGGCAACAACTTCCCATTCCGGCATGTCACAGCAGGACAGGGAAAAAGCAGGAATCAGCGACAGTCTGATCCGGGTTTCTGTTGGCATTGAAGCGGTTGAGGATCTGATAGCGGATTTTGCACAGGCACTGGATCGCTTGTGAAGCTGGGGAGTGGCATGGGATTACACATGTTCCGGATCTATGCCAAGTTCCCGCAGACGGGCAGCCAGCCTTTCTGAGCGTTCCCGCTCCTGAAGAGCTTTCTGCGCTTCCTGCTGGGCTCTTTGTGCTTCCTGCTGGGCTCTTTGTGCTTCCCGCTGGGCTCTTTGCGATTCCTCTCTGGCTTTCTGTGCCTCCTGCTGTGCAATGGACAGAGCCTCCAGAGCCTCATGCAGGGAAGGAACCGCTTTTCCGGATTTTGCATCTATGACCCGGATGTATTCATTTTCCCGTTTCAGAAATGCGTCCAGTTCCCTGCTGTACAGACGGCCCTGCTCATCCGGAAGAATGCGGTTGTCATCCCGTTCATACAGGCGGAAACCGGCCAAAGGAATTTCCATATATTCATTCAGGGGATCAAAAATAAAATACTCCCGCACTCCCAATGATGCATAAAGCATTGGTTTTACAATCATATCATCCATCATGGAGGATTTGGATGTGACTTCAAAAATCACACTGGGACAGATTTTTTCCTCCCAAAGTTTGTAAGTCCGGCGTTCATGGTTTCCGCATCCGAAAATGACCATAACATCCGGGGCTTTGCAGGCTTTGGGGTTTCCCTTTTCATAATAGAAAAACATATCCGCTGCCACATACACATCCCCGCGCTGCCCAAAAAATTCGCGCAGGGAGCCATACAAATCCAGTGATGCCCTGACATGAAACCCTGTCTCTCCCATAGGTTCTCCGTCTGATTCCGGGTAAAAAATTTCCGCCTCATCTGTTTCCGGAAAATGAAAATTCATTGCCGGAAAAACAGGATGCTGCGGGGTTCTGATCGGTTCTGCCAATGCTTCCATGTCCACCTCTCTTTGCACCGGTTTCAATCCGGAAATTCTTTTGTATATCAATTGTTTCCCACAGAGAACACAGAGTTTTTCCACAGAGAGCACAGAGAATTTTTCGCATCTTTTTAAAAACCTTAAAAACCGAATTTTTTTCAAAAAAAATCAAGTTATTATGCTTCTGTCAGTCTTGCATCTGTGCATTGCAAAAACCGGATTTTTCCAAAAAATCCGGTTTTTGTGCTGACATATAAAAAATCAGGCCATACGGTATCCCGGCCCTTCCCCGCCTTCTGGACAGGTCCATGTGATATTGCCAAAGGGATCTTTAATATCACAGGTTTTGCAGTGCAGGCAGTTGGAAGGATTGAGTTTCAGTTTTACGCTGTCTCCCTCTGTTTCGATTTCATACACACTGCCCGGACAGAAGAGCGTGCAGGGACTGCCATATTTGGGATAACATTCCCTGATGCACAACTCTTTGTCATGAATCAGAATATGGGAAGGCTGATCCTCCCGGTGCATGGTTTTGGACAGATACACTCCCGTGAGTTTGTCCGCATACAGCACATTGTCAATGGATTTGGGATCAACCCAGTAGGGTTTGCGGCAGTTTTTCACTGGTTTCAGAGTTGAACTGTCCGGTTCCGTAAGCATGAAATCCCGGATGCCCCGTCCTTTGGTGACATACTGGGAACCCAGATAAAGCAGTTTCAGCAGTCCTTTTTTGGCAAGTCCCTGCGCAAAATTGCGGCCTTCCAGCATTTCTGCTCCGGCCCAGCTTTCTTTGAAAAGCCGGGGATATTCCCCCAGGCTTTCCTCATCAAACTTTTCTTTTTCCAGAGCACTCATACAGGCTTCTGCAGCGAGCATTCCGGATTTCATGGCAATATGAATCCCTTTCAGGGCCGGTGTATTGTGCATGGCTGCGGCTCCGCCGATGAACATGGCTCCGTCAACGGCCAGTTTCGGCATGGAAAAATATCCGCCGGTTGACACGGTTCTTGCACCCTGTTCAATGACCTTTCCTTCTTTTATAATTTCGGCCACAAAAGGATGCTGCTTGAATTTCAGAAATTCCTCATAGGGATCTATCAGGGGATTTTCATAGCAAAGTGCTGTGAGAAAGCCGATGGCAATGCGGTTTTCCTTCATTTCATAAATAAAGCCTCCGCCCGGAGTATTAAAACCCAGCGGATAGCCCGCGAAATGAATGTCATTTCCCCTGCTGGAGGAGAAATAATTTTTCTCCGGCAGTTGAATTACTTCCTTGATGCCGGTTTCAAAGACCTGGGGCATTCTGCCGGAAAAAAGACCGAGTTTATCCGCAACAGATTTCACCAGACTGCCTCTGGCACCCTCTGCAAACACCGTGATTTTTGCCATAATGTCAACACCGGGTTCAAAGTTTGCTTTGGGATTTCCGTTTTTATCCAGTCCCTTGTCACCGGTGCGTATGCCGGTAACGGTTTTTCCGTCTGATGCAAAAAGCACTTCGGTTCCTGCAAAACCGGGAAAGAGATTCACGCCCATTTCTTCTGCAATACTGCCCAGCCACCGGGTGAACTGCGAAAGACTGATAACATGAAATCCCTTATTGTGCATATATCTGGGAACAAAGGGAATGGGATAATGCCAGTCCGGGGCCAGATAATAAAATTCATCATCCCGGACGGTTGCCTCAATGGGACATCCCTTTTGTGCATAATCCGGAATCAGTTCCTTCAGCGCAATGGGATTGAGAATCGCGCCGCTGATCGCGTGGGAACCGATTTCCGCTCCTTTTTCAATCACGGCCACTTCCATTTCCCGGTTCTGTTCTGCGGCAAGCTGTTTCAGGCGGATGGCTCCGGCCAGTCCCGCAGGCCCTGCGCCTGCAAAAAGTACATCAAAATCAATATATTCATGTTCTATGCTCATTTTTTTCACCCTGCATTTTATTTAATGGCAAACAGTCCGGGGCAGCAACGCGTAACCCGGCAGAAGCAGATTTTCATGCAAACACTTCTTTGTGAAATTTTTTGTCTTCGGCAGACGAAAAACTTCCGCTCATGAAATTTTTTTGCTGAAATCTTTTTCAGATTTCCTGTCACCATAACTGAAAACCGGCAAAAAGTAAACTGTATGTCTGTATGCGGAAAAAAATCCGGTTTACAGAAAAAATCACAGGATTTTATATTTCATATTGTGTTTGGGATCAATCTGATTTATTCAGCAGTAAAAAACAATTCATTCAGAAAGGAAGATTTCTGTCATGCCCCCTGTTGAGGCTTTGTCATCTTTTGTCATGTCACCGGAAATGATCATCCTGCTGTTTTTTACAGGACTGACAGCAGGTTTTGTGGATTCCATTGCCGGAGGCGGGGGACTGATTACCCTGCCGGTTCTGCTTTCTGTGGGACTTCCGCCGCAACTGGCTCTGGGAACGAACAAGCTGCAGGGCTCTTTTGGAACTCTTTCGGCTGCATACAATTTTATTGTGAAAAAGCAGGTGGTTCTGAAAGAAGCTTTTCTGGGTGCTGTTTTTACACTCATCGGGGCCGGAACCGGGGCATGGGCAGTGCAGCGGCTGGATCCGGCTTTTCTCCGGCATCTTGTTCCTGTTCTGCTGGTTCTGGTGTTGCTCTATACTTTTTTTTCCAAAACAATGGGATATGAGGAGCGGAAACCCCGGATGGGGCAGAAAGGTTTTTTTGTCATCTTTGGACTGGGGCTTGGTTTTTATGACGGATTTTTCGGCCCCGGAACCGGTTCCTTCTGGACAGCCGCACTCTGCATTCTTTTGGGATACAATATGACCCGTGCGGCAGGATATACGCGGATAATGAATTTTACCAGCAATGTCGTTGCATTGTCCATGTTTGTTTACGGAGGAAATGTGCTTTGGATTCCGGGACTCTGCATGGCCATCGGGCAGATGATCGGCGCGCGGATTGGCTCTGATCTGGCCATCAGAAACGGTGCGGGATTTATCCGTCCGGTTTTTATGACAGTGGTGGGACTGACCATTGCCCGTCTGGTGTATGTGAATTATTTCGTATGAAATAGCAGAAAGGGGATCAAATCACCTGACCTGAACCTGACACCAGGGCTGAAAAATATCATAAAATTGATATTATTTCATAACAGGATATTTCATGTTTCAAGTGTATGAGCGAGCCAGAATCCCCCGAATTCCTCTTTTGCCATTTCCGTTATGCGGCATACCTCGGAAAGAGCATCTTTCAGGGCCACCCGTTCATTCTTTCTCAGACTGTAGGGATCAATATAATTGTCCGGTCTTTTTCCCCCTGCAATTTTTTTCATGTTTTCCCGGATTTTGATCAGCATCATGGTTTCAAAACTTGCAGAAAACGAGGCTCCATCCGCACGGGAGAGCTTCCCTTCATTTGTCAGTATCTTCAGCCTTTCCAGGGTTGGAAGTTCGGAAATTCCGTTTGCAGCGGCCATAATCCGGATGCTGTGGATCATGGGCATCAGCGCTGCATCCTTCAGATTCATCTCATTTTTATGAAATCCGCGTTTTTCTGTATGAAAGGTTCCCAGAAAATGGATGGGCAGTCTGTATTCCGTAGAATATCCGGATTCAGCGGATTTGGTTTTTAAACAGTTCCGGAAAAATTCAGCAAATTTTTTGCGAAATTCTTCTCCAAGGGGAATATTGCCCCATACGGGTCTGAAATCCAGAAGCGGTACAATGCAGGATACATAGTCCCCAATATCCCGGATATTCTGCCCAAGCCCCGATATCCAGGCAGAACTGGACTTCCGCCACTGATCATTTGCAGACGTTACACAACTGGCACATCTTTCAAAACCGCATTTTTCAAGATTTCCGACAATCATTTCCGCGAGTTTTTTGAACCAGGCATTGGTTTTTTCCAAAGCTGAGTTCTCCGGATCCGCAAAAATAAGGGCATTTTCCTGTTCTGTTACAAAACTCTGCTCATAGCGTGCACCGCTGCCCATACTGATCCAGCAGTATTCAGCCGGCGGAGGCCCCCATCCCCTCCGTTTCATTTTTTCCTCTGAAAGCTGGATTGCCCTGCGGGTCAGACGCTCCCTGAGTTCTGACATGACATCGAAAATTTCATACAGAGTGGCCTTTTCCTCCACCATTTCCCTGAGGATTTTCCGGATTTCACGGTTCACAAGGCTCAGACCTCCCATATCCGGCTGGGATTCTATATCCCTTGTCAGCATAAGAGTCCCCGCGCTCTGGGTTTTCACCAGATCCACCATAGAGACAATTCCCACCAGTTTTCCCCGTTCCATTACAATGAGATGCCTTGTGTTTTTGCGCATCATGGCCACCAAAGCCTGCCCGATAAAGGCATGGGGCCGCACCTCGCTGAGATTGCTGAACATCACGTTTTCCACCCGGCATGAATCCACCGGATACCGCTGATTGGCAATAAGATAGCGAACCAGATTTTTTTCCGTAAGAATTCCGCATGGTTTGTTTTCCATGTCCAGAACAACCACTGCGTCAATATCGTTTTCAGACATAAGTTTTGAGGCATCTGTCACCAGATCACCGGTTCTGCAGGTGATAACCGGATGTGACATGACTTCGCTGACCCGTTTGCGGAACAGTCCGAAATTGAATCCGCTGATGCCGCTTGTGCTTTCATAGGACTGCTCTGCCACCAGTTCCTCGTAAACCAGACGCATGCGCTCGGCCAGAAGAGTATTGAAAAATCCGCAGAACTCCGGATAATTATACATGAGCTGCTCCAGATTTTTGCGGGAAACCAGGCAGCAGACTGTATTATTTTTCGCCCGCACTGTACTTGGATACCGAAGCTGTGAAAGTACAACGGTTTCCCCAAAAAAATCATAGGTGCGCCTGAGACCGATGACAGTTTCCACTCCCCTGCCATTGGTGACAACCAGTTCTGCAAGACCCGATGCAATGATAAACAGGGCATCCTGACTGGGATCCCCCTGCCGGAAGACATAGGCATTGGCCTGATATGCGCGGATTTCCGTTTTTCCGGCCAAATCTTTCAGCACATCCGGTTCCAGTATTTCAAAAGGATCGGTTCTGGACAGAATCCCGTATATTTCCTGATGATTCATAATTCATCCTTAAAGGAGTGACTGAGTGATGGGTAATGAGTTCTGACTGCTTAATCTGCCCTTTCCAAATCAGATGGCTGCTGTATCCACCTGTCATTCCTGAGAAAACCTGAATCAGGTAACTTCAGGATATTGCGGATACCCGGTTTTGCAGGTATGACAGCAGTTCATAGCACAATAACCCAATCCCGGCCTCCGGAACTTATAACTCAGCCACCCCACCCTATTTTCCGTTCAGCACCCTGATAATCTCTTCCCCAAAGGTTTCGATCTGCCACTGCCGCATTTCTTCTATGTTTTTCAGGGCATCTGCATGACGGGGTTTTTGGGCTGCAATTGCGGTCATCAGGGATTTGTTGCAGATCAGCGCAGGATCCATTCCCAGTTCCCCGGCCCTCCGATCCCGCCATTCCCTGAGTTTTTTGATCCGTTCCGGTACGCCGGGGGATAATGTTGGTATATTTTTTTTTGGAAAAGCAGGAAGTTCCCCGTTTTGCAGGTTCAGGGCGTCCTTTACGGCTTTGATCAGACTTTCTCCGTACATGCCGATCTGTTTCTGGCTCAGAGCCCCGGTTTTTTCCAGTTGGCGGATGCTTACGGGCCTGGCATTCACAATTTCCGTTACAGCATTGTTTCCGAAAATTTTAAATGCGGGCCGATCCTTTTTTTCCGCAAAATCCCTGCGCACCTGAAGAATATTTTCCAGAACCGCAAGGTTGCGGGGACGGAACTGGCCTGCCCCCTTGAATTTCAGAAACAGGGGCGCACCGTTTTCCGAGTTCACCCGCACCCGGCTCAGAAGTTCGCATTCCTCCTGCACCCATGACAGGCGGTTCATTTTTTTCAGATTTTTTTCCATAAGCCGGGCAAGCGGGATCAGATACGCTGTGTCCCCTGAGGCATATTCCAGCATTTCCGGTGACAGGGGACGCTGGGACCAGTCCTTTCTCTGATATTTTTTGTCCAGGGAAACATTCATATAGTGATGCAGAACCGGTTCCAGCCCGGTTTCCTGTATTCCTGAAAAGCGCGAGGCTATCTGCGTGTCAAAAAGATTTTGAACGGCTATGCCGAAATCCCTGTACAGGGAGCGGATATCATAATCCGCACCGTGAAAAATTTTCTGTATGTCCGCGCGTCCGAAAGCGGGGATAAGACAGGAAAGGTCAGAGACTTTCAGAGTGTCAATAATGACATTGTTTTCACGGGTTGCTATCTGAAGCAGACATACTTTTTCTTTGTAATGATACATGGAATCTGCTTCCATGTCCACGGCAATCACCCGCCTTTTCCGGAGTGAATTTGCAAAATTTTCCAGATCGGACCGGGTTTCTATCAGTTCATAGACAGGGGACTGCTCATTTTTCATCAATTGTATCTTTCTGTTTCTGATGGTTGCAGATTTCACTGATTCAGGGCCGCCTCTCTGCGTTCAATGGGCAGCCAGTAAAATTCACGAATCAGCACACGGATTACACTGGCCAGGGGAACAGCCACGATCATGCCGCCGATGCCAAACTGCGCTCCGAACAGGAGAGCGAACATTACGGCCAGGGGATGCAGGCCCGCACCTTTTCCCACGATTTTGGGCTGAAGCACAAAACCTTCAACAGACTGGATAACCCCGAACAGAATAAGGACAAAACCCAGGGCTATGAATTTTTCGCTCCAGGGAACGTCTGCTGTCAGCAGTACAATAAAAATGGCAGGGGTTACGCCCATAACCGCCCCCAGATAGGGAATAAAACCGCCTATGGCAGCGGCAGTGCCGATGAGTACGCAGTAATTTCTGAGTGCGGGAAAACCTGTGAAGCCCATTATGAAAAGTCCCACGGCAAAAAGTGAGCCGACAATGGCTGAAACTGTGATCTGCCCGCGAAGAAAACCGCCAACTGCAATATCGGTTTTTCCCAGAATGTCAAACATGCGCTCCCGGCGATCCGGGGGAATCATTTTCCGGATAGCCGGACGGATTTTTTCCCAGTCCACAATAAAATAAAAGTTGATAATTCCCACAAAAATGATAAATGAAAAGAAGCTGAACACGGAACCCAGACCTGCAAAAATCCCTTTTGTCGCAATGCCGACGGCCTCCAGACCTCCGGATGCCATTTCTTTCAGACCCGGGAGCACTGCTGAAATGATTTGTTCATAATCAATCTGAATTTTATGGATTTTGTTCTGTATAACCCTGAGCAGTTCCGCATCAATCTGAAAGTACCGGTTGCTGGCCATCTGTTCCAGCAAAAGGGGAAAGCCGTCTTTCAGGGTATTGAAAAGCCGGATAAATTCGCTCAGTACCGTGGGAATCAGAAAGGCCATCAGTACAAAAACGGCCAGGATAATGATCAGGTACAGGACAAGTGTTCCCATAATGCGGCCCAGTTTCAGGTGCTGCTGCAGATGGATTACCACAGGTGCGAGTATATAGGCAAGGAGCAGGGCGGCCAGAAAAGGCGTGAGCACATCCAGTATCAGGACAATACCGTTTCTGAGCAGGCTGAAGGTGTAAAAACTGAAGGTGATGATCCCCATTACACCGACAGCATAAACCATTTTCCGCAGCAGGGGATCGGAAATTCTGAAATCAGACATGATTTTTTTCTCCTTTGTCAGGTATATGTTGAATTTTTAATGCTTTGTTTTGTCAGATGTCCTTTATGACTGTGCAAAAAACAGCGACACTCCTCCGGATCAGGCTGACTGAGCTGACTGTGCAAAAAACCGCTCCGCTTAATTTTTGCACTCCTCCGGATCAGGCTGACTGAGATGACTGTGCAAAAAACCGCTCCGCTTAATTTTTGCACTCCTCCGGATCAGGCTGACTGAGCTGACTGTGAAAAAAACCGCTCCGCTTAATTTTTGCACTCCTCCGGATCAGTCTGGGTGAGGAGTTGGGCGGTTTTTTGAATTTCCGCATCCGGTTTTAAAGGGGACAGAAGTTGGTAAAAGAAATATATACAATCTGATACCCGGCCGTTACCGGCCGGTTAACCGGCACGGTTTTAAAAATTCAGCATTAAAAATTCAACATTAACAAAAATTCATTCAATACGGCAAGAGTAAAATCTCTGACCGGAAGGGAAAAAAGGAAATACAGATGAAAAATATACAGTATATCCTCATCTTCTGCCTTGCCCTGCTTCTGTTTAACTGGCCGGTGCTCAGCATTGCCGGGAGCGGAGAGACAGATATTTTTTTTCTTTATCTGTTTTCAGCATGGATATTTATCATTGTGCTGATTTTTGTCAACGGGCTGATCCGGCCGGATATCCGTAAAGAATCCCCGGCAGATCAGGCACCTTCTTCCGGCCCGGACCGGGTTCCCCATGTTTGATGCTTCCACCGTCATAGCAGTATTCTGCCTGTATATGGGAGGACTGTTCTGTATTGCCAGATGGGCGGAAAAAAAATCAGCCAAAGGTTTCAACCCTGCCAACAGTGCTGCGGTCTATTCCCTGACACTGGCCGTGTACTGCACGTCCTGGACTTTTTACGGCAGTGTGGGCAGCGCTGCTGAATCAGGAATGCTGTTTCTGTCCATTACCATAGGCCCCACCATTTCCTTTGCACTGGCAGGAATCATCCTGGGCCGGCTGGTGCGCATAAAAAACAGGCACAGGATTACCAGTATAGCGGATTTCATATCAGCCCGGTATGACAAATCCCAGTTGATTGCCGCACTCTCCACCCTGATCTGCCTGGCCGGAGCTGCCCCGTATATCGCGCTACAGCTTCGTGCCGTCAACTCCGCATTTTCCATCATCGCCAAAACCGGTGAATCCTCCCTGTCATGGATCGTTGAATTTGTGAGCCCCATCGTTGTCACACTTATGATTGTGTTCACCAATCTGTTCGGGGTGAGACGCCTGGATTCCACTGAACGGCATTCCGGGGTTATGCTTGCAGTGGCAGTGGAATCTCTGGTGAAACTTGCGGCCTTTCTTGCAGCCGGCATCTTTGTCACATATTATATCCATGACGGATTTGGCAGTATCATGGCGCAGATTTCAGATAAGGGACTGAGTACTCTCAGATGTATGGAACCCATGAAACCCGGAGATTATGTGACATGGGCCTCGCATCTGCTCCTGTCCATGTCTGCTGTGTTTTTTCTTCCCCGGCAGTTTCATGTGGCAGTGGTGGAAAATTTTCATGAAAAACACATCCGCACAGCCATGTGGCTTTTTCCCCTGTATCTGCTGCTGATCAGCATTTTCATCCGGCCCATTGCAATGGGAGGAATACTTGACGGATTTCCCGCGGAAAAAGGCGATACCTTTCCCCTTCTCATTCCCTTTGCCCACGGCCACCGCTGGCTGTCCCTTTTTGTGTTCATCGGCGGATTTTCCGCTGCCACAGGCATGATCATGGTCAGTTCCATGACCCTTTCCACCATGATGACCAATCATCTGCTTTTTCCCGCTGTCAGCCGTTACAACTGCCTGGGATTTCTGCGCCCCCATCTGCTGAAATGCCGATGGGCCGCTGTCACCCTGATCATTGTCACAGGATACTGTTTTGAAAGAATTCTGGGGGAAAACTGGCAGTTGGTGAATATCGGACTGATTTCCTTTGCTGCCTTTCTGCAGTTTGCTCCTGCGCTGCTGGGCGGAATTTTCTGGACCCGGGGCAGCAGAACCGGAGCTTTGGCCGGGCTGTCCGCGGGGTTTTTTATTTGGGTTTACACCCTGCTGCTGCCCGCTATCGCCAAAGGCGGAATATTTTTTGCTGATTTTCCCCAAAACGGACTGTGGGGGCTGACTTTTCTCCGTCCTGAAAATCTTTTCGGTCTCAGCCTTCCTGATCCCCTGAGCCACAGTGTGTTCTGGTCTTTATGTTTCAATATTTTTTTCTATGTTGCAGGTTCTGTCTGCGTCAGGCAGAGTGCGGAGGAACAGTCTCTGGCAAGGGAATTTACGGAAACCGTGCCGAAGAACGGAATTGCTCTGCGATCCGGCCGGGGGGAAAGCCGTATTTCCCTGTCTGCCAAGAAAATCCTCATTCTTCCTGTTCTGCAGCAGTATCTGCGGTCTGATGAGGCTGCCGCGCTGCTGGAGGAATGTCTTGGAAAAACCGGTATCCGGGAGAAGAAAAAAATTTCCATTGATGAACTGGCCGGACTTTACGGAGAAGTGGAAAAAGGACTGTCCGGACTTGTGGGTTCGGCCACGGCCCATGTGGTCATGCAGAAAGCCGGGCTGTTTTCACAGGCCGAGGCAGAGGAGCTTTCTGCCCTGTACGGAGAAATTCTGGCGGGAATGAAGATAACTCCGGAAGAACTGCGAAAAAAAATTTTGTATTACGAGGAAAAAGAAACGCTGCTGAAACAGCACGCTGCCGAGTTGGAGGCCACTGTCCGGGAACGGGAACAGGAGATTGTCCGAAGGAAAAAAATGGAGGAGGAACTCCGGAAATCTGAAAAAAAATACCGGGATTTGTTTGAATCCGCTCCTGACGGTGTTCTGATTACCACAATGGAGGGAAGAATCATTTCCTTTAACCAGGCTTTTCTGCAGATGTTCCGGTTTAATGATCCGGCAGAGGTGTTTGGGATCAACTCATCAGATTTGTATTCAAATCCTGAAGAGGACAGGACAAAACTGCTTATTGATCTGAAATCAGAGGGAAGTCTCAGTAATTACCGGATACGGGGGCGGGATAAAAACGGCAGACAGTTTCCGGCCAGTCTTTCTGTGCGTCTGATCCGTTATGAGGATAAAACCTGTCTGCAGGGTATTATCCGGGACATTACCGAAATACGGAAAATGGAAAACAGCCTGAAGCGTTATACCGAAAATCTGGAGCAGATGGTGGAGGAAAAAACCCGTGAACTCACGGCAGCGAACATCAATCTGTCTGCTGCCGTCACCAGTCTGGAGGAAACAAGAAAACAGCTTGCACTCAGCGCTCACAGGGCAGGCATGGCGGAAATGGCAGTATCGGTTCTTCACAATATCGGAAACGCAGTCAATTCGGTCAATGTCCGGATCTGCGGCATGGAAAAACATATTCCCGAAAAAGAGGTAAGATCTCTGGAAAAAATACTCGATCAGTTCCGGATGCCGGAAATATCAAAGGAATACAGTGATGCGGACAAAGTCCGGCAGGATCGTCTGCTTTCTTTTTTTGCGCTTACAGTTGATATTTTCAGGGAAAAGAATATTATGTTCCGTGATGATCTGGATTTTCTGAGAAAAGGGCTCGATCATATTATGGAAATCATCGCGATCCAGCAGAAATATGCGGGAGTGCGCGGAATGGAAACTCTTGTGGATCTCAATGACATAATCCGGGATGCCGAGGAAATGCTCTCGGATTCCATTGTGAGAAGAGGGATACAGACTGAATTCATTCTCAAAGACATTCCCCGGCTTTTTCTGGACAGAAACAAGATGATTCAGAATTTTATCAATATTCTCAAAAACGCTTATGAGTCACTGGATATGGTTCCCCCGGAAAGGGAAAAACGGATCTGTGTCATTACAGGACTTGAAAAAAATGAAGAAGGAGAATATGTTCAGGCTGTGATTGCAGATACAGGAACAGGAATTTCGCCCGAAATCAGGGAAAAGGTTTTCCGTTTCAATTTTTCCACCAAAGGCAGGGAAACCGGTTTCGGCCTTCATGACACGGCCAACTATATCCGGGCACAGGGCGGCGAGATTGACATTATGAGCGAAGGGGCGGACAAAGGGGCGCAGGTGATCATCAGATTACCCATACCGGGAGGAGAGAGAAAATGAACAGGAAGATCATCGTGATTGACGATGAGGAATCCATTCTGAAGGATTACAGACTTATTCTGACATCATCCGCGGCCGGTCTGTCCTCCCTGGAAAAGGAGGCGGCCGCGCTGGAAGCAGAGCTATTCGGAGAAAGCGGGGAGCAGGAAAAAACAGCGGAAGAGGGATATAATCTGAGCACTGCTTTGCAGGGAGCGGAAGGTTACAATCTGATCAAAGCGGCAAAATCAGCAGGACAGCCCTTTTCCCTGGCATTTGTGGATATACGTATGCCGCCGGGCTGGGACGGAGTGGAAACTGCACGGCGCATACGGGAAATTGATCAGCATATTGAAATCGTTATTGTAACAGCCTATTCAGACCGGGATCGCAGGGAAATTGTGGAAAAGGTGGGAAGCCCGGAAAAACTGCTTTATCTGAAAAAGCCCTTTGATCCCGAAGAAATCCGGCAACTGGCTCTTTCCCTGACCCGGAAATGGAATCTGGAGCAGCGGGCCATACGGCACCGGGAATAT
This sequence comes from Desulfococcaceae bacterium, assembly GCA_050180235.1. Taxonomy (GTDB): domain Bacteria; phylum Desulfobacterota; class Desulfobacteria; order Desulfobacterales; family Desulfococcaceae; genus JAABRU01. Next base: position 33,043 of record JBFXEJ010000046.1, read on the forward strand.
CTGGAAAGGCTGCTGGTGGCTGTCCGGCGGCTGAAAACCCTGAGCATATCCTCGGTGCGCGGGGTGCTGACTGCCATTCTCAACGAAGTTCTCCATCTCATTGACGCGCGCAAGGGCTTTATTGCCAAAATGGAATGCGGAAAGGCGGATGTGGAAATCACGTCTGAAAACATTGAGTTCTCGGATACAGAGGAACTGATCCGGAAGATTGCCTCCTATCTGCCCAACATATCTGATATTTCCCAAATAGAGGACATCATGGTGATGCCCCTGAAGGATATTGTGGGAAATTACTTCATCCTGGTCTGGGACAGTGATCCCCCAATGTCTGATGACAAACTCAGTCTGCTCCGCCTTTTGCTGGAAACCTCTTCGGAAGTGCTGGAAAATGTGAGAAAACAGGAGCAGTACCTGAGAAATGAGAGAATAGCCACCATAGGACAGATTGCGGCAGGCATCATCCACGAAGTCAACAATCCCCTGACGGCCATTATCGGCACCACCCAGATGAACAGTCTTTATTCGGAAAATATATGGGATATGCTGGATGCCTGCGAAAAAATAATGCAGGATCAGGATGTGCCGCCCCATTTGATCCGGCAGATACAGGAAGCCCGTCACCGGAACAAACTTGATAAAATCCGTAAAGATATGCGCCGGAATTATGAAATCATTGAGACCGGGGTGGAGAGGATACGCGCTCTGATGGAAAATATCCGGAATTTCTCCAAAGTCAGCGATGATTTTGAACCCATGTGCAGGGATGTGGCTGATGCCCTGGAAAGCACCATTGTCCTGGCCTACAATGCCCTGAAGAGAGGGGTGAAGGTACATAAAAACTGGGAAGTTCCACTTCTGGCCTGCTGTGATATCAACGGACTGCGCCAGGTTTTTCTGAATCTGGTACTCAATGCTGTGCAGGCTATGGACGGCAAAGGGGATCTGTGGATCAGCGGAAAGGAGAAAGAGGGGCACATTATTGTGTCCATAAGGGATTCGGGGCCGGGCATTCCTGTTTTGGAAAGAGAAAACATCTTCAAGGCATTCTACACCACCAAGGAAAGCGGCACAGGGCTCGGTCTTTCCATTGTGCGGGGCATTGTCAACAAACATAACGGAAGTGTCCGGGTAGAGTCTGAACCGGGGCAGGGAACAGTGTTTCATGTGGAAATTCCGGTGGGGAATATATGACAGTTACCAGTTATCAGTGTTCAGTTGGCAGATGCCGGTTATCAGGTGACAGGGGCAGGTTGGATTTGCTGAATTTTATGCGGGGGATATATGACGGTTGGCAGGATTGACGAATTTGCAGGAACAGCGGAAATTTTTTCTTTGTGGAAGATTTCACGCACAGCCTGGCTGGTGATTGGGCTGGGTTTTGTTCTGCGCATGTATCTGTTTTTCCGCATTCCCCTGATCAATCCGGACGGATTTTTGTATATTCAGCAGGCAAAGGCTCTTTATTACGGCCTGTCTGATTCCCTGACTGACTGCTATGAGTATCTTTCCAATTACCCTCTTTTTATTGTGATCGGATACAAAATATGCGGGGACTGGGTTATCGCGGCCCGTTGTGCATCCCTGTTTTTCGGCACACTCATGCTGATTCCCATGTATCTGATCTTCAGACGTTTCTTTGATGAATCCCTCAGCACTGCCACACTTCTGGCCTTTGCGCTGATTCCCCCTTTTGTTCTTGTCAGTTCCGATGTTCTCCGTGATCCGGTTTACTGGTTTTTCTCAGCGTCCGGTCTGTTTCTGTTTCTTGTTCATATGGAGAATCTGACGCGGGAATGTGAATATACATATATCCGCTCCCTTATGATCGGGTCTCTTAGCTGCCTGTGTTTTCTGATGGGAACCTGGGCCAGAATTGAGGGGGCTTTGTTTATTATTATATCAGCGGCCTGTCTTGTCATTTTCAGGCAGAGGCGCAGATGGTTTTCGCTTTTTTCCTTTCTGCTGCCCCTTCTGATGATTTCTGCTCTTGGAATTCTGTATCTGTATATTTCCCATACAGATATACTGGCTTTGCTGAAACCGGAAAGACTGCTGAGCCGTCCTGCGGAATTTTTCTCCAAATACACTGAGGTGCGGCATCATCTGAAAATCCTTGCTGATCAGGAACCTGCAGGCTTCAGTCCCTTTTTCTTTCCTATTGTGCGGAACCTGATCTGGCTGATTGCCCTCAGTGCGCTTGCTGTTCAGATTGTGGAAACCCTGTTTTATGTTTTTTTCATTATCCTGATTATCGGTATTGCAGAGGCCCGTCCGCATATTTTCAGAGATTCACGGCTGCTGTATCTGTCATTTCTTTCTCTGTCCGCTCTGCCTGTGCTTTATTCACAGGTTATTTACAACTGGGCCATGACCAGCCGTTTCACCATGCTGTTTCTGCTGCCCGCGTTTGTTTTTGCCGGTTACGGAATTGAAAAAATATCGCAGTATATCAGAAGCAGATTTCAGATAAGGCAGGGTCCCAGTTATATTGTGCTGTGTATTCTGATGATTGCAGCGGCCTTGCCGAAAACACTGATGGCCACATATGTGAAAGACAAAGAAGTGTATGAGGAAATCGGGAGATTCATTGCAGAAAGAGAAAAAAACATCCGTCCGGTAAATGTGGCCGGAGCTTTTAAGGAGATCAGCGCTATCAGCTTTTATGCCAATCTGAATTATAAGGGAGCGCCCTGTTTTGATGAATTTTGTATGATTGATATGCCGAATGCCCCGGATATTCAGACAGTCCGCAGGCAATCCTGCAATTATCTGATGTGGGATGAAAAAAAATGGGGAAATCAGGCGGAATCTGCACTGTATGGGAATTTTGTCAGAATCCGGGAATGGCATACGGCCAGACACGGAAAAATGGTTTTGTATGAGGCAGGACAATGAAAATCGCTTTGGTCAGTCACAAATATTCGCTTTCAAAAGGCGGTCTGGAAAAAGATACGGTTCTTCTGAGCCGTGAACTGCTGAAATCCGGGCATGAAGTCCATATTTTTGCAAACCGCTGTGAGGATACAGTTCAGGGTATAACCTTTCATCATGTTCCCATGCTGCATATATCCTCGCCGGGAAAAAATCTTTCCTTTGCATTGAGTGCAAAGCAGAAACTGGCAGGAAATGATTTTGACATCATTCAGTCTATGGATCGGATACTGCATCAGGATATTTTCCGGGTTTCGGATGGCATTAATCCGGTGCAGATGATGTACCGTTATCCCAATCCTCTGCTCCGCCGTATCGTTGCTGCTACTCCCCGGCGTATGGCCCTGAAATGGCTGGAAGATAAAATATTTCTTCAGGGCGGAACCCGGATGGTTCTGGCCATTTCCCAAATGATAAAGCAGGAAATCATAACGCATTATGGGATGGAGCAGGAACGTATAGCTGTTATTTACAGCGGCATTGACACTTCGGTGTTTCATCCCGGTGTTAAAGACAAATACAGAAAATCCATCCGTGACATGTATGGCATCAGAGAGGATGAAATCCTGCTTCTGTTCATTTCCAATGATCACAAACGCAAGAATCTGGCAGCGGTGCTGGAGGCCATGCGGCTGCTTGAAGATAAAAAATACAGACTGATGGTGGTGGGAAGCGGCAGTATCGGGCCTTATCAGAAAAAGGCCGTGAAATACGGAATTGAAAGGCAGGTGGGATTTCTGGGACATCGTCCGCAGATTGAAAGATATTTCGGGGCTGCGGATATTTTTGTTTTTCCCAGTCATTACGACGCGTTTGGCAATGTCTGCCTTGAGGCTATGGCCTGCGGGCTTCCGGTCATTGTTTCCAATACCTGCGGCGCGGCTGAACTGATACAGAACGGAAAAGACGGGTTTGTTCCGGAGAAAAACAGACCTGCACAAATCGCGGAAATCATTTACAGGCTGGAAGATACTTATCTGAGAAGTGAAATCGGAGATCATGCGGCAGTCACGGCAGCGCAGTACACTCTGGAAAGATATATGGCTGAACTGCTGAAACTGTATGAACATGTTATCCATATGAAAAGCGGTGTGGGTGAAGCTCTGACCGGCCCTTCATTTTAACCATCGCAAAAAAACTTTGTCCTAAAAATTGCAATCCTGTCAGCTTCTGTTGATATTTCTGTAATATTATGAATTTGTTATAAGCTGCTGACCTGAGCCTGACGGACTTTCACGGACTCTGTCCGGAATGAGGCACTGCACTTTGTCAGACCGGAGTGTCTGAAACGTATGATCAATCTGAAATGTCAACAGAATCTAGTACACGACCAATTTAGATTTTATGGTATCAAATCCCCTCTCAGGCGGGGAATTAAAGATGCACAGAACTTAGTATCTTAACATTCATTTTTTTGCATTTTATGTCAAAATATTTGTGAATTTTTGGTTGAGGGATTATCTTGAAAGTTCGGGTATAATAACGAGCTCTCTGAGTTTCAGTCCCATGGTGATGATTTGGCTTCCGAGTTTTGTAAGGTAATATTTGTATGTCTTCGCGACTTTTTTGATCAGTCCGTGAGACCACAGCCTTTTGATCATCCGGGATATCTGACCGGTATTTTTATTGGGAAGTTTCTTTTTCAGATGTTTGTTTCTGAATCCACTGATATTGAATTCGCCGGAGGCAATCACTTCAAATAATTTCTGATCTTCATGATTGAAAAAATTAAATCCTTTATACGGTCGGTTATTTGAAGTCACTGTTTTGGAAATATTGTTCAATTTTCCGATTCCGACACTGACATCTTCAATATCGGATATGAATTGCAGATACCGACGATTTGAACTTGACATCAAACCCTGCAGTGTGTTCAGGCTGTAAATGTTTTTTTTCAAGGGGGCCAACTTGAGAGATTCCGTTCCGTTCCGATGTTCTACCGTTCGGTAGTGCTTAAAAAAGGATACATCATTTATGGTTGTTTCAATGCGAAGGATTTTTCCGAATTTATCATACATTTTAACGGACGCCGGGCCCATGCTGTGCCTGATGCGGGTTCCTTCAATTCTTGTATTAAAATAGTTTCCCATTTCTCCCTGAAAATTCCGGTGAAATTTTCTTCCTAAAAATGTTGCAATATTTTCGGGTTTTACAGTATGAACAGCGGTGCGTATCAGGCGATCATAAACCGCATGAAGGTCTTCGGGGTTCTTAAAAATAATGTCGGTTGCGTATTCGGCCTGCATGATGCTCCAATGATAAGGATAATTAAAGTGTCTTATAACAGGACAAAATTGTTCTGAAAATTTAATCAACTTTTGATGGATCAATTCAACAGTAAGCGAATCGTTTATGCGTTGAGCCTCGTCAAAGGAATCGATCTTCATGAAAGCATTATCTTTAAGAGAATAATCGACACCTTTGAATCTAAGTTCAGATGCCAACCAGTTATGTCCATTGAAATAAATTTGCAACCGGAAAGGACACCACGTTGGAACGCGCACATAGCAAAGCCCGAGAATGGGATCGATAAGATAAAAATAATAATGAAGGCATTTTCCCTGATCGGGTTTGAGATACGTCTGATTTGTTTTTTTATTGTGCCATGGTTTATAGGTTGGGCAAGATTCCATGGCTGAAAAAATATGGACAATGCCAAAATGATTGCCTCGGGATTCTAAAATTTTTGCGATTATGCTTTCTTTGCGGACATGACTCTTTCTGATAAATTCGATTTCAAGGGAATTTTCTTTCGCAATTCGTTCAGCGTTCTCTCTGATTTCATTTCTCAAAGGTTCTGCAAAACGTGGATAATCAAAAATTCGGATTTGATTTGCATTCAGATATCCGGTCATCCCGGCTGCATAACAAATCTGGGGAAGGGTTCCTTGAATCACAATACGGTCAAAACAGGATATAACCCCTTCAATCTGATTGGAATATTTTTCAGGCAGCAATATGATTCACCTCCCGTTTTTAAATGGAAAACGATGGCGAATTATACCGGAATCTCATATAAATTAAAACACTTTTTTGGTTCTGGCTTTGCCAGGTTAGGTGATTTCCAGAAAAGAATATACCGGAAAAGTAGAAAAAGCTTCCAGCTTTTGACCTGTGCCTGTGAACTGAACCGGGATATTTATTTTCAGAAATCACCTTGACCGCCCTGCCTTTCAGGCGGGGAGTTCTCTGTTATTCTTTAAAATTTAAAATGGTTATGTACTAGTCCGAAGCAAAAAACAGCATTTTGGGCCGGATTGAATCCGGAAATTTTTTGATCTGCTGACTATGCCTTCACACTCAGATATTTTTCCATCAGGTTCGCACAAAATGAAAGGGGAATGGTGATCATCAGGTAAATTCCGGCCACTGTGAACCAGAGTTCAAAGGTAAGCCATGTTTCGGAAATGATGGCCTGTGCCTGCATGGTGAGATCGTAAATGGCAATGGTGCTGACCAGAGCCGAATCCTTGATCAGGGAAACAGCCTGACCGGTCAGAGGCGGCAGAATCCGCCGGACGGCCTGGGGAAGGATGATATGACGGTAGGTGGAAGCAGTGTTCATTCCCAGACTTCGGGCTGCTTCCCACTGCCCCTGTTCAATGGAGACAATTCCGGCACGGAATATTTCCGAAGCATACGCACCTTCAAAAAGACTAAGGGCCAGCACCGCAGATGCAAAACGGCTGATGTCCAGAATCGGTCCCAGCACAAAATAAATAAAAAAAAGCTGCACCAGAAGGGGAGTATTGCGGATCAGTTCCAGATACAGACGGGCCATGCTGCGGCCCATAAAGGAATCGGAAAGCCGCAGAAATGCTGTGGTCAGCCCAAAAACAGAAGCCAGCGCCAGACTGATGACTGTAATCTGCAGAGTTACCTGCAGCCCGTCCAGAAGAGGTCCTTTTATGAACTGACCGTCTTCAAAGGAAAAAATATACCGGGGCACACGGTACCACTGCCAGTTGTATCCCTGTTTTTCCGCACCGCTGATCAGAAACAATATAATTCCGGCGATGAAAAGACAAAATCCGGCAATATCCCTAAAAGGAAAGGTTTTCAGTCCGCGGGGCAGCAAAGAGCGCGGCAGGTGTGAGCCCGGAAGGTTCATTTGTCTGCCAAAACCTCATCCCCTGCTGCAGGATCGTGTTTCTGCCAGAATGCTCTGAATCTTATCCAGAATTTTGCACACTGCTATGCACCGGGGAAATTTCTCTTCCCGCTCCTTGCAGTCTTTGCAGGGGCTTTTAATCAGACTGCCCACCTCAAAATCAAATCTGAATTTGTAACATGTCATATCTTCTGTTTCCTGATTGAAAAAAATAAAAAACGGAACCCTTATCCGCATGAAAACCGTTTGCACTGTAAGTTTTCAAAAAATTATGGATTTTTTTATGTCATAACCGGTCTTTTCTTTTATGCAGCCTGCTGCCTCTGAACAGTATTTATTATCTGGATATTTGTAATAAAATCCAAGTCATGCACAGATTAAACATATAAAAAGCATCAGGCTGATTATTATAACAGATGTGATCTGATTTTTCATCCTGCCTTTATTGTCTCCGCTTCTCTCATGAGGTTTCGGTTTTTTAACTTTTTCCCATGTTTTGCTTGATCTGTATAGATGACCATATATAAATTTAATTATAGCCATTACCGCGTACAGACAGAATTCCCTGCGAGCAGATATTCATGGACGGTTTATAAATAAAACAGGGTTTTGTCAATACAAATCAGATGTTGGGATGTTAAGATGCAATATTCCGTTTTTACAGACACTGAACAGACCGGACATCTGTAATGAATCAAAAACAGAATATTTGCAGGGCATTTTGGAATTGGCAGGATAAAGCAGAAAAAGCATTTTCAGATTACAGGAAAGGGAGACGATTAGGGAAAACGGATGATATGTCTGAAAAATGACAATATATTGAAATCAGATATAAAAATGGTGGAGGCGGCGGGAGTTGAACCCGTTGTTTTTGTTATATATTTTTATTAATTTTAATAATTTTGGCATATTGCATGTATACAGTCTGGCGGTGCTTTATGCTTAGTTATAATGAAATTTCTCAAAATTCGAAAGAAGTGGCTCTTTTGCTTCTTGGGCAGCGCCAGGCTTTCAAAGATGATTCCGGAAAATCTTTTACAAAGGATGTAAAAAATTTTTCTTCTGTTTTTTCCTCAAAAGCGCTTTCCTTATATAGCTTGAATGATGGGAACGGAAAAGGGGAAAAGGGCTTTCAAACTGTCTCCGGTGCTGTTCCCTTTTCCGTTCCCATTCCGCAGGAGGAAAAACCTTTTCCCTTCTCCGGGCCGGATATTCTCGGATCAATTTCCTCTGCCTTTTTTTCTGATTTTTTTTCTGATCTTTCCGGTCTTCGTGATTATCTGAATTCTCTTTTGGTTAAAAAGTTTGGGCATACTCTTTCTAACCGTGATTCTGATTTTCTTATTCTTTACCGTGACTATGCCCGATCTGTTTTCTCTGTGTCTGATTCAAAGAATTTTGATTACTGCCATTATAATAAACGTAAGGGAAAGGCTTTTATATCCAAAAAGGATAATGGAAAAATTGTATATCCTTATATTCCAAGATGTTCTGAAAAAGGATGTCTGCGGTGCGATTCTTATGAAAGAGACAAGGTTCTTAGAGAATGGATTGATTTTATTGAAAATATAACATATTATCATAAATCTGATTTTCCCGGTATATATACCGGTGTTTTCGATCTTCCTTCTGAAATTGAATCGGTTCCGCTCTATGATCGGTCTGTTGCTGAAAAACTGATCCGGGGTATTCAGGATATATACCGCCGTGCTTTTGGCTGTAAATATGACAAGGCCGGGGTTGGCAATATCGGTTTTCTGGCCTTTGAGCATCCCTGCGGTGATTCTGATCTTTTCCGTGATCGCTGGCATCTTCATGTTGATGTTATTCCCGCGGTGATTTCTGAAAAGGACTGGAAAAAATACAGTGTTAAGGGTGGGCTGGTTCGCTGGCTTTCTTTGTCTGACGATGCCAAAAGAAAAGATCGTGATGTTCTTGGTCATATTGATCCTGCTTGGCTTCTTGGGCAGTGGGTTGAACTTCTTTCTGAAGTTTTTCCGGGTCGGGATTTTTCCGGGCTTCGCAAGTCTCCTCAATGGGGTTTTATTCCAAATAATAAAGATGTTATGAAAAGGGTTAATCACCGGCTTCTTTATGACGGCCGCCGTTTTTCAGAGGATGTCAGGCGCTGTGTTGTCCGTACCGGCTGTCAGGAGCATATTTTTGTGGTGCGCTGTTCCTGCGGCTGGAACCGTGATTCAGGCCGTCCTGAATATTATTTCTGGAGAATTGTCAAAGCTGAGGATTTTGTTGTCAGATATGCTTTTCTTCGTGATTCGTGCCGGATGCATACCCGTGGCTGGTGCAGACAGAGAAGTCGTTATCAGAAATATTTCTGCGGGCTTGTTCTGGTTCAGAAAACTGTTTCGTTTCGTGATCTTCTTGATCCTGAAAAATATGCTGAGGTCGATTTGGATGTTATCGAAACCCTATCTTATAAATTGGAATGCAGAAAACTTTTGAAGATTATTGATGTTTCTTACATTTTTTTCAATCCCTTTTCCGGCCGGGTTGAGGTTCGGACTAAGGATCAGATGTCAGTTCTCAGAATTTAGGGGGGTATATGGATAAAGACAATATTATTAAACCTGATTGGTTCGATAGCTGGTTCTCCCGGCATTTTCCTGAGTCGGTTTCTCAATTTTCTCCCAAAGAGATCGCTTCCGGGTTTGGGGTTTCTCTTACCAGCATTTACAGACGGGTCCGGACGGGTGATCTTGGGGCTGTCCAGTTGAATGGGTTTTCTTCATCTATTATTATTCCGAGGGCTTCTGTTTATGAGTTTGCTCTTAAATGCTATACTTTGAATAATTAAATTCGTCAAATTTGTCAAATTCATCAAATTCGTCAAATTTGTCATGTTTTTTTTAAATAAGGTTTAATTAGTCTGCTAATTTTATTTTAGCTTAGCTAATTTTTAACTTTAATGGGGGATATATGGAATCTTTGCTTTGCGAAATTGAGGGTTTTTCTGACATCGTTACTTCTGAAAAGAAGGCTAAAATCCGGAATATTCAATGTCTTTGTTACGGGTTTCCTCTTCATGTTGTTTCTGGTACGGTCAAGAATGTTGTTGATATTTCCGGCGGCCGTAACATAAATATTCTTTGTCTTGGATATAAATCCAGCCTTTTGCGGACTATTTTTTGTCCTTCCTCAGTTTCATCTGATTTTTCCGGCTTGTCTGAATTTTTGGCTGTTCCTGTTATATCTTTCGATTCGGCAGGGCTTCGCTGGTATTATGAATTTTTTCCGGATCAGAATAAATCTACAGCTTTTGATTTTTCCAAACAGCCTTTTATGGTCTATTTGAAAGATTTTTCTATGCGTTCCTGGAGTCCCGGTGTTCAGGAAATCCCTGTTTCATTTAAACCTTACCGATCTGAAAGAACCGGAAAAACGGGAATGCAGTATATTGCCCGTGATGATGTTTCTCCATCGGTTATCTCTTCTGGTTCTGTTCAATCTCCTAAAAAATCTGTTCTTGGTTTAAGGAAAGATTGATGTTTGAATCTACTGTTGAATTTTTGATTTTGCCTGTCACCGGCGATCCGGTTTTTGATTACTTTTTTACTCTGGTCGTCATTTTCGGATTTTATGCCGTTTTTTTCGGCGTTATTGTTAAAATGGTTATGCACTCTTGATTTCACTTAAGATTTCAATTCTAATTGGTATTTTTATGGCTTTTTTGGGGCCGTTTGCCTTTTATCATGTTTATAAAAAAGTCATAAAGATTTTGAATAAAAAGTAGTTAAATTAAATAGTAAAGGGGGTGTTTTTATGCTGAAAAGGTTTTCCGGATTTTTTGCGGCTTTGTTTGCTGTGATTATGGGTTTTGCCAGTAATGCTGCCGCAGCTTTGGATTTGTCTACTGTCACTTTTGATCTTGCGCCTATTGAAACCATCGCTCTGACCATGATTATCGGCTTGGCTTCGATTTGGGTTATTTATCAGGTGTACAGTTTTGTCCGCAGTCGCCGGTAATTATTTTTTTCTGAGGGGCCGGGGGAAACCCCGGTTTTTTTTATGACTGACTTTTTCCGGACAATCATATATTTATTTCTGTTTCTGTGCGCATTTTATTTTTTCTGTATACTTGATTCGCCACTGGTTTATTCCGGAGA
>JBFXEJ010000047.1:0-43758 GCA_050180235.1 Desulfococcaceae bacterium
CTGAGTGCAATGATATTTCCTGACAGAAGAGCGGTTCTGAGCACATCTCCCTTATTTTGGATCAGAAGTTCCGAAATGCCGTCACTGCTCCACTGGCAGATGCCCTCATCAAGCCATTTGGGCAGATGCGGAATCCGTATCCGCTCCCCTTCAGTAATACTGATCAGGCGGAAAATTACCATATGCAAAAACCTAACCGGACATTACTGAGTTATAATAATTTCAATTTGTTATAATTTGATGCCTGAAAATTCGCATTTACAGCGTTTTTCAGTTTGATGGAATACACTAAATGCCGTTTCCTTAAGACTCCCCTCCCTTGAGGGAGGGGCAGGGGGAGGGTGGAAACATCATCTGACTGCAGGGTATTATTTCCCCCTCCCCTGACCCCTCCCGCCGGGGGAGGGGAATTTTATCCTTAAGGAAACGGCATTGGGAATACACTCATATTTGCATACCGATGAAAATCGGCATCCGGTCTGGATTCCGGCTTGTGCCGGAATGACGGTGTATGCTGTTCAGTCAATAATATATAATAATTTAAAAATGTTAAATTGTTTCAAATCGGAAATCAGAAAAAAATTGCCGAAGCATTGATTTTTTTTCTTGACAAAATAATTCTCATTGATTAAACGACAGTCATTAATTATTATTAATATGTATCTGTTTATTTTGTATTCAGATATCGGATAAAGCCTAACCTGCTGTAAGGCAGGGGTGGAAAGCCGCGGATCTTGAGCAAGTGACAAGAAAGCCGGGCTGCCCGATACCAAGGGGCAGCCCGGCTTTTTTTATTTCCGGGGAAGGAGTTTTGTGAACGGTTGTGAAGCAAATGCCAATCTTGCTGATTTAAAGCAGAAATCATGAAAAATGGGGTAGTGGGTCAAATCCGTTGAAAATCCCCTCCCCCTGTGGGAGGGGTTAGGGGAGGGGTAAAAATAATATCCTGTAATAAATTGATGTTTTCACCCTCCCCCTGCCCCTCCCTCAAGGGAGGGGAGACCGTCATCAACGGATTTGACCCACTACCAAAAATGGAAACAAAGAAGATTTTTTGACAGTGGATCAAATCCGCTGATCAGGGCTGACACCGGGGCGGGAAAAAATCCGCATGGATTGATATTATTATAGAAAAAGTTAAAAAACAAATCAGAATCCCGAAAGGGATGACATTGTCAAGCGGTTTGACCCACTACAGATTTTTTTGACAGTTTGCAGGGGCAATAGAGACACTGTCCTTCTGAACCGGATAAAATCAGGCATGGCACAGGGTAAAAAAACCGGAAGAATCCCAATTTTTTACCCTCCGATTATTTTTGGAGCAGCTTCTTATTTGCATGGATAAACTGAGCAATGTTGGAAAAGGGAAACCTGTCAAGACAGATTTCCCCTGATAAGTGGTATTATTGGGTGTTATCAGGGCAAAACTGCTCTGATAAGTGGCTTTTTGGGGTATTATCAGGGCGAAATGACTTGATAATCACTTGTTGACACGGGCGCGACGCGCCATTGACAACGGTGCGGCGGATTTCATCCGATGGCCGTTCGGCGCGAAGCGCCTCACAACCTGCGGATGCAGCGGCGAAGGGATTCAACGACCCTGCGGGCCTTTGAATCCCTTCGCCGCTGCATCCGCCGCCCCGTTATCTGCGACGCGATGACGAAAAATTTTCAAGGGGGAATGATTCAAGTTTTTGGGATTGGGGTTGGACCCCAATAGCATTTTTTCAAGACCAACAATTCAACAAAGGAGGAGGGGCTTATGAATTCCAAACCAAACCTAATTGTAAATGAGGCATCAATTGATTTTTTCACAAAAACCGTCAATTTCACAATCAAAAATGTCGGCAACGGAGATGCTGGAGAGCATCTTGTCTACGTTGAAATTAACGATATTGCCGCTTCTCAAAGTGATAAGCCTCAGTCTCAGTGGTCTACGACGATATCTGAACTCAGAGCAGATGATTCATGGAGTTCGGGCGACATTCCATTCAGCAATTTTTCATGCCCCCCAGAGCGCGGGCTCGACATCCATTCTCTTACTTCCGCAAATCTTGTAGTCAGGGCCGATGCGAAAAATATGGTGGAAGAGAGCAATGAGAGCGACAATATCTATAATGCCAATCACTGGCGGCGGACGAACATAATAATGAACATCAACAAAATGCTTCAAAAAGATTATTGGGGAAAACCGCTAAAAGAAATCATCAAGGACCCGGTTAATGCAATCCAGGGTGTTTCGAAAGATGACGCGGAATTGTTGCGTAAAGCGTTCAATATCAAGACGGTTCGAGATCTCGGCACCTGTAAATTTTTCGTGTGGTCGCAAGCAATCTGTAATCTTGCCGAAACTGAGGATTCGAACAAGAAAGACGAAGGAGGGGGAATGAAATGACAAGTCAACGAACAATCAAAATCAAAGGGAATCCACAAAGAGACGAGGGTACAGTAGAGGTTGTTGTCAGGTATACAAAGAAAGCGATTACCTTGACAGAGACCCCTTTTGGTCAGGTGCTGGACCTCGATGATTCCTTCCTATCGGGGGAGCCGGGCGAACCCGCGTTCCCGGTGCAGCAGATCCGAGTGGCTTTACCTCCCTATAGCGATGTACTCAACGTCGAGGCTGAGGTGAGCAATGTTCGGGAGATGACAAGGGCTCCGGTTTTCATCGCGCCGATCCAAGAGATGAGACCTGCGATGCCGACGAGAGTGAAGATCAAAAAGTCTCTTTATCGTGAGTCGCCACCAGCTGTGAAGTCTCCGAGCTACGTGAAGGACGCGAGGGGCGTCACCACGCCCCACTTTGATTCATATAGAAATATCATGGCCCGTCCAGCTCCGGCTGCGACCCTCGTGGACATCGAGCATCGTGGACCGGCCACCATCGCGGTGCTTGAGCTCCGGCCAGTTAGCCAGAATCCTCAGGGAATCATCGAGCTGGCCTCGGTCATCAGCGTTTCGTTGTTATACCAGCCCGTCGCAAAGGTGCGGAAAGGTTCATTTGCAGGGCGCCGGTTCTTCAAGAAGGCACGATCTTCGTTTGAGGAGCTGAAGATCGAGAATCTTCTCAAGTCGAATGTCATCAACCCCAATTGGATACGGGACTTGAGCAACCTCTTTCCGGACTTCGTTGGGGGATGTGACTACCTCGTCATCACCGACAATAACTCGTGGGACGCGGACTCCATCTCTGCCGTAGGTTCCGTCGGTGACCTTGTCAGCACTTTCGAGAAGTTGGTCGAGTGGAAAAAGCGTCGCGGACTGAAGACACGTATCGTAACCGTGGCCGACATCGTCGAAGGCAAGTACGGAGATTTCGTCACTGACGCACGCGATCTTCAGGAGGTTCTGCGCATCTTCCTTAAATGGGCTTACAACCAGTGGAACGTCTCATGGGTTCTTCTCGGTGGCGACCTCAATGTCATTCCCACCCGTCTGGTGGCCGGCGCAAATCGCGGGTACATCGCGGTAGACACGGTCAACCCGCCAGACGACGACAGGTCCTTTTGGACCGGTACCGAGCTTCACATGCACGTTGTAAACCCGGGAGAGTGGTGGCCAGGCAACTGGCCGCACCAGCTCGTTAACCCGGCTGACGGAACACTCATTCCCCTTGATACGGCTGGGATATCGAACGCCACAAACCCCGGTTGGTTCTACGCCACAGATAACACCTACAATGTCCGCTCGAACAACCGTACGCAGTTCGTGGTCGTTCGTGGACCCGCGGCCCTCGTCAACAACACGCTCCAATGGCTCTACCAGTGGAACATCCTCCCGACCGATATGTACTACTCGAGCTTAATAGGCCCGAACTACGGTCTCTCCGGACTGCACGATTGGGACATACTCGACAATGGGTTGTACGGCCAACACACCAACGGCAACAATTTCGACGGCGTCAGCTTTTCGGTCGACGTCGGCTTGGGGCGTGCCCCCGTCGGCTCCGTGACGGAAGCCGAGGTGTTCGTGAAAAAGGTGATCGCATACGAACAGTTGAGGGAGCCAGACGGGACGCCACTCGACCTCAACTGGGCTCGTCGGATGACGCTGGTCTCCACGAACATCGACAACAGAGATCACATCAACATCATGTCAACTGCGACGAGCCCGCCAACCGTCAACAGATACCATCACGATGCTGGCGATGCTCACACGCTGATCAAGCTCGGAGACGTGTTCACAGATCTGAAGTGGCATCTATTCGTCCAGGTGACGCCTACGGATGTTCGTGAGATTCCGTATACACCAGAGGCGGACGTGACGGGCAGAGGATGGTTCTTCGCGAAGAGCGACACGGACCTGAGTCCGAGCGAGATTATCTTCTCCCTCCCCTGGGGAGTCTTCCGCTACCCGATCGCGACCGAGTGGGTCGTTGTCTATGGGAATTCCGACGAGCTGGCGCCGTCGCGGTTCATCTTCGACAAGGCAGTCGCAGATACATCGATGAACGACCAAGAGGCGCTCTGCAAGCTGATCCAAGATAACTACTCTGCCATCAACGTACTCAGCCGAATCTACGAAGACGAGATCGATCTTCCCCCAAGCGACGTGGTCTCCCCCCCACTTCAACACTACACCCAAGACCGAATGCGGGACGCGCTCAACCTGGGGCCTCACTTCTTGAGCTTGAGCGGGCACGGGAGCCAGGGTGGATGCTGTGGTGTGGACTCAGCCATGGCTCAGAACGCCTCGAATGGCTATTTGCTACCGGTCACCTATGCCATGTCCTGCCTCACCGCCGATTTCGCCACGGAAGACGCGACGAGCGAGAAGCTCCTGCATAACGCCAGCGGCGGAGCTGTGGCATATGTTGGTTACACTCGTTTCGGCTGGATCGGTGTCGGTGACGACTACGAGCGGGAGTTCTTCAAGCACCTTGGTACGAGTCGCCACCTCGCCGATCTCAACGATGCCCGACTCAATCTCAACTATTCTGGCGGCTCGTGGCGCTGGCACCAATTCGTACAGGTGCTGCTCGGTGATCCCGAGATGCCCGTCTGGGTCGGTAAACCCAAGGTCATGAAGGTGACTCACTCTGCCTCAATCAAGAAAGTCGCACAGGACGTGATCGTGACGGTCACGAATAGCAGCAACGCAGCCCTCGCCGGCGCTGTCGTCAGCCTTGCGAAGGGCAACTGGGTCAAGTCAGACACCACTGACGCGACAGGGGAAGCGAGCATCCACGTCAACCCGCAGACCACGGGAGATATCGAGGTCGTGGTCACGGCCACCGACCGCGTACCATACTTCGGCACCATCGAGGTCAAAGAGGGCTTCATCTGCCGTTCCAACATACTGTGTCGCTCGGATATCCTCTGCCGAAATCTGATCGCTTGCGGTCCGTCAGTGACCTGCGGCGAGTTCGTGTCTTGCGGCGCAGCCATTCTCTGCAGGTCGAGTATCGGGTCCTGTCCTAGCGCGGTCGCTTGCGGATTGATGATCGGCGGGTGTAGGGTCGGCATCGGCGGCGGTTGCCCGAACATCGATCCCGTCCCATTCGAGGGATTGCTGGATTTGTTCGAGGCATGCCGTGTCAGAGACATCAAGGAACTTGCAACGAAGCGCAACACGCGACACGTCAAGAAAGTGATCGAGAGCCTCAACCCTGCCAGTCGGAGATCGCTTGAGCAAATGCTCGCGAGGATAGAGACGAATGAGTAGCAGCGGGCACATAGAGGACAGAGAGGGGAGCCGAGTCCCCGCTCTGTTCTCCTTCATCACCTTTCGCGAGGAGCCTTTCGGCGCCATCGTGTTCAACCCGTTCCTCCCCGTCGAGGTTGAGTTCGACGAGATCGAAGCGCAGGTCGTTCGGATGTGTGATGGCACGCACTCGCTTGACGACGTGCGCAACACTCTGCGTAAAAGGGCGGTATACAACTCCTCCGCATCGACCGCGATTCTCCAGACGACATTGCACAAGCTCGACCGGGCCTGTGCCCTTCAATACCTCGACAGCCCGCGAACACCGAAGCGACGGTCGAAACATTCGGTGTGTGAGCGACGGCAGTCCCTATTGAGTACCTCCTCTGTGTTCTCTGCGCCGAAGAGTGTCATCTGGGATGTCACATACGCGTGCAACCTGAGTTGCCAGCACTGCCTGACTGACTCGGGAAACGGGCGGACGACGGCTCTTGGAACCGAGGATGCCTATGAACTCATAGATCGCCTCGCAGATGCTCAAGTCCTGTATGTATCACTTACGGGAGGCGAGCCTTTCCTCCGTCACGACATCTTGGATCTGGTGGCTTACATCACCGATCACAACATGCGTGTGGACATCGCTTCCAACGGCTTCGACGTCCCCAAGCGTGTACTCGAAGGACTTCGCGAGCTGCCCGTCTTTCAGGTGCAAGTGAGCGTTGACGGAATTGGAGCGTCTCACGACCGTTTCCGAGGAAAGAAAGGAGCGTTCAAGCGCGCCTGCCAAACCCTCAGGCGTCTGAAAGAGGAAGGGTTTTCGACGAGCATCAGTACAACGGCGACAGCCCAGAACATCGGCGAGCTGCCCCAGATTATAGATCTCGCGGTCTCTCTCGGGTGCGACGCTTTCAAGGCCATCCCGTTCATCCCGGCAGGTCGTGGACGCCGCACAGTCCAAGACCTGTTACTCAGTCGCCGAGGTTCGATGCAACTGAGCAGAATCCTGGCTGAGAAAGAACAGGAGCAGCGAGGGCGATTGAGCATCTCCACGGAAACAACGTTCACGTTTCTGCTATCCCCTCAGGACTGCAGCGAAGGGACGAGCGGTCCGATGACCTGCTCGGCAGGATACGACCAACTGAGCGTCGGGGCGGACGGGACAGCCTATCCTTGTCCTTTCTTGCATGACTTCCCACTCGGCAATCTCCTCGAGTCTCCAATGGAGAAGATCTGGCACGAATCCCCACTTCTCAACGAGATGCGCACGAGAGACAAGGAATCGATGACTGGCCCTTGCAGAACCTGCCGTTTCGCGCCTTCACACTGCCGCGGCGGCTGCCGGGCAGCGGCCTACCTCACCGGTGAGGGGCTCAACGGCTCAGATCCACTGTGCTTCAAAGATCTCGTAGAGGAGCTTCACCGCACCGACATCTCGCACGATGTATTGTGACCTCTGAAGCAGCCCAACAGAAGACGACTACTGTGCATTGGGAGAACTAAGAGGTAACTATTCAGAAAATGCTTTAATTCAATACCCTTTTGACCTGGTTGATTATTTAATTAAAAACAAGAGATAGTTATGCTTTCTCAAGAACAAAAAGTCATAAAGCATTTGAAATAATAAATAAATCTCATTAAAGTTGAAACTGAAGAAATGGAAAGATCTGTAAAATATTATAATGAAAAAACAAATAACTCTGAATAAATAATCGACAATACTTTGCTGAGAAATAGTCAGATAACCCAACAGTTCAGCGGACAAATGGGGGCTTCCGCTTCGCTTCAGCCCCCATTTGCCGCTGACTTTTGCGTTGCAGCCGGGCGATTCGCTCCGGTTGCAAGGGCGGCAGATGGCCATCCGCAGGCCGTTCGGCGGCTTTCGGGAGAAATTTTTTTAATACAGCAAGATACAGATATTCTGTTTCCGACTGTGCTGAAGATCCGGCAACAGGAACCTTTGGCTGTATCAGCAGCGTTTCTTGTCAATCACCGTGCAATTTACCCTGTGCTTACTTTTTTTCATTGGTGTACAACATCTTCAGTGTTCTCCTCCCCTTCCTCTTCTTCATTTTCCTCATCATCTGTGTAAGTTCTCTGTTTTATCAGCAGACGGAAAAAACCGTAAACTGTAACCAGCGCAGCCAGAAGAAAAAGGATTTCATACATATGGACAGACAGCCATATGAACCATGTGCCTGTTTTCCTGAGATGTCTGTGCCACTGCTTTTCTGCTTCTGCCAGGGAAAGGGACAGGGCTTTGTGCACAGCAGTTTCTGTATCATCCCCGTTTTTCAGATTGTCCAGAATATGGAACAGTGCATCTTTTCCAAATTCCCGCACAATGAATTCCGTAAAACTTTTGCCTGTCTCATATGCCAGCACAAGACCGTTTCTGTCATGGGGAAAACGGGTTTCCAGTTCTCTGAGTGCAATGATATTTCCTGACAGAAGAGCGGTTCTGAGCACATCTCCCTTATTTTGGATCAGAAGTTCCGAAATGCCGTCACTGCTCCACTGGCAGATGCCCTCATCAAGCCATTTGGGCAGATTTGGAACATGGTGGTGAAGCAGAAGATGGCAGAGTTCATGTTTCAGTGTGATTTCAAGTGTAAAGGTCCGGTCATTCACCCGTGTGCAGTCTATGACAATGATATTTTTTTCCGGAACCGCAAAAGCTGATATATAGGGATTCCCGGTCATATTTTCAAATTTTGCAGTATCTCCCATGAGAAAAACAGCGGGTTTCAGATCCGCAGGCCATGCAAAAAGCAGTGTTTCCAGTTCTGATGTCAAATTTGGCATCAGCCTGCCCACTTCTTCAGCTTTTCCTTTCAGAGAGTCAGGATATACAATAAAGGCATCTGCTGTGTGCATCTGCCTCATTTTTTCCGCATACAGATCCGCTGGATGGAAGAGAAAAGCCGCTATAATGCAGATTCCTGCACAAAAGGCATGAAAAGGAACAGTCAGGTGATGAGTACTTCCGGTAAAAGGGGACATGATTTTTCTGAACGCATAAGAGATGAAAAAAGGAAGATACCCGGCAGGGAGGGAACCGCGGCCTCCCGTACCGGGGCGGTCCTATGATTAACTGCCCGGGTTCAGGACCGCATACAGATCCGGACAGCGCAGAGGTCTGACGCACCATAGCCGGCTTGGACGCTGCCTCTGACTTCTGAAATGACTATAGGACATTTCTGAGGAGGTGGCAACAGAAAAATGGTTTCAGATGTCAGGTTTCAGCCGCTCAGGGTTGATAATATGCAGTGTTGCCATTTTTTTCAGGGAGTTAAGCAGGCAAGAGATTATTTTTGAAGTTTTTCATAAATAATCCTGAGACCTTCCAGGGTCAGGTCAGGTTCAGTGGATTCAATGCTTTCACATACGCCGGACATAAGCGGAGCCAGCCCGCCCGTGGCAATGACTTTGACCGGGGAATCCATTTCTTTGCGCATTCTTCCCACAATGCCGTCAACCAGTCCCGCATATCCGAAAATAATTCCGGACTGCATACTGGCGCCTGTGTCCCTGCCGATAACAGATTTGGGAGATGTGAAAATTTCCACGCGCGGCAGTTTGGAAGCCTTCATGAACAAAGCCTCGGCAGAGATGAATATGCCCGGACTGATGGCTCCGCCCAGATATTCCCCGCGCGCGGATACCGCATCAAAGGTGGTGGCTGTGCCGAAATCTATAATAATCAGCGCACATTTGTACTTTTCATAGGCTCCCACAGCATTGACAATGCGGTCTGCGCCCACTTCTGCGGGATTGCTGTAAAGAATGGGCATTCCAGAGGCTGATTTGGCATCCACCCAGTGGGGCGCATGGTTGAGGTATTTGCGGCAGAACGCGTCCAGAATATTGACCATCGTTGGCACAACACTGGAAATGATTGTGGCAGAAATATCTCCGGGGTGTATGCCGCTTCCGGCAAAAAGTCCGGTCGCGAGAAGATTGAATTCATCCTCGGTAGTATTTCGCTCAGTGCGTATCCGCCAGTCACAAATCAGACGGCTGCCCTCATAAATGCCCATAACCGTATTTGTATTACCCACATCAATGACAAGAAGCATTTGCAAACTCCTTTCCGTTACGCAACAGTATTGTTCAAACCCGTTTTCCGGTTTCCCTGTGACGGCCAAAACCGCGTGTTCAGCCTTCATCCTTCCTGTCTGTCAGGCTTCCCTTTTGGCAATATCCACCCACTGTTTCTGGTTTTTTTTGTGAAATCCCGGAGACAGTTTTACATTTTTCAGTGTTTTCTGAAAAAGTTTCTGCGCCTCTGCGGTTTTTCCCATTTTTTTGAGCAGCAGGGCATAGCGGCACCTGGCCTCTTCTCCGGTAAATGCTTTTTCCAGAAAAGCGTATTCCTCCAATGCGGCATCTGTATCCCCAAGTTCCTCACAGCATCGGGCCAGCAGAAGATCAAATTCATCGCCCTTTCTGCCTCCGCGCAGTTGCCGCAGATGAAGCAGCCATTCCCTGGTCTGTGCAAAATTACCCTGAAAAAAATACGCGCAGCACAAACCTTCCACAGCCACAGGATCATCACGGTGAATGCCTTGCAGACAGCTTTCGTACATGGTTACGGCCTTGTCAAACATGCCTGCATTGACATAGCCCCGTGCCAGGGCCAGCCGGTTTTTGACGCTGTCACTGAGTTCAAGTTCATCTTCCAGACGCCGCACCTCTTTTCCCGGATCAATGAGTTTTACCAGCCGGGATTTGGTTTTTTTTAAACCGGAACCGCTTCTGAGATCAGGAAGAAACTCTGCAAAAAAATAAATCAGGGAACCGGCTCCAGGAAAAAGGATAATGATATACACCCAGTAGCGATCCTTGCCGTTCTGCACGGCATGGACGGCAAAATATATCTGTATAATCAAAGAAAGCAGTCCCAGTAACGGCATAAAACCTCCCTGTATTCATTCATTGTCAAAAAAACTGCATCCCAAAGCCTTCACTATATTCTGGGGCGGCATTTTCAGCATAAGGCCGCGCTGTCCCGCATTGATGACAACTGTTTCATGCCGCAGCAGACTATTTTCCATCAGTGCGGGAAGATTCCTCCGCGTGCCAAAGGGACTGATGCCGCCCACCAGATATCCGGTGATCCGTTCGGCTGTCTGCACATCTGTCATCTGCGCGCGTTTGACACAGCAGGCTTCGGCCAGATGTTTTAAAGACAGTTCCCGGTCTCCGGGCATCAGAGCCAGCACATAACTGCTGTTTCCCAGATCCGCCACAAGGGTTTTTATGGTCATTTCCAAAGGAAAACCAATGGCTTTGGCAGCAAAAACCGCTCCTTTTTCCTCATGTCTGTAAGAGATGAGTTCAAAGGGAATATTTCTGCTTTTCAGGTATTCTGTGGCCCGTGTGCTTTTCATGGAATTTCCTCATAAACTGCGCATGGTGAAAATATGCCCCAGATTCATGTCTTTTGCCAGAAGTCTGTAAATATCAGGGGGAATATTTTCAATTATCACCTCTCCGTTTCCCGGAGCGATTTTTTTGTAAAGCAGCAGCAGGGTTCCCACTCCGGCACTGCCGATATAACCCACTTCCCTGAAATCAAGAATCACCTGTTCAGCAGACAGGATATCCGGATTTTCAAAAAAATTTTCCATTTCCTGTGCTCCGGGCTCATCAACAGAACCTGATATGCTGATTCGTACCTGTTTTTCCTTTTTGTTCATGTTTATTTTCACGTCAGATGCTCCCCCTGTCCCGGTCAAAGTATTACAGACTTCCAGTCTGTAATCCGGCATGAACAGATTCCAGTCTGTTCTGTCTTGTATAATACCAATTCTCCATTGATTTGATACAATATGGTCAGTTTTTCCGCTGCTGAGCGTTTGCAAAAAACCGCTCCGCTTAATTTTTGCACTCCTCCGCATTGTATAAAACCAATGGAGAACCGGTATAATACCGGTTCTCCATTGACCTGATACAATCCGGACTCCCGCCCATGCCTGTCCGGATGAGTGCAAAAATCATGCGGAGCGTTTTTTTGCACAGACGGAACAGCGGAAAACTCACAATATTGCATCAAATCAATGGCGAATTGGTATAAATCCCTCTGCTTTTTCCAAAAATCTGCACAATAAGCAGGCAAACGGAAGTTACTGTGTATTCAAAAAATCCCGTTTTCCCGGAAACTTTAGGTGATTTCCATTAATGATTATACCGTTTTTCGTAGGGCGGGCACGGCTTTTTGTGCCCGCCGTCCTGCTGAAACGGCGGGCACAGAAAGCCGTGCCCACCTTACAATGATGGTACATTTTTTCATGGAAATCGCCTTATACCCGAAAATTTATGCTGCCTTACTTATGCTTTTTGCCTTTCCCCTTAATAAGAAGGGAAAGTTCTGTCACAATGCCCAAGGTGTCTTCCGCCTGTGCACTCAGCTCTTCCGCTGCTGCCGCTGATTCCTGGGCGATGGCCGCATTCTGCTGTGTCACAGTGTCCATCTGCTGAACTGCCTGATTTACCTGACCTATGCCTGCCGCATGTTCTTTGCTGGCTCTGGTGATGGATGCGGTTTTTTCTCCCATAACAGACGCGGATTTAACAATTCCGTCAAAATCATCGCTCATGCGTTTGAGCGCAGCCGCGCCCTCCCGGATGCGGCCGGCCATGCCTTCAAGCAGATTCTGTGTGTTTCCGGAAGCTTCGGCAGAACGGACAGCCAGATTCCTGACTTCATCCGCAACCACTGCAAACCCGCTTCCGGATTCGCCTGCGCGTGCGGCTTCTACCGAGGCATTCAGGGCCAGCAGATTGGTCTGAAATGCAATACCGTCTATGGTTTTGATCACATCCCCGATCTGTGCGCTGTCTTTTTCAATTTCCCCCATATTTCTGGTCAGTTCCACCAGAGCTTTCAAAGATCGCGCAGATTTGGAGATATTTTCGTTCATAAGTTCCTGCGCGCCCGCAGTCAGATTAGCCGTGACACTTATTGCCCCGCTCATCTCTGCAATGGTTGCCGAACTCTGCTCCAAAGACGCTGCCAGTTCCGATGTACCTTCTGAAAGAGAATTTGCAGCTCCTGCAACATGGGATGCCACAGAGGCCAGCTGCTCCGCGCCGGTTCTCAGTTTTCCGTTCACCTGCCGAAGCTGACCAGCGATTTTTTTTGTAATCACCAGGGCAAGAAACACAGCCGCGATACATGCCAGAACACCTGCAAAACCGATATTCCTTTTTGTGCTCTGCGCTGCATCCAGCATTTTCGCATCAGTTATGATATGTTTTTTCACCTCAGAGCGAATCTGTTCCAGAAGTTTCTGCACCTCTTCCATAGCCGGCCGGGTTTCATCTGTATAAATGCGGAATGCCTCTTTTTGTCCGTCCAAATTTTTTTCAGCGGTTTTGCGCATTTTGTAAAGTATTCCGCTTACTTCCTCCAGCATTGGAACCGTCTGCGTATTATAAATCTGCATGGCCTTTTCCCGGCCTGCGGTCAGTTCTTTTTCAGATTCCAGGATTTTCCCGAAAATTTCTTTTATGAGCGTATCAGCGGGAATGACCATCTGCTGAAAAACGGTTTCGGCTTCTGCTGTGTTCCCGTTTTCCAAAGCCTGACGAATCAGAATGGCGGATTGATCCAGCAGGGAACAGGGTTCTTTCAGTTCATTCCCGGCCTGCTGAAACTGCGGCCAGCCTTTCATGACTTTCTGTACTTCTTCTCTGCCCATCCATTTTTCCGGACTGCATTCCGGAAATGCAGTTTCCGCCGGTAGCATTCCTGAAGCAATGCCGCGCTCCAGTCCCGACATCCTGTCACTGTGCATATCCATGAATTCTTTTAATATATTTGACAGCCCCGGATGGATCTGCCGGTAATTCTCTGCAATGGCAATGGCACTTTCATGGAGTTTCTGATGAGGTTCCATAATCTGTTTAAGCAGTTCCGCAAGCTCCGCATTTCCTTTCAGGGATTTCTCCGCATCCTCACTGTAAAGCCACTGCCCCAGACGGCATTTCTGCGGATCTGTTTCCACATCCGGTTTTTCCAGATTCTGCAGAAAAAGCCGGTCAATTTTTCCTGCCCAGCGCAGATGCTCAGCCTCCCTTGCCGCAAGAAAACCGGGCAGTTTGTCATTTGCGGGTTTGAAAATCTCTGCAATTTTCCGCGCTGATTCATGAAGGGTTTCATGGGGTTTTTCAATCTGCATGAAAAGCGGTGCAAGCGCAGGAACAAGTTCTTCGGCCTGTTTCCGTTCATTTCCGTAAACCCACAGACCAAAAGCGCATTTCCTGTGATCGGTTTCAATTTTCAGATTTGTCATCCTTTCATCTGTGAGCATGGCATTGAGATTTCCCACCCAGTTTAGGTGATCCACCTCGGCCTGGGCCAGACTTCCATCCAGACGGTTGCCCTCAATCACGTCATCAGCATCTGTTACGATATGTCTGATTCCGGTGAAACTCAGGAAAATCATCAGTCCCAGAATAAAAAGGATTATTCCGAACCCTGTGCCGATCTGCTGCCCGATGCTGCGGTTCTTCAGTAGAAACATATTTATATTTTTCCCCTCCTCTGCCTGCCTGCAACCGGCAGTTTATTCATTGTTCAATGTTTTTAAGGTTTCAGGTGTTCAGTTAAAGCACTGCCTGACACCCGAACACCTTATATTACGAAATCACACAACAGGCAAGTATGATTTTCCTTTATATTATACACCCTTTTTTAACACCGCTTTCCGGTTTTTTGTGAAAAATCATTGATATGGCATTGCCTTTGCTGTTCCATCCAAATGAATCGGCATAACAGCGGATCATCAGAATTCCCCGTCCGCAGGGTTTGTATATATTGCTGCCACAGGAAGGATCCGGAATGGCTTCGGGATCAAATCCCTGTCCCACATCCTGGATTTCCAGCAGAAAATCATCCCTGTATCTGCATCTGATGCTGATTTTTTTCTCAGGATCGCAGTGATTGCCATGCTTCCAGGCATTGACTGCGGATTCGGTCAGTGCAAGCCGCAGGCGTATGGGATTTTCAAATCCCCGCTCATGCCACAGATTTTCATGAATCTGAAAAAATTGGTCAATATGATGCTGCAGTTCCCTCAGATTTCCCGGATGCCATATTTCCTCATCATATTCCCTGCTGTCCTCAATTTCCAGACCCATTATGGTAATATCATCCGCAGTCCGGTTAATGCCCGAAGGATCAATCCGGTTTCCGGTAATTTCTGAAATACGGGCCAATACCCCTTTCATAATCCTGCAAAGGGAGCCATCCCCATGTTTGTTTAAAATTTCACTTATGATCTCTGCAAGTTCAGTTTGTTCAGATACAGAATGCGGAATGCCGGAATTAGGACGGAGCGCATCCTCCAGCCCGTCTGTATATACAATAATCCGGTCACCGGGCCTCAGCTGAAACCGCTCAGATGAGAATATTATATCATCCAGGGTTCCGATGGGCATGTTTTTTCCTTCCTTTGAATTCTCCCCTGGCAGGACAATGAGATTTCCATCCCGCATCACAATGAAATGCGAATGACCGCAGAGCATATATTCCAGCATCAGGCTTTGGTGATCTATCTCGCCCATAACCGCTGTGACAAAACCGTTTTCCCGGAAATACCTGTTTCTGACAATCTGACTGTTGAGTGCGGCCGCAATATCTGTCATGGACATCTGCGGATTGGATCTGAGCAGGAAACGGTGCAGCATGTCTGTGACAATGCTCCGCAGAATGCAGCCAACCCTGTGACCTGACTGATCTTTGAGACTGAAAAGGGTTTTGGCTGCCCCGGAACCATCGGATGAGCAGCGCGTATGGATAAAATAATGATCCCCGCCTTCCTGATGGCAGGGCAGGGCAATGGCTTCAGCCAGGAGCCGGACTGTGTCAGACATCCGCATAATCCGCTGAAAACGGCCTGTGGTAAGGTTCAGGATATTTTTTGCTGTAACAATATCCATTTCCTGTTCTTTGAGCAGAGATTTCAGCTCCCGCATATCAATAAAACTTTCCACAAAAAAATCTCTGCCGGCCCGCTGAATACGGGCTACTGATTTCAGCACCGGTATCTGACGCCCTTCGGCTGTCAGAAGAATCCTTTCTGAATTGTCCACTTTCATGTCCGGGCTGCTCATGGGGCATTCCATGCTTGGGCACAGAAACCGGTAACATGCTCTGCCTTTGATATTTTCTTTTTCCAGCCCGATCATTCCGGCAGCATAAAGGTTGATATCAGTGATCACATGGGATTTGGCATCAATGATTATCACTCCGGTCTGCATACCATCCAGAATTTTGCTGAGATAAGTTTCATTTTCCACAAGTTTTTTTTCAGTCTGCCGCCTTACCCGGATTTCGGAAAGCAGGGAACTGTTCATTTTTACCAGATCAATGGTGCGTCTGGCCACCCGGTCTTCCAGTTCGTCACGGACTTTGCGCATGGCCTGTTCCTGCTCTTTTCGAAGACTTATATCCGTATGCGTGCCCACCATACGCAGGGGCAGGCCGTCTGTGTCTCTTTCCATGATCCGGCCTCTGCTCATGATCCAGATCCATTTTCCGGATTTGCCTTTCATGCGGAATTCGGTTTCAAAATTTTTTCCGGTTCCTGATATATGCTTTTTCACATTGCTTACAGCAGATTCCCTGTCTTCCGGATGCAGAAGTTTTTCCCATGTTTCATAAACCTGAGGCAGTTCAGATGGTTCATATCCGAGCAGACTGTACCAGCGGGGACTGAAATATACCTCATCTGTGACAAGATTCCAGTCCCACAGACCGTCACTTGCAGCCTCCAGAGCCATTTCCAGGCGTTCCCGGCTTTGCCTCAGAGATTTTTCATCTTTTTTCCGCTGAATATGAATGCTCAGACGGCTGGCAATGGCATTGATCAGAAGCCTTTCCTCTTTTAAAAACGGCCCTTCATCCTCCGGCGGATAATCTTTCAGATAACTGACCTCCACAAAACCGCTTTTGAGCGTGTGAACTGTAAGATCTGCCATCTGCCGCCAGGGACTTTCCCGGTAATTGGGTGTTCTGTATTCATACTGATCATAAAGGATACGCACACAGGTGTTTTCCGGATACTGCCAGCCGGAACGGATAATGCCGGTAATCTGCGGAAAAACTGTTTCCGGGCTGGCTTCTGGTCTGTCAATAAGGCTGGAAATATGGAAAAGGCAGTACAGTTCTTTCAGCCTTTCGTGCAGATCATTTTTCTGTTCATGAGCCGGATTTTCCGGACAGTACGGGCTGTTATTCATGAAATTATCCCTGATCACAGTTTTTCAGCAAGCGCGCAGATCCCTGAGACGGAATCCGCTTTTCCGGGCAAGTCTGTCAAAAAGATTCCGGCAGTATCCGCAGGATTCGCATTTCTTTGAACATCCTGTAACTGTCTGGAAAAAATCATCCGGCAGTTCATGGTTGGGAATGAAATATTCTTCTGCCATCCATCCTGTTGTGTCCAGCAGTTCCGGCAGATTGCCTGAAAAATTTTTTTCAATATAAGCGGAAACTGTTTTCATCAGAAAATGCGGACCCAGAGTCCGTCCGCATATTTTAAGAATATCAGCATCATATTTTTCCGCATCTTCGGGACGGATAAAAGGGGACGTGAGCACCCGCCAGGGATTTTTCCGGAAATAGCGCATACATCCGTAAGTGAGGTTCATCTCAAAGGTATCCACCGGCAGATGTGTGCTGAGCAGAGCAATATGTGCGTCATGCGCGGGTTTGAAAGGGCATTGGTATAGGCAGCCCTCATTGGCAAGCAGTCCGATCTTTATTTTCGGATATGCGTCCCGGCATTGGGAAATCATCTGCGCCAGTCTGTCCGGATTCCGGTTGAGAGATCTATCCGCAATGATTTTTTCCGGCATACGGAAAGCTGTACTGCGGATAATTTCAAGTATAACTGACAGTTTTTCAAAAGAATCGTACATGCAGTTCACACCCGGCACAGCCTCAATCTGTGAAACTGTATCCGGAACTGCATCGGAAAGGGCCTGCAGATAATAAAAATCACAGAACACAATTCCGTCCAGAACCCCTTTGCGGATCAGAATATCCAGAGTTTCTCCGGTCTGCCTCAGAAAATCTGCATTCCGGTACTGTGCGGGATGAAAAAAACGGGAGTTGAGCAGCGCGTATTTTTTCGGGCCTCTGATTTTTTCCAGCCATTCTCCCAGGGTTTCAGTGTCCATATATCTGAATTTATGGCGCGCATCCGGAATATCCTCACGGAAAAGGCTGAAATGAAGGGAATGAATATGTCTTCGGTTTTCATTGATAAAACAGACATAATCATCGTCCGGTATAAAAGGGATGTCAAGTCTGAGCATGGGATGGCCTTTTTGATCTGTCTTTTCTGTGTATTATAATTTGAATTTCCGCCTATTATACCAATTCGCCATTGAACTGATACTGGTCTGCACTCCCGCCCCGGACTGATCAGGAGGAGTGCAAAAATTAAGCGGAGCGGTTTTTTGCACATGCGGAACCGGGGAAAAACTGACATTTTTGTATCAAATCAATGGAGAATCGGTATCACACCCACCCGATGGCCGTAACCGTGACAGTTACACCGTCAATCACGGTTTCTCCGGAAAGCTGCTTTAAAACATCCTCATCCTCCACCGGCACAAACACTGCCAGAGTGACTGCGGGAAGATGCAGTTTGCAGGCGTATGCTGCTGCCTGTTCCCGTGAGTGTCTCAGTTCCGCCTGATCTCTGAAGCTTTTGACTTCAATGACGGCCTGCCTGTCTTTGCAGCGCAGGTGCAGATCCACCCTGCCGTTGCCGGTGGGAAACTCCGGACTGATGCCGCACTGCCTGCCCACGGCATTCTGCAGCCAGAAATACAGATGAAAATGTCCCGCATATTCGGTGTAATGCAGATCCGAACGCCGGGGCTGGTCCTTCCAGGGATTGATGCCTCTGGCCTTCAGGCGTTTCAGATAATTTTTGTAACGCTCCAGCAGGGCCGGAACATTGATTTCAGGAACATCAAACACATCGGAAAGGGTGTCCAGAGGTTCAATGGCCAGTATCGGCAGGCGATCCCCAATAAGATCATACGTGAGAGCGTTGTACAGCCGCTGCTGTATGAACGGGCATGAAAATCGGCATACCGTTGTTATTTTTCCTCTTTCATCCGTCTGCGTCTGCATGGAAATCACGCCGTTTAAGTACAGATATGCGCACCAGTCCGCATCCACTGAAAAAGGAATGTCGGAACGGGCAAAAAGGGAAAGAGCATGTTCCTGATAACCGGATTTCACCTTTTTCACCAGATTCAGGACAGTGTTGTTCCACTCTGTGTGCAGGGCGGCCTCATAAACATTCTTCCATGTGCTTATGTCAATGACTTTCCCGGCTCCGGGATTGTATTTTTCCGTGAGAAGCTCCCCGAACCAGCACACAAGGCCGGGCTGTCCCCGTGTGGAATCATACACGCTTTCAGCAACATCCGGATCAATCTTCTGGCCGCTCTCTGTCTGATACTGGCAAAACAGATCTTCCACCTCCTCTTTTGTGAAATTCGGCACATGCAGGGAACGCTGAATATTGAATGGCGAACCCCGCAGACTTTCCACGCCCAGAACAGCGCGGACACCGATTAAGGCCAGACCGTGGATGTTAAAACTTTCCCGTTTCAGATACATATCCCGGAACAGTGTCACAAGACGGTCTATCATTTTTGAAGGCAGGCTGTCAAATTCATCTATGAACAGAATCAGGGGTTTGTCAAACAGTCCTTTGTCTTTTGAAAACCAGTCAATCCAGTCATCCCAGGTTTTGGGGGGAGGCGGTTCGGTTCTGAAAGCATCTCTCACAATACGGGGCAGTTGTCTGAACAGAACCGCGTCAGGATCATCTTTTTCCATGATAACACCCTGCACCGACATCATGCCGATGATGAATCTGTCCGGATACTGCTTTTCAATCTCCTTTTTCACCTGCCGCATGAGCCAGGTTTTGCCGCACTGCCGGGGAGACCAGATGGTGAAAAAATGCCCGCATTCTTCGGGAATGCCGATCATCTGTTCAAAACACCGCTGAATCAGTTCCCTGCGTTCAACGCAGAAATGATGCCTGCAGTCCACAGGCCCGTAGGAATGAAATTTTCTCATGGTTTGTATCCTTTGCAGACTGTTTATATTGATAAGAGTCAGACCAAATCGCCATTGATTTTATATAATATGTCAGTTTTTTTCACCGTTGTGCGTGTGCAAAAAACCGCTCCGCTCAATTTTTGCACTCCTCCAGATTGCATTCCGCATTGTATAAAATCAATGGAGAATTGGTATCAGACATAAAAAACAGCATTGGAATTCATTCTCAGCATTGGGATTCATTCTGGAAAAATACTGAAAATTGAAATAATCAGGATTTATGCAATTGAACTTTGTGCTCTCACACAGGTCAAAGCAGTTAGGGTCTGTATCAAAATAACCTATTATAAACCCTGAGGTTTTTCAAAACCCTCAGGGTTTCCGGACAGGAAATTTTACAGGTTATTTTTTTACAAACCCTTAATCAACTGCACAAGTCCTGAAACTGCGGGAATATGCAGTATCATATTTCACTGTTTTTTCTTTCCGCTGATCAGGGTGGCAAGTCCGTTCACTGTTTCACGCATGTGATCTGTCCGGGATTTCATTTCTTCGGAACCTGATGAGAATTCTTCTGCATTGGCCGCATTCTGCTGGGTAATTTTTTCGATTTCCGACACAGCCCGGCGTATCTGGCCTATGCCTTCGGCCTGCTCGTCGGCAGAAGCTGATATTTCTTCCATAATCTGAATGAGTTTCCGGAAAATATCAGAATTTCTGTGCATGACTTCCTGCACCTGCCGGTTGGTCTGATCAGCCTGTGCAATCTGCATTTTTGTTTTTTGAATCAGTTCCTCACTGCTTCTGGCAGCCTCGGCAGAACGCATGGCCAGGTTTCTGACTTCACCGGCCACAACAGCGAACCCGGCTCCTGCCTCTCCGGCTCTGGCCGCCTCGACCGAGGCATTGAGGGCCAGCAGGTTTGTCTGAAACGCGATTTCATTGATGGTTTTGATGATTCTGACATTTTCCTCTCCGGTGTTCACTGTATCTTCAAGCACTTTTGTCAGATCTGCCATGCGCTGCTCCACCATTTTCACACTGGGGGACAGTTCTTTGTGTATCAGGCGGTTTCCGTCTGAGGAACGGTCAGCATTCTGCCGGGTCATGGCAGAAATCTCTTCCAAAGAAGATGATGTTTCCTCTGTGGACGCTGCCTGCTCCGAAGTTCCATGTGCCAGTGTTCTGCTGGCTGAGGAAATCTCATCTGCCGCAAAACCGATCTGATCTGCGCTCTGCTCCATTTCTCCGATAATCCGGTTCAGGGGACGGGTGAGACTGCGGGAAAAAATGAACAGGGCCGCCACAGTCAGCAGCAGGGAAACAATACCCACATTTGCAATGATATTGCGCATGGTGTAAACCGGTTTCATAAACTCTCTTTCATCCTGCGTAATCACCACATACCATTTTATCAGCGGCACAGGTGCATATCCTGCAACCTTGCTGGCACCTTTGAAGGTGTAGAATTTTGCACCTGTTTCTCCGGACATGACAGATTTTGCAATAATTTCCATTCCTTTTAATTTGTTGATGTTTGCAGAAAAAGGCAGGCTTTTGTCCGGATGAGCGATGCACAGCCCGGTTCTGTCCAGCACATATCCGTAACCGGTATTGCCGATTTTCATGGTGGCGATGCTGTCTGTGAGAAAAGTTATTTTAAGAGTGCTTCCGAGTACGCCGACAATGTTACCTGCATCAGAATACACCGGAACAGCAATTACAAGCCTCGGTTCATTGCTAAGTCTGGATATGATTATTTCTGACACCACTGTTTTTCCGCTGAGGGCCTTCTGAAAGTAATCACGGTCTGCTATGGGGATTTCCTTTGCCTTTCCTCTGATGCCGTCAGAAAAAATGGCACCTTTGGTATCAGCCACAAAGATCAGTTCATAGAATTTGGAATTATTGTTCATAAATTTTTGGAGCTTATGATCCAGTTTTGAAATTTCGGCAGATGGTGCCCCGGTTCCCTGCTCATGCACCTTTGCTGTGACTTCCATGGTTGTATTGCCTGTGGATATTTCCGATACCAGCTTGATTTCCTGATCAATAACGATCTGAATCATGGCAGCCGTATCTATTGCAATCCTGATGGCAGTATTTTCAGAAGATTCTTTCAGGGAATCTGAAACACGGGTCAGAGAGAAATACATCACTGCCAGCAGGGGCAGCAGAACAATAATGACCCCACCGGCAACCAGTCTGAATGTAAGTGACATTTTTTTCATTAATTACTTTCCTTTCCTTTGCGGATTTTAAGAAAAAAATTTAATTCTGAAACCCTGAGGTTTTTGAAATCCTTCAGGATTTTTTGGACAAATATTTTTTTAAAATCCGCATTTACAAAAGCGTCTGTTCAATATTGATACTTTCCTCATCCGTAATATCCGGTATCTGTGCAAATCCATCTTTCCCGGTACAGGGAAGTTCACTGCATAAAATTCCCCATTCAGGTTTGTACATGGCATTCACAACCACCCGGAACATCAGAATCATAAGTTCATATGCAGACAGCACCGGACGCTGTTCCGGAAGACTGAGGATGGCTGCTGTCTGGACAGATTCCTGTCTCAGCCCCAGCAGTATGTCAAGAAAACGGACAATCTCATCTCTTGCATCGGGCCGGGTCTGCGGAACTTTTTCATTCCTTTCCCATTCATCCTTCCACCGCCTCAGACTTTCCTGATCCGCTGCAGCCAGATTTTCCCGGCTTTGGGGACTTCGGAATATCTGCTGGGCCGAAACAATGATCCTAATGCGCCGTGATATAGCGGAAAGCGTTTCCACTGCCTCTGCTGTGAGCATCCTCCGGACAGGTTCCGGAAGCGGAATAATGACCGACTGAAGAAATGCCTTATGAGTTTCCATTCTTTCGTAAAATTCTCCGGAAGTTCCTGACCAGAATATCCGGTTGCATTCCTGAAATGCCTCAGCCCGGCTCATTTTCCGCTTCATGGCTTCTTTCACAATACGGGCCATGCCCGGAATCAGTTTTTCGGTTTCCCTGGACAGGCGTTTTCCCGCTATCACGTTGAAAATCATACTGTTGACGGCCTGCCAGTCCTGCAGATGCAGAATACGCGGCAGATCATCATATACTTTCCGCAGCAGTTCATTTCTGAAAAGGTGCGAAGGTGTTGCATAAGACGGTGTTCCGGCCAGCATGGGCTGGGCAATCTTTTCCTCCTCTTCTGTTTTGTAAACCACGGCCGTTTCAAAGTCAATCAGTCCTATTGAATAATCATCCGGTGTGGCCAGCAGTACCGGATTTTCTGATATGTTTCCAGCAATAAAGACATTGTCCGGTTTCAAATCCCGAACCGCCACCCCCTTTTCCCGCAGTATGGACAGCAGAGAAAGCAGGTTTGCGACAATGCTGCGCATGGCGGTTTTGTTCTGCTGAAAATTTTTTTCCCGGATAATCTCTTTTACCATATTCCTGTAACTGCGCACAGTTTCGTTTTCATATCTCAGACTTTCCTCAATAATTCCGTTCACCCCGGACAGCAGTTCCTCACAGAATAGATTTGTATCCGGAGCCGCATATTTTTCCCCAAGGCGGTTCAGAAACCACAGTTTTTTCTGATATGGTGTAATCTGCGGCCATTTTTCCTTTCCCGGCAGGAGCGCAAATTTTTCTTCATAAGAGGCATATATTTCACTGATACGGTAAAAAACAGATGTACCGGTCTTTCCATATACATCCTCAAAAAGCACAGGGTGTTCCAGCATACTGATATGGGACAGTATTTCATTGTGAATATCCGGCTTTGTGAAATGGATGTTTTTGATAATCTGCCCCAGAAATGAGTATGTTGCCAGGCTGGAAAAAAATGCGAAGCGGTT
Source organism: Desulfococcaceae bacterium (assembly GCA_050180235.1). Taxonomy (GTDB): domain Bacteria; phylum Desulfobacterota; class Desulfobacteria; order Desulfobacterales; family Desulfococcaceae; genus JAABRU01. Next base: position 23,594 of record JBFXEJ010000047.1, read on the forward strand.
TCCAATTTTGAGATAATTCTGATACTCCCGGAATGTCCGGAGTTTTTCAATGCAGTGCTCTTCAAAATTCTCCAGCCCGGAAGCGGCATCACGGAAGAAAAGCGGTATTTTTTTCAGTATGGCCGAGAGGGTCGGGGTAATGCACTCAATTTCCGGCCCAAGTTTTTCCGCTATTTGCCTTTCCATGCGGATACTTTTGATATAACTGGTAAAATCAGGAACCGGTCTGGGAGGAAGCTTCACCACCAGCACATCGTCATAAATGACTTTGTAACACTCACTTTTGCTGCCGGTATCCTCGCCCAGAGGCCCTATGGACATCCGCCGTGTAAACCATCTGCTGCCCCGCTTCAGACGGAATTCATAGATAGTATCCGTATCCGGAAAGGCAACAGGAACAAATTCCCCGGGACTGCCGGAAGCATTCATCTGCATCTTGTAGATGTTGAGAAAAAAATATAATATGTCTGTGCTGGTCGTTTCAGTCATCGCTGTATCACGGTATGAATCATTCTTATCAGAATACCTTATTTTTTTTCAATACTTTTTTATATACTGTTTGTGTCTGAGAGCAAGGATTTTTTCGTCTGCCTGTTCCGGGAAGGCAAATTTTTCCGGCATATTTTCGGAATCTGTGCTGAAAAAAAATATGGTCTTATGGCCTGGTTCCTGCTATAATCAGCAAATCGGTAAAATATCCTTTCATCCGGACGCCCGAACTGAAAGTCCGGAGTTTTGTTTTTTGCCAGATTTTCAGTTTGGCACTCCTTTATCTTCTTAGGTGATTTCCGGAAAAGAATATACCGCCAAAGTATCAAAAGCTTCCGGCTTTTGACCTTGCCTGTGAACTGAACCGGGATATTTATTTTCAGAAATCACCTTAACGGAATAACAGTAAGGCTGACGGCAGAAAAAACCGGTAGTGGGTCAAACCGGCTGATGATGCGGAAAAAACGCTCTCCTCCCCGGGGAGGGGAATTTCAGAATCAACTGATTTGACCTGCTATCAAAAAAACTGTGTTTGGACAGCATAAATAAGGAAGAAAATATGAATCAGACAAATTCGTATATCATGCGCTGCACATCCTGCGGAACCCGGAACCGGATTCCGGCAGAAAAAATCGGTCAGTCCGCAATCTGCGGAAAATGCCGGGCTTCCATTGACACCTCGGTGCTGAATATGTCTCATCCTCTGGTGGTGACGGACAGCAGTTTTCAGTCTCAGGTTATCCTTTCCCCTTTGCCCGTGCTGATGGACTGCTGGGCACCCTGGTGCGGGCCCTGCCAGATGATGGGTCCTGTTATGGAGCAGTTGGCTGCCGAATGGAAGGGAAAAATCCGTGTCTGCAAAATGAATGTGGATGAAAACCCTGCAACATCCAACCAGTATCAGATAAGAAGCATTCCCACACTGCTGATCTTTGACAAAGGACAGTTGCAGGACAGCCTGACCGGTGCGCTGCCCAGACACAGCATTGTCCAGGCCATGAAGGCGTATCTGTAGATGAATCATGACATACGGTGCGAACTTCTTGCACAGAGGACAGCAGATATATTCCGCTGCGGTCTGCATGCTGATTCGGATATTGTTCATTATATCCGATCTGTTTTTTCAGATCCAAGCCTGCCGGAACTTGCGGACATACTGACTGATGATGATAACGCGGAAAACGGCCCCCTGACAGAACTGATTTTTTTTCCTGATGAAAACATGCAGGCCGGGCTGGAAAATATTCTGGAACAGGAATCTTACGAAGAGAATGACCGGGAAAGGATTTTGCGGTATCTGTACCGTGAGCCGGTAAAAGCAAAAATCATTTTTCCGGACATGGGCGAACTGAGGATGGCGGTTCCCCGCTGGGCGGCTGAGGGATTCATACGGAGACTCAGTATTTCCAAAAAATCAGACTGCCGGATTATCCGGGCCATTGAGAAATATGTTCCGGCAGACTTCAGGAATATATTCAAAGTCCGTGTGCGGAATTCCCGCTTTGCCCAAAATGGAAAAAATACCGCTTTTCTATGCCATTTTCTGGAAAAAACAGAAATGAATCTGCCCGAAGATGTTGATATGTTTGATTATGTGCTGTGTTTTCTTGATCAGATCCGGGAAAGCGATCAGATTTACAGGGCTTTGATGGACAAAAAGAAAAGCTGTTTCCGCTGTCTGGAGGAAAACACCCGCTTTGAACAGCAGTTGGGAAGAGGCAATATGGAAATTCTGCTGCTGCAGGGCATCCGGCCCCCGCAGATGACCCGTGACGCGGCACTGAAAGAAATGTCCCTCATTGACCGGATCAGTTATGCGGTATTTGGCAGAAGCGAGGATATGGAACCCGCATTTGTCAGCAGTGAAATCATGGAAGAGCCGGATATGGCTGAACTGATCCGGAAACTCTCATAACAATCGCATGGAAGCAGGTAAAATCAGCGTGAAAGAAAAAAAAGACATATCCCCCGTCATTTTCGTTCTGGAAGATGATGAAACCCTGGCTTCCCTGATCCGGAAAAAACTGGTACGGGAAGGCTATGAGATCATCCTGTCTTCAGACGAGACACAGGCGCTTGCCGCAATTGCCGGAGAACCGCCTGATCTGCTCCTGCTGGATTATCAGCTTTCCGCAATCACCGGCAAAGAATTTATTGCGCAGTTGCAGCAGACTGCTCCGGATATTCCCTTTGTCATCATGACCGGATACGGGGATGAAAAAATTGCCGTAAACATGATGAAAATGGGAGCCAGGGATTATCTGGTCAAGGATGTGAATTTTATTGACCTGCTTCCCTCTGTTGTTGAAAGAACCCTGAAAGGCATCCATACACAGAGGGAACTGGAGATCGCACAGAAATCGCTCAAGGACAGCGAGGAAAGATTTCGGAAACTTTTTGAAACCTCTCTGGACGCCATCGGCATTCTGTCGGGAAATTCCCCGAAGTTTATTATGGTCAATCCGGCCTTTACGGATCTGTCCGGCTATTCTGAAAAAGAAATTCTGTCTCTTTCTCCGGAGAAAATATGGAAACTGGTTCATCCCGAAGATCGGGACAGGGTGCGTCAGCGCTTTGAAGACAGAACGGCAGGCAAAAATTCTCCCGCGAAATATGAATTCCGCATTATCCGCAAAGACGGAGCTGTCCGCTGGATGGAAGTGCTGGGCAGTCTGATGGAAAAGGGAACCTTTCCTGTCACGCAGTCCATCTACAGGGATATTACCGAACGCAAACAGATAGAGGAAGCCCTGCGCAGAAGCGAGGAGCGTTTCAAACTGGCACTGGAAGCCGCAACGCATGGGATTTTTGACTGGAATTTTCAGACAGGCAACGTATTTTTCAGCCCCTATTATTATAAAATGCTGGGGTACGAACCCGATGAATTTCCGGCATCTCAGGAATCATGGGAAAAACTCCTGCACCCGGAAGACAGGGAATATGCTGTTGGAATTCTGAAAGAATATTTCACACATAACAGAGCTTCCCATCAGATCGAATTCCGGATCCGGGCAAAATCCGGGGAATGGAAATGGATTCTCAGCCGCGGAAAGATTGTTGAATGGGATGAACATCATCATCCCGTGCGTTTCATCGGAACCCATGTGGATATCAGCGCACGGAAAAAGGCAGAAATAGAGCGGGGTATTCTGGAAAATCAGCTACGGCAGTCGCAGAAAATGGAGGCTGTGGGACAGTTGGCCGGAGGCGTGGCCCATGATTTCAACAATATGCTCTTTGTCATTTCCGGTTACAGCGAACTGATACTGGATCAGATGGCTGCGGAAGATCCCCTGCGCCAAAATATCTGGGAAATCATGAAGGTTACGGAGCGGGCGACGCGGCTGGTCCGCCAGCTTCTGCTGTTCAGCCGCAAACAGTCCATGCAGCCCGGATTTCTTGAACCCAATGAACTGATCGGCAATGCCCTCAAAATGCTCCGGAGAATCATCGGAGAGCATATTTCACTTGAATTTCATCCCGGATCTGATGTGAAAAACATTCATGCGGATCCCGGACAGATGGAACAGATACTTATGAATCTCTGTCTGAATGCAAGGGATGCCATGCCCGGAGGCGGCAGAATTCTCATTGAAACCGGGAATATCCATGCGGATGCCGGATTCTGCGGACGCCATGCCTGGGCCAGACCCGGTAATTTTGTCATGATCAGTGTTTCAGACATGGGAAAAGGGATTCCGCGGGAACTGCAGGAACATGTTTTTGAGCCTTTTTTTACGACAAAGGAAGTGGGAAAAGGAACAGGGCTGGGGCTTTCCGTGGTTTACGGCATTGTCAGATCCCATGATGGAATGATCCATCTGTACAGCGAACCCGGACAGGGAACCACGCTGAAAATCTATCTGCCTGCCAGAACACAGACAGTTTGCGCGGAGCCGGGTGAACCTCCGGAAAACATAAAACCGGCAGATTCAGGAGTAATTCTGCTGGCTGAAGACGAAGAAGCAGTAAGGGACATGCTGATTCAGACCCTGAAAAAAAACGGATACAGCGTCATTCCCGCGCAGGACGGCAATGAGGCCATCCGCCTGTATCAGGAGCATAAGCACCGCATTGACATCGCCCTTCTGGATCTTGTAATGCCGGGAACCGGAGGATTGGAGGTGCTGGAAAAAATCAAATCCGCTGATCCCGGACTGCCCGTGATTCTCATGACCGGTTACAGCCGGAATATGCTGGAAAAAGAAACAGATCTGCTGATCCGGTGCGAGATGATTCAGAAACCTTACAGATCAAATGAGCTTCTGGTCAAAATCAGGGCAATGCTGGAAAAAAGATCCATGACATCACCTGATGGCAAAGCTCCTTTTTCAATTCCCAATCTTCCGGAACCATGAAAAACATATCTCAGGAAAAAAAAGCCGGGATTCGCACCCTTGTTCTGGATTTTGACGGAACTCTGATCTGCGGGAGCATCCTGCCAAACTGGGTGTTTGTGATCCTGGGGCATCCGGGACTGTGTTTTAGGCAAAAACTGTTTTTTTTCTGCAACAGCATGGTCAGAGGTTTTCTGTCCCTGCTTTTTTCCCGTTTTGCACGGACATCAGAACGGGGGGTTAAACTGGCCTGCATGAATTTCAAAGGAATAGAAACAGATACTGTGGAAAAACTTATCTGTCAGCCAGCCCCCGGGCTTCTTCGCATAATAAGCCGGTTTTTGCATGGAAAAAATCCGGATCAAACCGCAGTCCGTCTCAACCAAAAACTCCTGCCGGTTCTTCAGCATGTCATACAGCAGTGCGAAACCATGCCGGAGATCAGAATTTACTCCCAGGGTTCTTTTCCACTTGCCATCCGGATGTTTCTGCAAAGAAAGGATGTGGAAATTGCGCTGTGTTCCGCAGGAATCAGAGCGGATGCGGTTTTGCTGGATGTGAATGAACCGGAGATGGAAAAAGACAGGATTTTCACCGGAAGAGTGCGGGAACCGATCCGGACAAAATACAGCCGTATATACGGGCTGGATGAGTCCTGTCTTTTTATCGGCGATGATGCGGATGAACGTGTTATCCGCAGGGCCGGGCTGGAAAATGTGCGCTTTGTGAACTGGAAAAAAGTCTGTGTGCACGGAAATTCACTGCAGGGGAATTCCCAAAAATAAAAATACCCGTTTTTTATCAGAAAACCGCAGTGGCGAAAAAATTTTCGCCACTGCAGACAAAAAAGGAAAAAACACTGATGAGCTGCAGAGACAGCCCCTGAGACTTGAGAAAAGCAGAAAAAAATTTCTGTTTACTCTGCGGAAAAATCCCGGTATGCTGTCTGTCAGAGGTGAACAGAGCCGTCTGACGTTGCAGCATCTGAAAGTTTTTTTTAAAAAAAACAGCCAACTCCCTGAAGGAATTATATGACAAAAAAAATCAGCGTATTGCTTGCAATTCTTTTTTTTCTGTCCGCATGCGGATACCGCTTTGCCGGAGGCGGAAAACTCCCCTTTGACGTTCAGAGCATGTATGTGGACATTTTTCAGAACCGCACGTCTGAAACCGGGGCTGAGGTGATGTTTGCCAATGATATGAGTTATGAACTTTCCCGGAACGGCTATACCATTACGGATCGGGAAAAAGCGGATGCGGTGCTCAGCGGAGAAATCACATCTGTCAGCATCAGCACAGCTTCCCGCAGAGGCCAGATCACGTCATTGGAGAGGCGGGTTACAGCCACAGTAAACATACGGATAACAGACAGGAACGGGAAGGATTTGCGGAATCTTTCAGGAATATCGCAAAGCGAAGTGTTTTCGGTGACATCGGAAAGCAGTGCGGATGATTACAACAAACGCCTTATCCTGCAACGCATTTCCCGGAGAATTGCCGAGGAGACATATGCACGTCTGAGCGATGAATTCTGACGGACTTTCTTTTTCAGGCTGTACTGAAATGAAAACACCGGGAAGGGCATTATGTCCCCCCGGTGACAGATCACAGCATTGCAGAACCCTTGTTATGAGGCTGAAAGGGTATTCACCAGCCTGGCAAGGCGGGAAATTTTGCGGGATGCAGCTCTTTTGTGTATGATGCCTTTTTTGGCTGCCTTGGCAATGACAGACTGGGCTTCCGTGAGTTTTGCCAGAGCAACTTCCTGAGTACCTTCCCCTACTGTCTGACGTACATTTTTGGTGATATTTTTGACCCGGGTTTTTACAGCCCTGTTGCGGGCATTGCGGTTTTCACTCTGACGGGCGCGTTTTATTGCCGATTTATGATTTGCCAATTTGAATCACTCCTTTCTGTCTTTTTCATTTGATAGCGGATAAACTGACATCCGGTTTGTTTTTGACATTATGAACCTTTTTTTATACAGAACTGAATGGGAAATGTCAAGGATATTGTGAATCAGGAAAGGCATTATTCTGAACAGGCCCTTTTATCCCTTTTTGCATATTGGATTTTCTGTTTTTTCCGGTTCCATGCCCCATTGTTTCTTATTTGCTTTTGAAAGAGGCGGGCTGCGTATATAAACTTTTCAGGAAACCCTGTTTCTCTGAGAAACCCGATTTTTTTTGATGTACGAAAATTTTCGTTTATCTGCTTTAGGTGATTTTTTTCTGTAAATCACTTTATCTTTCGCTTTGGCACATTTTATGCTTTTATTGCTAAGAGGCATACTTGTCTTGCGGGCAGACACCTGCGCATCCTCCCTGATTGTAAAATTTTTTAAGGAAAGTATGAAAGTATTTGCATATCTGACCATATCCATATTATTTATATTCTGCTTTCCGGGCTTTGGGGAAACAGAGGAAAATACAGACACGCTCTCCCGGTCACCCCGTATTGTGGGGGGCAGGGAGGCTGCACCGGGCGAATGGCCCTGGATGGCAGCTTTGATCCGATCATATTATTCCTCCTATAGTTCCGGACAATTCTGCGGCGGATCGCTCATCCATCCCAACTGGGTGCTTACTGCCGGGCATTGCGCCTACCGGAAACTGCCTTCAGATGTGGATGTGGCACTGAATGTTCACGATCTGGAAAATGATACAGGGGAACGGGTGAATGTGAAAAGAATTATTGTTCATCCGTCCTATGACAATTATACCCTGGACTTTGACATTGCCCTTCTGGAACTGGAGCACAGTGTATCCTATGAAACCATCAGCCCGGTATCAGAAAATTTTGTTCTGGAAGGCCAACTGTCCATCACAATGGGCTGGGGGAAAACAGATTATAATACGTATTCGTATTCTGATGTACTTATGGATGTTTTTATTCCGATTGTCAGCAATGAAACCTGCAACGCTGCCTTCAATGTTTTTAATCCAGTCCGTTATCATGATGATATAACAGAAAATATGCTCTGTGCAGGTTTTGTGGAGGGCGGCAAGGACGCGTGCATTGGCGACAGTGGCGGGCCTTTGATTGTATGGGATGGAAGCGGGTGGAAACTGGCCGGACTTGTCAGTTGGGGGGAAGACTGCGCCCTTCCGAATCTGTACGGTGTATATACACGGGTTCCAAAACTCATCTCTTTTATCAGACAGTATGTGCCGGTATCCACAGTGTCCGGTGATTTTGATCAGAACGGAAGGCTTGGACTTGAAGATGCTGTCGGCATTCTCCAGACAGTGGCCGGTATCCGGCAGGAAGGTTCTGTAAGTCCCCGCTCCGGTGACTATGACGGAGATGAAAACGTAACTCTGAAAGATGCCCTTGTCATTCTACAGGTTCTTTCGGGAAGCATTCCGGAATAATAAATCAGTTCGCCATTGATTTTTCAGAAAATCCCTTCATGAGAGGGGCATGGGTTTGTTTCATAAGGTGATTTATGAAAATAAATATCCCGGTTCAGTTCACAGGCACAGGTCAAAAGCTGGAAGCTTTTGATACTTTTGCGGTATATTTTTTTCTGGAAATTACCCAAATTCTGTTTTTGCTTTTTTGAAAAAAATTGCCGAACATTATTAAATTCATACAGTTTATGCCGAACACACATTTTTTTGAAAGCATCATAAATCATATCCGGTCCATAATAAGCGGCAGGTACCGATCCTTTTTTGGGGAAAAGATTCTGTATGCCTTTTCCCTTGCATACACTGCCGGACTTGCCATCCGTGCCTTTCTTTACAGAAAAAATATTCTGACCTCATGCAGACTGCCCTGTTTTGTCATTTCTGTGGGAAATATCACCGCAGGCGGAACCGGCAAAACTCCCATGACCATATATCTGGCAAAACTGCTCCGGAGTATGGGATACTGCACGGTCATCCTCAGCCGGGGATACAGGGGAAAATATATGAAAAAAGGCGGCATTGTAAGTGACGGGAATTCAGTTCTGACGGAGCCGGATGACTCCGGTGATGAGCCTTATATGATGGCACTTGCGCTTGGGAATGTGCCGGTGCTGGTGGGACGGAACCGGTGCAAAAGTGCCGGGCTTGCCATGCAGATGTTTCACCCGGATATTATTCTGCTGGATGACGGATTTCAGCACATGAAACTGAAGCGGAATCTGGATCTGGTGCTGCTGGACTGCCAAAAGCCTTTGGGAAACGGCCATGTGCTGCCACGCGGAATGCTGCGGGAGCCTGTTTCCGCCCTTAAACGCGGCCATTGTTTCATTCTGACCCGGTGCGAATCAGACAGTCCGGGCAGAAATACGGTTTTGTCTGATATCTGCGGCCGCATGCCGGTTTTCAGAACCTGTCACATACCGTATATCCACCACATCACAGATGAACATGGACAGAAACTTTCCCCTCCGGATGGACAGGAAAAATGGGAGATTTCAGTGCTCAAAAACCGCAGGGTTTTTGCTTTTTCCGGCATTGCCCGCAATGATCTTTTTGTCCGTACTGTGGAAAATCTGGGATGCACAGTTGCCGGATCAATGGCTTTTCCGGATCATCATCCCTATTCTGCGGCTGATATGCAGGAAATCCGGAGACTGGCCGGGGAAAAAAATGCTGAACTGATGGTTACAACAGAAAAGGATTCGGTGCGCATTCCCCGTGTGCCGCTTTCCGCTGATATGGAATTTTCTGCGGGAATGGCGGTTATCGGCATTGAAATTTCATTTGGAGATGAGGCAAATGCCTTTGCCGCATTTATCCGGGAACGTGTCATACCGATTCGCCATTGAAAATATATACCATTACTTGAAACATTTCGGTTATAAAATAACGCATTCGAAAGGCATACCTCAGCAGAGTTTTTAAGTATTGGTACAGTTTAAACAGCCACGAATAACACGAATCTGCACGAATGAACAAACCGTAATTCGTGTCATTCGTGCAATTCGTGGCTGTACCATAAAATTTTCTGAGTAATGGTATACTTATGAAACACACCCCTGCCCCTCTCAAGAGGGGATTTTCTAAAAAAATCAATGGAAAATTGGTATGATACATAATCCGGAGGAGTGCAGAAATTAAGCGGAGCGGTTTTTTGCAATAAGAAACAGCGGAAAAACTGACAATATTGGATCAAATCAATGATGAATTGGTATCAGAGATCGCAAATTACAGCGTGCAATCTGATTTTTCAGGGAGAACAGATATGGAAAAAATAAAACTGGGGGTAAGTGCGTGTCTGCTGGGTCATGAGGTCAGATATGACGGCGGGCATAAACTGAATCATTTTATCCGGGATATTCTGGGACAGTTTGCTGATTTTGTTCCGGTCTGTCCTGAAAACGAATGCGGCATGGGCATTCCCCGTGAAGCCCTGCGCCTGACCGGTTTGCCGGAAAATCCCCGGCTGATTACCAACCGGACACAGAAAGACTGTACACAGCAGATGCAGGACTGGGCACATGAACGCCTGAATGAACTGGAAAAAGAGGATCTCTGCGGGTTTATCTTTAAAAAAGACTCCCCAAGCAGCGGTCTGTACCGGGTAAAAGTATACAATGACATCGGCCAGGCTGTAAAAAATGGCACTGGCATTTTTGCCAAAGCATTTGTCCAGCGATTCCCACTGCTTCCGGTGGAAGAGGACGGGCGGCTTAATGATGCGGATCTTCGGGAAAATTTTGTTGAGAGCATTTTTGTTTTCAAACGGCTGCGGGAGCTTGTGCAGAAGAAAAAAAGCCGCGGAGCTCTGGTGGATTTTCATACCCGGCACAAACTTCTTGTCATGGCACACAGTCCCCAGCATTACAAAATCATGGGAAAACTCGTAGCAGGGACTTCCGGAAGTTTGGAAGAAATGTATGCGGAATACATCCGGACAATGGCCGAAGCCCTCAGGCTCCGGGCCACACCCCGCAAGCATATCAATGTACTGCAGCATATCATGGGGTATTTCAAAAAACAGCTTTCCGCAGGTGAAAAACAGGAACTCCTTGAACTTCTGGAAATGTACAGGGATGGGCATATTCCTCTAATCGTTCCTGTGACAATGATGAACCATTTTGTCCGGAAATATGAGCAGCCTTATCTTAGGGAACAGTATTATCTCAGTCCCCATCCACTGGAACTCCGGCTGCGGAATCATGTATAAGGAAAGAGTCAGTGGCAGGGATCAGGATTTGGAGCGGCCGACTTCAGAATTATCACCATTACCCGGAAAGGAGGTCATTTGAATCAGATTTCAGAATGGAAACAGAAGATCAGGGAATTGTTTGCTTCCCAGATGCTGGCAGTGCTGGCAAGCGGGGACGGGAAAGGGCCTTATACCAGTCTGGTGGCTTTTTCCTGCACAGATGATTTGAGATTCCTGCTTTTTGTCACAGACCGTTTTACCCGGAAATACAAAAATATGGCAGAAAATCCAAATGTCTCCCTGCTTATTGACAACCGGAGCAATCATCCATCGGATTTTGAAAATGCGATTGCCGTAACCGCAGTCGGAAAGGCCGCAGCAGCGGGAGAGGATGAAAAAGAGGAGATGAGAGAATGTTTTCTGTCCAAACATCCCCAACTCAAAAATTTTGTCAATGCTCCGGCCACTGTTCTAATGAAAGTGGAAACAGATTTCTACTATCCGGTCTCCTGTTTTCAGCAGGTGCAGGAAATTTCCATGAAGTAATTCTGCTCCGGGCAGGGGCCTTCTGCGTAACATGAGTTACTGACTGATGTTACGCAATGCTGTCATACCGGAGAAAGGCTTGTATCCAGAACTATCTGATATTATACCGGTTAGCCATTGGTTTTATATGATGCTGAACAGCAAATCCGGAGGAGTGCAAAAATTGGGCGGAGCGGTTTTTTGCATACATAATCCGGAGGAGTGCAAAAATTGAGCGGAGCGGTTTTTTGCACTCCCTCAAAAAGGATCTTTCCCTGAAGCAGCAGCTTCCTGATGTGGTTATAATCAGGAAAAGAGAGGGAGAAATTCCGGATGTCCTTCCGGACGGACTGGAAAATCTCGTTTCCCACAAATTTCTATAAAATATATGAATTGACAAGATTTTGGGTTATCTTGAAACTTAAGATATTGTTTATATAAAAATATGGTCAAACAGTTATTTTACCATAGGCTGTTATTCATATTCGAAAACAAGAAAACTGCTTTTTTCCCATCCTCCGGGTATGTAACAGTTAATAAAGACTCCCACCGCATCCTTTTCATCATATCGGAATTTCACAGCCCCCGCCACTCTGAATATGATTTCTTCAGTATCTTTTTTTTCTTCCGGTGCCAAAAGATTTGGCAAAAATTTTTTTATGCCCCGTATGTGAAAAAAAGTTCTGAATTCTGTTTTGCCTGATTCTGATGTCACAATTTTATGCAGTTTCAAAGGTTCAAGTATACCATCATAATCATCATAAAAAATATTTGTCTTAAAATTTTCAGCGGCTTTTGCATTTTCTTCTATGCAATAACTCCTTGCAGCGTATTCCGCGTCATTGCATTCGTCGAATAAGATGTGGGCGGCTTTTTCAACCCGGATTTTTCCGGGGCAGATACTCCAGATATAAAGACACTGTTCGGGTTCTGACAGATAATTTCTCCGACGGACCGAATCCGAGAGAAATCTGTTTTTAAAGGTTTCCGGCAAGACCGGTTTTTTGATATAAGTCCCGTCCTTTTCAACCGATTCGACACGGCTCCATTGTCTGCTGTCTGTTCCAAAACAGAAAATATAATGAGTGTGACTGGAATTTTTTTCAGGGCCCGGTTCCTGAACCGAATAAATCAGATCATTTCCCGATACTGTCTGGAATGAGAAACTCCAGTCATCATAACGCTGACATTTCCTTTCAGGAAAGTCCGCAGGCAGCGGATGAATCTTATAATTGATATTCTTATCAGGGATTATTTCCCCCACGCCGAACAACATATGGGATGAGGTATATCCTCCTGATAACGGACTGTAAGACAAATACTTCGTAAAACCGTAATATATGGTGCCGTCCGGCATAGAAATCATATCACATGATTCTGCCGGATAAGGCAGAATCATGTATTTTGTCAGATTCTTCCTGCATGACAGATATACAGGACGCCCGGATGACTTTGTGACAAGCGTCCTGCATGCATAAAAAAAGCGTTTCAGATAATCATACATAATAAATACCCTGATAAAAAAATAAGTTATTTAGGTAGCAGGCAGGGTGTGCAAAATCGCTTTCCGTACAGGGCAGACCGGATTTCCGACAGAGATTTTGCACATCCTGCTGCTTACCTGACTCTTTTCCTGCATGTACCATCATAAATACATCCGAAATCATTGCTTCCTTCAGGAGGTTCCCATTCTCCGTTTTCTCTCAATACCTTGACGATCACAAATTTTTTGAAAAAGAAACCTTTTTCCTTTGTTACTATCCCGGCAATCTGCAGACAATCGCTGATTGAACGATGTAAGCTTGTTAATTCTTTATTACTGAGTTGTGTCAGCAAAAAATCAATCGCTTCTTTTCGGATGTGTGAGACAGCCTGACTGATATTCAGAAAATCCCGCTTCCTTGCGATCCCACCGTTATCCCAGAGCATTGTTTTCATATCTTCGAAAGAAACCGTGCCGATCTTTATCAACTGGGCGGTGATATGAACCCATTTTTCCGAATAAAGCGGCAAAGATTTCCGCATTTCCTCGAATAACGGAACTGCTTCTGCCGCCTTCAGATCTCCCAGCGCCCGGATGGCGACCTCGGAAATTTCGGTTTTTTCATGGCTGAAGGGTATCAGTTCATAAATTCCGTCAGTGTCATGCAGCACCTTCAGCAAAAACGGAACGGCCTCAGCCGAATTTTCTTCGATTGCCTGCAAAATAAGATCAATACGTTCTTTCGGATTTCCGCCTGAAACTATTCTGCCCCACTTTTTTTCATCCATGCAAATCTCCTTCCATTCTCATCTGTCTGTATCATTTCGGATGCCCGAAAAGCAGGTAGGGTGTGCAAAATCGCTTTACGTGCAGGGCAGACCGGATTTCCGGCAGCGATTTTGCACACCCTACTTGCTGGAAAATCTCGTTTCCCGCAAATTTCTATAAAATATATGAATTGACAAGATTTTGGGTTATTTTGAAACTTAAGATATTGCTTATATAAAAATATGGTCAAACAGTTATTTTACCATAGGCTGTTATTCATATTCGAAAACAAGAAAACTGCTTTTTTCCCATCCTCCGGGTATGTAACAGTTAATAAAGACACCCACCGCATCCTTTTCATCATATCGGAATTTCACAGCCTCCGCCACGTTGAATATGATTTCTTCAGTATCTTTTTTTTCTTCAGGTGCCAAAAGATTTGGCAAAAATTTTTTTATGCCCCGTATGTGAAAAAAAGTTCTGAATTCTGTTTTGCCTGATTCTGATGTCACAATTTTCTGCAGTTTCAAAGGGTCAAGTATACTATCATAATCATCATAAAAAATATTTGTCTTAAAATTTTCAGCGGCTTTTGCATTCTCTTCTATGCAATAACTCCTTGCAGCGTATTCCGCGTCATTGCATTCGTCGAATAAGATGTGGGCGGCTTTTTCAACCCGGATTTTTCCGGGGCAGATACTCCAGATATAAAGACACTGTTCGGGTTCTGACAGATAATTTCTCCGACGGACCGAATCCGAGAGAAATCTGTTTTTAAAGGTTTCCGGCAAGACCGGTTTTTTGATATAAGTCCCGTCCTTTTCAACCGATTCGACACGGCTCCATTGTCTGCTGTCTGTTCCAAAACAGAAAATATAATGAGTGTGACTGGAATTTTTTTCAGGGCCCGGTTCCTGAACCGAATAAATCAGATCATTTCCCGATACTGTCTGGAATGAGAAACTCCAGTCATCATAACCCTGACATTTCCTTTCAGGAAAGTCCGCAGGCAGCGGATGAATCTTATAATCGATATTCTTATCAGGGATTATTTCCCCCACGCCGAACATATGGGATGAGGTATATCCTCCTGATAACGGCCTGTAAGACAAATACTTCGTAAAACCGTAATATATGGTGCCGTCCGGCATGGAAATCAGATCGGATGATTCTCCCGAATAAGGCAGAAGAATGTATTTTGTCAGATTCTTCCTGCATGACAGATATACAGGACGCCCGGATGACTTTGTGACAAGCGTCCTGCATGCATAAAAAAAGCGTTTCAGATAATCATACATGATAAATACCCCGATAAAAAGATAAGTTATTTAGGTAGCAGGCAGGGTGTGCAAAATCGCTTTACGTAAAGGGCAGACCGGATTTTTGCACACCTGCTGCTGTTCCCCTCCCTGCAGCACGGTTTCCGGCTTTCGGGACACGCCTGTATCCCGGTTATCCTGAGAACCCGGGTTCATAACAGCCGGCACTGCGGATGCAGAGTGCCGCAGAAAAGACAGACGGTGTTCATGCGGGGGCGGTCATCTGCGTCATCCGTGAAATCTGCGTGAATCTGCGGTTCTGACATTCACCGGTGGGCAACACTCCGCTTTTTCCCACCCGACCTGACTGTTTATACACACAATATTATTGGAATAGTTTTTTCACCATACGGATTTTTCAAGTGCCTGTTTTTTAAAGAACCGGTTTTGTGCAGTGCAACATTCACTTCTATAAAAATCAGCATGTTAAAATTCAACTGCATAACTCCCAATATTTACAGAATAATTTTTTCACCATAAGACGACATTTCTTCAATCCAATATGTTTGTTTATGCCTTTTTCTTTCAAATTCTGATTTTGCATATTCAGCTTCAAGTTTACTCCAATATTCTTCTACAGTAAATATATTCCCATTATCATCTTGCCTACACAAAACCCATTTTGGGTAAAACGCATTATTTCCTTTTGGCTTCACTATTGTTTCTACATTTTTAAAACTTCGTGCAAGAAGAGCGGTCTCTTGACAATGCTCTCTTCCGTGCTCTGGATCATATATACATTCACCAGTGACTTTATTTATAATACACCAGTTTTTATCCCATTCTTCAGGTTTGTAAATAAAGTATATCTTTGCAGAATTCCTTTTCTCTAAATATATTTTCAGCTCTGATATTTCAATTTTGTCTATTGAGGAGTATACATTTCTTAGTATTCCATTATGATCTTTAGTATAGACAGAGAAATTTGGCTTTTCTATTTCATTTTTTATCCAGATGATATTTTCTAAAAAAATTGTTGGAGCGCTATCAAAATTTTTAATAACACTCCACATAAATGGTTCATATTCTTGTTGTTGAACCATACAATCAACCACTGCAAATCTATTGGTTAGGTGATGGTGAAAGTAAGTCACCGTGAATAAAAATTCATTTATTTTTCCATACCATTTGTCTATAGGACCTACTTGATCTCCATCATCTGGATTTCTAATTGGATTAAATGGGATTTCAGGTAGTGGGTCTGCACATACTGACAAAAAATTAACTATTTGATATTATTATATTTTAAAAAATATACTGATTTTTGTCCATACATAATAAATACAAATAGTTATACGATACATCCATGATACTGCTTATACTGATTATAAATAACATATTGATTTATATATTAAAAAAATCAGTATGAGCAGTCCCACTACCGGATTTCAGAGTTAAGCTGACTTAAACTGAGATCCAGCATTATCCGTTCTCCAAGGTATTTTTTTTGGATTAAATATTTCTTTTTAAAAAGATTTAAGAAAGAATTTCTATCTAACCATTCCATAGCAATACCACTGTATCCTTTGAAAAAACGGTTGATCACGATTTCCGCCCCCGAATGTTGGAGCCCGTAACCGGTTCTGCTACTACCCGCTTAGCCGCCCCCGCCCCGTAAAGGCCAGGAACTGAATTTTTCTCCAATCAATATTTACCTATTTTTACCTACCAAATAATCCATATCTTGGTAGCGGGACTTTTCATGCTGATTTTTTTAATATATAAATCAATATGTTATTTATAATCAGTATAAGCAGTATCATGGATGTATCGTATAAATGTTTGTATTTATTATGTATAGACAAAAATCAGTATATTTTTGAAAATATAATAATATTAAGCAGTTATTTTTTTGTCAGTATGTGCAGACCCACTACCCATATCTTTAATTCCTTTATAATCGATTTTAGCAGGTAGGGTGTGCAAAATCGCTTTACGTACAGGGCAGACCGGATTTCCGGCAGCGGTTTTGCACACCTGCTGCTGTTCCCCTCCCTGCAGCACGGTTTCCGGCTTTCGGGACGGTGACGGTGCTTTCCTTTACCACATTCCAGCCCTCATACACAAACAGTTTTTCGGTTTCCGGGGCCGGGTTCCAGGCTGTGCCGCTGTGCACAAACACCTGTTTTCTGACTCTTCTTCCCATGTAATCATACAGGAAGGTGATTTTTCTGTCACCGGACACCGGGTTCTGCGGCTGCACGGACACAGGGCGGTTTTCCGCATTCCACTGATAAACACCGTCTCTGTATTTCAGCAGGCTGCCGTCATCATCGTATTCCGGGGCTGCCGCGGGTGCTGTGCCCTGATTTGTCTCCGTGTACCGGTTGAGCACGTTTGTCTCATAACTCAGGGCTGCTGTGTGCAGGCCGGTGTCTGTTTTCCGGAATATTTTTTGACTTTCCCATGAAATTCTGACAGAATGGCGGAAACGGAATCAGGAAAAACACAGCCGGCGGACGGATTTGAACATGAGTGACCTGCAGGAAATATTTGAAAAATCGTTGAACAGCCCGCATGATGCGGCCTTTAAGTCGGCCTTTAAGAAAATGGCTGTGGCACGGGGCTTCTTTGAGTCTTATTTTCCGGAGAATATCAGGAAACATATTGATTTTGACAGTATGGAAATCACGGACGGAAGTTATGTTGACGAAAAGCTGAGGGATAAGCATTCTGATATTGTTTACAAAACAAAAATAAAGGGGCTGGACGCATTCCTGTACATTCTGTTTGAGCACCAGAGCACGCCTGATCCCATGATGGTGTTCCGGCTGCTGTGTTACATGGTGAACATCTGGAAAGAGTGGCTTGACCAGAACCCGGATGCGAAATGTCTTCCGGTCATTTTCCCGGCTGTTCTGTATCACGGAAAGAAAAAGTGGAAGTCGCCCCGGACAATGGGCGGAATGATTCAGGGCGGTGAGGAATTTTCGGAACATCTGCCGGATTTCACCTATGAACTGTATGATCTGGGGAAATATCCGGATGAGATGCTCACCCTCGGCGATAATATGGCCGTGGGGACTGTCCTTTATCTCTTCAAACATATATTTGATAAGGATTTCGGGGATATTTTCGCCAATGCCGTGGAACTCCTGAAAAGGATACGGATGAAAGATGAGTCCGTATTTCTGGAATTTCTGGAATGGGTGCTGCGGTACACCTATCACGCAAGGAATGAGGATGAGAGCACGGTCAGGGGATACATTGATCAGGGGATGGACAAAATAAACGATGAAAATGCAGGGAGGATTGCCATGACGGTTGCGGAACAGATCAGACAGAGGGGGCAGGATGAAGGGAAAATAATAGCACTTCAGGATATCCTTCTGAAACAGTTAAAAAAACGATTCGGCTTCACTTCACAGAACATCGAGCACAGACTCCGCCAATCCGGCCCGGATATGCTGGACAGATTCGGGGAAAGCATCTTTGATTTCAGGAATCTGAAAGACGCCGAAAAATGGTGGGATGATTACGGGAAAAAGGGGAATGCCTGAACCGGCTCCGTCTGCTGCGGAAATGCACGGAAGCGGACGGAAAATCATGGGAATCTTTCAATCAGGTGAATCATGGTTCAGACAGCACTGAAAGACGCCGAAAAATGGTGGGATGATTACGGGAAAGAGGGGAATGCCTTACACACGGTTCCGGAATCCGCAATGGAAAAATCCTGAAAATCCTTTAATCCTGTGAATCCCGGTTCAGACAGCAGCACAGCCGGAACCGCAGACGCAGGGGCGGTCACCTGCGTCATCCGTGAAATCCGCGTGAATCTGCGGTTCGGACAACCTTCTTTAATTGTTGGGTTTCGTCCCTCAACCCAATCTACCTGCTTTTGAAAATCATATGAAGCAACTTCATGACGAAGCCCTGCTTCATCCTCTTCCGTAAGATCAAAGCGTTCCCCGCATGTAAGCAGCCACTTCGTTATCCGTGCTTTGTACCCGAACAAATCCACATAAACTGTCGAATACCGATGCAGATTCGGCGGAGTCCCGATCTCTCCGAGGTAGGCATCCTGAGTAATAAACCGTGCCGTATCCGGGTCGTAATACCTCGCCCCGAAATAAATCAGCCCGGTCTTCCCATCATGCTCCTGCCCCGTGAATATCTGCCGGTTGACGATTTCCCCGGTCTGATTCTTTATGTGTCCCCACGGATCAAGAGTGTAACTCACCTTCACACCGCCGGTACTGTCGGTGAGATTCACGGTGCTTCCGAGAGCGTCATGGTGATAATACTGCCGTTCCATTCCGGTCTCAAGGCTGATCTGCCGATGTCCGTAGCGGTAATGCGCGAGAAGGCTGTTATCGGAAGAATTGCGTTTCTCCAAGGAAAGCATTGCCGTCATAGAAATATTCCACATCCCCGCGTTCGCTGCTGCGGTGGCGGATATGTCGGGAGATTCATGAGGAAGTTTCGTGCTCTCATTTTTTAAAGAATTGGTTTTCGATGACGTGTTGCCGTTGCTATCATATAGCTAACCTTAATCATTCGTGGAAAAATTCCGATTCCCATGAATAAATTCATGGGCTATTCATAATTATCAATAGCCCATATCTTAAGATATGGGGGAAAAAACGGTTTTCCACGAATCAGAGAGGAAAGCTATAGGTGTAAGAAATTTTGGGACATCATACTCATTTTCAAATGATATTCCATTAGCTCTTCTTACTATGTTTTGTTTTTTTGATTTTTGTCCCTCCCCCCTTTTTTTTATTCTTATATCCGCTATACTCTACAGGTGGGACTTCAACAATATATGGCCATCTTCTGCCCGAAATGTTTCCATAGGGGAATTCTTCGACGGTACCTTTTTTCAAAGGCAGGCCAGGATTATCCGATTCAAGCCAGAAGAGCTTGCCTTGTTTGACCCAATACGGCAAATCCCACCATAAATCCGAATCAGTGCCTTTTTTAAATGGCCAGACAAAAAACGAATGTCGTTCAATATCCGGTTCATAATTTCTTAACCGATCCAACAGTTCTTCTTTATGTTTTTCCGGTGCATAATAGACCTCCTGCAAAACTCCAAAATTTGAATTAACAGAAGATTTCTGATATTTATTTCTGAGAATTTGCGACTGACAGAACAGGAGAAAATAAGCTTATGCTCACAGTTGGGAAACCGGCCCG
>JBFXEJ010000048.1:0-42958 GCA_050180235.1 Desulfococcaceae bacterium
TTAAAATACTTTCAGATAGATACAGAAACAGAAGAAAAAGATTTGAGTTAAGATTTAAATTGATAGCGGGTATTTATAATTTTGAATTGAAATCAAGAGGAAATGACTTTTGAAAGAGGTCTATTATCTATTTCAAGAGATAATGACTGGTCAGGGTGGTGTGAGTTTTTTCTTCGGGCGATAATGGTTCAGGCTCAGCAAAATCAAAAAAAAGCATCGGAAATTTTAACTCTTTATGAAACGAAAAAAAGCCAAGTTATTGATTTAACACATTCACAATATGCTATACCTGCTTTAGATTATATTTTTATACACCCGGTTTTTAAAGCAAGCGATTTTACAAATTCCAAAGAAATTCCTGCACCGACAGCAAAACGAATTCTTTCTATATTTCGAGAAAATGAAATATTAAAAAAATTGCGTGAAGCAAATGGCCGTCGTCCTGCTGTATATATTTTTGGAGAGTTAGTTAACTCTGCGGAAGGAAAGGATATAATAATTTGAGGTTAATTTATTAACCTCAAATTACTTTGTGGTTAATATTTTTATATTTATGAGCTACAAACAGATGTCTGATTTAACTATATAAAATTAAAAGTAAAAACTGCCCAACCCTGCGCCCAAGCAGATTTGTGTGGTTCCGCTATCGCTACATCCCACAAAACCGTTTAACTTAGCGTTGGCAAGACAGGTCTTGACGAGGCAGTAAAAGTTGGTGGTGGGGTTATTAAGGGGTTTAAAGTTCAGGATGGTAAGAGTGGAGAAACATATACAATTACAAATGATAAGACCGGTGAGAGTTACAAGGTAACCAGGTTCTGTTGACAGATCAGACTGCCGGTCAGCGTCTCCGGTCTGAACCGGAAACATGCCTGAATCCCGTTCATGGCTAACGCCGTGCCAATGAACTTGTTGCTGTATCAACCCGTTGTTGGGATTTGTTTTATTGATATATTTTAAACACTTAAACTTAAGGAGATTGATTATGATGAGCAAAATGTTGCGGTTGACTGTTTTTGCACTGGCTGTGGTATCACAATTGGTATTCATGGTTAACACCGGTTTGGCTGAAAACGATAAGAAACTGACATTGAAGGTATTGTGTGATGACAAAGCAGTATCTGATGAGTACGCAACCGAACACGGACTTTCGATTTTTGTCCAACTGCCAAACGGACATTCCTGGCTTGTTGACACCGGTACAACCGATATTTTTATTCAAAATGCCCGGTTAATGAATGCCGATTTGGAGCATTTGACCGGTATTGCGATAAGTCATGGCCATGATGATCATACCGGAGGTCTGACATTTTACAACAGACTGAAATCTCAGCCGCCTGTTTACGGCCATCCTTATATCTGGCATAAACAATACGGTGTTAAAAAAGGTGAACCTGTTCGCATTTGCGGGATGCCTTATCTGGCCCGCAAATATGCCGATCCTGTATTCAAACCGTTAAACAATGTATCAGAACTGGATGAAAATTTTTATTTTTTGACAGATATTTATCGTGAACCCGGAAGTTATGCGCCAACAAAAGGGAAATTCTTCAATGAAGACGGAACCGGGCCGTGTCCGATTATTGATGATGCCACTTTGGCAATAAAAACAGAACGCGGTATCGTTGCTGTTTTCGGATGCGGTCACGCAGGATATATCAATATATTGAAAGCCATCCAAAAAAATTTCCCGGGCGAAAAACTTCTTTCAGTAGTCGGCGGACTTCATCTGAAAGGTGCGGACGAGAAAGTGCTTGAAGCTGCTGTCGCATATACCGATGAAATGAAAGCAGAGGGCTTTACTTTCTATGGCGGTCATTGTACCGGGGACAATGCAATTGAGTATTTTAAAAGTAAATACGGAGAAAATGTTGTAAAATCCCTTGGTTCAGGAAGAGTGATTGTCTATTGACCCGCTTCTGTACAGCCATTCAGGTATGAAGCCCCTTTCATGGGGCTTCTGATGCAGCCCGCTCTGCGGGTGGGTCTCACTTTGATGATCATCTTTGGCAGGGCGCCGATGGGATGACGTGCTGAAACATCCGGGACTTAGGGTCTGTATCAAAATAAGCTGTTTCAAACCCTAAGGGTTTTCAAAACCCTTAGGGTTTTCCGGACATCAAAACTGCACAGTTTATTTTTTTTACAAACACTTAGGTGATTTTTTAAAATGAATATACCTGTTCAGTTATCCTGAAGATTTGACAGCTTTTGGAAAGTTGTCAAATCCGGGTGATATTCTTTTCTGTAAATCGCCTTAAATCGTATGCCCTATAAACAGGAAGATCCGGGATCACTTTGAAATGCTGCATGAAAATGAAATGATTAAGCAAATTTAAAGGAGGGATGGACATGATGAGACAGAGACTGACAGTTGCAACGGCCCTTTTTTTACTTTTTGCACTTCTGTGCGCACCGGGCGTGCAGGCAGAAGGGCACAAGGTGCTGGTGGTGATGAGTTATGAAACTGATTATCCCTGGGATATCGAAGTAAAAGACGGAATTGATTCGGTGCTTTCCGGTCAGGCAGAAATCCGCTATTTTTACATGAACACGAAAACGGATCTCGCCGGTTCCAGGGAAAAGGGAAAAGAAGCCTATGCGCTGTACAGGGAATTTAATCCTGACGGAATTATCGCCATGGACGACAACGCCCAGGAGGATTTCGTGCTGCCTTTTATTAAGGACAAAGAGAAGCTCCCTGTCATTTTCGGGGGCGTTAATGCCGAGCCCGATGCTTACGGGTACCCCACCGGCCAGATTTCCGGGATACTGGACCGTTTTCATATCAGCGAGTCCATTTCATTTGCCCAGCAGCTTGTTCCCGGAATCAAGAGCGTAGGGTTCATTCTGAAAGAGAGCCCTACAGCAAAACTGATAGGCGAGCAGGTGGAAAAAGAAAAGGCGGATTATTCGGCACAAGTGACGGGCTTCCATATGGTGAAAACCCTTGCTGAGGCAATTTCAGCCGTCAACGCCATGAAAGGAAATACGGACCTGCTTTTTGCTGCGGTGCTGTCCGGCGCCACTGACGCCGAAGGAAATGTTCTGAATGAGAAGCAGGCGGTCAGCGCGGTTATCAAAGCCTTCGGAGGTCCCACCATTACCAACCTGGCCCAGAATGTTAAAAACGGTGCCCTCTGTGCTGTGGTCAAAACAGGTCAGGAACAGGGTTCTGTGGCAGCGGAAATGCTTTTGAAGGCATTTCAGGGGACTCCGGTGAAAGACATGCCCGTGACCCGGAACCGCCATGGAAAGCGTGCGATTAATGCAACAGTTTTAAAAGAGCTCGGCATCAAACCGAATGCGGCGATTCTGCGCGGGGCGGACATTGTCAAAACGGAACCGTAATCGTTTGAAAGGGATGAGCAGGCATGTTATTCTTTAACCGCAATGTAATGAAGAAGCAGATTGTCTTCAGCCTGTTGGTCACGGCTTCGTTCGTCGTCATCCTGCTGGCGTTTCTGTATGCATTCAATAAGACCGACACTGTGCTGACAGGACTGGTTCAGAAACAGGCCTCCTGCATCATGGAAAACGCCCGGATCGGCAGAGAATTGTCCCGCATTGTGTCGGAAACGAATCTGATGACGTCCAGATTTATGGGGAATGGGGAGCTGCTGGAAAAGGACAGCGCATCCATCCTGAAAATGGCGAATGATCTCTCCAAAGACAGTCGGAACAATGACCTGAAAGAGTCTCTGAGCGGATTCACGAAAACCATAGAGGAAATTATCGCCCTTTGCCGGGCGATCAACAGGATTCAAAAGTCTCTGGCGGAAGAAGGAGAGGATTTTGAAGAAACCCTGAAGGCGGTGTCTGATTTCATTGGCGACAAGATACTCACACGGGCAATGGAAGGTAAGGACGTTTCCACCGATGAACAGCTTAGCATCCTGGTCATGGGATATAACGAAACTTATCTGAAAATTCGTTTTAAGATAGCGAATCTGGGGCTGGAATATTTCAAGGGGGCCCTGACTGAAAAGGATCATCCTGTCCTGACCCTTACAGATGATCTTGCGCTCCGTCTCCGCTCCCTCAACGCATCCTATGAAGAGGTGGCGGAATACGGATCAAAATTAATTTCCGCTGCTCAGAATTTAAGAAATCTTGTCGTGCGCTACCATGAGACGGCAGGCGATTTTCAGGATAAAAATGAGTCCCTTAAGATTAAGGAAGAGCAACTGCTTGTCCTGGTGAAAAAGGTCAACGAAGATGCCTCGGATGCGGTGAAATCATCCATGGCCTCCATGAAACAGACCATTTCGTCTTCCATGTGGATATTTCTGATCGCATTTTTCACTGCAACGCCCCTCGTGCTCCTGTCGTTATTCATGGCGTTCAATACGGGACGCTCCCTGAAGCAGATTATAAAGGGGCTCACAGAGGCATTCCACAAGCTTGATCATACCTCGACTGTGCTCCTTTCCGCCGGCAATGATCTGGCTTCCGGATCGTCACAGCAGGCGGCTGCCATTGAGGAAACATCGTCCTCTCTGGAGGAAATATCTGCCATGATCAGGCAAAATGCGGAAAACGCGGGGCGGGCCAACGTTCTGCGTAAAGACAGTTTTACCGTGATTGAAAACGCAAAGAATGTGATCGGCAAATTGACGCGATCCATGAACGATATTTCGACGTCGGGCGGGGAGACACGAAAAATAATTAAAACCATTGATGAAATCGCGTTTCAGACCAACCTGCTGGCTTTGAACGCTGCCGTGGAAGCTGCCCGGGCCGGAGAAACAGGAGCCGGTTTCGCGGTGGTGGCCTCCGAAGTCCGAACTTTGGCGGGAAAAGCGGCAGAAGCGGCAAAAAACACTTCGGATCTCATTGAAGTCATGCTCGCGAGGGTCTGTGAGGGAGTCGGGTACGTCAACCAGGCTTCGGATGCATTCAGCAATGTTTCCGACACTTCGGGACAGGTCGGGACGATTGTGGCGGAAATTGCAGCAGCCTCGTCCGAACAGTCGGAAGGCATTGTGCAGATCACGAAGGCGGTCGCGGATATGGATCAAATCGTTCAGAAAAACGCGGCCGGTGCCGAAGAATCAGCCGCAGTTTCAGAAGAGATGGCGGGCCAGGCAGCCCTTTTGAAGGATTACATCGCCAGGATGCTTCAGTTGACCGGCCGCGATGGACAGGCGCGGGAACAAACCTGATGGACGGGAAAAGGAAGATTCCGATGGATTAAGCAGGCTGAGGAATAAAGGCGCTGAAAAATTTTTGCCGCTTCCGGATGATGACTTATTCTGATTTGATATGGCTATATGCAATTATAGGCAGAATTGTATTGTTTGAAATGACATCGGCAAGGAGGTTTTCACAATGGACATTCCACGAATATTCAACATCACTGAAAGTGCTCACCGCATACATAACCCGTTCACACCCGAAAAGCTCGCCACTCTCGGCGCTGCGCTGCGTCTGGAAACGGGGACCCGATTGCTTGATCTCGGCAGCGGTTCGGGAGAGATGCTGTGCACCTGGGCACGCGATTACGGAGTCATCGGAACCGGCATCGACATGAGCCGGTTGTTCACCGAGCAGGCGAAACTCCGTGCTGAAGAACTCGGCGTCGCCGATCACGTCAAGTTCATACATGGCGATGCTGCCGGTTTCGTCTCTGACGAAAAGGCCGATGTGGCAGCCTGTGTCGGTGCCACTTGGATCGGAGGGGGAGTCGTTGGCACTATCGAGTTGCTGAAGCGGAGCCTGCGCCCCGGAGGGATCATCCTCATCGGCGAGCCCTATTGGCGGCAGTTACCGCCAACGGAAGATGTTGCCAGGGGGTGTCTTGCCAACGCAATCTCCGACTTTCTCCTGCTTCCGGAACTTCTCGCGTCTTTCGGCCACCTTGGCTGCGACGTCGTGGAAATGGTTTTGGCAGACCAGGACGGCTGGGACAGATACGAGGCGGCCAAATGGCTCACCATGCGCCGATGGCTTGAAGCCAATCCCGGCGACGAGTTGGCCAAAGAGGTTCGGGCCCAACTGACCTCGGAACCCGGGCGCCACGCCGCTTACACGCGTGAATACCTGGGCTGGGGTGTGTTCGCTCTGATGCCACGTTGATGATGGAATTACCGGGCGACTCAGAAAGTGGGGAAAATCCAATCTCATTCAAGCCAACGCCGCTTCCCGGCGCTGCTTAATTCAGGCGTTATTGACAGACAATAAAAAGGGTTCAGTTACCGGAACCCAGTAGCAGAAACCAGGTGAACATACTGAAATGAACACAGATAAAATATCACTGGATCACGGCAGCGGGGGAAAGATTTCGCACAGTCTGATTTCCGGAATCATTGCCCCCATATTTGACAATTCAATCCTGGCCCGCATGGATGACGGCGCTGTGCTGGAAATCGGGGGAAAACGTCTGGCTTTTTCCACAGATTCCTATGTGGTGGATCCGATATTTTTTCCGGGCGGAGATATAGGCGGGCTGGCTGTCAATGGCACTGTCAATGATATTGCCATGTGCGGGGCAGTTCCCCTGTATCTGAGTACGGGGATTATTATGGAAGAGGGCTTTTCCATAGCGGATCTGAAACGCATTCTGCAAAGCATGAAAGCAGCCGCGCAGGAGGCCGGTGTATCCATTGTCACGGGTGATACAAAGGTGGTTCCCAAAGGAACTGCGGATAAAATATTTATCAATACCGCAGGAGTGGGACTGATTCCCGAAGGAGTGGATGTGGCCGGAGCCAATGTCCGTCCGGGAGATAAGATCATTCTCAGCGGAACAATGGCAGATCACGGCATGGCTGTTCTCACACAGCGGGAGGGTCTGCGCTTTGAAACACCGATACAAAGTGACACTGCGCCCCTGAACCATATGGTGAAAAAAATCACGGAAAAAGCCGGAAAAGAGATTCATGCACTCCGTGATCCCACCAGAGGCGGTGTGGGAACCACACTAAATGAAATCGCTTTGGCCTCGTGCGCGGGAATCAGAATCCATGAGGAAAAACTGCCGGTAAATCCCGCAGTGGCCGGTATCTGCGAACTGCTGGGATTTGATCCCCTTTACGTGGCCAATGAAGGGAAAATGCTGGTTTTTGTCAGCCCGGATTCTGCCGGAGATGTTCTTGACATTATTCGCGCTGAAAAATATGGAAAGGATGCCTGCATTATCGGTGAGGCAACCGCGGATCATCCGGGAAAGGTCTTCATGCAGACCCGTATCGGCGGAACCCGTATGGTAGACATGCTGACCGGCGAGCAGCTTCCGAGAATCTGCTGAGATAAGGGACTTGGAAACAAATGACGACCTTCTGCAAAACTGAATTTTATACCAATTCTCCATTGATTCGATACAATATTGTCAGTTTTTCCGCAGTTGCGCATGTGCAGAAAACCGCTCCGCCCAATTTCTGCACTTCTCCGGATTTGCATTCCGCATTGTATAAAACCAATGGCGAATTGGTATTACATGCTGTTCCGCACAGGGTTAAGGTGATTTCCATTAATGATTATACCGTTTTTCGTAGGGTGGGCACGGCTTTTTGTGCCCGCCGTCCTGCTGAAACGGCGGGCACAAAAAGCCGTGCCCACCCTACAGTGATGGTACATTTTTTCATGGAAATCGCCCAAAATATTTTTTAACCCTTCTTCAGCAAATCGGAAACTTTCCGGAAGATTGCAGAAACTGTATTTCTGCACTGCGGAAGGGTATGAAACAGAACATTTTTATGCCTGTCAGTCATGCAGAAATGCAGTTTCTGCACTCCTGGAACCGCTCTGAAACCTGACAAATGTTAACTGGCACCTGAATTTTTTTCATCCGCAAATCACCCTTTCCAGTTCCTGTATCATTTCCAGACGCGGTCTGTCCCGGAAGATACCGAAATCCGGCCCGGCAGAAGGTTCTATTCCCCGAAGAAACAGATAAAACACGCCCCCGAAATGTTTTTCATAGTCATAATCCGGTATCCGCACACGCAGATAGCGGTGCAGAGCCAGTGTATAGATATGATACTGCAGGACATACAATTCTTCACGCATGGCACGGCCAAGAAAATCCTGCTGATAATCCTGAACCGTATTTCCCAGATGATTGGATTTCCAGTCCACCAGATAATAGCGATTTCTGAAACGGAAAACCAGATCAACAAAACCTTTCATGAATCCCTCAGTCCGGGAAAATTTCAGATTTCCAATCTGCCGGGGAAAATCTCCGGAAGTCCCCAGAATGTCAGGTCTGCCACATGTTTCAAACACTGTTCTGAGCATAACCGGGGATAAGCTTTTCATGGGAAAATAAAATTCCATTTCGTTAATCCTTTCAGAACAGGGAATCCGGGACAAAGTGAAATCTGCTCTGTCTGATTCCAGAGGAGCGGACAGAACATGCGTGATCATCCGGGTTACGGTTTCAGCCCATTCAGATTCTATCGCGTACTGTTCTAGTTTTTCCAATACAGTTTTTTGGATTTCCTCCCTGTCTGTCAGTGTGAAATCCAGTTCCTCAAATATCTTGTGCAGACAGCTTCCGGGAACTGTGCCGCGGGGAAATAAAAAAATATTCCTGATTTCCGCATCTTCTTCATGGGAAACCGGACCGGATACGGGTTCATTTTCTCTGGCCTGTGCATCATAATCAGTGATTTCCGTGCTGTGCTGTTTTTCGCTTACAAGGGAGGAAAAACTGGAAACCCGGAAACTGTCTGCAATCTTTCCGCCAAAAATCCTGGGCCTGAAATTTTCTCCAGCGCCCTCCGGCAAAGGGCATTTCAGACCGGGCTTCATCGGAAGCGGGGAAACCTCTATGGCCCCGTCCGAATCATGGGCAAGTTTTTCCACTGCAGTCATAATATCCGCATCTGTCAGGGAAGCGAAAGCCTTTTTTGCTTCTTCCGGCATATCACCGTTTTCAATTTCAGGGCCGTGAAAAAGCCAGGCAGGCGCAGAGGTTTCCGCTGAACTGATTCTGCCCCAGACCAGATAGCAGCGGTTTTGGGCACGGGTCAGTGAAACATACAGCAGACGCAGATTTTCTGCCAGATTCTCTTTTACCTCCATCCGGCGGTGTTCTCTGACAGCCTCGGATCGCAGATCGCAGGTGATGGCTCTTTCTGCGCATTCATCATGGAATACAACCGGACCTTTTTCCGGATTCCGGGGTTCGGATCTGCCCCAGGTAAAGGGGCAGAAAACCACCGGATACTCAAGCCCCTTGCATTTGTGCATTGTCACCAGTTTGACAGCCTTTTCATCGCTTTCCAGACGCAGTTGATTTTCATGCTGACTTTCCTCCTGCCTCTGCTCCTTCTGCAAACGCTGTTCCGACAGCCATTTCACCAGCCCGGTCATACCGATTTTATTTTTCATATCAGCATGATG
The DNA here is from genome assembly GCA_050180235.1 of Desulfococcaceae bacterium. Classification (GTDB taxonomy): domain Bacteria; phylum Desulfobacterota; class Desulfobacteria; order Desulfobacterales; family Desulfococcaceae; genus JAABRU01. Next base: position 9,349 of record JBFXEJ010000048.1, read on the forward strand.
AATCAGTTCTGAAAGATGGAGCACATTGGTGCACCGGCGTTCCCCGCGGGGCAGGGACATGAGACGCGGCAGGACTTCCTCATCTGCAAGAAACTGCCGGAACATGCGGATAAAGCCCCGTGTATTCCATATATTGCTGTAATCCCCGAATTTCACCAGCCATTTTTCCCATACATTTTCATTCTCTTTCAGATTTTCCAGTTCCTCACCGGTACATCCCATCATATCTGTTGCCAGGGCAGTGCGGATCAGGGTTTCATTGCGGGGCTGAACCAGTGCACTGAGCAGACGTTCCATTTCCAAAGCCTCATGACTGTCAAATATATCGGCATTGCTGTGGAGAACAGAGGGAATATCCAGTTCAGACAGGGCCTTCTGCACCAAATCCGCCTCTTTTTTTTTGCGTACCAGTACCGCTATGTCGCCGGGTGCAAGATTTTTCTTTCCCATGTGTGCGATTCCTTCCTGTCCCATTCGGATAAGACGGGAAATTTCCGCCACCACTGCCTGGACAATCACCTCTTTTGCTTTTTCCTGACTCACAGGTTTGTCTGTTCCTGTAATCACCTCTGCCTGTGCCACCCATATCTGCAAAGGCGGTTCGCATTTCCCGCTGATGGTCAGGCTTTCCCGGTCTTTTTTATCTGCTGCACTCACAGAGGGAAAGGAAATGGCATCATATACAAAGGCTTTGTTTTTTTTCCGGAATACGGTATTGACCGCCTTAATCAGATTAGGTTCCGAACGCCAGTTTTCGCTGAGGGTATAACTGAATTCAGCATGACGGGCCGCGTCCATATAGGCGAAAATATCTGCTCCCCGGAAACTGTAAATGGCCTGCTTGGGATCACCGATGAGAAAAAGAATCCGATCCCCTGTTTGAAAGACGGTTTTGAAAATATTATACTGCACAGGATCAGTATCCTGAAATTCATCAATGAGCGCTGCCCTGTATTTGCCCCGAATCCTGGCAGCCAGTTCCTCTCCCCGTTCTGCATGAAGGGCTTCCCGCAGATCCGTGAGCAGATCATCAAAAGAGCGGAGATTCCGGCTTTCCATGCGCTGTTTCATTTCCTGGCGCGCATAGGCAAAAAGTTCGGTTTTCAGATACAGAAGATACTGCTCAAATGCCTGAAACATGACTTCCCGCCTGTGAAAAAGAATTTCGCACTGATCAAAAAAAGGATGCGATGGCACTTCACATTTTTTTTTGGTTCCCTTTGTCAGTTCTGTCTTTGTAAATTTCTCAAACTCCTCAAAAAGCAGGGGAGAAGAATTTGGATTTTTCAGACAGTCATCCATCTTTTCAATCCAGTCCGGAATATTTTCTTTTTTATACTGGTTCAGATTAAGAACTTTATTCTGAAGCAGTATCTTTTCCACATCCGAACGGGAATGCTGCCATTGTTCCCGCACTGCTGAGAATGCGGTAAAAAAAGCGTTTTCATATTCTGCAGTATCTGGGGCTTCTGTTTGCGGAATAATCCGCATATCAGGCCGTGAAATCAGGCTGCCCAGCAGGGCACTGAGCGATTCAGTGCTGATTTTTTCCTTTTCCATGGCAAATTTGACAAAAAGGGGAGAGGCCGTATAAAAATGGCTTCGCCAGAAATCCTCCACAATCTCCTGCTTCATGCTTTCCTGATCCGTTGCCAGTTCCGTGTCAAAAAGTGAGCCGCTTTCAAATGCGTTTTCCTGCAGCATCCTCAGGCAGAAGGCATGAATGGTGAAGATTGCGGCCTGGTCAAAATCCCGGATGGCATATCTGAGATTCTGCTGCGCAGTTTCCGGATCAGGCAGTGATTCAATGAGTCCTGTCAGAAAAGGATCGCCCGTCTTACTGCCCGAAAGAACCTCCATCGCATCCCTTAGACGGGTGCGGATGCGTTCTTTCAGTTGCTCTGTGGCGGCCTCTGTAAATGTCACCACCAGAATTTCATCCACATTAAGCGGTCTGTCAGAATTTGCCGCTTTTTCCAGAATCAGACGCAGAAAAAGCCCGGCTATGGTATAGGTTTTGCCTGTACCCGCGCTGGCCTCAATGAGATTGCTTCCTTTCAGTTCCGCCCAAAGCGGATCCTGATTCTGAACATGCGTTTCCGCTATATCAATTCCTGAATACATGGTTTGTCTGACACTCCTGATTTTCAATACATTTGAGTTCTTCCATTCAGAAAAACGCTTTTTTTCACGCATAAATGGAAATTTCGCAAAACCCCCTGATGTTCCGGACAGCCGCCTTCGCAGGTATTATACCAATACGCTATTGAATTTATACAATAAGGTGAGTTGTTTCCTCTGTGTTCTCTGTGGTTTTTTATCTCTGTGTCCTCTGTGGGAAACCGAATCATAAGTATATTTTCAATGGAGAATTGGTATTACACCCGCCGGAAAAACTGCCCTGCACATTTTGCGGTAAAAAGGGAAAAAACACAAACAAAAATCCAAAAATTGTTGAGTTTAGCGAAAAAATGAATATAATACAGAAAATGAGAAGATATTTTTTTCATCTGATGAAATACCTTTCCCTGCTGCCGGGCTGACTTCCGGAAGTCCGGAGGTCTTGAGGGACGGTTTGTTTCATATTTTATGCCAACACAGAAATAAAGGAGGTTTATATGAAAGAATTCAAAAAAATTCTCTTTCCTGTTGATCTCTCCGAGACTTCTCAGCACATAGTTCCCTGTGTTCTGACAATGGGAGCCAAATTCAATGCGGAAATTCATCTTCTTTATGTGGGCAGAATTTTTGAACAGTTGAAGAGTATCTATGTCCCTCATGTCTCCATCAAACAGATGGAAACAGATATTTTGGCGGGAGCCACAAAAAAGCTGGGAGAATTTGCCGAGGAATTTTTTGAAACATACCCGTCCTGTCAGAAAAAGGTTGTGATTGGCGACACAGCCGGGGAAATCATCAATTACGCCAAAACAGAAAAAGCTGATCTGATCATCATGGGGACTCATGCCAGAAAAGGGCTGGAAAAGATGCTCTTTGGCAGTGTTGCGGAAAAAGTGGTGAAAATGTCGCCGGTTCCGGTTATGTGTGTGAATCCCCAAACAGTTTCTGAATGAGAAATACTGCCCTGTTTCTGATCCGAAAAGCAAAACCTGTGCCAATGTCTTATGCTCCGGATTCGGGAAGCCCGGCAACTCACCGGTATCCGGAGCATAAAAAAAGACTTCCGAAGTTTTTCAGTCCCCGGAAGTTTCGCTGTTCGGCCTTCCAAATTGAGATGCCCTTATTTCAGAAATTCCATCTTGTAAGTTTCCTCCACAACCGTCACCGGTTCAAATGCCTTTCCCTGTTTCATGGCCTTTTTTGTTTCATCGTACAGTTTTCCGTCATACCAGAACAGACCGCCGGTGCTGCTGTCAAAAGGCTCAAACAGATCAGCAGAAACCTTTGTGCCGGGCGGTGTGGGAAGTTTCCACCACCGCCAGTAACCTTCCCGCACATAGGGAACCATGAAAGTGGGAACAAATGCTCCGATTTCATGGATTTTTTCCTGAATTTTTTTGGACAGATCCATGCGCTCCTTTTCATCCAGAGAGTTCCGGTATGCGTCTATGAGCTTATCCATTTCCGGATCATCGGTGTTGGTAATATTGTTGGTCTGTGGTTTATGGGCATTGACAGAATGAAAATGTTCCCAGAACTGGGGCCGCAGTGAGGTGCTCCATCCGCCCCAGTCCACTTCATGATTTTTTTCCATGACTTTTTTATACGCGGCCGATGCATCCATCTTCTGAAGCCGCAGTTCCACCCCGGCCTTTTTGGCCTCCTCTTTTAAGACTACCAGACGCGGGGTATGCTCATCATGGGTGTAAATCACCTCAACGGAAAACCGCTGTCCGTTTTTTTCCCAGATGCCGTCCTTTCCCCTGACCCAGCCGGAAGATTCCATATAGGATTTAACCCTGTCAATGTCAAATCTGCGGGCGCGGATATCGGTGTTGGAATAGGGGCCGTATCCGACAAACATCCCTTCCAGCCGATAATAGTCATTGCGCAGCACTTCGGAAATGACTTTTTCAATATTCATGGCATGGGCAAAGGCATAACGGATATTTTTGTCTTTGAAAATCTCCTTATCCTGATTCAGCCAGAATCCCTGCGCGGACTGCTGTGTATCATTGAAAAACAGGATTTTGTGGATATAGCCTCTTTTCACTTCGGGAATATCGGATTTGATATGCCAGTAATCCGGAAAGTTGAGACTGAATGCGTCAAGCTGTGCTTTTTTGAAATATTCCCACTGCACATTGTAATTTCTGACCACAGTAAAAACAACGCTGTCCGCATTGAAGCGGTTTTTGAAATACCGAAGGTCTTTGGCCCACCAGTCTTTTTTGCGCTCAAAGCGGATATGACGGCCTTTTTTGAAATCCGCAAGCTGATACGGCCCGGTGTTTGGAACAATTTCCCAGTTGTATTTTTTGACAAAATCCTCATTCAACTCACCATAATAATGCCGGGGCGTAGGCGAAATGCCGAGTTTGAGATGCAGATCAGGCACTGCTTTGGTGCTGACCACCGCGATAGTGTGCTCATCATACACCGTAACTTTTTCAATTTCCTTTGTATAATAATCATTGTACCAGGGAGCGATGATATGTTTGGAGCGCATGAATTCCAGTGTAAACACATAATCATCAGCGGTCACAGATTTGCCGTCTGACCATTTTGCTGCGGGATTGAGTTTGAAATACATGGTCTTTTTGTCTTTGTCAAAAGCCCAGTGGGTTGCCAGTTCCGGGATAATATTCAGGGTGTTGGGATGCAGCCCGATGAGGCTGTACTGATTTCCGAGAACAGCATCACGGAAAGCACTGTTGGAATCCGGCCCCACTGTGCGGAAGGTGGGCGGAAAAGTGAGAATGGCCGTGTTGAAATTTCCCCCCTTTTGAGCGTCCGGCGAGGCAAAGACCGGATCGGTCTCATTGGTGAGCCATTCAATGTCAGTCGGCATCTGTTCAGCCGCATAAACCGGAACTGCCGCATAAAATACCATAACCATAATTGCATACAGACAAAACCGTTTGAAAAACATAAGAAATATTCCTTTCTCATACATATGGGCCGGGTGGAGTGAAACCACACCGGAAAAAAATATTGCAGGCATACTGCCCGTGTTCTGAACCGGCAGTATGCCGGTTCCATGTTCCTGTTTCTTTTTCTTTTGTTTTACATTTATTTTGCCCAAAGGTAAAGTTGTAAGACAAAAAAATCAGGTTTCTTCCGCTGTACTTCCTGTGAAAGCACAAATTCAGTAATTTCAATTAGTTTTTATACAATTCTTCGTCAGTATGACAGAAATGCTTAATGTGGATTTATAAAACAGTGCCAGGCTTTCAGTCCTGCACTTTGGAAATACCAGGAAAGATGGAGCAGTCCTGATTCCCTTGACTTTTCGCATTTTCAGTGCAAATATCCGGGATGATGAACTGACAGACTGACCAAATCCGGGGAGCATAATCCGGATGCCAGAAAAATTTTTTCAAAGTTATATCCCAAAGAACCGGCGTTTTCCGGTTCAGTGAGGTGAACCATGCAGACTTTGGAGATGCTGAAAAGAGATGATGAGGAATCCGCATATATTCCGGACGCTGATGAGGAAATATCCGAGGACGGACGCTTTGTCTCCGAGGAGGAATACTGGGAGAATTATTACATTCATCCGTACAGCAGTTATGAATGGAACAGCGGATTTCTGGAGGAAAAACCCATGACTGATTACAAAGGCTGGCTGATGTATCACTGGTTTGAGCAGACACTCAGCCATTTTCTCAGTGTGCATCCTCTTGCCAAAACAATGGGGCTTGACTTCGGGTTCAGTCTTTCACTGCCCCGGAGAAAAAAATCCGTGCGCAAACCGGATCTGTCGGTAATCCGCAGTGACAATCCGATACTGCTGCATCCGGATGATCAGAGTTACAAAGGCACCCTTGATATGTGCATTGAGTCCCTGTCCTATTCCAGAAAGAGCGAGATTCTGCGGGACACTGTGGTGAAAAAAAGGGAATATCAGAATGTCCGTGTGAGGGAATATTTCATCCTTGACGCGCGGATGCTGAAAACAGCCTTTTACCGGCTGGATGACAAAGGAAAATACCGGGAAATCGCGCCTGAAAACAGGGACATCATACACTCGGAAGTCCTGCCCGGATTCCGGTTCCGGATTTCAGATCTGCTGAAACAGCCCACCCTTGAGGAAATGGCGCATGATGAACTGTATCAGGACTGGATTCTGCCTTTTTATCAGAAATCAAGACAGAAAGCCGAAGCGGAAAGGCTGCGGGCCGAAAAGGCTGAGAAAAAAGCTGAAAGGCAAAGGCTGAAAGTTGAAAAGGCTGAAAAGAAAGCCGAAAGGGAAAGACGGAAAACCGAAGAGGCTCAGAAAAAAGCCGGACAGGAAAGATGCAGAGCCGAACAGTCCGAACAGAAAGCTGCCCGTCTTGCAGCAAAACTCAGGGAACTCGGCATTGATCCGGAACTGTCTGACCTCTGATTTGCCTGATTTTCCCTGCTCCCTGATATTCACCGTAATAATTTTTGGCAGTACATGACCACATTGAATTTTATATATTCCCCTCCTGAGAGGGTGCAGGGGGTGTGTCCGGAACTGTATGCCCGGCAGTGTGTTCCGGCAATGGGGAAAAGACACACCCCTGCCACTCTCAAGAGGGGATTTTTTAAGAACTTAACAGCCCTGCCTCTCAGGAGGGGAATTGATAAAATTGGTCATGTACTGCCTCAAATCCCTTAACTGAGCTGACTGATTCCCAGTGACAGAAGAACCGGGATAATCAGCCAGAATGCTGTTTTGCAGTATTCCAAAAAATGCTTCCGGGGTATATCTGTCCATAAACTGATGCGCATATGTTCCGAATCCTCCGGGGAAAGGATGAAACAGCACAGACTGATCCATTCAGACATTTTTTTATTGTCCATTGTCATATCTTTCTCCTTTTTGAACATGCTGGAATGAAAGGGAAATAGCGGTAAAACAGATATTTTGTTTTGCAGCATTGCTGTATGAATTTTATGAAAAACAGATTGCGAAAATCAGTTTTTTGCAGATAACAGACTGTTTTTTTATCCCCTCTGTGACTATCAGAAATACCATATCCCCTGGATAATAACAGATGCAGTTTTCATTATATTTCACCATAACACTTTCCGGAAAACCCATGTTCAGAGTTGGACAACTGCATATCCGGAAATCTGAAAACAGACATCAGCTTATGCAGTATTTTTTCCCCTTGATTTTCACAACAATGATATTGCAATACCAATTCTTCATTGATTTTTTCATAAAATCCCCTCCTGAAAGGGGCAGTAGTTTGTTTCATAAGTATATTTTCAATGGAAAATCGTTATAAAAGCAGACAAAACAATACTGAAAATCTGTGAGCAGACATTCCGGGGGCTTCCTGCAGACTCTTATCCACAGCAGCAAAAACACTTCTGAGCCCGGCATCAGCTATAGCAGGTGCATCATGCAGGGAATATGATCGGATCTGATATTTCACAATTAACCTTTTATTTCCCATGAACCGGGATGGCCCGGAAAAATCTTTTCTGCTTGCAAATCCCAAATCATCCTGCTAATCTGCAAACTCTGAACATCCGGGTTCATACGGATGGAGCTTCTGTCTGCCCATTTCTCCGGAGGAGCCATCATGAAACTCAATATATGCAGGAAGATAAACCTTCTCATCATCGGGGGAATCCTCATATCTTCAGGGCTGTCCCTTGTCATATTCGCCTGTTCCATAAAAAAAAACGGGGAAAAAGAGATTCTGGTCTATCAGAATGCTCTGATGGATCACAGAAAACAGTCTCTTAAAAATCTTGTAAGCAATGTCTATGTTTTTCTGGAAAAAACCCATGCAGATGCCAATGATCCTCAGAAGATTGCTGTAATTTACGAAAAAAAACTCAGAGACCTTGTAAATGTGGTTTACGGTGTCGCTGATTCCCTGTATCAGGCTGAGCATCTTTCAGAAGAGGAAAAAAAACGCACGGCTCTGTCTGTAATCCGGGAGCTTCGCTACGGAAATGAAGATTATTTCTGGATCAATGATACAGGCCCGATCATGATTATGCATCCCTTTCAGCCGGAAATGGAGGGAAAGGATATGTCAGATTTTCATGATCTCAAAGGCAAAAAACTGTTTGCTGAGATGATTCAGGTCTGCCGGACCAGCGGAGAAGGGGCCGTAAGTTATATGTGGCCCAAACCCGGCAGGGATGAACCTGTTCCCAAACTTTCCTATGTGAAACTCTTCAAACCCTGGAACTGGATCATCGGAACAGGTGTATATATGGAAACCGCAGAGGAGGATTTGAAAAAAAATGCAGTGACAACTGTCAATTCAATGAGATACGGCAATGATGGCACTGACTATTTTTACATATTCAGTATGTCCGGAAAAAAAATGGTGCAGCATCCCAGAGCCGATCTCATAGGAAGCGATATAGCGGATCCGATTTACAAAGATACGGACGGCAAAGATATTTTGCTGGAACAGGTTGAAATAATAAAAAAACACGGGGAAGGTTTTTCTTCCTACCACTGGTTCAAACCCGGCCAGACACAGGCATTTTCCAAGCTTACCTTTGTAAAATATTTCAAACCCTGGGACTGGGTGGTGGCCACCGGGGTTTATATGGATGATATTGAACATGCTGTTTCTGTGAGAGAAAAGGAAATCCGGAATATGTTTTTCAGAAAGATGACTGCACTGAGTTTTGGCATAATTTGCGTAACCGGAGCTGTGCTGATCTTCGCGTTTTTTTTCAACAGGAAAAATATTCTGATTCCGCTCAGCCTTATCTGCAGAAGTATTTCAGAAGCAGGCAGGGAACTGGAAAACGTCTCGGTCAGAATTATGTCTGCCGGAAAGGAACTTGCAGACCGGGCTTCAGATCAGGTGCAGGCAGGCCGGGAAATGGTATGTTCTCTGGAAAATATATCGGACATGAACACAAATAATGCGGATAAGGCCCGTGAGTCAGGCTCTGTGGGAGATGAAACAGAAAAATCTCTGCATACCGCAGCCGAAACCATGAAAGACGCGGTTGCTGCAATGGAACGGGTGAAACACAAAGGTGAGGAAACCGGGAAAATCATCAGGATTATTGATGAAATTGCATTTCAGACCAATCTGCTGGCCCTGAATGCAGCCATAGAGGCAGCCCGCGCCGGCAAAGCCGGAAGCGGTTTTGCAGTTGTGTCTGAAGAAGTAAGAAATCTGGCTTTGCGGACAGCGAAGGAAGCAAAGAATACGCAGATGATGATTCAGGAAACAGTATCGGAAATCGTGCATGGAACCATGCTGGTGGAAAATGCGGACACGGCCTTTCACACAGCACAGGAACAGAACCGGACGGTTTCCGGGCTGATCAGAGAAATTGCATCTGCTTTCAGGGAGCAGACACAGGAAATCACCCGGGTGCGTGAAGCCGCTGATAAAATGGAAAATGCAGCCCGGCAGAATGCAGACAGCGTGGAAGAATATACATCCGCGTCCTTAGCCCTCACAGATCAGGCCGGGCAGATGAAAGAATCCGTGTGTGAACTGGAAATGCTGATCCGTGGCAGGGTATAATACCAATTCTCCATTGAAAATATACTTATGATTCGGTTTCCCACAGAGAACACAGAGAGAAAAAACCACAGAGAACACAGAGGAAACAACTCACATTATTGTATAAATTCAATAGCGAATTGGTATAAACATTTAATATTTAAATATTTTTAACTGATGTTATGCAGCTTCTTCATACCGGCAAAAGCCGGTATCCGTAACCATTAAGCATGTCTATGCAGGCCCGGCCCGGAATTTTGGGTCTGATGCAGAAAGAAAATCTGTTTTCTAAAATTTTCTATAATAATATCAACCTTTAGAATTTTTTCCGCCCCGATGTCATACCGATTCTCCATTGAATTGATACTGATCCGGAGGAGTGCAAAAATTAAGCGGAGCGGTTTTTTGCACAGCCGGAACTGCGGAAAAACTGAGGGTATTGGATCAAACCAATGGCGAATCGGTATCAGACCGGATCAGAGGATTTGATCCGTTACTTAGGTGATTTCTGAAAATAAAAATACCATTTCCGTTCACAGGCACAGGGCAAAAACTGGAAATTTTTGATACTTTGGCGGGTATATTCTTTTCCGGAAATCACCTTATTCCGCAGCCGCAAAACGGGTTCAGACATCAAAACGCAGTTCCTCCGGCCATTCCCGTTCATGCCCGTCCGCAGGCCCTTTGCGGCACGCGTCAATGACTGCCCGATGATCCATGATGATAATGTCCCTGCCCGGATCTGTATTGTTGAACAGTTTCCACAGAATCAGGGAATTGTCATAGAGATCAATGTGTTCATCATACAGGACAAATATATTGAACATCTTCAGTTCAGCCAGCCCGGTCAGCAGCATGGCAAAATCCCTTCCGCTTCTGTCCTTTGACTTATGCACTGAAACAGCGAGGATGCGGTTGGCCCTTTTTTCCGCATATTCGGGAAACAGATGTCTGCACGAAACCGCTTCAGGCAGCATGGTGCGGATAATGCAGTCCAGTCCATCTCCGGACGGAGGCGGAGTCTGTTCCGGCAGCCTGTTTCTGGCTGTTTCCGTGCTGAAGCGTTCTGTAAAATCCAATCCGATTTTATTGCCGAAATTGGGAAAAGGCGAGGAATGATCCAGCACATCCAGTATTCCCTGGGTGATTGTGATGTCTGATGCAATATCAAATTTTGTCATCAGGGCATGAATCACCTGCGCTGGATCACGGGGACTGACATCCCTGTCCAGAACTGCAATGGCCTTGCAGAAACTCATCTGTCCCTGTCCCCACAGACCGCTCATGATTTTCTGGGCATGTCCCTCATATTCCTTGTCAATGGACACAGCCACAATATTGTGAAACACACCTTCCCAGGGAAACCAGTAATCCTGAATTTCCGGAAAAACGGTCTGCAGCATGGGCAGAAAAATTCTTTCCGTGGCTTTGGCAAGATAACAGTCTTCCATTGGCGGACGTCCCACCAGAGTGGCATTGTATATTGCATTTTTCCGGTGCGTGATGGCTGTGACGTGAAATACCGGATAATTGTCAGCAAGGGAATAATAGCCGGTATGATCCCCGAAAGGCCCTTCCAGCCGCAGTTCATCCGGTTCCACATAACCTTCCAGCACAAATTCCGCCTCGGCAGGCACTTCCAGATCAGTGCTTATGCACTTTGTCATGGAAACCGGTTTTTTGCGGATAAATCCGGCCAGAATGATTTCATCCAGTCCTCTGGGCATGGGCGCAGTGGCAGCATATATGGTGGCCGGGTCCGCGCCAATGGCAACAGCCACCGGCATACGTTTTCCCGCTCTGCGGTATTCATTGTAATAATGCGAACCGTCCTTGTGAATATGCCAGTGCATTCCTGTGGTGTTTTTGTCAAAAATCTGCAGACGGTACATGCCCATATTGCGTTTTCCGCTTTCCAGACTCCGGGTGATGACCATAGGCAGGGTGACAAAAGGGCCTGCATCACCGGGCCAGCATTGAAGCACAGGCAGTCTGCCCAGATCCGCGTGTTTCCCGGTAAGAACCACTTCCTGACAGGGCGGAGTTTTTCCCCGGAATCTGCGGGGCAGAAAAGAACCCAGTTCCAGTGCCAGCGGAATACTGCGGAAGATTTCTTTCAGATTTTTCGGGGGATGAAACTGTGTATATTTCCTGACCCTTTCAGCCAGCTCATCCAGATGCCCAACGCCCAGTGCCATGCAGATTCTTCTGGGACTTCCGAAAATATTGGTGCAGACCGGAAAATCCGAGCCTTTGACCTTTTCAAAAAAAAGAGCCTTTCCGCCTTCAGGACTTTTGGATTCCCGGTCTGTGTAACGGCTGATTTCCACATAAGGGGACACCTCATGCCGGATATGCAGGATTTCCCCGGCCTTTTCCAAAGCATCAAGAAATTCTCTCAGATTTTTATACAATTTCCTCATCTCCCCATCGTTTCATTGCAATGCTGATATGCAGTTGATCCAATGCTCTGGCTGCTGTGGCATCCACCATATCCGGAATTGTTTCAGGCCGTGTGTAAAAACTTGGACACGGCGGCATGATAATGGCTCCGGCCATAGCGGCTTTTCTCATGTTTTCAATATGAATCAGGTTCAGAGGCGTCTCACGGGTCAGCAGCACCAAAGGGCGTTTTTCCTTCAGGCATACATCCGCAGCCCGGTGAATCAGGCCATCGGAAATACCGGATGCAATCGCACCCAGGGTTTTCATGGAGCAGGGAGCAATAATCATGCCCTGATGAAGAAAAGAGCCGCTGGCAGGCGGTGCGAAAAGGTCGTCCGGTTTATAACATTTCAGCCGGGCATCCGGATGAAAAACAGTTCCCTGTCCGCTCAGAAAGTCCCCGAATTCTTCCCCTCTGTACGCGGTTTCGTGCATCAGCACCTGACGCCCCGCATTGGATACGGACAGATACACTTCCACAGGTTTTTCCAGCAGAGCTTTGAGAATCCGGATGCCGTAAATCACTCCCGAAGCCCCGCATATGGCCACAACAATTTTTTTTTTCAAAAATAAAATCCTTTGTTTCCGCTGTTGTGTGTAAAATCAACTGAAACACCAATCAGAACAGTCCGGATTTTCAGAAAAACCGGACTTTTAACTGTACGAAAAATTCCGTTTGCCTGCTTATCCCCAAATTTTCGTGTATCGGAAAAAACGTTTTTGATGAAAAACCGGGTTTTGTGAAAAATTTGTACAGGAAAACACAGGGAAGTCCGCCAGTGTGCTTTTGATTCTGATGTGCTGCTTTTGCCGGATTATGCCCGGTTATTGGGCAAAGCGAATTGTTAAGAAATGCTACTTTCACCAATCACAATATCCGTTTTTGGACATACTGCACGAAGAAGAACATCTAGTTTTTCCACTGTTGGAATTGCCAGGCCCTGTTCATATCGGGCATAAGAACTGCGTGATGATTTGCCCAGACGATTGGCAATCTGAGAAAGTGAAAGCCTGCTTATTTCACGTTTTCGCTGTAATAACAGACTTATAAGGTATTTGGGTTCCGGCGAACCAACTTCGAAATTATTGTCTGATCCTTTAAAAACATTAACTTTGAATCCGTCTTTATTGACCAATGTTTCCAGCATGTCTGCAACCATCCCGTATGCTTCCTTTTTTGTACGTCCCTGGGTCATTAAATCAAGAATTGGAATTTCTGCCAGCCAAAATTTTCCGTCTTTGTATATTTTTCCTGAAAATCTCATGTCTTAACCTCTTTTTGTGCTTTTTGCAAAATTGAACGGGCAAGTTTTTCGTTTATATCGTTATGTCTGGGTATTGGTTCCTGGCGCTCACCGTCAGTCCAAATGTCGTGATTTCCCCCATGTCTTAGCAGCCGCCAGCCCAGTTCTTTCAGTTTTTTCTCAAGTACAGTTTTTTTCATACATTCTGTAAACGCTGTCTGTTTCCGATACCTGAAGCTCAATTTTATGCTGATTTAAACTTTTGTTTTTTGGATGTGCAGAAATTTTTTCTATGATATTGAGGCTATTGACAAAAAATATCAATATGTTATATTCTGAATCTCATACAATTTTACCATTTTCTCTCGGATGATAACAATGAATTAAGCAGAGGGAGGCTTTTTGCCCGTCCGCCTGAATGACGGGCTTATACGATTTTATCTGTGTTTCCGATGAATTCTGTGTGTTTATAATTATTCTTTCACTTCCGCAGATGCAAAAGTTCTGCGTATCCCTTTCTTATACTTCACCTGCGGATAACCAAATATCACGAACAGCCCTTCCCTGCTTGCATATTTAATTCCTTGCATTTCTCTGAATAATTTTGCTTTTTTTCCGTTTTGAATCAGTGGATGGACACCGCCGAGCATACATGTCCCAAGCCCCAGTGTTTCAGCGGTTATCATGGCATAGGTTGCTGCAACAATGGGATCAGCAGGATCGGTATAAGGCGAGCCGTAAAAATACATTGCCAGAGGAGCATCATAATTGACAAGATTGATCCCGTTTTGCATATTTTCTGTATAAATACGAAATAATGGTTTTACAAATTCTTTAAACAATTCATTATTCGCTTTACCCCAGAAAGGACGCATCAGGAACAAAAACCAGTCGGATACAAACCATTTCATACCTTCCAGGTAATCACAGAAATCTTTGGCAAAAGCACGAACTTTATTCTTATTGTTCAATATCAGAACATTTACATCAGATGGCGGTAAACCCATCGGTGCTGTCCTGGCTGCTTCCAATATTTTATTTATCAACTCGTTATCAACCGGGATATCTTTAAATTCCCTGATACTTCTCCTTCGCTGCAAAAGAAAATACAATTGTTCGTATGTCGCTGTTTTTTCTTTATCAGGCAAATCAAACAGGTCGTCCGGTGATAATGTCCGTCCAAAAATTTTTATGGCATCTGACGGACAGATCGCCATACAATGCCCGCAGCCTATACATCCGAAAAAGGGATTATCGCTTACTTTAACTTTTTGGTTTTCTATTTTTAAACTGTAATCTTTACAAACAGATACACATAATCCGCATCCGGTACATTTTTCTTCATCAATTCTGATTTCAGCTTTAATTTTTGTTCTTGACGTTGGAACTGCCATACAGTTTCCTGTGTCTTGTCATTGCATAACAACGAATTACCCGGCAGGGCGATAGTCCTGTCCGCTGGAATGACTGGTTATGCTATTATTCATAATGTGTCCACATTCTTATAACCTTGACAGTTTTTTCTTCTTCAATAATCTGATAAATCAGGCGATGCTGAATATTAATCCGTCTGGAAAAGGCTCCGGCTAAATCTCCGATGAGTTTTTCGTATGGCGGCGGTTTCTGATAGGGATTCTCCTGAAGGATTTTCAGCAATTTTTCCGTTTTAGAACGCAGATCGGCAGAAGACAGTTTCTTTGCGTCTTTCTGTGCCTGTTTGGTATAGACAATTTTCCACATCACCAGTCAAGCTCTTTTATACATTCCTCAACAGGTGTCTTCAAACCCTCGCGAATTGATTCTCTCATATTCGGTATAGAAAGCAAATACAATGTTTCCTGAACAGATTCCCAATCCTCTTCCGAAATGAGAACAGCATTTAACTTTTTACCAGAAATGATAAGGGGTTTGTGGGATAACCATGTCTCCTCAATTAAATCGTATAACCTTGATTGTGCTTCTGAAGCGGTAACTGATATCATCTTATTTCCTCTCAGATAATAAATAATGGGCTTCACCGTTCCATTCAATTTCACCTGTATTTTTTCTATACTGTAAAACATTTCTGACATTCCTTTTCCACTTGGGAATATCTGAAGTCGGTGATTGATGTTCATAGCCTTCTCTGTCTAACATGCTGTATTGTTAAATAATATTATATATTTCATCTATTGATACCCAGTGTCCCCTATTCATTCGATTTTGTATAATTTCCCATATTTCTGGTAAGCGTATCATCAGACCTTCTTAAAATATTTCTCTAAATGAGGGCATAACGTCAAGCTAAGCGGTTTGCGGGGTGGAGGGAGCAAAGCGACCGGAACCCCGCAAATCCGCTTGAGTGACAGGTTATGTGGTTATCTTTTGTGTTTTATCACTATACGAAAACCCAAAGCATTCCCTGAACTACCGGGGAAATCGTAACTTCTTTCATAACACCGTACATGGTTTTTTATACTTGTCCAACTTCCCCCGCGAAAGACGCGATAGGCACTGTGATCAGAATGCATAGGATTTTTCGGGCTGTGTTTGCAGTATGCCTCATCACTGTAAAAATCCTGACACCACTCAAAAACATTTCCACTCATATCATAAAGACCGAAACCATTCGTTTTTTTCTGCCCCACAATTTTCGTGTGACCATCGCTGTTTTCCGTATACCAGGCATATTTATCTATAACATCACCGCCTGCAAACAACTCTTTTTTACCGCCACTTCTTGCCGCATATTCCCATTCTGCTTCAGAAGGTAAACGGAATTCATATTCACCCTGATTTATGTGTGTCAGTTTTTTTATAAATTTTTGTGTGTAATTCCAAGATACCGTATCAACCGGATAATTATCACCTTTTGATGATCTGGAAGGATTATCCCCCATAACTTTGTGCCATTGTTTTTGGGTAACAGGATATTTAGCAAGATAAAATTCATCAAGTTCAACTTTATGAGGCAATAGTTCTTTTTTATTTCTGTGATCATCATCGAAGATGTTACCCATTATAAAAATACCGCCCGGAATGAATACAAATTCCATACCTGTAATCGGTTCAATCAAAATACTATTTTCAGTATTCAATGAATTATCAAATTCAGATAAAGCTTTATTGTTATCATCAGAATTTTTAAAATTATAATCTGAAATATTTATCGAAAGAGAAGGTGATATTTCAGGTGGTTTCGGATGCCGATCATTGTTAAAATTTTTTGCAGTATCGGAAAATTGAGTTATTCTATGTCCGCTTTTATCGAAAACCGTATTTTGCCCATCCGCAATTTTTTTATCGGTTTGAAAAAAGGTGTCTTGATTTTTTATTGACTGTTCATTCCCTGGTTTTAACTCATTATCATTGCTTTGCATATTTTCTGTATCTGGCAATTTTTGCGGATTATGTTCATTTTTTAATATTATGTCATGGTCTGTAATATTGGCATTAAACGGTTCCCATATATTCAAACTTTTTTTAACTCCTTTAACTGAATGAGAACCGTGATTATGCCACTTTATTCTGCTTGAATCCACCCAACCCGTTGCATTGTCCTGAACCGATTCCGAGCAGAAAATATGTCCTCCGCTTGCCAAACCTTCAATTCTGGCTGCTCTGTTGACAAATCTGCCGAAAATATCTTTAATTATACCGCCTGCCTGCTCTCTTGCTATCTGTCCCATATCCATTCCGATTCTGACTTTCAGAAAAGGTCTGATAAGAGGTTTATTGTAAATTGCATCCTGAATTGCAATCGAGCATTCCACTGCATCGGAAGGCTGATGAAAAACAGCTAATATGCTGTCTCCGATACTTTTGATATGCAGTCCGTTATGTTCATGGATGATAGGAAGCAGAATTGAATCATGTTTGTCCAGCAATTCAGTATAACCGTTATCGCCCAGTTCTTCACGAAGCTTCGTTGAACCCTCAATATCGGTAAATAAAATTGTAAGTACAGAAGTCTGGAATTTACGCCTGTATTCATCAATCTTTTCAACATCATTATTATCTATATCTATTGAAAATATGTCCATATTTTCCTCTTAAAAAAATTAGCATCAAAAAAACACATAACCAGTTGTTATGCGGTTTTTTTTGTCTTAAAGCATGAAAAAATGCGTGTTATGCGGACTGCAACTTTTATGCCAAATTTCGGGCGGACTATCATTTTTCATCAGGGATACAAGCTGATGCTCATACAGAAATATCCTGTAAAAAGTCAAGTCTACATACACCAACTGCGTATGAAATTACAAGAAAAAAATGGCAGATCGGAAAAGAAACAAAATTTTTGGCATGGGGAAACTTTTCCATATCGGACAATGCCGGTATCGGGTATTTTTCCCGGAGTGCCAAACGGAAAGTTTGGCAAATCCACAGCCACCGCCCAAAATTTCAGTTTGGGACTCCGGATCAATTATTTTTTACAGCCTTGTCAGCAATCCGCAGTTTTCCAGCTCTGTCAGTTCCCAATTTTGGATCAGTTCCTCTGCTGTAAAAACCGTCAGGGAAACGCCTGTTCTGCGGCAGGCTTCGCGCCAGTTCTGCTGATGGTTCTCCAATGCGGACAGATAGGCTTTATGGGCATTTTCGTCAAAAAACAGGTCACTTATCTCCCCGGTTTCTGAATCTGCCACCCGGAGATTTCCCCGTACACGCGGATTCCTGTCTGCTTCGGCAAGCACCTGAATCACATAAACAGCCGCAGCACCATCCGCTATCCGGGACAGAATCACCTGCGGATCTCCGGGAAAAAGCAGGTCGCTTATCAAAATACGTATACCGCGTCTGCACCAGCGGGGCGGAAGAAAGGCAATCTCATCTGAAAGGGAACGGACAGATTCAAAAGCGATTCCCTGCCATAAAGACGGGCGATCCGCTCCGTTCTCCACAGGCAGACAGCCCTGCGCAGTTATCCAGACTCTGCCGGAGCATCCCGCATTCCGTGCAGCAGTGGCTGTCAAAGCAGCAAGTTTCAGCGCAGCCTCTGCCTTATCCGTGCCTTCCAGATTCATGGAACAGGACGTATCCAGGAGAATATCCGCATGGGGTTCCACTTCCTCACGAAAAAGTTTCACCATAAGCCGGTCGCTTCTGCCATAGGCTCCCCAGTCAATGCGGCGCAGGTCATCTCCGGGCTGATATTCCCGGAAATCCCTGAAATCCAAAGATGTTCCCGCACCATGCCCAAGCATATGCCCCTGTTTTCCGCCAAGTGCCTCACGGGGAATTTTCAGGGAATACAGCAGACCGGCCTGTTCACCTTCCTGCAAATATCTGCGGAGGTAATCCATTTTGGATGCTTATTTCTCCATATTCACAAATCCAGCAGCGGCAAATGAGAGCAGCCCGGGACATCCGGTATGATGGGAAAAGCTGCGCATCAGATGAATATAACATTTCAATTCAGCATCTTAAAATCAGCAATTCATCAAAATACAGAAACACTGCCTGTATTTTTTATTGTTTTTTACTTTTTAACCCGTATTATGAATTCCCTTATAATGAACGATGATTATACAAGTCAAGCAAAAAAAACTGTATGATGAAACAGGTATCATATCTATTCCCCATTGAAAAGATACTTATGAAAAAGTCTGCTTTTCCCCTCCTGAGAGGAAGGGCTGTTAAGTTCTCCGACTTTTTCGGGACAAATCCGCTCCTGAAAGGGGCAGGGTGTGTAAAATTACCGACTGAAACACACCACTGCCCCTCTCAGGAGCGGATTTTTTAAATTGTATCATGTCAATGGCGAATTGGTATAAGGTGATTTCCATTAATGATTATACCGTTTTTCGCAGGGCGGGCACGGCTTTTTGTGCCCGCCGTCCTGCTGAAACGGCGGGCACAAAAAGCCGTGCCCGCCCTACAATATGGTACATTTTTTCATGGAAATCGCCTAAGAACAGGCAGAGGATGAAAAATTTTAAAAATTTAATATGTTGACGCAAAGCATGGGAACGGGGGAAAAGAATTTGTCTCTTTGTGTTTCGGGCTGTCCGCCCTGTTTTTCCCTTTTTCAGAGATTCCGTGATCGGTTCACTGCTGTTCATGACAAATTTTTCGGGGAACCGGAACAGCAAAAAAAACTTGCTTTTCCCTGATTTTCTGATTATGAATTAAGCATGAAAACAGACGCATTGTTTTATGAACTGTTCAAATTTGATCCCCGGTCCCTTTTTGACCTGATCCGTCTGAATACGGAAGGTCAGTATGTCTTTGAAAGCATCACTGCAAAGACAACGGAGAAGCGGATGGACGGTCTTTTCCGCCGCACTGACGCGCCGGGACCGAATCTTTTTGCCGAGGTGCAGGGCTATCCGGACAAAAAGATTTACTGGCGTTTTTTCCGGGAAATCAGCACATGGTATGAGCAGAATGACGATGATCAGCCTTTCATCGCTGTGGTGCTGTTCACGGACAAAGCCTTTGATCCGGGAAAACCCGGTCTGTACTGTGCAAAACCCAACCGGCTGATCCGCTGTTATCTCCCGGATATGGTGAAGAAGATTGGAAAAAAAGCCTCTGCTCTGACCGTGCTGAAACCGCTGGTGCTGAAGGATCGGAAAAAACTGCCGGAATCGGTGCAGCAGTGGGATGCCGAAATAAAATCTTTGGGACTGCCGCAGGATAAAACAAAAAACCTGTATGAACTTCTGGAATATGCTGTGCTGCAGCGTTTTTCAGACCTGACTTTGGAGGAGGTGAAAAAAATGTTACAACTGACACCGCTGGAGAAAACTGTGGCTGTTCAGGAACTGCTGCAGCTCACAGTCCTGAAAGGAAAGGAAGAATGGAAAAAGGAGGGGAAAACCGAGACTGCCCTGAACCTCCTGAAAATGGGACTGCTGACGGATGCGCAGATTGCCAAAGCCACAAATCTGAGTTCTGCCGAGGTGAAAAAGCTCAAAGTGAAGCTGGGGAGCAGAATAGGCAGAAAAAATGATCCGGCTGCGGCATGACGGCAGAGCAGGTCAGGTTAGCGTCAGCATAACCCGGCAGTCCCGGATTTTGTCGGATTACGCTCCGCCAATCCGACCTGCTGCTCTGATTTTAATCACTGATGTTACGCAGCCTTTCCAAAAATCAGGCAGTTATCCGCTTTGCCCGTCATTCCGGCGAAAGCCGGAATCCGGTAATATCAGCCGGTTCCGGATACCGGCTTTCGCCGGTATGACGATGATGCGTAACATCAGTTAATCAGATAAATCAAAGAAATCAAAATAATCACAGTTCAGGCAGTCAAAAATCCTTTCTTACAGAAAATCCTAGCAGTGCATCATTTCACTTAAAATTGCAGGCCGGGTTAGCAAAGCGTAACCTGACACCCGGTATTCATATCTGACACCAATTCTACATTGCTTTTTTCAGAAAATCCCCTCCTGAGAGGGGCATGGGTGTGTTTCATAAGTATATTTTCAATGGCGATTTGGTATGAGATATACCCATAATTTTGGCTGAAATGAAGCACTGCTGCTGCATTGTTTCAACTGAAACTGCTGGTGTATTTCACGGCAGTACCGGAATGCCGGATTACACTGACGCTAATCCGGCCTGCAATCTCAGATGAAATTAAGCAGTAGTTATCACGAAAAAAATCAATATACTGAATTGTGATTCATGTGATTCGTATTAGTTCCATGATGTCTGCCCTCATGTTCCTCACAGAAATCACAGTTTGACAGTGGATCAAATTGGCTGAAAATATCATCCCTTTCGGGATTTTGGTTTGTTTTTTTGGAATATTTCTATAATCATGTCAATCCTTTCGGATTTCCAGGCAGATGGTGGGAACGAGAGCAGCGGGCGCAAAAACCCTGAGGGTTTTGAAAACCCTCAGGGTTTATTGTTATTGTGCAGATTGTCTTTACTGAGCAACCTCCCGAAGGATATAGATTGCCTCCTCGATTCCCACTTTGCCGTCTCCGTTCACCTCAGCATCTTTGTGTGCGGTGTAATATGTGTCTCCGCAGAGGAATTTGAGGATTCGGATGGCATCAGCCAGATCCGGCGCACCGTTGCGGTTGAAATCGCCGGGAACCGGTTCAAAGGGATAGATCAGATCCGCCTTGAACAAAGTCGTGGCATATTCCACCACAATCCGGGGACTGAGTTTTTCAGATGCCGCAATCAGGGCATCAGGTTTTTCAATGCCGCTGTGAAACACAGAAAGCGCATATTCCACCACAATCCGGGGGACAACATTGCCGGAAGCCTCAAGCAAGTCTGCGGGCTGGGCAAGCCCGTCCTCATATTTTCCCGTTGCATACTCAATCACAATGCGGGGAGTCACCTTGCCGGAAGCCTCAAGCAGTGCGGTCGGTGTTTCAAGTGCGGCTTCCCATGTGGTAAGCGCCTCCTCCACAATGATGGCAGAGGACGCGGGGGAACCGGATGCGGCAAAACAGAGAATCAGCGCAAAGAAACAAAAAAGCCTTTTGGTCATTATTCCTCCTCAGCCTGTCCATGAATGGACAGGTTATTTATAAATAACCTGCTGATGAATAACCTGCCGCTTCAGCGGCAGGAGCAAAGCTATTCCCTGTAAAGGAGCATAATAGCTCCGTAGGTTTTTCTATTATTATCATTAAACAGCGATACTTCATGGTATTGGTCTGGAGAAAGCTGGCTGATGGTGAGATCTCCCTCACTAATTATTGTTGCTGCTTTACTGCTAATCAATACAACTCCGTCCATTTTCATATTTGATGTATAAACTGTGCTACCTGTGGAATAAAATGACCATGTTCTGCTATAGACAGGGATACCAGAGGGAATCTTTATCCTGAAAGTCTCAGTTACGTCGGTGGACAATTCCTGATCCGCCACAATCATCATCTTGGTGGCATCGGGATACCTGAAATCATAATATTTGATGGTTGACGGGAACTGTAGCATCTGTTCGCATACTTTGGACAGGGCAACTCTGACCTTTGTATCCAAAAATGATCCGCTGTCGGCATAACTGATCCAGTTGATGATTTTGCTCGCTTTTTCCGAAGCCGGATAATAGGCAATAATCCAGCCGGCCTTGTCCACATACACATGCACATCATGGCTGTCATCATACCCTGTCAGAGCCACAGAGCCGATAACATATTCACTGGTTTCCTTCTCAACGGTTCTCATGGCCGATTTTGCCTTTGCCAGATCAATCGTGCCGGTAAGCTGTGCATAAGCAGACATGCCTGCTTCCTGATGGAGAAAGGATGTGCTGCCGTCCCTGCTTTCAAAACGTGCCAGATCAATTGCCTGATCGTCTGCCAAAGCAAAACCTGCGGCAAACACTGCCATTGCCAAAGCCAACACTGTGATTCTCACGTCAACCTCCTGAAAAATAAAGTTGTTCTATGTTTTTTCCTGCCAACATGCCCCATGCACATTCGCAGAAACTCAGTTTCCCTGTCATTTTTGCCTCGTTTCCACGCGAAAAGTCAATGCCATTAAGTTAAGGAAAGTCCTGGCGGAAAGCCCTGAAAGGGCGTAATATTACAGCCCGGGGCAGCGCCCCGGGAAAATTGAATAAAATATGACATCAGCCCTGAAAGGGCGTAACAAAAAACGGTTCCGGAATGTCAGCCTTATATAATCCGCCCTTTCAGGGCTTATCTTTTTTTCATGTATTCCCAGGCCTCTGGCCTGGTCTATATCAATCCGCCCTTTCAGGGCTTTCCTTAACTTAATGGCATTGACGCTTCGCGTGGGAACAAGGCAAAAACACTGGATTCCGGCCTTCGCCGGAATGACGGAGATACAGCAGCCTCCTGATTTTTGAAAAAAAAATAAGTAAGATAAGTCAGCAAGTTAAAATCAGCAACGCATCAAAATACAGACACATTGCCTATATATTTTGTTATTATTTGATTCTTAATCCGTATTATGAACGGCTTTATAATGAATGAGGTTCATACCTGTCAAGCAAAAAAGAAAAAATGTGTAATGGAACAGGTATCAGAACAGGCAGAGGATGAAAAATTTTAAAAATTTAATATGTTGACGCAAAGCATGGGAACGGGGGAAAATGATTTGTCTCTTTGTGTTTCGGGCTGTCCGCCCTGTTTTTCCCTTTTTCAGAGATTCCGTGATCGGTTCACTGCTGTTCATGACAAATTTTTCGGGAAACCGGAACAGCAAAAAAAACTTGCTTTTCCCTGATTTTCTGATTATGAATTAAGCATGAAAACAGACGCATTGTTTTATGAACTGTTCAAATTTGATCCCCGCTCCCTTTTTGATCTGATCCGCGTGAATGCGGAAGGCCGGTATGTCTTTGAAAGCATCACTGCAAAGACAACGGAAAAGCGGATGGACGGTCTTTTCCGCCGCACTGACGCGCCGGGACCGAATCTTTTTGCCGAGGTGCAGGGATACCCGGACAAAAAGATTTACTGGCGGTTTTTCCGGGAAATCAGCACATGGTATGAGCAGAATGAGGATGGGCAGCCATTTTTCGCGGTCGTGCTGTTCACAGACAAAGCCTTCGATCCGGGAAAACCCCGGCTGAGCTGTGTCAAACCCTGCCGGCTGATCCGCTGTTATCTGCCGGATCTGCTCAAAAAAATCGGAAAAAAATCCTCAGCTCTGACCGTGCTGAAACCGCTGGTGCTGAAGGATCGGAAAAAACTGCCGGAATCGGTGCAGCAGTGGGATGCCGAAATAAAATCTTTGGGACTGCCGCAGGATAAAACAAAAAACCTGTATGAACTTCTGGAATATGCTGTGCTGCAGCGTTTTTCAGACCTGACTTTGGAGGAGGTGAAAAAAATGTTACAACTGACACCGCTGGAGAAAACTGTGGCCGGTCAGGAGCTGATTCAGATCGGCCTTTTGCAGGGAAAACTGGAGGGAAAAAAGGAGGGAAAGCTGGAGGGAAAAAAGGAGGGAAAACTGGAGGGAAAAACCGAGACTGCCCTGAACCTGCTGAAAATGGGACTGCTGACGGATGCACAGATTGCCAAAGCCACAAATCTGAGTTCTGCCGAGGTGAAAAAACTCAAAGTGAAGCTGGGGAGCAGAATAGGCAGAAAAAAATGATACAACTGACACCTCTGGAGAAAACTGTGGCCGGTCAGGAGCTGATTCAGATCGGCCTTTTGCAGGGAAAACTGGAGGGAAAGCTGGAGGGAAAAACCGAGACTGCTCTGAACCTGCTGAAAATGGGACTGCTGACGGATGCACAGATTGCCAAAGCCACAAATCTGAGTTCTGCCGAGGTGAAAAAACTCAAAGTGAAGCTGGGGAGCAGAATAGGCAGAAAAAAATGAGGCAGTGGGACTTTTCATGCTGATTTTTTATTTTATAAATCAGCATATTAGTCAAAAACAATATGAACAGTATCATGGAAATATCGTCTAACTGTTTATATTTATTATGTATAGACAAAATCAGTATAATATAAGATAGTTAAATTTTAACCAGTTCGTGCAGACCGACTACCTGAATTTATTATGCAATAATGCCGCTGAAAGGAAAAAAAGCATATGAAACAGGCCAAAGATTATATTGTTTTCCCTCTGGATGTGCCGTCCGTACCGGAGGCGGCAGAACTGATACGGCTGCTGTCTGCTGAGGTGGGAATGTTTAAGGTGGGACTGGAACTCTTTATAGAAGCAGGGCCGGAAATTGTCCGCAGCATTCTTTCCACAGCTTCCGCAAAAGTCTTTCTGGATCTTAAACTGCATGATATTCCCGCGACTGTTTCAAGGGCCATGTCCCGGATTGCTGATCTGGGCGTCAGCTTTGCCACTGTTCACTGCGGGGAAAGCATGGCAATGCTCAGGGCCGCAGTGGAGGGCAGCCGGGAGAAAACCCGTGTTCTGGGTGTAACTGTGCTGACCAGTGTATCTGCTGACGATATACGCAATGCCGGCTTCCGGGAGGAATATGCCTCGGATCTGTCCGCACTGGTAATGAAACGGGCTGCCGCAGCCAGGGAAAGCGGATGCTCCGGAATTGTCTGCTCAGGCCAGGAAGTGAAACGTGTAAAGGAAAGATTCGGCACATCCTTTGTTGCGGTAACGCCCGGCATCCGTCCCGCATGGGATATTTCATCAACTGATGACCAGAAAAGGATTGTCACTCCGGCCCAGGCTATCCAAAACGGAGCTGATTATCTCGTGATTGGAAGACCCATCCGGGATGCGGCCGATCCCAAAACCGCAGCACAGAGTATAGCAGCGGAAATCTCGGCAGAAATCAGGAAATCTCTGCCATAACAGGTGTTTCAATGGCTTTTTCCGGATATTTTCCGCTGATGTCCGCATAGAAAGAGCTGATCATCCTCATATCTGCTTCAATATTGCCTGCAGGAATCAGCATTGGGCAAATCCCTCCGACCCTGCGTCCGTAATCCAGAAATCCCAAAGCAATGGGTATATCTGCTTTCCGTGCAATATGGTAAAATCCGGATTTCCGGTACATGACCTTTTTCCGGGTTCCCGAAGGCGGGACAATCAGAATCATGGTTTCATTCTCTGCAAAAGTCCGGACCATTCTGTCAACCATATTGCTGCTTTTGCTCCGATCAACAGGAATAACCCCCAGCCATCTGAAAACCGGGCAGAAAAGTACAGTGCATTCTTTTTCCTTTCATTGGATTGTTGTAATGCGCTGCCTCTGCAGGAACAGCGAAAACTGTGCAAAAAGTCAGTTATCAGTGAACATTTATCAGTCTTAAGGTGATTTCCGGAAAAAAATATACCGCCAAAGTATAAAAAGCTTCCGGCTTTTGCCCTGTGCCTGTGAACGGAACCGGGATATTTATTTTCAGAAATCGCCTAAAGTGTCAGTTGCCATGTTCAGCATTTATTTTTTCCTGATAACCGGTAACTGTTCACTGATAACTGATCACAGGATGCCGGGATGTTCCTCTATTTCTTTTTCCACTTTACGGGTATCTGCCGCATTGTAACGGATGATATTTCTGAGGTGAAAAAGGCTGTCCGGATCAATCTGTATGAATTTCACGGCCAGCATACCGGAATCTGTACGCACAACCTCGCCTTTGACACGTATAGACACAGCGTCATCGGCTTCACTCAGTCTGATGGTGATGCGGCACAGGGTTCCGGGTTTTGCATCCGAATCGAAATGTAAAAGACATCCGCCAATGGCAAGGTTGTAAATTTCCCTGACGGTATGCGTTTTGTCCTGAATATCAATACTGGTTTGTGCCCTGAAAGGCACACGGGTGAACCGCCGTTTGTTGTCCATATGTTTTTACCTTATTGATAAAACTCTGATAATAAAGCAGCAAAAAGCATCCACAGGAATTAGCATGTCCGCCTGATCAGCCCGATTTTTTACCGGTTTCGTTTTTATATTTATTTTGCTTATAGCAGTCGTAACAGATCGGTTTGCTTATAGTTGAAGCATTTTCTTTTCCGCAGACATGACAACAGGTTTCTTTATAGTTCCTGTTTTTAAACTGATTCCATACTTTGAAGCATTCAGTACAATATGGTTGCGAAGCATTCAGTACGATATTCTTTTTACAGCGGATACAATATCCTGTGTCTGAAGGAATTTCAGATATTTTATTATCTTTCTCCGAGTATATTATTTTTTCAACAGATACTCTGATTTCATCGCTTATTCTTAAAAGTCTCATTGTTTCATTATAAATATCCTGATACATTTCAGAATCTTCAGTTTTGGATACATAAATTCCCATTTCATTATTGTTTACCTGAGAAAATTCATAAAGATTCATCGAAGTGATAATTGCCTCATTTTCGTTCATATAGCATTTGGCGTGAAGATTTTTGCAGAAACTCGACCTTACACTCTGCAAAGATTTGAGCCAGTTGTTTTCATCGGGCTGGAGTTCATTTTTCCCATAAATAATCCTGATGTCTATTTTCAGTCTGTCTTTGTCTTCAAGCGACTGTCTGATTCGTTCGTTAATTTTCAAAAACGGACTTATCAAAATCAGCTTTTCATTTGCATTGTTGATTAATTGCTGAAGATGATAAGAAATACCTGTTGTATCAAGAAATTTTGCCATAGTATCTCCTTTTTTCTTTCTTCAAAATTTATAATCCATCCCGTTGCGAAAATCCATTTTCGCAACGGAATGGATGCGAATAGATGACTTCATTCCCAGTCCGGAGCTCTGCAAAGGGAAACTTCTTTGCATCCTTTGCGGTTGCATCCTCAAAACAAAGTTGATAACTTACTATACTTTGCTGACCAGAACAATGTCCTCGGCCTGAAACTGGCCTTCATAACGTTCTGATTTAAGAAGTGTAAATTCAAAAATATGACTGCGGCTGGGCAGCCCGTTCAGGATATTGGGAGATGACATCAGATATTCAGCATTGAAATATGCGGTTTTGTAAGGTGAATTCTCCTCACGCGGGTCGGTAATCCACAGGGGCCCGAACTGTCCGAGAAAACGCAGGTATCCGAATCCCTCCTCCTGACGGTAATAATAACAGATGCCCCGCACTCTTGATCCTAGGCTTCCCCAGGGGCTGGATTCTCTGATTGGCAGCAGATTGGGAATCAGATAACCGGAAATGAAAATATCTGTTTCCTTGCGGAGATCAGAAGACACATTGTCAAAAGCCACCACTTCCACCCGGCAGCCTTTGTTCTGCAATGCCCTCACCACCTGAGTAAAATCACCGTCCCCGGTTGCCATAACCACCCTGTCCAGATTTTCGGACTGTAGAAGGGCATCCACTGCCATATCCAGATCAGCATTGGCTTTTCCGAATTTGTTGCCGTTTTCATCCTGATACCATTTCACCTCTTTTTCCACCAGTTTGAAACCGATTCCCCTGATCCGTGAAAAAAAATTGCGGGTTTTGTCCCGGTATTTTTCATCAAACAGGGATCTTTGTTTGTCAAAACCCACATAGGCATTCAGGCGCATGGGTTCCGCACCGTCCCGGCAGACAAATTTCCGGAGTACGTCATACTGCATACCAAAACCGCCGTTCCGGTTAATATTTTCCACATCAACATAAATACCGACTTTTTTAAAAGATAACATAGCATTTTTCCATTTTTTGATGATTTGTCCAAGTCAATTTTTTACACTGAACTCAGAACAGGTTTGTTGTTCATTCTTTCATCCATACCCGCATCATAATCTGTGACACAGGGCAGCCAAATCCCGCTGATATTCATCTCATTTCCGCACCCGGCTTCCGATTATGTTCCGGGCCGGGAAATGCCGGTGAATCATCGCACAGGAACACCTACGGTTTCCGGAAAAAATTTTCACAGATCCGCAGTCCGGGCTTGCAGACAGTGCAATATCCGGCCCGGAATCCGGCAAAAAAATTTTTCCGGAAGAACAGTCTTTAAGGAATATGTTTTGGGACATTTCATATTCCGGGCCGAAATATAATATAATGACCTGGCCCGCCCGGAAACAGGCGCCTAAAAACTGTCTGCTTCCAATTTACCTGAGAATCTTTTATAATTCAATACAGAATTGATTTTATCCGCATTTTTTCGGTACGCATTTTCCGGATTTCAGATTCATCTTGCCATGCGGTGCGATGTGTTCCATTTTGATTTCAGGATGATAAACTTTGACGGGAGATAAATATGACAGGGACGGCTCCTTTTTTTCATTCTCTGACCGGCCTGAAAACAGGCGGACAGCCGCCGTATGCTTCCGGAAAAAAAGCATACAGAAGCCCTCTGAAAAGACAGGGAGGAGCGGTCAGGCTGAAATAACCTGACCTGACTGTTATTCAGCCCGCATAACCTGCAGCACAATCTCTCCGACTGTTTCCGTGCCGATCTTTGACTGTCCTCTGATTTCCGTGTAATTGTCCAGAGTGGCACATACACCGGCAGTGGTTGTGATTCGGGTATGCAGGGGAATTTTGTCTGTAAAAAATACAGCAGATTTGATTCCCACCAGCCAGCCTTTCCCTTCTGCCGGATGTTTGCCATCCCGAAGTTCTTTCTGTCTGATGTATACGGCAGATGTCTGGGCCGTCAGTTCAATAAGTACAAGAGGGCTGACGGCATGATCTTCCAGCATGGGCCAGTGCTCATTTACCACAGATTCGCACACAGCCGAATTCTCGTCACCGGATAGGACAGTATCCAGCAGTTTCATGCGATCCCTGTGGGGGATAAGTTTTTCAATATCCGTGTCAGTCATTTGCGGTATCCCGGATAATCTGTTGGGGTCTGTGTTTCATTTTCCCCTGTTCTCTGAAATCAGAGGGTTTTGCTGTAAGGTGATTTCCATTAAAGATTATACCGTTTTTCGTAGGGCGGGCACGGCTTTCTGTGCCCGCCGTCCTGCTGAAACGGCGGGCACAAAAAGCCGTGCCCGCCCTGCAATGATGGTACATTTTTTCATGGAAATCGCCTAATAACAGACAGAACTTTTTTCATTGTTCTGAAATTCCCAGAGCTCTGAGTTTTTCCCTTAATGCCCTGAGTTCCTGTTCAGCACTGTCTGCCCGTGCTTTTTCCTGCTCTGCCCGTGATTCTGCCACATTTGCACGTTGATGATCCGGCAGAATAGGTTCGTCTGTTTTACCGTCGGACAGAATGATGCGATCACCGGATTCTGAGGGCCCGATCCAAAGATCAGTTGTGCGGCTGTAAATTCTGCCCCGCGTGTCCGGAGCAAGGAGTTCATACCTGTTCTTCCCCATAAGCCGGTATCCCTGAACAGTGTAAGAGATTTCAGAGAGTTCCGATCTTCTGAGTCCCGGATCGGCAATGATGTATTCCCCCACACCGGCCCGGCGGTATATTTCCGGTTTTCTCAGAATATCTTCTCTGCGGTACCGGGGGGACACCAGTTCAAGGATGAAAAAGGGTTTCACACCCTCCTCTGCAACAGAAAAAACATTTCTGGGTTTTTCCGGATCCTTCACATTCTCAAATATACTGATGTCCGGAGCCGGATTTCTGAGTCCCGGAATACCCCATACAATTTTCATTTCACTGTAAACTGTGATGTTCTTCCGGTTTTGCAGATGATACCGGAAAATGCTTTTCAGATCGTCAAGATCCCTTTCGTGCAATGTCCCCTGCATAAACACATCCCCCTCTTCGGGATCCAGAAAATCATCCGGGGTAAGGGGGCGGTAATAATAAATCTCCCGCCCTTTTTCATCATATTCAAAGACCGGCCGGTGACCGTAGTAAAATTCTTCCTCCTCCGGACAGGAAGGCACAATGTCCGGATACTCCTCCGGAATACGGACGGCTGTTTCCATATGATTGCCTCCTTTCCATATTTTTTTTGGTATTTTCTGTCTGAATTCTGATTAAAAAACATCAGACAGCAGAGTCACTGCTTTATGATCAGCTTCTGCCCCGGATGAACCTTACTGTTGTACCTCAGACTGTTCCACCTGAGCAGATCTGACATGGGAACTTTGAATCTTTCGGCTATGGCTGAAAGATAATCACCTCTTCTCACTACATAAACAATCTCTTTAAGAGCTGCTTCCCGTGCCTGTTTTTCTGCCTGCTCTCTCTGCACAAGAGCGGCAAAGCGCTCCTGAAATCCCTGTGCCTTTCCTTTGGGGATCAGAATATCGTGACTTCCCGGAGCCAGACTGTTTCCCCTTATTTCAGGATTCATATCCTTAATGGTTTTAAACCAGGTTCCAGCAGCCTCAGCGATAAGTTGCAGAGAAACAGTATCTTCAGAAATTTCCATCCTCACACGGTCAAACTGCCGGGGCAGATAAATATCTTCCTGCTTCAGTTGAAAACCGTATTTTTCCGGATCAGAAAGAATCAGTTTCGCTGCCAGAATTTTATACACATAGCGCTGGGTTTCCAGAGGAAGGTACAGATGATAATAATCATTTGTTTTCTGTTCCTCAATGCGTCTCTGCAGACCGTATTCTCCCATATTGTAGGCAGCCGCTGCCAGAGTCCAGGAACCCAAATCCTGATGAAGTTTCTGAAAATAGGACATGGCAGCACGGGTCGCGGAAAAGAAATTCCGCCGCTCATCCATGTCTTTGTCAACTCTCAGACCGTATCTCCGGCCAGTATCAGGAATAAACTGCCAGTATCCCACAGCACCTTTGGAAGAACCGATATGGGGCAGAAGCGAACTTTCCACAATCGCCACATATTTTAGATCATCGGGCATACTGTTCTGCCGCAGTATTTTTTCAATATAAGGCATATAACGGCCGGATCGTTTGATCCACAGGATGACCTGCGCCCGCTCCCATATTGAAAGAAGCAGTTCCTTTTCCATATCTTCGCGGATTTCTGTTTCATGCAGGGGAACCTTTTCCCCGCAGAAATCCAAAGGCCCGGGAACCCGGATCGCGGAGATCAGGGACGGGATGGTTTCAGGCGGGAAAGACTGGGCAAACGCAGCTCCGCCCATCAGAATGAAAAGGGACATCAGGCCAGCGGACAGTTTTCTTAGAATATGTTTCATCATCTTTCTGATATAATTCCTTTTTTTGTTTTGTATCCCGGTTTTATCCGGCCCATTGCCGGCTCTATCCTATCTGTCATATCCTGCAATATTCTTACTGAATTTGCAAGGCAAATTTGCCTGAATCCGGAGAAATCCCTTTATCGCCTGACAGTGTTTTGCCTGAAATCTGTTTCAGTTCACGATCAGCAGGGTATGAGATTTCCTCAGCATCTGCTTTTCCGCTTGACTTTCAGAAGGATGATAACGTATAAAAACAGACTGTCCTGCCCTCAAAAATGGAAATTTCTGTTTTTCTCCGATCCTCTGGCAGATAATTCTGCAAATCTGTGAACCGGCATTCTGCAGTTTTTCCCAAATTTTATCCTCCGGACTCTGGATCAGAATTTGCGGGAAATGGGAGAAGCGCGGAACAAAAACAGAGACTGCATCAGTTGGGGGTGTGAAAAAATTTTGGAATCGGGGCTGACTGACCGAAATAATATCAATCTGTTCAGATTTTTTCTGCCCCGGTTTCAGACCGGATTAGCGGATTTGATCCACTGCCAAAAATTTCAGCAGAAAGAACTTTCGTGTCCCTGCTTCTTTCAGACTGCCGCAGAGGCACAAAGTCCCGCGAAAGTTAATGCACAGTTATTTTTCAGATTTCATATAACTGTTCCTGCTGATTTTATATTCTGATTCAACCTGACAAACGGAGAGTATCATTTAATGAAACTGATTGCACCATCCATTCTGGCTGCGGATTTTTCCCGGCTGGGAGAGGAAATTGTGGCTGTGGAAAAAGCCGGAGCCGACTGGATTCATATTGATGTCATGGACGGCCATTTTGTTCCCAATATCACCATGGGCCCAATCATTGTGGAGGCGGCAAAGCATTCCACCCGGCTTCCTCTGGATGTTCACCTGATGATTGAACATCCGGACACCTATGTTCCGGATTTTGCCAGAGCCGGGGCTGATTGGATTTCTGTCCATGCAGAAGCATGTCCCCACCTGCACCGCAGCCTGCAGCTGATTCGGGACTGCGGAGCCAAAGCCGGAGTTGCGCTTAATCCATCCACACCGCTCAATGCCATTGAATGGGTGCTGGAATATACGGATTTTGTGCTGATTATGAGCGTAAATCCCGGATTCGGGGGACAGCATTTCATTGAAAACAGTTTGGACAAAATCCGGCAGCTCCGCAATATTCTGGAAGACAGAGGACTTTCCGCGCTGATTCAGGTGGACGGGGGCGTGAATGCGAAAACCATAGGCAGGGTTTCAAAGTCCGGAGCCGATGTCTTTGTCGCGGGTTCGGCTGTGTTCGGCAGCGGTGATTATGAAAAAACCATTGCTGAATTCAGAAAAATCATAGCAGAGTGAAGGGGAAACAGAATTGAAAAACAGCAGTGCCGCGAAAAAAATTCTGGTGATTCACGGCCCCAACCTGAACATGCTGGGAAAGCGGGAGCCGGAAATGTACGGGAACACAACTCTGGATGAAATCAACCATGAACTCCGGAAACAGGGCGAGAAACTGGGGCTGGAGGTGGAAACCTTTCAGTCCAATCATGAAGGGGAAATAGTGGGGAAAATCCAGAATGTTTTTCAGAAATGTGACGGCGTGATTATCAATCCCGCAGCCTATACCCATACCAGCGTGGCGATCCGGGATGCTCTGCTGCTGCTGAATGTTCCCATCATTGAAATCCATCTTTCCAATATCTGGAAAAGGGAAGCCTTCCGCCATAAATCCATGATTTCCGATATTGTCACAGCGCAGATGGCCGGATTCGGACACAGGGGATATTTTATGGCCCTGTCTGCCATGTCAGACATGATACAGAAAAAATCACATGCGGATTCGTGAGAAACAGGCAGTCTGATCTGCTGTTTCGGACTTAACCGCAACTCCGCAGTTTCACTGCCGGGTTCTGAAGGATCGGCGTAACATC
>JBFXEJ010000049.1:0-42753 GCA_050180235.1 Desulfococcaceae bacterium
GACTGCCGAATGGTATAAAGAACGGAACAGGAATATGAAAGGTGTGGACTGGCAGTTCAGAACAAAGGATGCGAGAATAAAACTGAAGCGACTTTATCCGTCAGTTAAACCTTGACAGAACACTAAGTGCAGTCTCCGGTCTGTGTCACCGTGTGTGTCTGTCCGGCAACAGTCAGTGTTCCTGTTCTTGAACCTGTGCCGGTATTTTGTGCAATAGTGTAACTGACAGTGCCTTTTCCTGTGCCGGGCGAACCCGAAGTTATGCTGATCCATGCCGCATTGCTCATGGCTGTCCATGCGCATCCTGTCCCGGCTGTCACAGTCACACTGCCCGATCCGCCGGAAGAGGAAATCGTATTTTCTGCCGGTGCAATGGTGTAAGTGCAGTTGGCACTTTGTGTCACCGTGAATGTCAGTCCGGCAATGGTCATGGTGCCGGTTCTGGCACCGCCTGTATTCGGATCCACGAAATAAGCCACTGTTCCGCTCCCGCTTCCGCCCGGATCCGAAGTGATGCTGATCCATGGTGCATTGGTGGCGGCTGTCCACGAACATCCGCTCGGAGCAGTCACATTCACACTGCCGGAACCGCCCGCGCCTGAAAAGGAACTGTTTGAAGGGGCGATGGTGTATGTGCAGTACACACCTGCCTGTGTCACTGTGAAGGTTTTTCCCGCAATGGTCATTGTTCCGGTTCGGGAACTTGCGCCTGTATTCTGCGATGCGGAATATGTAACCGTACCATTGCCGGTCGTGCCGGAGCCTGAGGTGATGGTTATCCAACTTGCATTGCTTGAGGCTGTCCATGCACACCCTGTTCCTGCTGTCACGCTCACACTGCCTGATCCGCCGGATGCTGAAACCGAAGCACTGACCGGAGAAATGGCATAGGTGCAGGGCATATTTTTCTGATAGGCAAGCGTCCAGATTCCGAATTCTGTTCTTCCGGTTACTTCGCTGTATGCGATTCTGAAATATCCGGAATCCCCCCACCAGGTTCCCCAACTGTTTTTGACGATAAAGCAGGATTGGGAATCATCCCATTCCACAATTAAAACAGCATGTCCGCTGTATTCACGGATTCCTCCGGCATAATTTCCCCAAGTGTAGGAATATACGCCTGAACTGTAGGAAAAGAAATCCTCAAAAACAAAAAACATTGTCATAACAGGGCCGGCTGAGAACAAAGCATTCTTTATATCCGATACCGTATGGGCAACCTGATACCATGAATCAATTCTGGAACTGCTGTTTGTCCAGTTTGCACAGGCATTGCCGCAGTTTCCATCGGTTTCTGTATAAGAATAGCAGTGTTCCACATTTGTGCCTGTATCCCGGAGAAAATCTGATGCCGCATCCAGATATCCTCCGCCACAACTGCCCGCGCCTCTGCATGACACAACAATCTGTTCGGACAAATCAGTGCTGCTCTGACCCGAAGTTTTCAAAACCTGTGATTCAAGAGCCGCTGTTGCAGCAAATGCCCAGCAGGAGCCGCAGTTTCCCTGATCCTTTACCGGAGTGACAAAATTGCCGTTATTGTTTCGCCAGTCAAAAGAAGCAGGCAGAGTTGCACGCGTGTCAAAAGTTCTCTTTGCCCGTGAACCCGCATCCGGGGAAATAATTGCGCCCAGTTTTCTTATCCTGTCTTCCCTCGGCAGAACAGAAACCGGATTGGGTTCGGCTGTCCACTGCGCGCCGCTTGTCTCAATGCTTTCAATAATACGCGCAAATTCAGTCGGCGCACCCACCGGAAAAATATTGGGATTGTCATCATTGGTGTCGCCTGATGTGACAATCAGTTCTGTTTCAGTGTAATAGTCATCACCGGGGCTGACAGATGATGTTATTTCTGTTCCGTCAGAATAACCGTCTCCGTCTGCATCTTTATACCAGACTTTCACAGCCTCACGGATTTTAGCCACCACCTGAAGCCCGTAAACAGCCTCTGCCAATCCGATTTTGCCGTCAGCGTTCACATCTCCGGCTGTTGTGACACCGGCAGGAGCAAGCCCCGCTGATACCTGAAGCGACATGATCACATCCTTCAAATCAACCACTTCATTGCCATCCACATTTCCGGCCGCACCGAAAACATTCGTCCCTGCCAAAACGGCTATTCCGAAAATCAGAACCGCCAGCCAGCCCGTACCTCAATCCTCTTTCTTTTCTTTGCATGTCTTTTTCTCTTTCTGTTATGGTTGTTTTCAGCAGATCAAATCCCGGTAGTGGGACTGCTCATACTGATTTTTTTAATATATAAATCAATATGTTATTTATAATCAGTATAAGCAGTATCATGGATGTATCGTATAACTATTTGTATTTATTATGTATAGACAAAAATCAGTATATTTTTTTAAAATATAATAATATCAAATAGTTAATTTTTTGTCAGTATGTGCAGACCCACTACCCAAATCCCTTGATTTAACTCTGACAATTTAATACCAATTCTCCATTGATTTGATACAATATCTGCTGTCATTTTTTCCGCTGTTGAGCGTCTGCAAAAAACCGCTCCGCTTAATTTTTGCACTCCTCCGGATTGCATTCCGCATTGTATAAAATCAATGGAGAATTGGTATTATATCTTTTTCACCTGAAAAAAACAGCCTTACTTCCGGCATTTAAAATTTTTTTATATAATGAACTGAATATGTTATACAATTATCTTTACAGGTTTTGTTCTTTCAGACAGAGAGAAACCGTTCATCATCCGGGCAGTCTGTCTGACTGTGGCTTTTGTATTTTATCTTTCATTTCAGTATTATATTTATCTTTTTCCATTTCCGGCAATACAAAGAAACAGATCAAAACGTGTAACGGAATAAATCTGTTTATAATGCTTAATGAGAAATGTCAAGTTTTTCCTGTGATATCCGCTTTGCTTTTTACATGCGGGCATACAAATAATTTGGCAGTGAACTTTTTATACTGACGGGAAAATTGCAGTGGCTGGCTCCTGTGCCTGCCCCGGTAATTCAGAAAGATGACGGCCCGCAGTAATCAGTATCAGAAGTTTTATTATCAATAATTTCAGGAGTTTTATTTTTTAAAAGGTGCAGGATGCCAGGAACAGCCTGCGATTCATCCACAGTTTATTTAAATATACGCTTTGATCTTTACAAACGCGCGATAAAAAACTAAAATATTTCCATACAGAATTTTTTCCGGAATTTTATCATTCAGGGAGAAAAAATACATGATGAACAAACAAAACAGGGATATACGGATTACCATTCTCGGCTCCGGGACCTGTGCGCTGTCACTGCGCCGCAGCACCTGTTCGGTGCTGATGGAATGCCGGGAGGAAAAACTGCTGTTTGACTGCGGCGCGGGAACCATGCGCCGTATGCTGGAGGCCGGTACATGCGTGCATGATATTTCCTTTGTTTTTCTGAGCCATTTTCACCCGGATCACAGCGGTGAACTGGCATCTTTTCTTTTTTCCAACAAATACCCGGACGCTTCCCTGCGCAAAAAGCCTCTGAACCTTGTGGGCGGAAAGGGAATTACCGATTTTTTCAGAGGGCTTGCAGGTGTTTTCGGGCCCTGGATTGAACTTGATCCAAGCCTTTTCCGCATTGTGGAAATGAACAATGGGCAGCCGGATCAGCGTGAATTTGATGCCTTCACGCTCCGCACCGCTCCGGTTGTGCACAATCCGGAAAGCATTGCATTTCGGGTGGAAAGTCCGGGCGGATATTCCGCTGTTTATTCAGGAGATACGGATGTAAGTGAAAATCTGGTCACTTTGGCGCAGAATGCGGATATACTGATCTGTGAATGCTCACTGCCTGATGCCATAAAGGTTCCGGGACATCTGACCCCTTCCCTGGCCGGGCAGATGGCTGCACAGTCCGGAGTGAAAAAACTGGTTCTGACCCATTTTTATCCCCAGTGTGATGATGCGGATATTGTGTATGAATGCCGGAAAAGCTATGCAGGGCCTTTGGTGCTTGCCGGGGATCTGATGCGTGTGTAGGCGTAAGGTATGGGAATTTTTTTTAATCCCTTAAAGGCGGAAGATTGAAAAAACTGAGAAAAATTATCCATGTGTGCGTACCGTTCCGGATATTGCAGGAACAGGGAGCGGATCTGTTTCTGCGTGAACAGATACAGCCGGAAATCGGCATCAATGCGCAGGTTCTGGACAGTGTGCCGATTTCCGAATTTGCACGGATTGCAGAGCAGTTCCGGGCACATGATCTGGGTATTACCATGCACGGCCCTTTCATTGATATGTCGCCCGGTTCTGATGATGCGGCTGTCCGCACACTGACCCGTCAGCGCTTTGAACAGGTGCTGAAACTGATTCCTGTGTTCCGGCCTGAAACTGTGGTCTGTCACGCGGGATATGATGAAAAACGCTATGGATTTTTCCGGGAAATATGGATGGAGCACAGTCTGGTCTTATGGAACTGGTTTGGCAGGTGTCTGCGCAATGAGGGCAGCCGCCTGATGCTGGAAAATGTGTATGAACACGGCCCGGAACAGATGCTGCCCCTGTTTGAGCAGCTCACGGATGCGGGATTCTGTCTGGATATGGGACATTGCAAAGCCTTCAGCTGCAGCAGTCTGGAATGCTGGCTTAATGCGCTTGGAAAATTTATCGGACAGCTTCATCTTCACGACAATTTCGGAAATTTTGACAATCATCTGGCTCCGGGAAAGGGCATTCTGGATTTTCCCCTGCTCTTCCGATGGCTCAAAGAACACAGGGACAGGCCCCCGGTTGTAACTATGGAAACCCACAGGGAAAAAGATATATTTCCGGGTTTGGCATATCTGGAAAATATCTGGCCCTGGGATTGAATGAAAAAAATGGAGATCAGATAATGCTGAAATAAATGGGGGGTTGGGGAATTTTCTGAAAAAACCATTGTCATTTCTGTAAAAACCGGATTCCGGCTTACGCGGGAATGAAATGAAAATTAAATAACTTCCCGTTCTTCGTCATACCGGCAAAAGCCGTTATCCGGTAAATGCGGGGGTTCCGGATTCCGGCTTTCGCCGGTATGACGATGCTGCGTAACATCAGTTAAGTATCATGTCCCCTGATTCAGGGCTTTAAATATTCATTTATAATTTTATCAAAAGTTCCATTTTTTCTGAGTTTATCCATGCTTTCATCTATTTTTTTCAGCAGGTCTGTTTTGTTGAATTCTTTAGAGAAAACAATATGAGTGTCTATTGATGTTACAGGACGGGGTAATTTTTCAACCTGGTCATTCATATCTAATTTTTTTATCATAGGTGCAGCTGCCACTTCCAGATCAATAATAGCATCCACCCGTTTATTTGACAGCTTTCTGAAATTAAGTTCATTGCCTTTTACCGGCTCACCTGTAAAAAGACCTTTTTCCAATGCGCTGTCAAACTCAGTTCCATAAGACCATCCCAGATTGATGCCCAGAGTTTTTCCTTTCAGGTCTTCAATTTTTTCGAATTTAAAACCTTCTCCTTTTCTGACATACAGCATTAATCTTTCAGTAAACATTGGTTTGGAATAGTCATATATTTTTGACCGTTTTTCATTCCAGTACATGCCTCCCACACCCGCTCCTTCTTTTTCCATTTTATAAATTGCTCTTTTCCATGGATATGCCTGTAACTCATATTTAACGCTTATATCTTCAAGTACTGCTTTTATTAAAGAGGGGTATAGTCCCGCTGCTTTTCCATTTTCATCAATATATTGTATCGGAAAGACATTTTCATCAAAAACAACCGTTACTGTCTCGGCAGCCAGGATTCCACCCGCCATAATGAACACCATTGCCAAACTCAAACCTGTTAAAAGAATCTTTTTCATTTTCTCTCCCCCCTTATTGCTAACAACAAGCTCAGCGGCTTTGCGGGGTGGAGCGGAACCCCGCAAAATCCGCTGGAGCGTCGGGTTATGTGACAATTGTTTCATTACCGCCTTTAACCAAAAATACCAATTCCTTTACAACTTCTTTCATTTTTTCCGACAGTGCGTTCATTTCTTCGGAAGCAGATGCCGATTCTTCAGCATTACTGGCATTTTGCTGAACAATTTTATCCATTTCGGATACTGCTATGTTAACCTGTTCAACCCCTCTTTTCTGTTCATCTGAAGCTGCTGAAATATCAGCAAGCAGATTTACTGCATCCGCAACATTTTTAACAACGTCACTGAAAGATTCGTTGGTCTCGGCAACATATTCTGTTCCTACTCTGACTTTCCGGATCGTATCTTCAATCAGATTCGCAGTATTTTTTGCTTCGGATGCTGCCCGCATCGCAAGATTTCTGACTTCATCAGCTACAACTGCAAATCCTGCACCGGTTTCTCCTGCCCGGGCTGCTTCAACAGCAGCATTTAAAGCAAGAAGATTCGTCTGAAAAGCTATTTCATCAATAGTTTTTATTATTTTCCGTATTTTCTCACTTGCATCCGATATGCCTGCCATAGAGTTGGTAAGTCTGCCCATTGAATCATCAGCCTTTTTGACAATATGACGGACATTTTTCATAATATTGTCTGTATTTTTAATATTTTCAGCATTCTGACCTGTCATGGAAGATATTTGTTCAAGTGAGGAAACAGCCTCTTCAAGAGAAGCAGCCTGTTCGGATGTTTTTTCAGCGAGTTGCTGACTGGCAGAAGCTGTCTGCACGGCAGAAGAAGCAACATTCTCTGAAATTTCGATAAGGCTTTCTACAGAGCGGTTAACAGGCTTTGCTATTCCTTTGCTGATAAAATACGCTATAGACAATATTATGATAACGGTGAAGACAGTACCTGCTATCATAATATTTTCTGACTGTTTACCTGATTTTTCCGAATCAGCATTGCGGATAACCATCAGTCGTTGTTCGGTGTCGGTAAATTCATTTATTTGTGATCGCAGTTCATCCATCATTTTTTTCCCTGTACCGGATTCTATGAGCAATACTATATCATTCATTGTTTTTGAACCTGAAATTACATCTTTTCTTGCATTTATTTCCGGTATGGATACTTTTTCAACCCATGAATTTATATTTTTTTCAATTTTACCCAGCCTTGTTACCTGTTCAGGGTTATCATTAACCTTTTTTTTCAGCACTTCTATAAGTTCTGTAATATTTTTTTTCCCTTCAATATAGGGTTCCAGAAATTTATCGTTACCCGTTATGAGAAATCCTCTTTCACCTGTTTCCATATCTACTATTAAATTCTTTATTCTTAAAATATTATTGATTACTTCATGAGTATGCCCGACCCAGTAATTATTGTTGAGTAAAGATTTGATTGAAAACGTGGCTACACAACCAAGAATAACTATCAGCATAACAGGAAAAAAATTAGATAAAATTAATTTTTGTGTCAGACTCATTTTTTTTAACATAATATTCCTCATTTTATCATTATATAGTTTTTAAGAAAAAGATTGTCCACAGTAAACCCTAAGGGTTTTGGAAACCCTCAGGGTTTTTCGGACAAATATTTTCTGAAAGTCTATACGATAGCCACATAACAATAAGTTCACCGGCAGGGCGGCTTGTCCGCCCTGTCCGGTGCAACGATAGGTTATGCCCTTTAAGTTGTTGCATAGTCAGTAAATTGTCTTCTGTAAGGTTCATGAAATGCCAGAACAATATCTTCTTTTGGTACACCGTATTCTGTCAGTTCACCTGCAATACTCCGCTCCGTCCCGTTATGCTGGATCCATATTTTGCCGTTTTTTATGTCAATGTGAAGTGAACACCCGTAAACTCTTTTATTATTGTGCCATCCGACATTTATTATCTGATAATGATCATTTTCTCTGTCAGAAACTGTCTGTACTTCAATATCTCCGTATGAAGGCTTATAACTTCCGTATTTTTTTATTATTTCAACAATATAATTTCTGTATTTCTCTAATTTGTCCATGATTCGATCTCCTCTCTTGCGGCATTATAGACAATCAGCCGAATCTGATTTTTTCTGACTGCCATCTGTCCGAAACGGCTTCTGAAGAATGAATCAAAAATATCGGCAGGCACAGCCAGATAAAGTGTCCTGTCAGGTTCGATTTCTTCCAGAATATTACGATAACTGATAAACTGTCCCAAGGCGGTATGAAATTCATAAACAGTAGAATCACCGAGAAAACTTTTTATTTCAACAGCTATCTTTCTGCCTTCTTTCTCTGCTGCCAGAATCTTCTCCGCACCCAGATCAATATAAAATTCAGTATCACCATACCGCATAAAATAAGGATCATGAGTAATTTTCCATCCTTCTCTGATCAGTGCATTTTTAACGGTGTTGTGAAAATTGTCTCTGACAGGCATTTCAATCACTCATAATAAATTGTTGAAGGCATAACGATAAGCTAAGCGGTTGCGCCGTCAGGTGCAATCCGCTTGAGCGCATGATTATGTGGTTTCAATCTTTTTATAAGCTCAGAAATATTTCTGATACAAAATTTTATAATCCTGAGAGGATTTAAATTCTTTCAGTTTAACGGAAAATTCATTCACAAATTCCTGCTGGACTTTCTGTTTATTAAAAATGATATAAAGTGGTGTTACTCTAATCGGATTTTCTGACAAAGGAGCAACCTGTCCGCTTAAACCTGATTTTTTTAACAGAGATGAAGCATTCATATGGTCAGCAGCTACATAATCAATCCTATCCGCCATAAGTTTTTTGAAATTCTGTTCATCATTGGTTACTTCCTCATAATTCTTTTCTGATTCAAGAAACTGCCAAAATTCAGGTGTATAGGCATAGGCTCTTACAATTCCGATTTTTTTGTTTTTCAGGTCATTAAATGTATTAAATATTAATTTTCCTTCATCTTTTTTTCTGATGAACAATATCCATTTTGTGTCAATGAGAGATTCTTCAGGAAAATGACAGGCGGCTTTTCGTTTCTCGTTGAAAGACAGACTGTAGGCAGCGTCAACATCCCCTTCCAACACGTTTTTCTCGAGTCTGGCAAAAGGATATATTTTTATTTTATCAGCGTCAAACATCACATTCATCTGTTTGAACACTGCCATAATAACTTCGGTGCAAAATCCTGTGACATTATTATCTTCAGCAATAAACTCATATGGCGGACAGTCATCAGTGGCAACAGTCAACCGGGGTTGGGCATAACCTGTTACAGATAAACCAATTATCATAGCAAACGAAAGCAAAAAAACTGTTGAACGATTCATAACCTTTTCTCCCTTCAGTTTTTTTATGAAACATAACAACGAGCTAACCGGCATGGCGATAGCCGTGTCCGGTTGAGCGATTTGTTAGCCCATATTTTATAATAGATTACTGATTTATTCATTTAAATAAAATCTATGCAAAAATGGCTATAGGTAATACTTGAACAACTGGTCCTTTGATTTCCCATATTAACTCTGGTAAGGCAAATCCATGTATATGCGAAAGTTCTGAAAATTTCCCGAATGCTTCCGTTAAAATTGGCAATGGCATTTTACTTAAAACAGTTTTTCTAATAAGATTGATTGATCCTTCGTTTTCATGTACAGATCTGATAACTTTACCGACTACATGAAATGTCCCATCAACTAAATCTGACATTAAAGGATCGTTTAGGTATTTTGATTCTAAAGTTAAAACAGCATGATAACCTGATTCAAGGTTTTTTGCTGTTAGATCAATTGAATCCCCGGCTTTCAGACCGACTAAAAATGATTCCATTTGCTTTTTGATTTTTTGTAAATCTTGTGTATTTGAAACATGTTGTCCTTTTGGGTTACTTTTTGGGGATTTTGTTTCTTTTGGAAAAAATGGTTCAAATATTTCTATTAATCCTATGAATGAATCCATTGTTTCAATTATTGGATTGCGTGATAATGAAGCATTAAATTCTAACAAATCACCAGATTTTGGTTGATACTCTTTAGAATCTATACGAATTTTCTTTTCTTCAAATAAAAGTGATCTTAATGTATAAAAAAGTGATGATGGGGTATGAACCCTTTCTTCACC
Source organism: Desulfococcaceae bacterium (assembly GCA_050180235.1). GTDB lineage: Bacteria > Desulfobacterota > Desulfobacteria > Desulfobacterales > Desulfococcaceae > JAABRU01. The sequence goes on from JBFXEJ010000049.1 coordinate 9,959, forward strand.
AAGTGTTTTATCAATTGAAGTTTGATCACTATTTTTTTTTGTACCTGATAAGTCAATTTTTAAAAGTGATGAAAATGCATTGCTAAGCCCAAATGATGCTTTTGCTTCTTCATCTTTACTAACATTTTTTTTCGACGTTTCTGTAATGCTTGTAACTGTAGCAATTCCGCCTTGTAACATCGCAACAAGATCAAAAACAATTCTTTGATTCAAATATACTGGAACAAGTAACTCCGGTTGTTGCATTATTTAATTCCTCTAAAACTCAATTTATTAAAAGGGGCTAACCAGTTATTATACAGATTATAATAACATCTCATACTGCATATTATCCTGATCTGTAAATCCATAATAATTTTCTTACCATAATCACAAAACAGAAGTCAACAAAAATATGTTTATTCCGGTTAAGAAAAAATATGTTTTTTAAAAAGAATTTAATATTTTGAAATATAAAAATATTTTTTTCCTCATTGTCATCCGGAAAATTATTCTTGATTTTATTTCGACAATATGGCATAATTTATGCATTAACTGCATAACATGACAAATTGTAATATTATTAAAGATCAGAATAATACCGATTCCCCATTGAAAATACACTTATGAAACACATCCCTGTCCCTCTCAGGAGGGATTTTCTGAAAAAATCAATGAAGAATCGGTATAATATGCCTGTCATTGCTGAAAAAAATCAGTCCGGTTCGGTAGCGGGTTAAATCCTTTGATTCTAAGAGCGTGTTTCAAAAGTCCATCAGCCGTCATTCTCCCTTTTCTAAAGGGGGATTAAGGGGGATTTTCAGATAGCCGCATAAAAAATCTCCCCCTGTCCCCTTTAAAAAATGGGGGAAATAAGAGCTTGGAAATTTCAGACAGTTATTTACAGAACTTAACAGCCCTGCTTTATAAAAAGGAGGGAGATCAGACTTTTCAGACACCCTATTAGGGAAGATAGAATTTTTTCTGCATCATCAACGGACTGTCCCACTGCCCAGCCGTAAACACACAAGGAGCAGCACATGGAATTCACACATCAAACCCGTGAATCAGTCAATCAGGTTATGCGCACAGCCCATGCACAGGGCAGAGACATGCTGTATGAGCATGAGGTATACCGGATTCTGCGCCTTATCGGACTGGAAACACCCCAATTTCTCTTTATCACCGATCCCGCGCAGATAAACGGGGAAATGCTGCGGGGATTCGGTCATCATCTGGTGGCAAAAATTGTTTCACCCCGCATTTCGCACAAGCAGAAACTGGGCGGTGTGAAAAAGGTGCGCAATTATGATCCCCTGTTTATCCGCTTTGTTCTCAACTGCATGAAAGAAGAGGTGCTGTCCCATTTTCCTGCGGAAAATCCACCGGAAATCAGCGGATTTCTTCTCACAGAATTCATTCCCCATACACAGGCGTTGGGATATGAGGTGCTGCTGGGATTTCGGGAGGACAGCGCGTTCGGCCCGGTCATGACCCTGAGCAAGGGCGGGGATGATGCGGAATTTTTTGCCAAATATTATGATCCGCCCAGCCTGTTCCTGCCCCCTTTGGATGAAACACAGGCCCGCACCATTGTGCAGGGACTCAATATCCGGCACAAATTTGAGGAAAGGGGACAGTGCGAATATCTGGATCATATGGCAAAAGCTGCATTTCTGCTCAGCCGTCTGGCCTGGCATTATTCCTTTGTTTCCGAGCCCCGGCCCGAATTTATTATCAAAGCGTTGGACATAAACCCCTTTGTCATTACCGAAGACAGCCGATTTGTGGCTGTGGACGGTTTTGCCGCGTTTGTGAGCGGAAAGGATGAAAAAAAATGCCTGCCACCGGTTAATCTCCGGCATCTGGACGGTTTTTTCATGCCGAATGGAATTGCAGTGGTTGGTGTGTCTGCTGATCCGGAAAAACACAGTCTGGCACGCCTGATTGTGCGCCAGTTGCAGGATATGGGACGGACCGATATTTTTCTCATCCATCCCAAAGGCGGCAGACTTTGCATCCCTGACGGCAAAGGCCAAAGGGAATATCCCCTGTACCCTTCGCTTCAGGAACTTCCCCGGCCTGCGGATCTGCTGGTGTATGCGGCGCCGGCCCGGTATATTCTTGATTTTTTCCGCTCCATGCCGGAAAACGCTCCCAAATCTGTGATTCTGATTCCCGGCATTCCCTCAGATACAGATTACGGGGAATTTGCAGCACAACTGAAGCAGGTGATTTCCGGAAAAGTCCGGATCATCGGTCCCAACTGCATGGGTGTTTTTTACGCGGCACAGGGGGAAAAAAAAGGCGTGAACACGCTTTTTCTTGAAGAGGATCGGCTGGATGTCCGATCTTCGGAAAAGGCCAATACTGTGCTGCTGACCCAGAGCGGCGCGTTTTCCGTCACGGCCATTGACAAATTCCGCAATTACCGGCTGCTTCGCGCGGTGGTCAGTTTTGGCAACAAACTGGATGTGAACATAACGGATCTCACGGCCTGGTTTGCAGACCGGCCCGGAGTGGAAGTTATCGGCATTTATGCAGAGGGACTGGATCCGGGCGAAGGCCGCAGTTTTTTTGATTTGGCACGGACCATTTCCAAACCTCTGATTGTATATAAAGCAGGAAAAACAGACGCGGGCGCAAAGGTGACAGCTTCCCATACAGCATCCATGTCCGGCAGTTATGATGTGTTCTGTGCCGCGTGCCGACAGTCTGGAGTGATTCTTGCGGAAAATATTGATGATCATTACGCATATCTCAAGGCATTTTCCCTGCTCAGCAGCAAAATTCCGGCAGGAAACCGGGTCGCGGGAGTGGTGAATGCGGGTTTTGAATCCGCAGTGGGTGCTGATGAACTCCTGTTTTTGCAACAGACTGTGCTCTCTGATTCCACACGGGAAAAACTGATGAAACTGGATCGCACAGGACTCATTGACACTTCCGCATCTTTTTTGGATGTAACCCCTATGGCAGATGATCGTCTGTATGCGGATTTCATTGAAACAGTGCTGGAAGATGAAAACACGGACTGCGTTTTTGTCTCGGTCGTGCCTCATACCAACACCCTGAAAACAGATCCCCAGACCTGCCGTGATCCGGACAGCCTGGCAGTGCTGCTGTCTGCCCTGCATCGGAAATATCCAAAGCCCATCGTGGTTTCGGTAAACGCGGGGCGATATTATCAGGAATTTGTTTCTCTGCTGGAAGAAAACGGCCTGCCTGTGTATACCGATATCCGCGCAGCTATCAAATCTCTGGATCGCTTTGCAGCCTGGCATCTGGGCAGATCATATGACCGGGACAGCGGACAATGCCGGTAAATCAGACCATCCGGAGTGTCAAACTGAAATTTGGCACTTTTTCTACTCCTTAATGTAAAGATATTTTTAAACAGATTGACGTGCTGAAAAGAATCAGGTATGTCAGAAGAAAAAAAGCGGCAGAGATAATTTCAGACCCTTCAGAATCCGTCACTCCGGTATAAACCGGAGTCCGGAACAGACCGGAAATACTGTATTCCGGTTTACACCGTAATGACGCCGTGAAAATACTGTATTCCGGTTTACGCCTGAGGGCATTTGCAATTAAGCGGATACAGAAAAAAGCTCCGGAATCCGGGGCAATCCGTGTAAATCAGTGGTTCAGACAGATTGGTGGGCTGCAAAGCGCTTCACTCCCGCCATTGTGACTGTCCGTATGTTCATACAAAAAACGGAGAACCGGAATGAAATTTGCAAAATTTACAGAACTTCTTGATAAAACCAGCCAGACCGTCAACCGATGCACGGAATTTCTTCTCTTTGTTCTGGGCATCAGCATGGCCCTGATTGTGGCCCTGCAGGTTTTTTCCCGGTACGTACTCAACCATTCCCTGTTCTGGTCTGAAGAACTGGCCCGTTTTCTTCTGGTATGGCTCAGTTTTCTGGGCGCTTCCTCGGCTTATCACAGAGGGGTGCATCCGGGCGTGGATGTTTTTTTTGTGCGAATGCCCCAGTCACTTCAAAAAATTTCGCTGATACTTGTGCATACGGTCTCCCTTTCCCTGTTTGGCATCATGATCTTTTTCGGCTGCAGATTTGCCTGGTTTGTGCGTGCACAGATTTCCCCGGCTCTGCTTATGCCCAAATGGATCATCATGAGTATCATCCCAATCAGCGGAGCACTCCTTGCACTTCACGGTCTGTCCTTTCTGATGTCCGCATTCCGGAGGAAAAATGACCACTGAAATCCTTATCTTTTCTCTGCTTTTTCTCTTTGCCATCAATGCGCCCATTGCCATTGCCATTGCAGCGGCTTCGGTGCTGGGGATTCTGGTTCAGGGAAATTTTTCCATGATGATGGTGGTGCAGCGCATGTTCAGCGGCACAGACTCCTTTCATCTTATGGCAGTGCCCCTGTTCATGTTCGCTGGTGTGATTATGGAAGAAGGCGGCATCAGCCGGAGAATCATTGATTTTGCCAATGCGCTTGTGGGCTGGCTGCCGGGCGGGCTTGCGGCTGTTACCATTGTTTCTGCCATGTTTTTCGCAGGCATTTCCGGATCTGCCGCGGCTGACGCGGCAGCGGTCGGAGCCATTCTCATCCCGGCCATGAAAAAATTCGGTTATGATTCGGATTTCGCGGCAGCAGTGCAGGCTTCCGGAGGTTCCATCGGTGTGATCATTCCGCCGTCCATTCCCATGATTATCTTCGGATTTCTCACAGGCGCATCCATTGGCCAGCTTTTTGCAGCAGGCATTCTGCCGGGGCTGCTTATCGGTTTTTCTCTGATCTGCGTTTCCACCTTCATCTCCCGGAAAAGGGGTTACGCGGGAACCACTGCCTTTTCCATGTCCGAAGTATGGCGCACTTTCCGCCGTGCGCTTCTGGCACTGGGTGCGCCTCTGATTATTCTGGGCGGCATTCTTTTTGGCGTGTTCACAGCCACAGAATCCGCAGCAGTGGCTGTAATCTACGCTCTGGTGGTGAGTATGCTCATCTACCGGAAAATCGGGACAAAAGACCTTGTGCATCTGTTCCGGAACGGAGCCATCACCTCTTCCATTGTCATGTTCATCATTGCAGCGGCTTCGGTTTTCAGTTGGATTGCGGCCATTGAGGACATTCCCGCAAAACTGGCCGGAACCCTGCTGGGAATGACAGATAATCCCATTCTCCTGCTTCTGCTTATAAATGCTGTGCTGCTCATAGCGGGAACCTTTGTGGAAACCACAGCAGCTCTTATTCTTCTGGTTCCCATGATTACGGCAATGCTTCCGTCTCTGGGCATTGATCTGATTCAACTGGGCGCGATTGTTGTCACCAATCTGGCCATTGGAATGCTAACCCCGCCTATGGGCATCTGCCTGATTGTGTCCGGTTCCATTTCCGGAGACAGTATTGCTGCCGTAAGCAGGCGGATCATGCCTTTTCTGGCTGTTCTTCTTATTGATCTGATGATCATCACCTTTTTCCCGCCCATTACCATGTGGATGGCCAGTCTGGTGGCAAAATAAGGTGATTTCTGAAAATAAATATCCCGTTTCAGTTCACAGGCACAGGGCAAAAGCTGGAAGCTTTTGATACTTTGGCGGTATATTCTTTTCCGGAAAGCACCTAATGATCTGTCAAATAAATTTTTTAACACACCGCAGAACCGGCATCCTGACGGTTCCGGGGCGGCAGGATGCCGCCACTACGATCCTGAATATGTGAAAAAATTTTTTTTGACAGACCAATAAGCGGGAAAATTATTACGGAAAAGACTGAAAATGCCGGAAAGTCCGGAGCAGCAGAAAATGCTTAACTGGTTATGGAATTATGGGTAATTTATGCAGACACATTTGGCAAACCGGCCAAAAGCTCCGATGAGATGGCCATGAATGCCGGAGAAGCAGCAAAAGGCGCAAACACAGGAGGGGAATTGATACAATACCGTCAGTTTTTCCGCTGTTGGGCGTGTGCAAAAAACCGCTCCGCTTAATTTTTGCACTCCTCCGGATTTGCATTCAGCATCGTATAAAACCAATGGCGAATTGGTATGATACCAATTCGCCATTGATTTGATACAATACCGTCAGTTTTTCCGCTGTTGGGCGTGTGCAGAAAACCGCTCCACCCAATTTTTGCACTCCTCCACCGGGTTTTGCAGAGGACAGAAGTTGGTAAAAGAACTATAGTTAAATTTAATTTCCGCAAAAAAACAAAAGGGGCACAGAGGGGAAAAACCTTCTGCACCCCGCCAAAAAAATCCTGCACGGAAAAATCAGGCCACCCTGAAAGATTTTCTCCTGCCGAATTCCAACTGTTTCCCTGTATTCCACTGCTTTACAGGCCGCAAATATCCAACCACCCGCGAATACACCTCAGTCTCAGCATGGCATACGGGGCAGGATGGCTGCTGCCCGTTCAGATAGCCATGTGAAGGGCAGATGCTGAAGGTGGGGGTGAGGGTGAAATACGGCAGCCGGTAATTTTCCGCTATTCTCCGCACCACTTTTTTGACAGTTTCAATATTGGTGATCTGTTCGCCCAGATAGATATGCAAAACTGTTCCGCCCGTATATTTGGTCTGGAGCTCATCCTGCATCTGCAGGGTTTCAAATATGTCATCTGTATAATTTACAGGCAACTGTGTTGAGTTGGTATAATACACTTCCTCGGAGTTTCCGTTTTCATTGGCGCAGATGATTTCCGGAAATCTTTTTTTATCCAGCATGGCCAGCCGGTAACTTGTGCCTTCAGCCGGAGTTGCCTCCAGATTGAACATATCTCCGCTGTCCTCCTGCAGTTCTGAAATCAGATTCCGGATGTAATCCATCACGTTCAGTGCAAACTCCTGACCTGCTTTGCTGCCGATATCCTCTCCAATGAAGTTGAGACAGGCCTCGTTCATACCGATAATGCCGATGGTGGAAAAATGATTCTTCCAGTATGTGCCTGTTCCGTTTTTCACTTCCCGCAGGTAGAATTTGGAATAGGGATAAAGATTTTTGTCCGTAAAATTTTCCAGAACCTTGCGTTTGATCACCAGACTGTCTCTGGCCAGAAGAATCCGGTCTTTGAGACGCTCAAAAAAATCCGCCTCTGTCTTGGCAAGGTATCCGATGCGGGGCAGGTTTATTGTCACCACGCCTATTGATCCGGTCAGGGGATTCGCGCCGAAAAGTCCGCCGCCCCGCTTCATCAGCTCCCGGTTGTCCAGACGCAGACGGCAGCACATGGAGCGGGCATCCTCAGGTGACATATCTGAATTCACAAAGTTTGAGAAATAGGGAATTCCGTATTTGCCGGTCATCTTCCAGACCATTTCCAGATTGGGATTGTCCCAGTCAAAATCCGGAGTTATATTGTAGGTGGGAATGGGAAAAGTGAAAACCCGTCCCCTGGCATCCCCCTCCATCATAATCTCGGCAAATGCCTTGTTAAGCATATCCATTTCAGGCTGAAATTCAGTGTAGGTCATGTCCATATCCTGACCTCCGATGATGACAGGATGATCCCGGAGAATGGATGGCACGCATAAATCCATGGTAATATTGGTAAAAGGCGTCTGAAATCCTACCCTTGTGGGAATATTGATATTAAAGACAAATTCCTGAATGGCCTGCTTTACCTCCAGGTAATTCAGTCCGTCAAAGCGCACAAAGGGAGCCAGCAGGGTATCGAAATTGGAAATAGCCTGAGCACCAGCGGCCTCACCCTGCAGGGTGTAGAAAAAATTCACAATCTGTCCCAATGCCGAGCGCAGATGCCTGGGCGGAGCGCTTTCCACTTTTCCGGCCACGCCCCGGAATCCCTGCCGCAGCAGATCTTTGAGATCCCATCCCACGCAGTAAACCGAAAGCAGGCTCAGATCATGGATGTGCATATCCCCGTTTTTGTGTGCGTCCCGGATTTCCGGAGGATAAATCCGGTTGAGCCAGTATTCGGAAGTGACATCCGAGGATATATAATTGTTCAGCCCCTGGAGGGAATAGCACATATTGCTGTTTTCCTTGATTTTCCAGTCCAGCTTCCTGATATAGTGCTCCACCAGATCCAGATTGGCGTTTGTCGCCATCTTCCGGAGCTGGCTGTGCTGTTCCCTGTATAAAATATAGGATTTGGCTGTGATGGAAAAAGGTGAATCCAGCAGCACTCTTTCCACAACATCCTGAATATCTTCCACATCAGGAATCTGCCCGAAGCGCATCTCATGGGCAAGGGTCAGCACCCGGAGTGTCAGTTTTCTGGCTTCCCTTTCCCCGAATTCGCCTGTGGCCTTCCCCGCCCTGGCAATAGCCGCTGTGATTTTTGATGAATCAAAATCCACAATTCTTCCGTCACGCTTTTTAATACTCTCGAACACTGCGTTCACCTCTGCATCAGAAAAGTCAAGAAATAGGGAACAGATTTTTCAGTTCCATACGAATTCGGCATAAAAACCGCAACCGGCGATTTGCTTCACTGTCTGCTTAAATATCGCAACATATTGTTATATGTCAACCGAAAAAATCAATATATTGCGTTCAGCATGGGGAAGATTGCTGTAAAGCAAAAAAAAACAGGCAGGTAAAAAGGGGTATGATTATGACAATAGCAATTTTTTCCGATCAGGGAAAAATATGGCACTGAATTTGCATATTCTCCCGGAGGCCCGGCGGTTTTCCTAAAAGGATTTGTCTGAAAAGCAGTTAATTCCCTTGCATTCAGCCCTTTTTTGACGTAAAAGAAAAGCATTATGCATCTGGAAGATACACCGGTATTCCGAAAAATTATTGTCCCCTGGTATGACTCCGGCCCGGTCTGCCTGCTGACTGTCCTGTTTATGGATATGGTTTTTCTTTTTGGGCTGGCAGGCATTGCCGTGGTCCGCGAACTGCCGGAATATAACCGTCATATATGGATCCCCATTGCCCTCATTGCGCTGAGTCTCACGGTTATTCTGTCCGTTGCCATCCGCCTGATCCGCCGTTATCTTTACCGTATAAAACATGAACTTTAGGGCTTTGCCATTTTTTTTACAGTCTGCCCTGTCATTTTCCCGGAAACTGGTTCAGGATGTCAGGAATTGCGATCTTTTCCTGACATCTTAGGTAATTTCTGAAAATAAATATCCCGGTTCAGTTCACAGGCACAGGGCAAAAGCCGGAAGCTTTTGCTGCTTTTCCGGTATATTCTTTTCCGGAGATAACCTTAAGGCGATTTCCATGAAAAAATGTACCATATTGTAGGTGGGCACGGCTTTTTGTGCCCGCCGTTTCAGCAGGACGGCGGGCACAAAAAGCCGTGCCCGCCCTACGAAAAACGGTATAATCTTTAATGGAAATCACCTAACTGTTTTTTTACATTTTTTCCATGAACTGCGTGAAATTCATTTTTTTGTAACTGTCTGTATGAATGTATTTCAGCAGGGGCAGAAGCGCGTCAGGCGGGATGAACCCGGGCTGACTGCCGATGTTTTCACCGTTTTCCGCCACAAACCAGCTCACGGGAAGACCTGTCACATTGTAATCTGCCGCGATCTTCCGGTTATGATCGGAATTGATCCGGACGGAAATGAAATTTTCGTTAAGATATTTCACAACCGAACTGTCACGGAAGGTCTGCATGTCCATGATTTTGCAGTACTGACACCAGTCCGCATAAAAATTGAGAAATATCTTTTTTTTCTCCGTTTTCCCCCGTGAAAGACCTTCCTCATAGGAAAGCCATGCAATGTTCCCTGCATCCGCTTTTGCAGGAGAAACCCTTTCTTCGGCCTGCCCCAGGCCGGTTCCTGCAAAATACCACAAAAACATTATCAGAACAATTGATTTGAGTTTCATCTCATACCTTCCTTTCATTAAGGGCCTGTATCAGAATAAACTGTTACAGACCCTGAGGTTTTTTCGGACAGAAAAACTGTACAGCTTATTTTTTAAAAATCCTTATCAGGTGTCAGTTTTCGTTTTCAACCTGTCCGCTGTTCAGAACCTTCTGCATCAGCAGGATCATATCCGCAGGGCCGATATACTCGCTTACAGACAGATTCTGCAGAACATTTCCCTGTCTGTCCAGAAAAATAATGGTCGGAAGTCCCACCACACCGTATTTTTTCCGCAGCTCTTTCGGCCCCGGAGCTTCTGCGTTTGTATTGTCGATGCGGATTGCAATAAATGCCCCTGCCATTTCCCGGACGCGGGCATTGGTGAATGTATCTCTTTCCAGTTGCAGACATGCTGCACACCAGTCTGCCCTGAAATCCATCATCACGGGTTTTCCCTGCTGCGCGGCTGCGCGCAGTCCCGCGTTTTCATCATCATACCACAGAATGCTATCTTCCTGCTTTGCCGGATTTTGTGCTTCCGTTATGAACAAATCCGAAAAAACAAACCGGGCTGTATAGGCAATGCCGAGCACAAGGCATACAATTGCCAGAGTTTTCCGAAATTTCTCATAACCAGTGGCTTCCTTCTGAATACGATCCAGCGCTCCGGTATAAATTCCGGTTCCTGTGAGCATAATCCCCAAAAGCAGTATAAACACATTTCCCGGCAGCAGAGGCCGGATATAATACAGGGCCACTGCCAGCATCATGAGTCCGAAAAAGCGGCGGATGTTTTCCATCCAGGAACCTGCCCGCGGAAGTGCGGATGCCATGCCGGAAAATGTGCCGATGACCAGAAACAGCATTCCCATGCCCAGGGCAAAACTCCACATGATGAGAAATCCCTGAAATCTGCTCCCTATGGATGCTATGTAAACCAGCAGTCCCACCAGCATGGGGCCGACACAGGGGCCGACCACAGCGCCTGTTGCAGCTCCTGTGAGAAACACTCCGAAAAACCCGCTTCCCGTCCATGCACCAAGCCGGGAAGAAATCCGTGATGGCATACTGATATGCACCAGATCGAACATGCCCAGAGACAGAATGACAAAAATTCCGGCAACCAGAATCCTGACGGCCGGATGATCCGTATAGGCACCGAAAAGACTTCCTGACCAGGCAGCTAGCACGCCGAAAACCGCATAGGTCAGGGACATGCCCAGTACATAAAAAAGGGAGAGCAGAAAGCTCTGAAAGAGATTTTTCGACGGGCCCGCGCCGATAACACTTACTGTCACCGGAATCATGGGATACACACATGGTGTCAGACTTGCCAGAAGCCCCCAGAGGAAAGCCGCAGTCAGCACACCGGCAAGCCCGAATTTCGAGGCAGCTTCCTGAAAAGCGTTTCGGGGCTGCCCATCTGTTTCATTTTCCCCTGCGGTTCCGGTTTCAGCAGTTACAGGGTCAGTCCTCTCCGCACCCATATCGCCGGATAACGGGGGCAGAACCGCCAGCATGATTTCCATCTGCCTTTTTTCAGGAAGAAAACAGACGGTTTCAGAACATCCGCGGAAAGATATTTCCAGGGGAATGCTTTTCCCCGAAGGCTTCAGGGAAGAATCAGGCCTCACAGGAAGTTCAAATACGGTATGCCCCTGGTAAAACAGGGCAGTTTTTCCGTCCGGTTCCTTTTTTTCCAAAGCATGGGGGGTTTTCACCTTCCCGAAACTGAAACCTTCCACAGCCTCCGGACTGAGAGATACAGTATCCGCATAGATTTTGTATCCGGACGCAATATCAACAAGAACCTGTATTGTCCCTGTACTGCCGGCTGCAATGGTGTCGGGAACTGCGGATACAGTGATTTTGAATGGTTCCGGCGGTTTTTGTCCGCTGTCTGAGGGAACGAATCCGGTCTGCCCCCAAACCGGATTTGTTCCTGTGAGAGCAAAGAGCAGAAAAACCGTCAGACAGGCAGCAGTAACTGTTATATCTTTATGTCTCATTATATCCTTCTCTTATATCGTAAAATTTTTTCATTCAGGCGTAAAAATGTAAAAATAAGTTCTTTTTTGTGCATGTAAAGCACAGCTTTCCGATCTGCCGGATTGTCCGGAGTGCCAAACTGAAAGTTTGGCACTCCATCCATTACCGCAAACCGGATCTGAAAGCTGTGGAATGTCAAAAGAATTTCTGCACATTCTGTTTTGACCGCAAAGCAGAGCGAAGATTTCCGCAAAATGCGCAAAGAAAACAGACCTGCACAGCTTTGCGTACTCTGCGTAAACTTTGCGATCTTTGCGGTCAAAATTATTTGGCAGTCCGGTCTTTTCAGCGGCTGAGTTCCTCTGACCGGGCTGCTGCGGCCAGAACAGCATCCGCTATATGGCGGCGCACACTGTTGTGCTCCATCACTTTTATGGCAGCTTCCGTGGTTCCGCCCGGTGAGGTGACTTTTTTGCGCAGACTTTCGGCAGATTCCTTTTTTACAGCCATCAGACGGGCCGCACCCTCTACCGTTGCCAGGGTGAGAGTGACCGCATCCTCCGGGGACAGACCTGCTTCGATTCCTCCCTGTGTCATGGCTTCAATGAGATAGAACACATACGCAGGGCCGGAACCTGATACCGCAGTCACCGCATCCAGCAGAGCCTCACGGTCAAATTCGATCACCCTGCCCATGGATTCCAGTACGGATTTTGCTGCGGCAGCATCCTTTGCTGTGGTATGACGGTTTCTGACCATGCCGGAAATACCGGACAGCACCAGCGCTGGTGTATTTGGCATGACCCGGATTATGGGCAGTTTTTTTTCCGATATTTCATCCAGAGGCGCATAGAGAATTTTTTCGATTTTTTCCATACGGATGCCTGCGGCAATGGAAATAATAAGTTTCCTTCTGGGAACCGCATATCCGGAGGCTCCTGAGATCTGATCCAGAACCTGGGGCATCTGCTGGGGTTTGACGGCCAGCACGATTATGTCACATTCCGAAAAAAGCTGCGCGTTGCCTTTCATAAGCGAAACGCCGTAGGTTTGCCCCAGCAGGTCCAGACGCTGCGAACTGACATCCGTGACAAAAATGCTTTCCGGAGGAAATATCCGGGAGTGCACCAGCGCCCCGATAATAGCCTCCCCCATATTGCCTCCGCCGATAAAACCGATTTTTCCGTATTCTCCCCCCATACTTCTCCTTTCTGCTGCTTATCAAAAGATTCAAAGTTATTATAACGGACACCCGGTAACGGACACCTGACACTTTTTCATATAAACAGGGAAATAACTTGACTTATTTTCCGAATCTTTTTAATTTTCATATTTGGAAAAAAACATGTCTGCGTCCGCATTTTTGCAATATTAACCTAAAAAGGATATTTTTCAAATGTTTATCATCGGAAATTTCCTGATCGCTGTCGCTACTGTGGCCGATTATGTCCTGATTCTTTATATGTGGGTTGTCGTGGCCAGAGCTGTTCTGTCCTGGGTCAGTCCTGATCCCCGCAATCAGGTTGTCCGGATTATCCACAGTATCACAGAACCGCTTCTTTATCAAATACGTTTGAGAATTCCCGTGTTTTACGGAGGAATAGATTTTTCTCCCATTATTGTTTTTCTGGGAATCATTTTTTTGCGCATGTTTCTGATCAACAGTCTTTTGGGGCTGGGCAGTTATTTTTTGCGGTAAACTTTCATGAAGGATGAATAGCAATGGCAAGAATTGATGCTTTTTTCAAGCTGATGAATGATCAGGGGGCTTCCGACCTTCATCTGGTTTCGGGTCAGCCCCCGGCACTGCGCCTGCGCGGGGATATTGAGCGGGTCAAATACAAGCTTCTGGAAAATGACGACCTCAAGTCCATGCTGTATGAAATTGCTCCGGAGGATAAGATCAAAAGATTTGAGGAAACCGGGGATGTGGACTTCGGGTATGAAATTCCCGGACTTGCCCGGTACCGGGCCAATTTTTTCATGCAGAAATACGGATGTGCGGCTGTATTCCGGGAGATTCCCAGCACCATTCTGACCTCAGAGCAGCTGGGGCTGCCGCCGGTTATTCCCAAACTTGCCGGACTGCCCAGAGGGCTGGCAGTTGTCACCGGGCCTACAGGCAGCGGCAAATCCACAACCCTGGCTGCCATTATTGACACAGCCAATAAAACCCGCAAGGATCATATCCTCACGGTGGAAGACCCTGTTGAATTTGTGCATGTGAGCCAGAACTGCATTGTAAACCACCGGGAAGTGGGACTGCATACCAAAACCTTTGCAGCTGCTCTGAGGGGAGCTCTCCGGGAGGATCCGGACATTATTCTGGTGGGGGAAATGCGGGATCTGGAAACCATTTCTCTTGCTGTTGAGGCTGCATCCACCGGACATCTGGTTTTCGGAACCCTGCATACCAGCAGTGCTGCCAAAACCGTAGACCGTATTATTGAGGTTTTCCCCTCCAGCGAACAGGCCCAGATCCGATCCACTCTCGCAGACGGTATCCGTGCCGTTATTGCCCAGGTGCTTTTTAAAAGAATTGATATCAAAGGACGCTGTGCTGCCCAGGAAATCCTTATAGCCACTCCTGCTGTGCGCAACCTGGTGCGGGAAAACAAGACCTACCAGATCAACTCGGCCATTCAGACCGGAAAAAAATACGGAATGGTGCTTTTGGATGACGCGATTATGGAACTGCTGGAAAAACGGAGGATTTCTCCGGATGAGGCATATATGAAAAGCAATGAGAAATCAAGATTCCGCCCCTTCCTCAGAAATCCGCCCACAGATTTTACGGATGCATAAACCGGGCCGGGTATCGGGGTTCCGGCACTGAATTCGGATTCTGATACCCGTAACCAAATAAAAAGTATCCAAAGTCTAATGCCAATTCTCCATTGATTTTTTTCAGAAAATCCCTTCCTTAGAGGGGCATGGTGTGTTTCATAAGTATGTTTTCAATGGCGGATTGGTATAGGCGATTTCCATGAAAAAATGTACCATCATTGCAGGGTGGGCACGGCTTTTTGTGCCCGCCGTTTCAGCAGGACGGCGGGCACAAAAAGCCGTGCCCGCCCTACGAAAAACGGTATAATCATTAATGGAAATCACCATAATACCTGACAGGAGGAATTTATGAGAAAACCGGAAGTAGATCATATTCTCACCCGGATGCTGGATGCCTACGGCAGTGTTTCAGACCTGAACATTACCGTTGGCAAACCCTTTCAGGTGGAAAGCGCCGGGCAGATGGTTCCTGTGGATATTGATCCGCCCTTTGAGGAGCTGACACCGTTTCAGACTGAGATATTTGCGCTCAATCTGATCAACCGGGACAAACGTCTGACCGAAACCCTAATCCGGGAGGGTTCCTGTGACTCTTCATATGAACTGCCGGGCAAATCCCGTTTCCGGGTCAATATCTTTGCCCAGCGCGGCAAATATTCCATTGTTCTCCGGAAACTGGAAACCAAGATTCCGACACTGCAGGATCTGGGGCTGCCGGATGCTTTCAGCAAAATGACCAAGGAGAAAAACGGCATTATCTTTGTCACCGGATCCACAGGCAGCGGCAAATCCACATCCCTGGCCGCGGTGCTCAATGAAATCAATGAAACAATGGCGGTTCATGTGGTGACTTTGGAAGATCCTGTGGAATATTCCCATCCGCATAAAAAAGCCACCTTTAACCAGCGGGAGATGGGCAATGATTTTGATACCTTTCTTAACGGTCTCCGGGCCGCTCTCCGGCAGGCGCCCAAGATAATTCTCATTGGTGAAATGCGGGATCGGGAGACTGTGGAAATCGGTATGAGCGCGGCAGAAACCGGGCATCTGGTGGTCAGCACCCTGCATACGGTGAACGCGGGACAGAGTGTGGATCGTGTGGTGGGCATGTTTTCCATTGAGGAGGAAAAGCAGATCCGCATCCGTCTGGCCGGAACCATCCGCTGGATCGTATGCCAGCGTCTGCTGCCCAGAGTTGGCGGCGGCCGGGTTCCGTCCTTTGATATTCTGGGCAACAATCTCCGCTCCCGTGAGGCCATTCTCAACGGGGAAAGCGAAGGCAAAACCTTTTACGACATACAGGAGGCCAGCAAGGCTTTCGGCATGACCACCTTTGACAGCTACAATATTCAACTGTATGAAAGGGGGCTGATTACGGAAGAAACCGCTATGGCCTATTCCAGCCGGAAAGCCGTGGTCGGACGCGGGATTGACACGGTCAAGAGCAAACGGGGGGAAACCACATCGGATATTGACAATCTGGAGCTGGCATCCAAAGACTGAAAAAAATGGGGAAGAGTATGGATATTGTATGCGAACACTGCCGGAAAAAACTGAGCATACCGGATGAAAAGGTTCCGAAAGGAAAAACCTTTGCAATCACCTGTCCGGAATGCAGAAAAAAAATCACTGTAACTCCGGAGTCTCAGAAACTGCCTGGGGCTGCAAAAGCGGATCCTCCGGAAAAAACTGCGGGAAAAGCCGAACCGGTACCAAAAGATACTGATTCTGAAAGTCAGCTCCCGGCAGCCGATGACAGTGCGCCCTCAGGCAATCCCTTTGAGTTTCTGGCGGAAGGCGCAAGAACAGCGATGATATGTGAAATGAATCAGCAGGTTCGCACCCGGATCAGGGAAGCGGTGGAGAAACTGGAGTATCATATTCTGGAAGTAGCCACACCCAGAGATGCACTGAGAGAGATGCGCTATCATACCTTTGATCTGATTGTCATCAACGAGCTTTTCGGCACGCGGGATCCGGATATGAACCATATTCTCAAATACCTGGGCCAGCTTATGATGATTGTGCGCCGCAATATCTTTGTCGCGGTTCTTTCCGAGCGGTTCCGTACCAGTGACAATCTGCAGGCATATAACAAAAGCGTGAACCTTTTCATCAACCTCAAAGACATGGATCGTTTTGGAACCATTTTGGAACATGCCATTAATGAGCACGATTCCTTTTACAGGACATTCAAAAGTCTGTTTAAGGAAATCAAGGGATTATAGGCGGATTTGCGGCATATATGAAATATCCATGCACAGGTGTGATACTGGCCGGAGGGCAGAACTCCCGTTTTTCCGGCAGAAACAAGGCGCTTCTGGAGATCGGCGGAATGCGCATTCTGGATCGGATCTGCAATGTGTTTTCTGATCTGTTTGAGGAAATCATTATCGTGAGCAATGCTCCCTTTTCCTGTGCGGATTGGAATTTTCTCATTGTCACGGATATTTTTCCTGTGCGCAGTTCACTTACCGGCATTCATACCGGGCTTTTTTCCGCAGCACGGGATAAGGTGTTTTTCACGGCCTGTGATGCGCCTTTTCTGAAAAAAGAGCTGGTGCAGACTGTGCTGGATCATATGGATGATCGCTTTGATGTGACTGTGCCGGAGACCGCAGCAGGCTTTGAGCCATTGTGCGCGGTTTATTCCAAAACCTGCCTGGATGCGGTTTCCCGGCATCTTTCACGGGGAGAATACAAAATCCGGCTTCTGTTTCGCAGGCTGCGGGTGCGGACGGTCGGAGAAAAGGTGCTGCGGGAAAAAGATCCGGAACTGCTGTCTTTTTTCAATGTCAATACACCCGAAGATTTGGAAAAGGCGGTCAGGCTTGCAGACGCAGGCAGTGGATACGGCTAATGCCGTTCCATTGAATTTGCCGTTAGCTGACTTACAGAAGAAACACATTTAAAAAAATGGGTATTCAGATATGGAACAGTGGAAAAACAAACTGTATTACGGGGATAATTTACAAATTATCCGTGAATATATTCAGGATGAAAGTACAGACCTGATTTACCTTGATCCGCCATTCAATTCGAACCGTAATTACAATGTTCTGTTCAAAAACGAAGACGGCCTGGAATCAGAATCACAGATTGCAGCATTTGAAGATACGTGGCTCTGGAATCATGCGGCAGAAGCAGCTTATTATGATATAGTGACAAATGCTCCTGAACAGGTTATCAGAATGATTTCATCATTACGGGAATTTATAGGTTCAAACCGGATGATGGCTTATCTGGTGATGATGACCGCACGGTTAATTGAATTGCACAGGGTTTTGAAACCTGCGGGAAGTCTCTATCTGCACTGCGATCCCACAGCCAGCCATTATCTGAAAATTGTGCTGGACACTGTGTTTGGAATAGAGAATTTCAGAAATGAAATAACCTGGAAACGCCGAAAAGGTACATTCAGCACTGTTCATGAATCCAATAAATTTGGAGTATGCACAGATATTATTCTTTTTTATGTAAAAAGTAATAATGCCCAATTTCATCCACAATATAGCTTTGAAGATCCAACTTACAAGGATTACATAGAGAAATCTTTCAAACATATTGATGAAAATGGCAGAAGGTATCAGTCCGATAATTTGGCTAATCCCGGTGTCCGTCCAAATCTGATATATGACTATAAAGGTTATAAACCGCCTAAAGGTGGGTGGGCTATATCAAAAGAAAAGATGGAGCAGTGGGATAAAGAAGGCAGATTGCTTTTCCCTAAAAATCCAAACGGAAGAATACGCCGAAAACGGTTTCTTGATGAACTTAAAGGAAAGCCGGTTCAAAATTTATGGTATGATATAGAGCCTATCAGCTCCCATGATAGTGAACGTCTTGGTTATCCTACACAAAAACCCATTGCACTTCTGGAAAGAATTATTCAGGCAAGCAGCAGGGAAGGAGATATTGTTCTTGATCCCTTTGCAGGATGCGGAACAACAATTGCTGCAGCTCAGAAACTGAAACGGCATTGGATAGGAATTGATATTACGCATTTGGCTATTGCGCTTCTGAAATACCGTCTGAGAGATATGCTTGCAGCTTCTGATGAAAGAACTTTTGATGATACTTATGAGGTCATAGGAGAACCCAAAGATTTTAATGGAGCTGAGCAGTTGGCTAAAGAAGATCGGTATCAGTTTCAATGGTGGGCATTGTCATTGATAAAAGCAAAACCTGTTGGCGGAGGAGTGGGCGATAAGAAAGGCAAAAAGGGGCCTGACGGCGGTATAGACGGGGTTATTTATTTTGTTTATGACAAAAGCGATACAAAGCCTGAACGGGTTTTGGTACAGGTGAAAAGCGGAAAGGTCAGTGTAAAAGATGTCAGAGAACTTTTGGGAACTGTCGAGCGTGAAAAGGCTGCCATCGGTGTATTGCTTACATTGGAAGCGCCCAACAGCAATATGATTTCAGAAGCTGTTTCGGCAGGTTTTTACAGTCCGCCAAAATCAGTAGAACCCTGCCCCAAAATACAGATTATTACAATAAAACAGTTGCTGGAAGGTGAAAGGCTGAAAATTTATCATTCTGGAATAACCACATTCAGGAAAGCAAAAAAAGAGGAAAATCCGCATAAACAGATAATTATTCACTAGAAAATATAAGAAGTTATCACATATAAAACAGCAGATAATCTCTGTTCTGTTTATCTTTGTGCTAATGCATCATTTCTCTTAAAATTGTAGGTCGGATTAGCGCAGGCGTAATCCGACAGCCCGGTATCCCCCCGGGATATTCCCACAATTTAAGTTGAAACAATGTACTAAAAAATTTCAAAGTGTTGACCATTTTTGCCTCTGAAAGGAACTGATATGAATCTTTCTGAAATGAAAGAGAGAATGAAAAAACATCCGGATTATGCCAAAGCCGGGATGGTGCTGTATCACAACGGCGTAGTGAGGGAAACTTCCCGTGACGGAAGGAAGGTGCGGGGTTTACGTGTGTCCGCAGACTGGGAAAAACTGCGGGAGATTCTGGAAAGGCAGAAAAAACGTCCGGGAATTGTGGAAATTCTGGTGGAAATCAATGCGGACAAAGATTTGGCAGTGGGTGATGATGTCATGTTTCTGGCAGTGGCCGGGGATATAAGGGAAAATGTGATTGCGGTTCTCACAGATACCCTGAATGAAATCAAATCCACCGTAACGCAGAAAACAGAATTTTTCGGAGAGTGATACTGATTCGCCATTGACCTGATACAATTCGGAGGAGTGCAAAAATTAAGCGGAGCGGTTTTTTGCACAGACAGACAAAATATTATTTCAGCCACGAACAAACACGGATTTTCATAAGTAAGGTTCCATAAATTTTCAGAAAAACCGGATTTTTTGGAAAAATCCGGTTTTTTGAATACACGAAAACTTTTGCTTGCCTGCTTAATTCGTGTTTATTCGTGCAGATTCGTGGCAGAAAAGTGCATTTCCATAAAAATCCTTGAAAAACCAAAAAAAGATTTTTTGGAAAAACCGGTTTTTTTTACCAAATTTATGCCTGAAAATACAGGGGAGGTTATTTATGTCTGAATTCACTCATATTGACACAGAAGGCAGTGTGCGCATGGTGGATGTTTCCCACAAGGAACCCAGCCTGCGAACGGCAAAAGCCCGCGGGCTGATTTATATGACAGGGGATACCCTGGAAATGATTCTTTCCCACAGCGTGCGCAAGGGCAATGTTCTGGAAACAGCCCGTATTGCAGGTATCATGGCAGCAAAACGGACAGCGGAAATGATTCCCATGTGCCACCCCCTGAACCTGAGTCATGTGCAGATTGATTTTTTTCCGGATACAGAAACACATTCCATCAGGATGGAGGCCATTGTGAAACTAACAGGTAAAACCGGAGTGGAAATGGAAGCCCTGACTGCCGTGTCTGTTGCGGCTTTGACCATTTATGACATGTGTAAATCCTATGACAGGGAAATGACGGTATCTGATATTTGCCTGCTGGAAAAATCAGGTGGAAAAAGCGGAACCTATGTGAGAGGGGAGCAGGGTGTATCATGAAAAAATATCTGACATTTATCATATGTATGACAATCCTTTGGAGTTGTGCTTCCCAGAAACCCGCGACTGCTCCGCTGTTTCGTCTTTCACAATCAGAATATCCGGCTTTTGCAGATGACATGAATTACCGGGGACTGGCAGAAAGCATCAGCCAAAGTCTGAAATATCTGAGAAAAATTCCAAGTGATCGGAAATTCTCCTTTGGTACGGATGTGTATGATGCTGCGCATATGATCCAGTCTCTGGAGGATTTTCTGGTTTTTATTGAAAAAAATCCTTCACAGAAGGAGACAGAAAAATTTATCCGCTCCCGTTATCTGGTTTACAAATCCATAGGCAGAGATCAGGAGGGGGAAGTGCTGTTCACCGGTTATTATGAACCTCTGCTGCGGGGAAGTCTGCGCGAAACCTCCGAATACCGTTATCCGGTCTACGGCCCCCCGACAGATATGATGAACGTTGATCTGTCAGGCTTTTCTTCAGATTTGAAGGGGAAAAAAGTCATTGGCAGAATTGAGGGCGACCGGTTTCTTCCTTATTATGAACGGAAAGAGATTGAGCAGGATCGGGTGCTCAAAGGAAAAGCTCCGGAACTGGCATGGGTGAATGATCCTGTGGATTTGTTTTTTCTCCAGATTCAGGGTTCCGGAAAGATTGCGCTGGACAGCGGGGAAACCATCAACGTGCATTATCATTCCAAAAACGGACGCGCGTACAAAAGTATCGGTAAGGTTCTCATTGATGAGAAAAAAATTTCCAAAGAAGAGATGTCCATGCAGAAGATCCGGCAGTATTTGCGGGAGCATCCCGAAGAGCAGAACCGGATTCTGAATGCAAATCCCAGCTATGTATTTTTCAGCATTGAAAAAGAAGGGCCATTGGGAGCCATCAATGTCCGGCTTACACCGGGGCGCTCCATTGCCATAGACAAGAGCATATTTCCCATTTCCGGACTGGCGTTTCTCCAAACACAGAAACCGGTTGCTGCACCGGACGGTTCCGGAAAAGTTGCGGACTGGCTTCCTTTTTCCCGTTTCGTGCTGAATCAGGACACAGGCGGAGCCATCAAAGGCGCAGGCCGTGCTGATATTTTCTGGGGAAACGGAGAATATGCGGAAATAGCGGCAGGCCATCTGAAACATACGGGCAGTCTGTATTTTCTGGTGGAGAAACCATAGTTGTCTGGGATGGATGTTTAACAGGAGTTTTTTTTATGGATAATTTTATCCTTTTCCCTTTTTGGGCCAAAAAGGGGTGTGGATATTTTGATGATAAGTATAATATTGTGATAAATCCTGAATTTAATGATTTTTCCCATTTTTCTGAAGGGCTTGCAGTAATTTCTGATCCGAAAACAGGGTTGAAAGGCTATATAAATGAAAAGGGTAAAACAGTCATTTTTCCTCGGTTCGAGGAGGCTGCGCCATTTAAGGAAGGAATGGCGAGAGTTTCACTGAAAGAGAGAAGTGGATGGAAATCCGGTTTTATTGACAAAACGGGAAATATGGTCATTCCGATGTTGTATTGGCGGGCTGAAAATTTTTCCGAAGAACATGGGGTAGTAATGACCGATCCGGAAGGGAAATATGGTTTCATCAACAAAAAAGGAAAGTTCGTGATCCCCGAACAATATGATGCAGCGTCAGATTTCAGTGAAAGCATGTCTGCTGTTAAGATTGAAAACAAATGGGGGTTTATTGACAAAAATGGGAGACTCCGTATTCCCGCGATATATGATTATGCCAGCAGTTTCTCTGAGGATTTTGCGGCTGTGAATATTGGCGGAAACCTATGTTTCATGCCTCCAAAAGGGGGAAACTGGACATATATTGACAAGACAGGGAAAACAGTAACAGAACCTTTTCCGTTTAACAGTCTCGGAGATTTTCATGAAGGATATGCAGCATTCAGCTTACCTTATGAATTTGTGGAAATTGCTTCCGAAAACTCCTTTATTCTCAGAAAAAACAGACGGCTCACCGCAATATCGCAATATAAAAAAATTTGTAAAAAAATTCTGGGTGTTTTCAAAACTGAGATAAGAAATAGAAATGATTATTATGGCTATCTTAATAAAAAAGGAGAGATTGTTATAAAACCGGAATACTATCGCGCAGATGATTTTTCAGAGGGACTTGCAGCAGTCAGTGTGTTTTCTGACTGGGAGACAAACAGAATTGGATTTGTCAACAAGGCTGGAGAACTGGTGATACCGGCAAAATATGAGGCTGTCTCCGGATTTAAAAATGGATTGTCATGGGTAGCCCGTGAACTTGATAACCGTTGTTTGTATATTGATAAAACAGGAAAAACAGTATGGCCACCTTATTATAATTTTTATGATAGCATCTGATTCTGTCTTTTCCCCTATGATCAAAACACTAAACAGGCAAATTATTCTCTTGTTCCCAGGCTCCGGATTCACTGCTGTTAAGTTAAAACAGGGGGAAGTCCCGAACTGAAAGTTTGGGACATCGAAATGATTCTCGAATGACTGCCAGACTTTCAGTCTGACACTCCAGGAAATTCCTTACGCAATGACAGTAACATGAAATACACCTTCTGCAAAACTGAAAATTCGTCTTTATTAATTAACCACTTATGTTTATTGCATGGCAAATGAGAAAAGAATCTACAGGAACTCCGTTGCTGTAAGGAGAAAGTATGTTGCAAAAACACATGGGGGAATTAAAAAATATTCTGACCGAGCTAAATCCTCACAAAGCCATACTGTTCGGTTCATACGCATACGGAAAAATCAATGATGACAGCGATATTGATTTAATCGTGGTGCTGGACAAAAATGATTTGCCGAAAAATTTTGATGAAAGGGCTGAAAATTATTCATCGGTGAAAAAATATTTCACTTCACTTAAACATAAAATTCCTATGGATTTGATTGTATATACGAGGCGTGAATGGAATGATTTCATCAAAGCCGACAATTCTTTCACCAGAGAGATTTTGGAAAAGGGGGAAGTTCTGATATGAAACCGTCTGTATCTGCATGGCTTCAGGCCTGTGAGGAAGATTTGTCAGTTGTCGAATCTCTGCTGCAAAGCAGACTGGCAACAGGGGCGGCAAGTTTTCATGCGCAGCAGTGTGTGGAAAAAAGTCTGAAGGCAGTTCTTGAGGAATATACAAAAACTGTCCCCAAAATTCATGATTTGGATAAACTGTTTTCCGAAGCGGGAAAGCATATGGATATTGAATATGATGAGACTATTGTGAACCGGCTGAATATGTTATATATAGAATCCCGTTATCCCGGTGCTTTTGGTTTCCTGCCTGAAGGCAAACCGTCTTTGGAAGATGTCAGGAAATTTTATGCTTTTGCAAAAAATGTTTATGATGTGGTAAAAAAACATCTGGAAGATCATTGCAAAGAGGAACAAAACCTTTCAAAGCCCGGCATTCCGGATTTTCCGGAACCCGAAACCCATTAAAATAAAGAACAGTCATGAAAAAAATCGAAGAAGTAACACTTCTGTATGAAATCAGCAACAGTCTCAGCGAAAACATGGAGCTGAAAAAATCCCTGTACAGGGTGCTGGCGATTCTTTCCGGCTCCATGAATATGATCCGGGGAACCATTACCCTGCTCAATCCCCTGCGCAATGAGATTGCCATTGAGGTGGCCCACGGTCTGACCCAGACCGCGATTGAGCGGGGAAAATACAAACTGGGTGAGGGAATCACCGGACGGGTGGTGGAAACCGGAAAGGCCGTTGCCATTCCCAAAATCAGCGAGGAACCCCTGTTTCTGGATCGCACTGACTCCCGGAGAAACGACTCCCGGAAAATCAGAGATGAGCTTTCCTTTTTCTGTGTTCCCATTCAGAAAGGAAATCAGGTCATTGGCGCACTCAGTGTGGATCGTCCATATGATCCTGAATATTCTCTGAAAAGCGGCACAGAGCTTCTCACGGTCATTGCCACCATGGTGGCCCAGCATGTGATCAATCTGGAAAACATCCGTCTGGAAAAGGAAAAACTCCGGGATGAAAACCGGCGGCTGCGCAATGAACTGGAAAACAAATACCGCATCAACAATATCATTGGCAACAGCAATAAAATGCGTGAAGTTTTCCAGATGATCAGTCAGGTTTCCAAAAGCAATGCCACAGTGCTTGTCCGGGGTGAAAGCGGTACTGGAAAGGAACTGGTAGCCAATTCAATACATTACAACAGCGGCCGCGCCAAAGGCCCTTTTGTGAAAATGAACTGCGCCGCGCTGCCTGCGAATCTCATTGAAAGCGAACTCTTCGGGCATGAAAAAGGGGCGTTCACCGGAGCCATCCGGCAGAAAATGGGGAGATTTGAACTCGCGCACAAAGGCACGATTTTTCTGGATGAAATCGGTTCCATAACGCCGGATGTGCAGGTGAATCTGCTGCGGGTTCTACAGGAGCGGGAACTGGAACGGGTGGGCGGACAGAAAACCATTAAAGTGGATGTCCGGGTGGTGGCTGCAACGAACAGAAATCTTGAAAATCTGGTTGAAGAGGGAATTTTCCGGGGCGATCTTTACTACCGTCTCAATGTTTTTCCCATATACATGCCCCCTCTGCGGGAGCGCAAAACCGATATTCTGCTGCTCGCGGATCATTTTCTGGAAAAATATGCTGCGGAAAACGGCAAGGATATCAGGCGTTTTTCCACTCCGGCCATTGATATGCTCATGGCCTATCACTGGCCCGGCAATGTGCGGGAACTGGAAAACTGCATTGAACGCGCGGTTCTGCTCTGTGAGGAGGGTGTGATTCACAGTTATCATCTGCCGCCTTCATTGCAGACCGGAAAGGAATCCGGCACTCTTTCGGATCTGTCCCTGGATGAGGCTGTGGAAAATTTGGAAAAAGAGATGATTATTGACGCTCTGAAAAATACACGGGGCAATATCACCCAGTCTGCAACTCTGCTCAAAAGCACTGTAAGGAAAGTGGCCTACAAAGCACAGAAATACGGCATAGAATATTTTCATTACCGTTGAGGCCGGGATGAGACAGGTGACTCTGTTTCCGGGTATCAAAAAACGGGTTTTTCCGGAAATTCTGTTTTTTTATAACCCTGAAAACCTGCATAAAACATATTTTTCCGAAATATTTTGACCATTTGAAAAATAAACTGCATTTATTTTATGCTTAGTATTTGACTTTTGGAAAATTTCCCTTTAATAAGAGGCAGTGTGTGCTGTCTTTTTTACACTTAACTGCATTTAGGAGGTGCAAATGGAGCCGATGGAAAAAAATCGGGAATTTTATGAAAAACTGGAAGCAAAAGGCGTCTCACGAAGGGATTTTATGAAATACTGTACCTTCCTGACCGCGACCATGGGACTTTCCGCATCTTATGTACCCAAAGTGGCAGAAGTTTTTGCCGAGCCAAAACAGCGGCCGCCGGTGATCTGGCTGCAGTTTGCGGAATGCACGGGATGCACAGAAGCCGTGCTCCGCTCTGTTTATCCCTGGATTGCCGATCTGGTTCTGGATATTCTGTCCATTGAATATCATGAAACCATCATGGCTGCTGCCGGAAAACAGGCTGAGGAAAATCTGCACAATGCCGTAAAAAAATATGACGGCAAATTTATCTGCGTGGTGGAGGGAGCCATTGCCACTGCACCTGAAAATTACGGAATGATCGGCGGCCGGACCTTTCTGCAGATTGCAAAGGAGGTCTGTCCCAGGGCAGCGGCTGTGGTCTGCGTCGGCACCTGTGCGGCCTTCGGAGGTGTTCAGGCAGCCAGTCCCAACCCCGGAGGATACAAGGGTGTGGGAGATGCTCTGGGCATCAAAACCGTCAATCTGCCGGGCTGTCCCCTCAACCCGGTCAATTTTGTGGGAACCGTGGTCAACTATCTTCTCATGGGCAGCCTTCCTGCTTTGGACAACCTGAACCGTCCGCTTTTTGCCTATGGAAAAACGGTTCATGATCAATGTCCCAGACGTTCCCATTTTGAAAACGGGGAATTTGTCGAAGTTTTCGGATCAGAGGAAGCCAAGATGGGATACTGTCTGTACAAGCTGGGATGCAAAGGCCCGAACACCTACAACAACTGCCCCATTGCCAAATTTCACGGCGGAACAAGCTGGCCCATTCAGGCCGGTCATCCCTGCATGGGGTGCAGTGAACCGAATTTCTGGGATACCATGACACCGTTCTACAAAGAACTGTAACTGCAAATGCAGGTATTGCATCCTGTTGAAACAAAGTCAGTCAGTTGCAGGAATATGTCAGGATTTGTCATAACAGAATTTTTGGCATATCCGGCATTTGCAGGTATCAGACCGGAGAATTTTTAAAAACAATCCTTTTACGAAAAAGGGAGGAAATATATCCAATGGGTAAACGAATCATCATAGATCCGATCACCAGAATAGAAGGACACCTCCGCATAGAGGTCGAAGTATCCAAGGGCAAAGTGACCAATGCCTGGAGTTCCGGCCAGATGTTCCGGGGGATTGAAATGATCCTCAAAGGCCGTGCACCTGAGGATGCCCATCATTTTGTCCAGCGCTCCTGCGGCGTCTGCACCTATGTTCATGCCCTGTCATCTGTCAGGGCTGTGGAAGCCGCTATAGGAATCACCGTTCCGCCCAATGCGCGGCTGATCCGGAATCTGCTTCATGCAGCCCAGTTTCAGCATGACCATATTGTTCATTTTTATCATCTTCATGCTCTGGACTGGGTGGATGTGGTCAGCGCACTCAAAGCCGATCCCAAAAAGACAGCCGAGCTTTCGGAAAATGTAAGCAATGCTCCCTGGGGCGGTTCCGCGTATTACAAAGAAGTGCAGCAGCGTCTCCAGACCTTTGTGGACAGCGGCCAGCTCGGCCCCTTCAACAACGCATACTGGGGTCATCCGGCCTACAAACTGCCGCCTGAGGCCAACCTCATGGCCTGCGCCCATTATATTGAAGCCCTGCGTATGCAGGCAAAAACAGCAAAAATGCACGCCATTTTCGGTGCAAAGAACCCGCATATCCAGTCTTTGGTTGTGGGAGGCGTAACCTGTGTCCGGGATCTGAATCCTGACCGGATTTTTGAATTCCTCTATCTGTGGAAGGAAACCCAGAAATTTGTGGAAGATGTGTATATTCCGGATGTGCTGGCTGTGGCCTCTTTCTACAAAGACTGGGGAGCCATCGGCGGAACCCGCAATTTCCTCGCTTACGGAGACTGGCCCTCAGGTGAAAAGGAGCCGGATACTTTCATGATGCCCAGAGGCGTGATCATGAATCGGGACATGGGCAAAGTTCTTGATATGAATCATGAAAAAATAACTGAGGATGTGAAACATGCCTGGTATGCAGACAGCGCAGCCAGTCATCCCTTCAAAGGTGTAACCGATCCCCTGACCCAGGAAATCAAATATGAACCCGGAGAGGAAAGCAGTATGCTGCTCTGGAAAAGCAAAACCAACAAATATTCCTGGATCAAAGCTCCCCGTTATGAAAGCGAACCCTGCGAGGTCGGCCCCCTGGCCCGTGTGCTGGTGGCCTATGCCAAAGGCAGCAAGCCTTTTCAGGATATTGTCAACAGCACACTCAAAAAACTGGATATTCCGGTGGAAGCCCTTTTCTCCACTCTGGGCAGAACAGCGGCCAGAGCTCTGGAAACGGTTGTCATCGGGGATGTCATGGAAAACTGGATTATGGAACTGGTGGAAAACGTGCGCAAAGGCGATACCCGAACCTATCAGCCCTGGGAAATGCCCAATGAGGCAATGGGTTATGGTCTGAATGATGTTCCCAGAGGCGCGCTGGGGCACTGGATTGAGATCAAAGACAAAAAGATCGCCAATTACCAGTATGTGGTTCCCTCCACCTGGAATCTGGGCCCCCGCTGTGAAGCCGGCAAAATAGGGCCGGTGGAGGAAGCCCTGATCGGAACGCCTGTTGCAGATCCCAAAAAGCCTGTGGAAGTTCTGCGCACTGTCCATTCCTTTGATCCCTGCATCGCGTGTGCCATTCATGTGATTGATCCGGATTCCAATGAGGTTTACAAGGTAAAGGTTCTGTAAAAAGAATCAAAAACCGCTATTATTTCAAACCATCCGCATGGCAGAATGTTCTGCTCTGCGGATGGTTCGGAGCAGTGTTTTTTATGACAGACATACCGCATATCATGGTGCTTGGGGTCGGCAATATTCTGCTGACTGATGAGGGATTTGGCATCCGTGTGATTGAAAAAATGCAGGAAATGTATGAGTTTCCGGAAAACGTGTCACTGGTGGATGGAGGTGTTCTGGGCATAAACCTGCTGGGCGTGCTCAGTGAAACAGATCAGCTTATTGTGGTTGATGTAATCCGCAACAGCGGAGAACCAGGAACCCTGTACCGCATTGACAATGATGAAATTCCCCAGCGCATCCGTGCCAAAAATTCTCTGCACCAGATTGATTTTCTCGAAACAATGGCCCTGTGCCGCTATGGGCTGGACAAAGTCCCTGAAACCGTGATTTTCGGCGTGGAACCCCAGGATATTGAAACCTGCGGTCTGGAAATGACACCGGCTGTTTCAGCCAGGACAGATGATATTATCAGCAAAGTGCTGGAGGAACTGACCCGGATGGGTGTGAGTTATCAGAAAAAAGGAGCCGCAGAACATGTGTCTTGCCATTCCCTCAAAAATTGTGGAAATCAGCAGCAGCAAAGCTGTCATTGATGTGGACGGAGTGCAGCGGGAATGCAGCCTGCTGATGATCGAAGATCCGAAAATCGGTGATTATGTGATTGTCCACGCGGGTTTTGCCATTCAGAAGATTGATGAAACAGCGGCACAGGAATCCCTTCAACTGATGAGGGAAATGGCGGATCTCAGCGCTTATTCCGCATAAAAAAACAGCAGAGGGACTTTCTGCTGTCATCCTTAGACCTGTAAGGTGATTTATGAAAATAAATATCCCGGTTCAGTTCACAGACACAGGGCAAAAGCCGGAAGCTTATGCTGCTTTGCCGGGACATTCTTTTCCGGAAATCACCTAAAGTCCGCTTTCCCTTTTTTATAAAAGAAAACTTTTCAGACAGTTGAATAAAAAAATTCCATCCTGACAGCGTATGGGGCATACTCTTTCTGCGGTCAGACCCGTTCATTGATACATTTGTAATACCGGAAAGGGGAGATGAAATGGATTATAAAGCATTTTCCGAAGAAATTTCCAGGCTGATTCGGCCGCAGTCTTATCCTCTCGGAGTGAAATTGCTGAAAGATGTCAGCAAACTTCCAAAGGAAGCGGTCAGACCGTCAAAGTATGGCATCAAAATTTCCCTTTGCCAGTGGACAACAATGGCAAGACGCTGGGGGCGGATTATGGCAGCAGTGGCAGATGATATCAACTGTACGCCATGCCTTGCGGCACTGGGCCTTAAACGGATGAAAGACAGCAGACCGCTTTCTGAATATTTTTTGGAAATGGGCTATTTCAGCAGCATTGAATTGGCGGAAAAGGCAACAAAAAGACTTAATCCGATACCATCAGGTGAAATTGCAGGGATAGCTGTTTTCCCTCTTGAAACGGCACCTGCCGATCCTGATATTGTTCTGATTTATGGAACACCTGCACAAATGGCTGTATTGGCAGCGGCTTATCTTTATCATTATGGGGAACTCATTGAATCTGAAACCACAGGATTCGGCATCTCGTGTCTTTCATCCCTAAAACCTTATTTTACCGGCAAACCTGCATTTGTTCATCCCGGTCGCGGCGAGCGTATTTTGGCAGGTACAGATGAATCCGAGATGTTTTTCACTTTTCCGGCAGATTATTGTGAACCGCTTTTGGACGGTTTAAAGAAAACCCATGAAAAAGGAACACGATATCCTGTTCAAAGTTATATGATTTATCAGCCACCCATCATTAAGCCCATGAAAAATCTTGGAGATAAATTAACTGATTTGGTAGTGGGTCAAATCCGTTGATAAGGTCTCCCCTCCCTTGAGGGAGGGGCAGGGGGAGGGTGAAAACATCACTGATTATCCCCTCCCCTGACCCCTCCCACCGGGGGAGGGGAATTTTTGGATCAACAGATTTGCACCACTACCACTGATTTATGACACGGAGATTTTTCTGCCGGGCCCGGTGCTTCATCCTGTACTGACTGACAAGTCGCAGACTCTGATTGAAGAACATAAGCAAGCCAGACATCTTCGGCCCTGACAGCAGAAATCTGAACAGAAAAATCTGCAACATGACAATGTTTCTGCTGAAACATCTGCCGCAGATCATCATCCTGCCACAGATAAAAGATTCTGCCGTCTTTTGCTGTTTTTGTGCCTGTTCCCTGTTTCATGGAAACAAGAACATGACCTTCCGGACGCAGAGCATGTAAGATATTCTCAAAAATATCAAGCATTTCATCATGGAAAATGTGAACCAGCGCACCAATCAGGACAATCGCATCTACGGAAATCTGAGAAAAATCAAAGGTTCGGAAATCCCCTTCCATGACTTTGCATCCCGCATGTTTCCGGGCCAGTTCTGCAAGCCCCGGAGATCGTTCAAATCCGATCACATGAAATCCCCGCTGTTTCAGCCACAGCAGATCCCGGCCTGAACCGCAGCCTGCATCCAGAATCCGGGCTCCGGGTTTCAGTCTGTCTGCAAGCGGAATCAGAAAGGATTCCGGATTGATCTTAAAGGTTTGTTCGTAATATTCCTGAAAATTTGTATGATAATAATCATCCATGTTTCCGCCAGAGTCCTGTTCCTGTTTTTGCTTCAGACTGCCGCTAATACCGGTTCGCCATTGAAAGTATACTTATGATTCGGTTTCCCACAGAGAACACAGAGAGAAAAAACCACAGAGAACACAGAGGAAAAATTCTTTTTTTCTGTGTTCTCTTTGCAGTTCTCTGTGATCTCTGCGGAAAATAAATTTATAAATTCAATGGAGAATTGGTATAAGACACAAAGGCACAAAGTTTCACAAAGGTTAATGCACAATTATTTCTGAAAATTGTCTCCCGGATGAGGAGCTTCCCGAACCATTTTCCTGAAAGCGTCTCTTTCTTCGGGGCTGCCGATGACTGCCACCAGATCATTGCCTGAAAAACGGTAATCCGCAGTGGGATTCGGGTAAAAAATTCCTTCGTGGATCACGCCCACAACCGAGGCCCCGATCTGGCTGCGGATATTGGATTCCCGGAGTGTATGACCGATCAGAGGACTGTCCGGAGGCAGACTTATCCAGGAAATCTCCAAAAGATCTCCCGCATTTTTCAGCCGGGTCATCAT
Organism: Desulfococcaceae bacterium; assembly: GCA_050180235.1. Classification (GTDB taxonomy): domain Bacteria; phylum Desulfobacterota; class Desulfobacteria; order Desulfobacterales; family Desulfococcaceae; genus JAABRU01. The sequence continues at coordinate 41,743 of JBFXEJ010000049.1, forward strand.
ATGATAATCCCCATTGGCCTGATGTACGGGGAGATACAACTGCCTGCGCATGGCATCTGTATACTGCTGTATCATTGTTGCAGGAATTTTGAGATGCACCAAAGCCTGTCTGGCAATTTCCAGTCCGGCCTCCAGTTCCGGCAGCACCACCATATACACTCCCTCATCATAGAGATTTTTCATCTGCTCGGTTCCTTCGGCCCGTACAACGATATTCAGTTCCGGGTTCAGATTCCGCACCTGATGAACAATGGTCTGGGTGGCAACAATTGAGGGAATCGTGATGAGCAGGAGTTTGGCTTCTTCGATCTTTGCGGCCTCCAGCACCAGAGGCTGGGTAACATCACCATAGACCACAGGATAACCTTCGGCTTTGCACTGTCCAAGCCGCTGATAATTCAGTTCTGCAATGACAAAGGGAACTTCCAGTTGGGTCAGCATACGCGCCACATGCTGGCCCACTCTGCCGCCCCCCGCGATAACCACATGATCTCTCAGCCCTTTTTCCGGAATATTGATGGTTTGCAAAGCCTCATGGGTGAACAGCCGCTTTTTCAGGGCATAAAGCGGCGCGGTCAGTCCGGATACCATAGGGGTGATTACCATGCTGATGACCGTTGCAGTGAGAACCAGGGAATACACACTGTGATCTATGGAACCGGTTTCCAGTCCCACCTTTGCCAGCACAAAGGAAAATTCCCCGATTTGAAACAGTCCGAGTCCCACAGCCAGGGGAATCACATTGCTGTAACCGAAAGCTCTTGTGATAATGGCAAAAATGGAACCTTTGCCCACAGAGACCAGAAAAACCAGAGTCAGCACCTTTCCCCAGTTTTCCATGAAAAAACCCGGATCCAGCAGCATGCCCACAGAGGTGAAAAAAAGAAGTCCGAACATATCCCGCAGGGGATTAATATCGCTAAATGCCTGATTCCCGAATTCAGATTCACACAGCACCATTCCCGCGACAAACGCTCCAAAGGCAAAGGAAAGGCCGAAAAGCCAATTTGC
>JBFXEJ010000050.1:0-42260 GCA_050180235.1 Desulfococcaceae bacterium
ATTTGACAATGATTTTGATTATCATACAGGTCTTGTGAAATTTGTTCACCCTGATCAGGAAATTCAGTTTCTGACCCCGGCACTCGGCAGAGGCATAGAGACGCCCTATGAGATAAAGAAACTGAATATCAATGCGGAAGGACTCAGATATCTGACATTATTGCAGGATTTCAAATTTCAGATGACATACGGGGATGTTACCATCTGGCTGCCGGAACCGGAAGCATTTGTGATTCACAAAATCCTTGTCAGTCAGAAACGCAAAGACAGGGCAAAAAGAGACAGGGATTTGCTGTCTGCCCGAAATATCGGGGAATTGTGCATGAAAGACCGCAATCGCCGAGATCATCTGATTTTCATTTTTCAGAGAATGCCCGGCAAATGGCAGAAACAAACTCTGGATGTTCTGAAATCCCTTTCGTCTGATATTTATTCCTTTTTGAGTTCCCAACGTGCTGGAGAAAAACCTTTATGAACCCACCTCCGACACCGTGAACGCGCTCACCTATGCAATGAAAGACATCATCCTCATGGTTCGGTAAGATTTGCAGTCAGTATAAAACGCTTTAGGATATTACAGGGAATGGGGCAGAAAAACCGGATTTTTTGGAAAAATCCGGTTTTTTCAACTCACAGATTCAAGGCTGACAGAATAATGTTCAAAAATCAAAGTGGTTGTGTACTGCGGTCAAAATTGCAAAATATGCCTTTCATGAGTATAGCAATTCTCCATTGATTTTTTCAGAAAATCCCCTCCTGAGAGGGGCATGGTGTGTTTCATAAGTATATTTTCAATGGCGAACCGGTATTAGGTGATTTCTGAAAATAAATATCCCGGTTCAGTTCACAGGTACAGGGCAAAAGCCGGAAGCTTTTGATACTTTGGCGGTATATTCTTTTCTGGAAATCACCTTACATAGATGAACCGGAGAAAAAAATACAAAGACCTGCGCCTGAAACGTTTTGCAGTGATTTCCCTGGGAGTTGAGCGGCTGTGGCGGGAAGGTGAAAGATGATCATCAGTTTTGTCTGATGATATTGCTTTCCTGCAAAATAAACGAAATAATTCTTGAAATCTCATAACTGATGCTGTAATATATCTCCCGGATCTGTATGATCCGAATCAGTCCCGGTTTGTCAGGGACAGGCAATTTTTTAATTTTTTTGGTATATTTTTTAGTAAAGTCAGGCATTCTGACAAAAATATTTTTTCAGAGGAGATTTTTTTATGCGCGTCACAGATTTGTACAAAAACAAAAAACCTGTTATTTCAATGGAATTTTTCCCACCCAGAAATGAGGATGCAGAAAAATCCTTTGGGGCAACCATTGATAAACTTGCAGCACTCAAACCGGATTATATGTCCATGACTTTCGGTGCAGGCGGATCAACCAGAGACGGCTCGTATCAGAGCGTAAAAAAAATGATGATCGAAAAAAAGCAGCCCACTGTCGCCTATCTGGCCGGTTACGGCCTGGGGCCTGATGAAATAACAGCAGTTCTGGACAGGTACAAAGATATGGGCGTTGAAACCATTTTTGTCATTCGCGGAGACAAACCAAAGGGACAGGATTTCTCCCCGCACCCCAAAAGTTTTTCCTATGCTGCTGACATGATTTCTTTTATAAAAAAACACTATGATTTTGCACTGGGATGTGCAGGATATCCTGAAGGCCATATCGAGGCCCAAAGCCTTGAAAAGGATATTGAATATCTGAAACGCAAGGTTGACAGCGGTGCAGAATATATCGTAACCCAGTATTTTTATGACAACAGTTATTTTTTTGATTATGTCAGAAAATGCAGAGCCACAGGAATCAGGGTTCCGATTATTCCGGGAATTATGCCGGTGTATACGATAAAAATGACCCGGATGCTATCCAGTGTCTGCGGCTCTGCAATCCCCGATGAACTGCAGCGCAGGTTCGATGCTGTGGATGCAGAGGACAAAGATGCTGTATTAAATCTGGGGATAGACTTTGCAGCAGAGCAGTGCCGGGGACTGCTGAAAGAGGGTGTTGACGGACTTCATTTTTACACAATGGACCGCAGCAAATCAACAAGTGAAATTCTCACCCGTCTGAAGCAGGAAAAACTGCTGTAAATCCGATAGTGGTATTTCTGATACTGGTTACTGCAGGGGCCCGCCCCTGCAGTTTTTTTTCAGTCAGTATAAAAATTTCCACTGCTGCAGATTCTGTCCGGGAAGAACCTGATGCGACTGCAAATTTAAGTCTGTATCCAATTTTCGGATAATTTGTCAATTGATGTTACGCAGCCCTTTTAAAAATCAGCAGACTGCTGTGTCAGCCATCATTCCGGTGAAAGCCGGTATCCGGAACATGCCGGGATAACAGTGGATACGGTGACATGCCGATTTTCGGAAGAGTTGCGTAACAATCATTTATTAATTGGAAAATCCCTCAGACCCCTTTATTTTCCCGGACACTGACGCCGCACTTCCTCGTCAATGTTTTTGTTGCCGTAAGCCTTGTCAAAATAATCGCTGAACTGCAGGGAAAGTTTGATGGCCCTTTCCCGGTAAGCATTTTTGTCCGGCCATGTGTTTTCCGGAATCAGCATTTCCGAAGGCACGCCGGGGCAGAATACCGGCACATCCAGATGGAACAGTTTGTCTTTTGCATATTTCCCGTGTTCCAGTTTGCCGTCCAGAGCAGCATCCACCATAGCCCGTGTCAGGGTGATGTCCATGCGTTTTCCCACACCAAAAGGCCCGCCGCTCCATCCGGTGTTGATCAGATACACGGTTGAGTTATGCTCTTTCATTTTTCTGCCCAGCATGTCAGAATAAATATGGGGCAGACAGGGCATAAAGGGCTGTCCGAAGAAACGGGAAAATGTGGAAACCGGATCCACAATGCCGGTTTCGGTTCCGGCCAGTTTACTCGTATAACCCATCAGAAACCAGAGCATGGCCTGTGCCGGATTCAGACGGGAAACAGGCGGAAGTACGCCATTGGCATCTGCTGTGAGGAAAAGGATGGTTTTGGGATGATTGCCTTTGGAATCTGCCTTGATATTGCTCAGAAAGGTGAGCGGATACGAGGCCCGGCTGTTGGGCGTGAGACGTTCATCAAAAAGGTCAAAGGTTCCGTCCGGATACATCAGCGCGTTTTCCACAATCGCTCCATGTCTGCGCCAGTCATCCTTATGAAAAACAGCCTTGAAGATTTCCGGTTCTTTTTCCGGATTCAGATTGACAAGTTTGGCATAGCACCCGTTTTCAAAGTTGGCAATGCCGTTGCTGCTCCAGCCGTGTTCATCATCTCCGAGCAGCGCACGGTTGTGAACTGCCGAAAGCGTGGTTTTGCCTGTTCCGGAAAGTCCCAGAAAAAGACTGAGTTCCCCTTTTGTGTTTTCATTGGCCGAGCAGTGAATGGGCAGAATGTTTTCCAGCGGCAGATAATAGTTCATCACCGTAAAAATCAGTTTTTTCACGCTGCCGCAGTAGGCCGATCCGTAGACCAGCCCGATCCGGTTGGCAAAATCCATAACAATGGCCATGTTTGAGGTTTTGCCGTTTTTCAGTTTCCGCAGTCTTCCCTCATAACGGTTTCTGTCCAGCATGTCATAGGGCAGAACCACAAGGGTAAAGGGTTTGTCTGCAAAAATGCTGGAGGAAATATCTTTCGGAACAGGCCGGAACATATTTATGGTAAACAAAGAGATCAGCGAGCGGTCTGTCACGGTTTTCACAGGCATGGCATAGGAGGAATCCGCTCCGACCACCCGATCCGTGACAAAAACAGCCTCTTTGTTTTGCAGAACCTTCATGGCATCCTGCCAGAGCATTTCAAACGTCTGGGGATCAATGGGAAGATTATTGGGCGAATCCCAGTCAATATTGCTGTCTGATTCCGGACGCCGGACAATCATGGTATCCAGCGGTGCTCTTCCTGTGGAAAGAGGGGGAGTCCAGGTTGCCAGTGCACCGCTGTCCGATACCAGAGCTTCTTTTCTTTCCACTGTATGTCTGATGGTTTCTTCCCGGCTCAGATTTGCCATAACCTGTCCGTGAGTTCCCAAAATCTTTTCCAATTCCTTTTTAAATTGCATTTTATTGCCTCTGAATCTGTAAAATTAATATCTCTGCAAAATGTTTTATCTGTATTTTCAAGACAACTCTCATAAACAGTCTAAAAACAGCCTTTCCTCCAACTGAAAAATCAGATGTTTTCAGCCTTCCTGAATTTTATAAATTTTGACAGTTCCGGCTTTTTTGGCAGCTTCATATGCTTCTTTGATTTTCCGCATACCTTCCATTTTTCTGATTTTGGTCTTTGTAATTTGGTGTTTTGATCGCATAATCCAATCCCTCCTCTCCAATGTTTGATATTACTTCAAATTCTGAATGTTCTGATTCATTTCTGATAAGACGGTCATAATATTTCTTCATTTCAAAACTTTCAGCAGATGCAAAATAAAGTTCTGTATTTTTCAGTGAATAATGAAATTTGATTAATTTTCTTATTCCATTCCCCAATCTGTTCAGTTTTTTGTAATCTGTTTTGGAAAAAATGTCAGAAGGCGGAGCATAGAAGTCACCTGACTCAAAATTTTCCAATCTGTCAAATTTTATGGTATAACTGTTATCCGGTATGTTAAGTCCGACAATTTCAGTCATCCATGTCAGATATTCTTCGCCGAACGATTTTATCGGAGTGAATACCATGAAAAAATTATGATCATCTATTGAAAAATCAATACGATCTGAAACAAAATTTCCAAAAGGGAAAACTTCAAGTTCCCATTTTTTTATGGTTGGCACTCTCTGCACTCTCTTCCTGTGACAAAATATATATTTTTATTTTTACAGGAGTTACGCAGTTGGTTTTCAACTGCCTGATTTTAAACATGTCAATTGGGGTATTACAACATTCACCTTTATAAAATTCAACTGTGCATCTCCTATTTTCATATATTTTCTTTACGAAAGATACATTTTTTTACGGCAATTGTCAACATATGTCGGGAAATTTCGTAACATTATTGTAAGATCATTCTTCATGTTCTGGTGATATTTTTACAACATTTTGAATTTGTTATAATATATCCTTATAATCTGAATCTGGCGGACTCTGCCGGAATGAGGCGCAGCACGGTGCCGGTTCAGTCCGAAGACTCAGAACAGGCAGTTTAATCTGAAATATCAGCAAAACCTGACAGTAAATTGTGCAGGGAAAAAGGCAGTATGGGATTTCAGACAAAAAAATGCCACAGAGACAGCCCGGGAGGAGAGGATCAATTAATCAGGAACGGGAGGCAACCGTTCAAACCTGGGCGTCTCTGTGGCAATCGGAATCTGTGAACCAGGTCACAGAAAAAGGATTTGCATATGTATTAAAATTCTGCCTGCAAAAATTCAGTCTGCAATTTCCAGGGAAACAATTTCCAGTTCCTGACCGGAAAGAATCTCCAAAGAACCGCTTTGACATTTTTCACATTTGAAAACCGGGCCGTTTATGGTCCACTGTGCCTGGCAGTCTTTGCATCGTGCCACAACCGGTATTTCCTCAATTTTCAGCTTTGCTCCGGCCAGCACAGTATCCTGCGTGATGATACCAAAACAGAATCGCAGACTTTCCGGTATGACAGAAGACAGTTTCCCTATCCTAAGATTCACCTGCTCCACCCGGATGTCCTCTCCTGTCTCAGGAACACTCTCTTTCAGCGCGGCAGTTGCAATCTCTGCCACCTGCATGGCAATTCCCATTTCGTGCATTCCGGTTTCACCTGCTCAGAACAGAATCTGAATATTTTGGCAGTCTGGAAATTCTGCTTATAGCACATGTCAACTTTCCTCAAATACCTTATATACCGGTTCGGAGTCAAGAACTTTTATCAGGAAGGGAATATTATTTTATTTTTTGCTGTTTCACTGTGGAATATGCCCGGATTTCCTGTTTTTTTTTCAGATAAGGCAAAATGCGGACAAAAATGCGGCAGAACGGGGTTATCCTGGATTTTTTGCAGGGCCGGAATCCGGATCACGGAAAGGGCGCATATGCAAATTCCCAAAATCCTGTCCTGACCCATCCGATCCGGAAGTGTTTGCCTTTAAGGAATAACTGAAACGCACGGCAGCATACCATCCGGATTTATGATCCTTCCTAATCCTCAGTTCCCACCGCCGTTCAATGCCATTAAGGGTTTGTAAAAAAAATAAACTGTACAGTTTTCATGTCCGGAAACCCTGAGGGTTTTGAAAACCCTCAGGATTTATAACAGGTTATTTTAATACAGACCCTAAGTTAAGGAATTTCCGGAGTGCCAAACTGAAAGTCTGGCCGTATTTTTCCCAATCTTTTCAGTGTCCCTAACTTTCAGTTCGGGACTCATCCTCCTTAACTTAATGGCATTTTCGCCGCTGTTGTGCACATATCCGTGCCGGGATTTCTCCGTGGTTCTGAAAATCTGTTTTCCTGTATCCGCATCCATATTATATACGGGATATTGGGGGACTGCAAAGATATGGCAGTTTATGAAAAAAATATTTTGGGCCGGCACTATCCGGGCAGGATATTTTTTGCTGAAATCATTACATCATTTCCTCCATGAGACCGTATTTTTCCGAAAAAATAATTGTATTTTCCGGGTTTTCAGAGAAAAGAATCGGCTGCTTGCTTATCCCCGCCATATCTTTGATTATCAAAGGGAAGGGAATCCTGACCTGTGTATGGCTTCTGCCGGAGAAAAAGGTTTCCCGTTTGAGAAATGGCAGGAATATCTGTCCGTTATTTTTCATGAGTGTATGATATCTTATATATAAAAAAATATTATCCGTCTGTCTTTTTTCATGCGTGCATGTTACAATGAATAAGAAAGTATTTCAAGATTTTTTCGGTATTTTTCAGAACAGGTTGGATACAGTTTTCCCCATGAAGTCTGATATGGATGTCCGGATATTAAATTTCACAGCGCTATTTGCCGTCAGGATTTATCCCGGCATTTTTTTTGAGATTAACTGTCTGAAAATCTGTAACTGACATACTGCCTATTTTCTCTTTTCCCCACGCGGATCAGTGGCAAACCGCCTGTTTTATGGAAAATATCTCTTTATATTTCAGAAATATCAGATTTTTCTTTAAAAGTGGGCAATAGTATGCTATATTAAAAAGTTGAGTAGATAACTGTACAAAGTTCCTTTGGAACAGTGTACAGTGAGGCAAGGAGTGAGGATGAATCTCCGGCAGATGAGAAATTCCTTTCCCGGATAGTATTACTGAATATATAAAAAAATCAGGATATTGCTTATATCACCCGGTATATTCACTATAGGGTGGATATAAAGCGGCAGGGATGTCCCGTTTGCGGATTTTCTGATTCCTCTGAAATCGTGCAGTGGTATTAATTTTTTTTTAAAAAAGGTATTAGGAGGATTGGATGAAAAAAGAGATTAGGTTGCTGTTGACTTTGGTGCTGCTTGTCCCCGGACTGATGCTGACGACTTCGTGCAGCAAAAAGGTCGTAAAGGATGATGCCGCGTATGAAAGAACTGACCTGACAACACAGCCGGGCGGATCCCAGGCAACTGTGGAGCAGGGACGCATTGCCGGTGATGATGCTGCGGCACGGTCACTCAGTCAGGAAGAGCTGTCCGCGCGGGAACGGTTTATGAACGAAGACATTTATTTTGCTTTTGATCAGTCTGCGCTCAGTTCCGAGGCCCAGAGCATTCTGCAGCAGAAAGCCCAGTGGCTGCAAAGCCGTCCGGACATGTCTTTCACCATCGAAGGACACTGTGATGAACGGGGCACCACCGAATACAACCTTGCACTGGGAGATCGGCGGGCTGAAAGTGCCAAAGCCTTTCTGGTGAATCTCGGCATTTCCGCTTCCCGCATAACCACGGTCAGCTACGGAGAGGAAAGACCCGCGGATCCCGGTCATGACGAATCTGCCTGGTCAAGGAACCGCCGCGCCCATTTTGTAATTCAGTAAGCCGGTATCGGCCCGGAGAACGAAAAAAAAGCGGCACCGTCACATAAGACGGTGCCGCATCTCAGATGTACCGCCAAATTACCGGTATCCCCCGTTTCGCAGTTTGCATTTTTTCTGAAATGAAATTTTCCCGTATTTTCTCTGCAGGTTTCAGCCTGTCAATTCAGCCCGGCAATTTTGCATACAGAAAAACAGACGGTTTTCCGGTATGCACAGAATTAACTGCAAACTGCTTTCTGTCTGAAAGACCGGGCACCCCGGATGATTTGTGAAATCAACTGTGTACCGGATTTGTCCGGATACAGCAGGAAGGAGTCACGCTGATGAGTTATAAGACAGTCAGAAATGTTTTCAGAAAAACAATCCCTGCCATGCTGCTGTTCATGATGATCGGCATAAGCGGCTGTGCCTTGCAAAATGATGTGCGGATACTGGAAGATCGGCTCATCGCTCTGGAAAGGCGGAATCTGGAACTGCAGCAGAAAACAGCCGAGGCGGATCGTGAAAAATCCCAGATCAGATCCCAGATCAAAGGATACAGTGAGACACTGGAAGTAAAAGAGCAGGCACTGCGCAGCCAGTCTGCTGAACTGCAGGCCATGTCCGACAGGCTCCGGGATGAAATCCAGGCTTTGAAAGGAAAGCTGGAGGAAACAGATTATCTGCTGAACCAGAGGATCAAAAATCTTGAAAATTCGGAGAAAACAACTGCCCGGCAGGTGGAAAGACTGGAACGGCATCTCAGTCTCGAACCGCTCAGAACGGTCGGCTCTGATGAGGATTCTTCTTACCCGCCCCCGTCTGCACCGCAGACTCCGGAGAGCAATGCCACCCCTTCATCCGCTCCGGAAGCAGATCCTTCCGCTCTTTCGGAAGAAAAACTCTATAATTACGCGAGACAGGCTTTTGAAAAAGGGGAATACCAGAAATCCCGCGAAGGATTTCAGACACTGCTTCAGAAATACCCCAAAACATCCAACTCTGACAGCGTTCTCTTCTGGATCGGGGAATCCTATTACCGGGAAGGCAGATATGACAGCGCCATACTCGAATATCAGACAGTCATTGAGAAATATCCGAAAGGCAACAAGGTCAGAGATGCACTGCTGAAACAGGGATTCTCATTTTTTATGCTGGGGGACAAGGCCAGTGCCAGACTGATTTTCAAAGAGCTGATTGACAAATATCCGGGGACAGAGCAGGCGAAAACAGCCCGGAAAAAACTGGAAACTTTTTAAGCATCTTCAGACAGAACATGGGAGATTTTCCATTTTGGACCATCCGGACAGGCGTTATATTATCGGTATTGATCTCGGAACCACAAATTCCGCTGTATCCTATGTGGATCTGAACGCTGAGGGCTCCAAACAGTCCGGCATCAGAATTTTCCACATCCCCCAACTGACCGGAGCGGGAGAGCTCGCCAGGCTTCGGGTGCTGCCATCATTTCTTTATATTCCCGGAGAATATGATATTCCGGAAAATGCTGTAACCATTCCCTGGGAAAATGCGGACATTCATTTTGCAGGTGCTTTTGCACGGGATTACGGCATAAAGGTGCCTGCCCGGCTGGTTTCCTCTGCCAAAAGCTGGCTCTGCCATACCAACGCGGACCGGCGGGCGAAAATCCTTCCCTGGGGGTCAGGGGAGGAAGTGGCAAAGCTTTCCCCGGTTCAGACCACGGCCGCGTATCTCCGGCATATCCGGAAAGCCTGGAATCACAGCCAGGGGGATGAGGCTGAATATTATATGGAAAATCAGATGGTCACCATTACCGTGCCAGCGTCCTTTGATGAGGTGGCGCGGGATCTGACCCTGGAAGCCGCATCCCTGTCCGGTCTGGAAAAAGTCACTCTTCTGGAGGAGCCGCTTGCAGCTTTTTACAGTTGGCTGATCCGTCATGAAGACAACTGGATAGATTCTGTGAAGCCCGGTGAACTGATTCTGGTCTGCGATGTGGGCGGCGGGACCACGGACTTTACCCTTATCACCTTACGCGAGGCGGATGGCAGTCCCAGGTTTGAACGGATCGCTGTGGGCGATCATCTGATCCTGGGCGGAGATAATATGGATCTGGCCCTTGCCCGCCGCGCGGAAATGCAGATGTCCCGCAAACAGGAAAAACTGTCTCTGAGCGGAGACCGCTGGAAATCCCTTTGCCATCAGTGCAGGCAGGCCAAGGAGAACATTCTTGACGGGGAGGCCCAACGCCGGAAAATCACCCTGATGGGCAAAGGGAAAAAACTGATAGCAGCCACCCTTTCCGCGGAACTGACCCGTGAGGAGGTCGAACATACTGTTCTGGAAGGTTTTTTTCCCATTGTCGAACCGGGTTCAGCGGATCCTGGAGACAGACGCAGGGGCATAACGGAATTTGGTCTGCCCTATGAACCTGAACCGGCCGTCACCCGTCATCTGGGATGGTTTCTGGAGCGGCACAGAGCTGATGTGAAGAAGATGCTGGGAAGGGAAAATCCTTTTCCGGATCTGATACTGTTTAACGGCGGAGCCCTGAAATCCGCTGTGATACAGGAAAGGATCAGGGAGGCTGTCCGTCACTGGTTCGGGTGCACAGACACAAATCTTCCGCGGGTTCTGGAAAATCCCGAACCGGATCTGGCAGTGGCTCTGGGATCTGCCTATTACGGACTGGTCAAAATCGGGCAGGGTGTCCGGGTGGGCAGCGGCAGTCCCCGCTCCTATTATCTTGGGTTTGCCATGCCGGACGCAGATGCCGGGAAAACATACGCTGTCTGTCTGGTGGAACGGGGCCTGGATGAAGGCAGTCATATTCTGCTCAAAGACAGGGAATTTGAGGTGCTGGCCAACCAGCCGGTCAGTTTTGATCTCTGCAGTTCCAGTTTCCGGTCAGGAGATCGCTGCGGTGATCTGGTGGAAGCCGATGATTCACTTACCATGCTTCCTCCGGTGCAGACGATGGTGCAGTTTGGCAAAAAAGGTGACAAAACACGGATACCTGTCCGAATCGAGGCCGATTACACAGAGATGGGCACACTTTCCATCTGGTGCTGCTCTGCTGTCAGCGACCACCGCTGGCGTCTGCAGTTTCATCTGCGCGGCTCTGATTCCTCAGCACAGGTCAGGGATGAGGATATTTTTGATGAATCTGTGGTAAAAGAAATCTGCCGGAAAGTCCGGGATGCATTCACCGGCAGTAACGGAGAACGGAATCTTGACGCACTGTCAAAGGAAATTTCCGCAGCCATTGACCGGCCCAAAGAGAAATGGCCTCTGGGCCTGATCCGTTCCCTGTCCGATGAGATGCTAGACCTGATGTCCTCACGGAATATGAAAAGCAGCACCGAAAGCCGGTGGCTGAATCTGACCGGGTTTTGTCTGCGCCCAGGATTCGGGCATGGATTTGATGAACACCGAATCCGCAAACTTTGGAAAATATACAAAAACGGCCCCTGTTATGCCGGAAATGCGCAGGTACGTTCCGAATGGTGGATCATGTGGCGCCGGGTGGCCGGAGGCCTCAGTTCCGGACAGCAGCGCCAGTTCATCCAGGATCTCAGTCCGCTCCTGCTGTCCAAAAAAGGAGTGAAAAGCAAACTTTCTCCCCAGGAGCATATGGAAATATGGATGGCTGTGGCCAATATGGAACTGCTCCTGGTAAAAGACAAAATCAAATGGGGACGCCAGCTTCTCTCTGAAATTGAAGATAAAAAAGGCAGATCGCAGTATCTGTGGTCTCTTTCCCGGCTGGGAGCGCGGGATCTGCTGTACGGGCCGGTGGATCGGGTGATTCCGCCCAACGAGGTGGCAGAATGGATTGAAACCCTTCTGGCAAAAGAATGGACAAACCCCAAAGCACTTGTTCCCGCCATTGCGCAGATGGGCCGCAGAACCGGGGACCGGATGCGGGATATTCCCCAGCCCCTGCGGGAAAGAGTGGCTGAAAAACTGTCCGCCTATGATTTTGCCATGCCCTGGATCAGAATGTTCACAGAGATTACAAGACTGGAAAAACAGGAGGAGAATGCGGTTTTCGGGGAATCTCTTCCTTCAGGACTTGTGCTGCGCTCCTGACAGGAATCAGACTGTCCCCTGCCGTAAAACACAGTAGCGGAGGAGTTCCGAACTGAAAGTTTGGGATGCGGCCATGCCAAACTTTCAGTTCGGCACTCCGGGGATATATTATAAGTCCGGAGGAAAAATGCTGAGAGGGTGATCTGCAACCCGATGGTTCACAAACAAATGGCAAGGAGGAAAAAATGAAGAAACTTTTTCGGATGCCGTCAATATGCTGTCTGGCAGTGACAATTCTTTTTTTCAGCACAAATTTCGGACAGGCCGAGGACACATCAGATTTCTGGTTTCAGAAAGGGCTGGAGGAGGCGCGCAAAGGCAGATCCGATCAGGCCATAGAGCATTACACAAAGGCCATAGAGATCAATCCGCAGAATTCCGCTGCCTATGTCAACCGTGGTCTGGCCTGGCATGAGAAAAAAGAATATGAAAAAGCCATTGCAGACTATGACAAATCCCTGGAACTCAAACCTGACAATCCTGCCGGATACAATAACCGGGGGCTGGCCTGGAGCCAGAAAAAGGAATATGAAAAAGCTGTTGCGGATTATACCCGTGCACTGGATCTGGAGCCCGGTTTTGCCCAGGCATGGTACAACCGGGGGAATGCCTGGGATGAAAAAGGCGAGGATGAGAAAGCCATTGCCGACTACAGCAAAGCTGTTGAACTGGAAAAGGATTATGCCAGGGCATATTACAACCGCGGCATTATCCGGTTTAACAAAGGGGACATGGATTCGTCCATTGCGGATTTTACCAAAGTGATAAAACTTGAAAACGGATTTGCCCAGGCATGGTACAGCCGTGGCATAGCCTGGTTCAAAAAGGAAGATTTGGATCGGGCCATAGCTGATTTCACCAAAGCCCTGGAAATAGATCCGAAATATGCAGAGGCATATTACAACAGGGGGATTGCATGGGCTGATAAAGGGGATTATGACCGGGGTATAGAGGACTATACCAAAGCCATTGAACTCAGTCCCCGCGCGGAATGGATCAAAAAACGGTTCTGATCCCAAAGTGATGTGCAATTTTTCCTGTCATACCCGCGAATGCGGGTATGCGGATTGCTGTAACCGGATTCCGGTTTGCACCGGAATTATATAACCCACATTGCGCAGCCTTTCCAAAAATCAGGAATTTACTGAGTTTCACCGTCATTACGGCCTAAGCCTAACTTCTTTGATTTAAAAGGGTTCCTGATACCGGATTTCACCAGTATGATGACGTTGCGTAACATTTCCATCTCTTTTTTTTATGCCCTGCATCCTATGCTCACCGGCGGTATCACCTTGCAAATTTGTCCTCACTCCCAATCCGGCGCCCAGGAAATGCTTATGTCTTTTCCGAATCTGCGGGCAGTTTTTCAGAATTTCAGATTCATCAGAAAAGAAAGGTTTATGAAACATATGAAAAAAGCGGTTGTTCTTTCCAGCGGTGGGCTGGATTCCACCACCGTCATGGCCATTGCCAAAGCCGAAGGATATGAAATCTACAGTATGAGTTTCCGTTACGGCCAGCGTCATGCAGTGGAACTGTCCGCGGCTGAAAGGATTGCACAGATTCTGGGAGCCAAAAAGCATCTGATCATTGAAGTGGATATGAAACGTATAGGAGGTTCTGCGCTGACAGATGATATTGCGGTTCCCAAAGACCGGAATGAGTCCGTAATGTCTGAAAGCATTCCCCTTACCTATGTTCCCGCGCGCAATACAATTTTTCTGTCCTACGCGCTGGGATGGGCAGAGGTACTGGGCGCTTCAGACATTTTTATCGGTGTCAATGCAGTTGATTACAGCGGATATCCGGACTGCAGAGCGGAATTCATACAGGCATTTGAAAAAATGGCGAATCTGGCCACAAAGGCCGGTGTGGAAGGAAAGCGCATCCGCATCCGCACGCCGCTCATTGACCTGAGCAAAGCGCTGATTATCCAAAAAGGCATGGAACTTGGGGTGGATTACAGTCTGACCCGCAGTTGCTATGATCCGTCGCCGGAAGGAAAAGCCTGCGGACACTGTGACAGTTGCCTGCTGCGCATGAAAGGTTTTGCAGAGGCCGGGGTTGCAGATCCCACGGTGTACATTGAACAGCAGACCGGGGAACAGCAGGTTTGCACAGGCCCTTTTTCAGAGCGGCAATGAGCTCAGCCCGGGTTCGGATGGGGCAGAAGAAAAGCGTTCCGGCTCTGCCCAGTTCGTTCAGAGAATGTGCATCGCTGCCGCCGCATCCGATCAGGGCGTATCTGCTGAACCAGACCTCTGCCTGACGGTTTTCATATTCCGTATTCCTGCCGTTGAGGCGTTCCACGATATGGCAGAAACCATAGCGCACCAACTCTTCGGAGACCGGTCTTGCTGTTCTGAAAGGATGCGCTGCAATGGCCACTCCTCCTGCAGTGTGCACATGCTGGAGAAGATTCTGTGCACTGAGACCCTGTGCAATATTTTCAAAAGGGCCGAACAGGAGAAAATCCCCCCCGCAGGTGCTGTATTCCATTCCGAAAATCACGCACAGACCGTTTTCCTGCACTCCTTCCCGGATATTCTGCGCGGCTGACATGGAATGATGATCCGTAATACATACGCCGCTGAGCCCCCTTTTTTTCGCATGAAAGAGAATATCTTCTGTTTTCAGTCTGCTGCATGGGGAAAAAACACTGTGGACATGAAGATCAAAAACCATGATACCGGCCTCCTGAAAAATCCGGCAGTCACAACCTTTTGTTTATAAAAAAATGTATAATTGGAAAGACTTGTGACTGAATTTGTGAACCGGGGCTGAATAATACATGGGATGATTCATACCCGTAACAGTGCAGAAAAGCAAATTTTTTATTTCTATGCAAAAGGGAAAGGGAATAGAAAATATTCCATACATATATCCCATTACTGCTTTGTCAATCTGAATCAGACCTGAATTTTGCAATCCCGCTTTCATATCCACCGCACAGCAAGCGGATCATAGTGCAGATTCACAGCCCTGCCCGGATAAAGGTGAAGGTTTCTGATTTCGCTTTCTGCAAGGGGAAGTGTGAGCATAACACTGCCCATGCGCACAGCCGTGATGATGTGCCCGCTGTTTTTTTCCAAAGTCATGCGTGAGACAGTTCCTTGCATACGGTACAGACCGTCCGGCCTGTTTTTTTCTTCCGGTATGGCAATCCGCAGCGATTCCCGCGGAAAAACCGCGACCGAATGTTCATGGGGCGGTTTGGACACGGCAAGTCTCTGATTTTCCTGTACCGGTTTTTCCCACAGATTCCCTTTTCCCGGAAACCAGGGGCCGAACACAATACTTTCATGGCCGGAACCGAAAATGCGGCCTTTGAAAATGTGAAAAACCTGATCGCAGACCTCATGCAGCCATTGCAGATCATGGCTGGCAATGACAATGGTGGTTCCCCATTCCGCGCGGGTCTGCAGGGAGATTTCCCTGATTCTCTGAATGTTTGCGGCATCCACGCTGGCTGTGGGTTCGTCCAGAAGCAGGACTTCAGGCCGGAGAGCCAGCCGTGCAGCCAAAGCAACTCTCTGGGTTTCGCCCCCGGAAAGTTCATGCCAGTGCCGATGTCCGAACTGTGAGGGTTCAAGTCCGACTCTTTGCAAAGCCCCGGATGCGAGCTGCTCAGGATTTTCAGTATGTTTCCGCAGACGCAGACCGTACATCACATTTTTCCATACGGATCGCTTCATCAGATAAGGTTTCTGCGGCAGAAGTGTCACCTGGGAAAGCACTGCCGGGGAAAAGGGTTTTTCAGGTTTTCCTTTATAAAAAATTTCTCCCGCACACGGGGCATCAATAAATCCCAGCAGACGCAGAAGCGTGCTTTTGCCGCTGCCGTTTGGGCCCATAAGCCCGACAATCGACGATTTGCCAATTTCCAGTTCCGGAATATCCAGCACCGGATGGCTGTTGTAATAATGCCGCAGATTGCGGACACGGTAAACAGACTGTTCAGAATTCATCAGCGTTTTCTCAGAAAAGACAGGGAGATATTCACGGCAAATGCAATGGAAATCAGGATCAGTCCCAAAGCAATGCCCATTTCAAACATGCCCTTGTTGGTTTCCAGCGCGATGGCAGTGGTGACGGTACGGGTATGCCATTTGATATTTCCGCCCACCATCATGGAAATGCCCACCTCGGTTGTCACCCGGCCATACGCGTTGAAAGCGGCTGCCAGAATGCCAAAACGCGATTCCCACAGGCTGCTGAAAAACAACTGTCTGCGATCTGCGCCCAGGGAAATAAGTGTTATCCGCAAATCAGCATCCATTGTTTCCACTGCGGTTGCAGTCAGGGCAATGACAATGGGAAGGGCCAGCAGAGTCTGACCTATGGCAATTCCGGGAAGGGTGAAAAGCATTTCCATATCTCCCAGCGGACCTCTGCGGGAAAGAAAGGCATAAATCATAAGTCCGATAAAAACCGTGGGCAGGGCCATAAAGGTATCCACCACCAGACGGATATGCTTTTTTCCCGGAAACTGCGTATATCCCATCAGAAAACCCGCGGGAATGCCTATGCTCAGACTTGCAAGCATGGCATATCCTGAAACCCGCAGAGTGGCATATATTGCAGAAAAGGTTTCCGGATCGCGGGAAAGCAGGAGTTGAAAAGCCTTTAAAAAACCTTCGATAAAATATTGCATGGATGTCCCAGGATTACACAGAGTTCACGCATTCAGCAGATCGAAAATTTCCTTAATTCCCACTCTCCCCCATTGAGGGGGAGGGAGTTTTCGATCTGCTGACATTGTCTGTGGACAGCGGTTCAAAGCGTTTGATGGTGTCACCCTGCTTTTATCTTCACAGATTCAGCAGAGGATTAAGCCCAAACCACACACCGTCTTTGTCCTGATATTCAAACACAAAGTGACTGCACACCAGGGATTCGTATTCTTTTTGTCCCACAGCAGACGGATTTTCCATCACTTTGTGCAGCAGATCTTTTTCATGGGGCTGAATTTTTCTCATAAGCTCATCCCGCTGTTCCCGCAGCACCTCTTCCAGAGTATTTGGGGGAAAAGGCGGATCATTTTTCTGCAGGCAGGTGAAAAGCAGGCGCATGAGATTGCCTGCACTGCCCCCGCTCATGCGGCATACAGTCTCCAGCATTTCCGGTTTTTCAAACAAAGCATGAGCCATTTTTATGCGTTCCGCCTCATCCGCATCCGGAAAAGCCCTTGTCATCACAGTCTGTTTCAGCAGATGCAGGCCTTTTTCATAAATCTCCCCGTTTCTGGACAGAACCGGAACCATTGCCAGCACTTTGGGTTTGTCACTGAAATGCTGTTTCAGATTTTCTGATTCACCGGAATACATCAGGCTCAGGGGAACAGTGAAGATGGTATGGCAGGCAGGCTGTCTGAGCATTTCCATCTGCTTGGGTTCATTCTGCGCGTGTTTCAGCATATGCTCCAAACCATCAGCAATCACCACCAGCCCGGACTTTCCCGCTTCTTTCACTTTCTGATCAGCAAGCGCAATGATTTCTCTGCTGATGCTGTCCGTGAGATGGTCTGCCCCGGATTCCGGCTTATCAGCTTTTGCAGTCAGATCAGATAGTTCATAATCAATATGTATTCCCTTTTCCCTCAGACTTTCGCCTGTCTTTTGGGCAATGAGCCGGAGCAGATCACTGAGGCCCTGTGTATCTGTGTCACTGCCGGAAGCAATATAAACCGCATGGTAATTGTCATCCTCCAGTTCTTTTTTCAGACGCAGCAGTTCCGTGGATTTGCCGCAGCCGTCATGACCGGTGAGAATCTGGGAAACGGGTTTGTCTGAAAGGGAAATGGTGCGTTTGATTTCCCGGAGCAGACTGCCGGAGCGCACAGAGGAAAAATCAATATAGTATTTCCGGTCTTCCTCTTTGGATATATCCAGTGTGTATGCGGGATTGCAGCCCCGGAAAAAGCGTTTCACATCAACAGATGTTTTCCGGAATATTTTTCCCGGAGCTGAAACTGCTTTGCACGGTTCCAGATGTCTTTTCAGAAAATCTTCCAGTTCCCTGAGTGACATAGTGTAAAAATGATTGCAGTGGGGAATGACTTCCAGAACCGCATCCGGCTGGCACCGGGTGAGCATTTTTTGCACATTTTCCACAGATGCAAATTCATCCTTATCTCCGCAGATGACCAGACAGGGACAGGGAATGGCCTGCACGTTTTCAAAACTCAGCAAATCCACAGGCGGCGATACCATGAGCATCCGGCAAATCTTTTCGGCTTTGCAGTCCATATGCGCATTTACCCAGGCTCCAAAGGAATATCCGGCCAGTTCCACTTCTTTAATGCCCTGTGCATACAGATACGCGATGGCAGCCCGGACATCGGTCTGAACTCCCATGCTTTTATCATCATGCACGCCTTTGCTGCCGCCCACTCCCCTGAAATTGAAGCGCAGGGTGGTATATCCTTTTTTCCGGTATTCCTCCAGAATGCTTTTGACCACATAATTGTCCATATCCCCGCCGTAAAGAGGATGGGGATGGGTAATGATTACGCCTCTGTCTGCATTGCTATGATCCAAAAATCCTTCCAGACGGTATGGCCCGGAATGAAACCGGATTCGTTCTTCCATGATATTTTCTGCTCCTTATGATTGATGAAAATCCGGTTCCCGCACAAAAGGGCGCCGGACAGTTTTATTTGAACTCATGCTCACTGAACACAGTGGCCTGAAATGTGAAAAAACGGGTATCCTCTTTCCATGCGTCTGCGTCCAGCCCGGCTTTCTGACAGAGATGCTCCAGCATCTGATCCCGGTTCCATCCCTGCTCCGGAGCCACCTGTGGCAGAAATACAGCGGATCTTCCGTGTTTTCGGATCAGAACCCCGTCCCTGCCCACAGCAATCTGTTCAGGCCCGGACACTTCCCGGAAAGGTGTCAGAACCGATATTTCAATTTCACACCGGGGCAGTTCCGCAGCCGCAAGGGGGCTGAACCGTGAATCCTGAAAAGCCGCGTGCAAAGCCATTTCCCCCACCACCTGACACAATGGGCGATCTTCTGCCATATGACCGATGCAGCCCCGCAAATCACCCTGTTTTTTTAATGTGACAAACGCACCCTGTTTATACCACAGTTGCCTGTCAAATCCCCGTGCCAGAGGCACGGTTTCCGAATCCAGATACTGCGCAATGGTTTTCCGTGCAAATGTCAGCAGTGCTTTTTTCTGTGCATCATTGAGATCTGCCGGGCTGTCTGATTCCGGCACAAAAGGCTCCGGTATCTGCGCACTGCAATGCTGAGAAACCGTAAATGCAATGGCTCCGTATCCCACGACCCGATCCCGGTTTCCCACAGCAGTATCACCCGAATTCGCGTAACTGATAATCCGTCCGCAGTTCGCACCCAAAGATTTGGCTGCGGATATGGCTGCCATCACCGGAGCCAGACCGCATGCGCATGTGGAAAGATTGGCAATTCCTTTTTTTTCCTGCTTCTGCACAATCTCACGCACGCGTGCAGGATCAAAAGAAATCATGGCTTCCAGAGTATTCCGATCTGCTGCAACCGCGTCCTCATAAGCCGGATAATGGGACAGATCCGTGCTGGCCACAATCAGCGCACTGCGGCTGCGGATTACCTCTGCCAGTTTTTTGCCAAAACGATCACATGTTTCCGGATCGTCTGCTGCCACAATGGCCGGAAGAATTTTCACTCCCGGAAAAAGGATCTGCACAAAGGGAATCATCACTTCCGCAGAATGCTCTTTTTCATGCGCGGCTTTGTGAAAAGAAATATCACTGCTTCCTGCCATAAGTGCATCCGCAGCTTTTTCATCAATTTCCGCCACTCCCAGAGGCGTCCGAAATCCGCCTGCGGGATAAACGGAGATTCCGCTGAATCCGGGTGCAGAATGATTGGTTCCCAGCAGGACAATGAGATCATATTCATTATTTGCGGTCTGCGCAAATGCGTCCGCGCAGATTTGTCCGGAATAGATATATCCGGCATGAGGCGCGGCAATGGCAATGGGACGTTCTCCTTTTGCCGGAAGTGCATCATCCATAAAATGCCGGACTGCCCGCGACAGTTTTTCAGGATCAGAGGGATAAAAACGCCCGGAAACCGCAGTCTCCCGTATATCTGCGGCAGATACTGGCGGCAATACCACTGAATGAAAAAAAATCAATGTGATCGCAATGAACAAAAAATAATGATGTTTCATTTCATACCTCCGTTTTTATGTCTGCAAATGGTGAACGGCCGTTTTATTGCATGATACATCTGATTGTAATCACATTTTTTTTCCGTTCATCCGTCCTGAGCAGCTTCCGCTGCCTTATGTCCATAATCTCCACTCCGGTACAGTCAGGTGTGACGCTCAGAGAATAGGGATAAGCAGGGGAATATGTCAAGTCAAATTGTTTGGCATCCTGAAAAATCTGTGTCAGAAAACAGTTGAGGCGAAGATATGAGGTAATACCAAATCGTTTTCAAAATTCGGGGAATGCCTCTTTTTTTTAACCACGAAAGACACGGACAGCACGAAAAAAACAGAATTTGCTATGCCCATGTTTTGAAAGCGAATTGGTATAAGTAGGCAAACGAAATTTTTCGTGTATTCAAAAAACCGGATTTTTCCGAAAAATCCGGTTTTTTCTTATAAAAGGCCCTGCGTGAAAAAAAGTACACTGAGGCTGTTTCAAAAAATGAATATACCGGGCTGCCTGACTTTATCCGGCAAAATTACGCGGATGGTGGTTCCCAAACCGGCTGCCAGTCTTTTTTTTCCCCGGAGTTACGCAGAGTTTTTCACGGAGTCATACAAAGTTTTTTCTCTGTCTGAAATTCAGATTTAAAAAAATCAGCCGGATTGATCCGCTGCACTCAGGATCATCCGTGATATTCTTTTCATGGAAACAGCTTGAGCTCGCTCTGATGCACAGGACAACAGGTCTTTTTGGGGTCAGAAAAGGGAACAGTTTTTTCCCTGTACTTCTTTTTTCCGGTAATATGAAACAGAAAAAGGGTTGCGGAATTTCCGCAACCCTCTGATTTTTTTGATGGGCCGTATTGGAATCGAACCAATAACCTACTGATTAAGAGTCAGGTGCTCTGCCTAGTTGAGCTAACGGCCCCCGAATAAAAAATATACTTTACCATTCTTTTCCCAAAAGTCAACAAAAAATTTCCGGGCTGTGGTAAAAATTACCTTCTGTCTGTGCTGTTTTTGTCCGCATCCGCTGTTTCTGCCAGTTTTTTCTCCATTTTTCTGAGGCTTTTCCAAATATCAGGCAGTGATTTGATCAGGGAATAGGCCCTTTTTGCCTTCAAAGCCTCAAATGCGGGGGAACCGAATATTTTCATTCCGTCCGGAATATCGTCACCAACACCGGACTGGGCGCCGATCATGACACCATTGCCGATTTTCAGATGTCCGGCAATGCCCACCTGTCCGCCTGCCACACAGTGATGTCCCATGACCACAGATCCCGCAATTCCCACCTGCGGAACCAGCAGGCAGTGCGGCCCAATCCGTGTGCCGTGACCGATGACCACATGATCCCCCACCTTGCAGCCTTTGCCGATTACCGTATCATCCAGCGCGCCCCGTTCAATGGCACAGCCCGCGCCCAGTTCCGCATCATCTTCAATAATCACTCTGCCGATATGGATGATTTTATGATGAATTCCCTTATGGGTGGCATATCCGAAACCGTCCTGTCCCACTGTGGAATTTGCATGGATTCTGACACGATTCCCGATTCTGCATCCCTCATACACCACCACATTTGGGAAAAGCACGCAGTCATCACCGATTTGGGCATTTTTCCCCACAGATACGCCAGGATATATCCGGCATCCCCTGCCGATGACAGCGTTTTCCCCCACACTGACAAAATCCTCAATGCAGGTGTTTTCACCGATCTGCGCGGTTTGGGCTATGGCAGATCTGGGACTGATGCGGTTTTCCGGCAAATCCCGGTTTCCGTAAAACAAATCCACTATCTGAGCAAATGCGTAATAGGGATCTTCGGTAATCAGAAGAGAGGCGGGAGATTCCAGTTCCCCGGCAGCAATAATGGCAGATGCCTTTGTGCTCAGGCACAGTTTTTTGTATTTCCGGTTTGCCAGAAAGGTGATTTCCCCTTCTTTGGCGTTTTCCAGAGTGGAAACAGAGAGTATGGGAACGGCCGCATCTCCCCTTACACTGCCACCCACATATGCGGCCAGTTCTCCCAGTGTTTTTGTTCTCATATTTTTTGCTCCTTCAAAATGGCGGTCAGGCATTTATACAAAAGCAATGGCAGGTTCGGGAACCTGCCATTGCATAAATCTTTATATAGCAGTATTGTCAGAAGGGGGCAACGGAGAAAACATAAAAATCATCCGCTCCATCTTGTCGTGAAACGGCTTACAACCCAGCCGGATTCCCCCCCCGCAGTCTGAACATAAAGCCATCCCTCTTTTTCTCCCCTTACAGTCAGAGAATCACCCTGCACAACCTGGAGGATGACCGGATAATCAAATCCGGGCCCGGATCGCACATTCAGAACCTGTGTTGTGACAGAAACCTGATCAGCTTCCCCGGAAAGGGGCGGTGTCACCACAGGAATATTCTGCACCACAGGCGGTTCTGTAACCACATAACCGGACGGAACCTCTTTGTAATATATGCCATCGTTGTGATAATACACGGTTCCGCCCACATTGATGCTTGAATATCCCAGGGGAAGAGAGACAAACACTGTCCCCACAGACGGGCTTACAAATACGGAACCGGATTCCCACCCGGAATAATATCCGAACCAGGGCCAGAAAAAATTTGCACCCAGCCCGATATGGACTCTGGGATTATGATACCGGTGATGATAAACCGGAGGCCTGTGATGATAAACCGGGGGCCGATGGTAATGAACCGGGGGCCTGTGGTGGTAAACCGGGGGCCTGTGGTGATAAACCGGAGGCCGGTGATGATGAACCGGAGGCCGGTGATGATGAACCGAAGGCCGGTGATGATGAACCGAAGGCCGGTAATCCGGTTTGTGCCTCGGTTCATACCGGGGACTGTGGCGATCCTCCTGCCCCTGATTATGGTTCCGGACGACGGAGGCTCCGTTATTGTGACGGAAATCACTTCTGCCATTTTTTACATCCTGATGATCCCGGACGGCATACGCGCTGCCGGTGAAGACAAACACCATCACCACAACTGCTGTGACAAAACAGATACATTGGGATGCTGCGGATTTGATTTTTTTCATAGCTCCCCTCCTTATTTATCGGATAAACATGTCTTCTGCAAGAATGAAGACTTTTGCCTGTATATTTTGACGATAATCATGCTGAAAAGGTTTACAGGTTTTTGCAGTTATTCTGCTGAAACAAATATTTTTAATTATAAAAGCGTGATCAGACGCACAGCGACCGTAAGAGATTCGGATGCATGGCGTTACAATCTCGCCTTTATCTGATTGTCCGCATTGCAGATTCCGGAAATCGTTTCCCATAAATTTTTTTTGTTTGACACTGCGGTATTGTCTGTCATATTTTCCTTAAATCCGGTATGAGAAGGTTTTTCATAAGTACTCGACCGAAAATTTCCGTGTATTTAAAAAACCGGATTTTCCCGAAAAATCCGGTTTTTCGTAAAATTTATGTCTGAAAATATATGGAAACGTACTTATTATGTTTGCAAACTGCCTGATATTGCGCTTTTATATGAAAACTCATCATAATTCACTTTACGCGGCCCTTTCAGAAATCAGAAACTTATCCGCTTTCGCCGGGTGATGCCGTTGCGTAACATGAGATTATAACTGATGTTACGCCGGATCGTCAAAGAGAATAACTGCCTGATTTTTGGAAAGGCTGCGTAACATCAGATCATAACTGTGAGGATTGTGTGACGGCAGGTATTTCAGAAATTTGAAAAATCCATTTTTTGTTCATAAAACATAAAAAGGATTTCCCGAAAGCGGAAAATCCTTTATTTTACGGTGGAGCCGACGATCGGAATCGAACCGATGACCTGCTGATTACGAATCAGCTGCTCTGCCATCTGAGCTACGTCGGCATGGCTGACATTTAAGAAGAAATCTTTTACTATGTTTGCAACCCAAAATCAAGAAAAAAATTCACTCAATGCCCTGATGAATGAAATTCCGGGCCGAACCGGGCATCTGGAATGCACCGGACTTTACGGTGCACACCAGGCTTGGCTGCTGTCGCGTGTTTGCACATCCCTGAAAAAACCCGTAACCCTTGTGCTGCCTTCCTGGAAGGATGCGGAAATCTGCATGGAAAATCTCCGTTTTTTTCTGCACAAATCCCGTATTCCCATATATGGTTTCAAACCTTATAACATATCGCATTTCAGCCCGGTCTCCTTTGACAGCAGAACAGCGGCAGATCGGCTCCGGGTTTTGTACCGCCTTTCCATCGGAGAAATTCCGCGTCTGATTGTCACCACCGTCAGCGCTCTCCGGCAGAAAATCATTCCCCGGAACGCGATGAATGCTTATGCGGAACTGCTTATGGTGGATGAGGAGACAGATCGGGAGCATCTGATCCGCAAACTGACCGCAGGCGGTTATGTCCGCGCTGCAATGGTGGAGGAACCCGGGGATTTCAGTGTGCGGGGCGGCATTGTGGATGTGTTTTCTCCTTTGTATTCCGAACCCCTGCGCATAGAGATGTTCGGGGATATGGTGGAATCCCTGCGTTTTTTTTCCGCATCAGATCAGCGCAGTCTGGAAAATGTGTCAGAGGCCGTGATTGTTCCTGCACGGGAAACCATCCTGTGGCCTGATGAGACTGATGTGTTTGTCAACCGGGTGCGCAAACATGCGGCTTTGTCAGATATTCCTCTGAAAAGTGTGAAAAAGGTGGTGGAGCAGATCAAAAATGAGGGGATTTTTCCCGGAATGGAAAGTCTGCTTCCCCTGCTCTATCCGGAACCTGACACCTTTTTTGATTATCTCCCTGAAAACAGCCTGATTGTCCTGTCTGAACCGGATTCTTTGGAAAAAGCCATGACAGAGGAGGACGCACAGGCGCAGGAGAACTGGCTTCACGCGGTTTCTGAGGGACAGTTCAGTATGGCTCCGGAGCAAATCTGTCTGGATCAGTCAGAAACAAAAAAACTTCTCTGGAGAAATAAGCCTCTGATTCTCAAAGATCTGAAAGTTTCCGCAAGTCCCCCGTCAGAGGCAGATTCCCATCCAATCTTTGATTTTTCCATTGAGAACAATCTCCGGATGCGGGAGGAACTGAAAGAACACAGAGACAGTGATTTTCCCCTCAAACCCCTGAGTGACTGGATCACGCAGAAACAGACCTCGGATTATGCGGTTTTTCTTGTCTGCGGCACACGTTCAGCCGCAGAACGTCTGGCAGACCTGCTTTCGCCTTACGGCATTTCATGCAAACCCGCAGACGGATTTCCCGAATCTCCGGAAAAAGGCAGAGTGTGTATCTGTATCGGCAGTCTTTCATCCGGTTTTGTCTGGCCTTCCGAAGCACTGGCCTTTATTACAGAAAGCGAAATCTTCGGCCCCGGCCGCAGCCGGAAGAAAAAATCCGCGCGGCGGGTTCGCACAGAACTCCTGACCTTTGAAAATCTGAATGCCGGAGATCTGGTGGTTCACAGCGAACATGGCATTGGCAGATACGAGGGCCTGATCAAGCTGAAACTCAACGGGTCCGAAGGCGATTTTCTGCGCATATTATATAAGGATGATGACCGGCTTTATCTTCCGGTGGATCGCATGACTATGGTGCAGAAATACATGGGCGTTGACGGCATAAATCCAATACTGGATAAAATGGGGGGCGCATCCTGGGGCAAAATCCGGGAAAAAGTGAAAAAATCTGTTGAGAAAATAGCCGGGGATCTGCTCAAAATCTATGCGGAACGAAGCGTGAACCAGGGAACCGCATTTGACATCAGCAATTATGATTTTCAGGGATTTGAGGCGGGTTTTCCCTATGAGGAAACGCCGGATCAGCGCAAAGCCATAGAGGATGTTCTCAGCGATATGGCACGAGCGGAGCCAATGGATCGCCTGATCTGCGGAGACGTGGGATACGGAAAAACCGAGGTTGCACTCCGTGCCTCTTTTGTGGCAGTGAACAATTTCCGGCAGGTGGCAGTGCTGGTTCCCACCACAGTGCTGGCTGAACAGCATTTTGAAACCTTTTCAGGACGCTATGAGGATTTTCCGGTAAAAATCGCATGTCTGAGCCGTTTCCGTTCCCCCAAAGAACAGCGGGAAATCCTTGAAGGACTCAAAGAAGGCAAAATTGACATTGTCATCGGAACCCATCGGCTTTTGCAGAAAGATGTGGTGTTCAAATCCTTGGGACTGATCATTCTGGATGAGGAGCAGCGTTTCGGCGTAAAGCACAAGGAAAAACTCAAGGCCATGAAAAGCACTGTGGATGTGCTGACCCTTACGGCCACGCCCATTCCCCGTACTTTGCATCTGTCTCTTATGGGTATCCGGGACATCAGCGTGATTTCCACGCCGCCGGAAGACCGCCATGCCATTATCACCTATGTTTCAGAATATGATGACAGCATCATTGCCGAGGCTGTGCGCCGGGAACTGGAGCGGAAGGGGCAGATTTTCTTTGTTCACAACCATGTGGAAAGCATAGGCAGAACAGCCGAGCACCTCCGGGAACTGGTTCCGGAAATCCGTGCCGACATTGCACACGGACAGATGAATGAGGATGAACTGGAACGGGTTATGCTGCGTTTCAGCAATAAGGAAACAGACATGCTGGTATGCACCAGCATCATTGAATCCGGGCTGGATCTGCCGTCCGCAAATACGATTATCATCAACCGGGCCGACTGTTTCGGACTGTCCCAGATGTATCAGTTGCGGGGCCGTGTGGGACGCGCGGGTGAGCAGGCTTACGCGTATCTTTTTATTCCCAGGGAAAGCAGCCTGAGCAAAGACGCACGCAAACGTCTGAAAGTGCTGATGGAACACAATGATCTGGGCGCAGGTTTCCAGATCGCCATGAGTGATCTGCAAATCCGGGGCGGCGGAACCATTCTGGGCGCGTCCCAGTCCGGCCATATTGCGGCTGTGGGATATGACATGTTTCTCAAACTCATGGAAGAGGCTGTGGCAAATATCAAAGGTGAAACCGTTACGGAAGATCTGGAACCGGAAATCAGTATTCCCTTTTCCGCTTATATTCCGGAAGAATACATTCCGGATATTGATCAGCGTCTGACCGCGTACCGGCGTCTGTCAAAAATGGATTCTCTCAAGGAGATTTCCGATTTCAAAACCGAACTCTCCGACCGTTTCGGCACACTTCCTGAGGAAGGGGTGAATCTGCTGCTGAAAATCATGCTCCGGGTGCTTTGTGTCAAGGCAGGCGTAAAAAAGCTGGATTTGTTTACAAGAATCATTCCCCAGCCTGCGCCCATGCCTGCAAAAAAAGGATGGAAATCTGCTCCGGCAAAAGCTGCTCCGCAGCCCCCGCCTGTGGCAGAAACCCTGCTTTCCCTGCATTTTTCCCAAAAACATCAGAAAAATCCCTGGGGCATCGCGGATATGATTGTTTCCCAAAAACAGGGATTTGAATTCACACCGGATCATGTTCTCAAGGCCAGACTTTCCGGCGCGGGTTCCGGCACGCTTCTGTCTCAGGCCAAAAATATTCTCAAAGAAATCACCCGGCATGTCAATGTCTGAATGCGTTAAGGTATTGACAAAAAACGCATGTACAGATAAATCATACTGTGATATATGGAAAAAGGCGGGGGGATTTTTCTGTTTTCTGACTTTTTTAAAATCAAACTTTCCGAAGATAAGGAGTTGTCATCATGCAAACCATCACGGTAAAATCGGAACATATCAAACTGCCTCCGGATGTTTTTTCCAAGCTCAAAGGAAAAGAAATCCGTTTTGTTGAATCTCCGGACGGTTTTTTTATTGAGCCTGTTTTCATTAAATTATCTTCCTCTTCCAAACTGGCAAATCTGAAGATAAGAAAGCTGATCAGAGGCAATGCGGATGAACTGCCCAATATAAAGGTGGGAGAATGGAACGAACTGAAAAATCTCTGATTTATTTGGATACCCATATTGTATGCTGGCTGTATGAGGGAAAAACAGAAAAACTTACACAAAAGGCGCTTGATGTCATAGAAACAGGCAGATTGCTGATCTCTCCGTTTATCATGCTGGAACTTCAATATCTTTATGAAATCAATCGGATAACGGAACCATCAGATGTGGTCATTACAGAGCTGAATTATGACATTGGTTTGGAACTAAGTGATATTTCTTTGAAACATATTATCGAAAAGGCATGTTCCCTGACTTGGACAAGAGACCCTTTTGATCGCTTGATTACAGCAGAAGTTCTGGTGTCAGAAAAGGCATTTTTGGTCACAAAAGATGCCCTTATCCGAAAAAACTGCAAACAGACTGTTTGGGAAT
This sequence comes from Desulfococcaceae bacterium, assembly GCA_050180235.1. Classification (GTDB taxonomy): domain Bacteria; phylum Desulfobacterota; class Desulfobacteria; order Desulfobacterales; family Desulfococcaceae; genus JAABRU01. Next base: position 28,444 of record JBFXEJ010000050.1, read on the forward strand.
GACAATTTTTGTTCCCTGTTCTGTAATTATGATATAGCTTTTAAGATAATTATTTTGGAGTAGGTTGGGTTGAACGCAGTGAAACCCAACATTCTGAGTTTGTTGGGTTTCGTTCCTCAACCCAACCTACAGAAATCCCAAAAAATATTTTCTTAAAGCCTATAGCTGAAAATATTCAGAGATGATTTGTCAGGAATGGCGAAAACAGAAAAAATTTTGACGGTTATATTTCTGCTGCCTTTGCTTTTATGCTCATGCACAGATCCCGCAGCCCCGGAACAGCCGGTTTTTCTGGTGAGCGTGGGGGAAACAGGCATAAGTATTCAGGATTTCAGCAGTGCTTTTGATTTGCACAAAAGTGCATATGCCTATGATCGCATAAAAGAGCCTGCCCAGGCCGAAGAAATCAGACTGCAGTTTCTGGAGCAGATGATTGAAAAAATGATCATACTGGAACGGGCCAGGGAACTGGGAATTAAACTTTCGGATGCGGAAACCGGCAAGGCTGTTTCAGAGATTCAGAAATCCTATCCCAAAGGCGCATTTGAACAGATGCTTGTGGAAAATGCTGTTTCCTTCCCTGCGTGGAAAGAGGAACTGAAAACACGGCTGCTTTTGGAAAAGGTGATTGAAAAAGACATTGCAGACAAAATCACTGTAACAGATGAGGATATTGAACATTTCCGTGCACGGCTGCAGCCAAAGATGAAAACAAAAACAGACAGAAAATCTGCAAAGCAGAAGCAGCAGGAAAATGTTCCGGAAAAAACACCGGAGATGATTGCAGCGATTGTGAAAAGAGAAAAAACCGAGGCTGCGTATGAGGAATGGATGAAAAAACTCCGTGAAAAATATACCGTAACTGTCAATGATGAGCAATGGCGGAAACTTGCCGACTCATAATTTCATAATAACAACTGTTTTTCAACCCATTTAACAAGGACTGCAAATGCAAAATTCCATGAACCATGATTTCCGAAAATCAAAACAGACCGGTTTTATTACGGTATTGTGCTTATGTGTTTTTCTTTTTATGTCCGGCCCGGCCAGAGGTGAGGTTGTTGACCGGATTGTTGCAGTGGTCAATGACGATATCATCTCCCTGTTTGAACTTAACCGGGTTATGACACCGTATGCGGAAAAAATCAGAGAGGCCGGTTACAGTGATGAAAAAAAGGGGGAAATGCTTTTCAAGGTAAGGGAGGATATTCTCAGCCAGCTTATTGATCAGAAACTTACAGATCAGGAGGCAAAGCGCTCCAATATATCGGTCAGTGAAAAGGAAATTGACAATGCCATTGAGCGTGTCAAGCAGGCCGGTTCCTATTCCGATGAACAGTTGCGGGAGGGACTGAAAAAGGAAGGACTGACTTTGGAAGAATACCGCAGCCGCATCAAAGAGCAGATACTCAGAACCAAACTGGTGAATGTGGCGGTCAAATCCAAGATTGTTCTGACTGATGAGGAAGTGAAAAAATATTATGAAGAACATATAGATGAGTACAGGGGGGACAAAAAATACCGGCTCAGAAATATTCTGCTTTCCCTGCCATCCTTTGCAGGTGAATCAGAAAAACAGGAAGTACGGAAACGGATGGAAGCCATTGTGCAGGAATTTAAAAGCGGTACTCCCTTTGAGACCCTGGCACGGGAATTTTCCGAATCATCTATGGCCGAGGAAGGCGGCTATCTGGGAGAATTTTCCTTCAATGATATTTCTTCCCAGTTGAAATCAGCGCTTTTTGATCTCAAAGAAGGGGATATTACCCGGATACTGGATACAGAGCAGGGGATTCAGGTTTTTTTCATTGAAAAAATTATTCCGGAAGCAAACAAATCTCTTGAAAAAGTCACCATAGAGATAGAAGAAAAACTGTACAATGAAATTGTCAACAAACAGTTCCAGACATGGCTTGAAGAACTCCGGAAGCGTTCCCATATAAGGATTATCAGGTAGAGACTGTTTTTCGCGCATCGCAGCACAAGCATCGTATCAAAAGCTTCCAGCTTGTACTTGCAGGTTCGCAAACTGGAAGCTTGCGATACAGTGCATCGTATCACAAGTTTCCAGCTTGTGCTTTCAAATTTTGCAAGCTGGAAGCTTGCGATACACTGTGTGCAGTTTGCAAGCCGGAAGCTTGCGATACATTGTCAGGGAATATTTTTTATGCAGGTATTTTCCACCACAGGCATTCTTCTTCGGCGGATTGATTACGGTGACTACGACCGGATCATTACCTTTATCAGCGCAGACATGGGAAAACTGTCTGTTATTGCCAAATCCGCGAGAAAAAGCAGCAGACGCTTCGGTGGAACTCTGGAACCCTTCTGCCTTTCCCGTCTTGTATGCAGAAACGGAAGGGGCAAACTTCCGCTACTTGAGGAAAGTTCATTACAGCAGTCTTTTTCCGCTACGCGATCTGACATTCGGAAACTGTCTTACGCCAGTTACTGGGCTGAACTGCTCAGCAGTTGGCTGGAGGAAAACCACCCGCAGAATGAATTGTACCGCCTGTTTCTTTTTGCATTGGAAAATCTGGAGCAGGATCAGATGCAGACCGCAGTGCTGCATCTTCTGTTTCAGATAAAATTTATGGAAATTTCCGGTTTTTTTCCCAATCTGAATGAATGCTGCCAATGCGGAAAATCTGTTGCATTGGAAAAAAATACCTGTATTGCCTTTGATCTTGCCGCAGGCGGGATACTGTGCAGCAACTGCAAAGAAATGCAGACAGGCCCCTGTGTCCGGCTGTCAAAGGGAAGCGGACGGCAACTGCTCTGGCTGGGAAAAGAGCCTTTGGAAAAAGCAGGAAGACTCCGTCTGTCCGAACAGTCTCTGAAGGAAAGTCAGGAATTTCTGGAAGCCTTTGTGCCGTATCATCTGGGCAGTACTCCGCGCAGCCTGAAATTTCTGCGTCAAATGCGGGAAGAATTGTAAATAAAGTAGCACAAGCTTCCAGCTTGTGCAAAAAACAAAGTAAAACAAGCTTCCAACTTGTTTAAAAAACAAAGTAGCACAAGCTTCCGGCTTGTTTAAAACTTACGGACAGGCTGGAAGCTTGTGCTGCCAGGGAAGTCGTTTTGGGGATTTCCCGTTTCCGAAAGTTTAAAACTTACGGACAGGCTGGAAGCTTGTGCTGCTCTGTGTCTGGACATGGAAATTTTTTTTGCTGGAATCTTTTTCTGATTTCAGAGGATCATCAAAAAGGCAGAGGATCAAATGTATGACAGTATAAAAGAAATTCTGGAGTCAAAACCGGTTGAGGCTTCTGCGCCGTGCCGCATTGACATGGGCGGAACTCTGGACATCAGCACCTTTTACTATCCGCTTCGCCATCTGCATCCCTGCACCTTCAACATTGCATTGGGAATGCGGACAAAAGTGCGGCTGCTTGCTTTTGAAAAAGGCAGAATCCGTGTTACGTCCAGAGGATTTGAACCTGCGGAATTTCCGGCAGATGAGGCTCCTTTTGATCATCCTCTGGGACTGATTTTTGCTATTGCCGCGTATTTCCATGCCAGCGGGATTCAGATTGAAATTGAATCCGCATCTCCGCCCCGCAGCGCGCTGGGCGGATCATCTGTTGCAGCAGTGGCTTTGATGGGAGCTTTTTCCAGCCTGTTTGACAGAATCGGAGTTTACCGGCCCCTGTACCGCAGAGAAATCGCTATGCTGGCCCATGCCATAGAGGAAAGTGTGGCAGGAGTTCCATGCGGATTGCAGGATCAGTTGGCAGCAGCTTATGGCGGTGTCAATCTGTGGCACTGGTATGGCCGGGTGAAAGAAGGCATATTTGAAAAGGAAAATGTGCTGAAAAAGAATCTGTATCCGGAACTGGAAAAACGTCTTTTGCTGGCCTACTGCGGGGTTCCCCATGTATCTGCCAATATAAATCAGCAGTGGGTGAAACAGTTTCTTTCGGGTCAGAACCGGAGCCGCTGGGCTGAGATTATCTCCTGCACACGGGAATTTTCTGATGCTTTGGCAAAGCAGGATTGGATCAGCGCAGCCTGGGCCATGAACCGGGAAACCAACATCCGCAGGGAAATGACACCGGATGTGCTGGATGACATGGGTATAAAACTCAGTGATGCCGCTGTGCAGAACAGTTGCGGAGCCAGATTCTGCGGTGCAGGCGGCGGCGGATGCATATGGGCATTGGGAAAAATCGGAAACATTGACACACTCAGAGAAATATGGAAAAAGATTCTGTCTGAAAGACAGGAAGCCTGTCTGCTGGATGTGCGCATTGACGCAGACGGATTACTTTTGCCGATGATATAAGCAGGAGTTAGGCAGTTGACCTGACAAATCCCAAACCCTTAGGGTTTTTGGGGATGACTTTTTAAACAACTGAATAACTCCCAATAAGGAAAAGAAAAAATGAATTTTCAGGAAATTATTCTTTCGCTGAACCATTTCTGGGCCAAAAAGGGATGTGTTCTGGATCAGCCCTATGACATGGAAGTTGGGGCAGGAACCTTTCATCCCACAACCCTGCTGCGCTCTTTGGGGCCTGAGCCCTGGAATGTGGCCTATGTGCAGCCGTCCCGGCGTCCCACAGACGGACGTTACGGTGAAAACCCCAACCGGCTGCAGCATTATTACCAGTATCAGGTGATTCTCAAACCATCGCCTTCAGATGTGCAGGGACTTTATCTGGAAAGCCTCAAAGAACTGGGAATAAACCCGCTCGATCATGACATCCGCTTTGTGGAGGATGACTGGGAATCCCCGACTCTGGGCGCGGCAGGTCTGGGCTGGGAAGTCTGGCTCGATGGCATGGAAATCACACAGTTCACTTATTTTCAGTTGTGCGGCAGCATGGAACTGCATCCCATTTCTGTGGAACTGACCTACGGACTGGAGCGCATAGCCATGTATCTGCAGGGCGTGAACAGTGTTTATGATCTGAAATGGAATGATCATGTCACTTACGGCCATGTTCACCATCAGCAGGAAGTGGAGCAGTCCACCTACAATTTTGAGGTTGCGGATGTGAATATGCTGCTGGAACTTTTTGGCAGATATGAGGCTGAGGCAAAGCAGATTATTCAGAAAAATCTGGTGCTTCCGGCTTATGAATACTGTCTGAAATGTTCCCACACCTTTAACCTGCTGGATGCACGGGGAGCCATCAGCGTTACGGAAAGAACAGGATATATCGCGCGTATCCGCAATCTGGCCAGAGCCTGCGCAGCCGCGTATGTCAAACAGCGGGAAGAAATGGGTTTTCCCCTTCTGAAAAAGGAGCAGGTATGAACAGTTTACTCATTGAAATCGGATCTGAGGAAATCCCGGCAGGTTATATTGAACCTGCGCTGAACTCCTTTGCTGCCCTTGTGCTGAAAAAATTCGATGATGCCCGCATTGCGCACGGTTCCCACCGGATTTTCGGAACGCCCCGGAGACTGGCTCTTCTGGTTTCGGATGTCGCGGATCGGCAGAAATCGCTCATCAGCGAAGTGACCGGCCCGCCGGAAAAAGCAGGTTTTGATGCAACAGGAAAACCCACAGTCGCGGCTGTGAAATTTGCGGAAAAGATCGGCATTCCTGTCAGTGAAATCCGCATAAAGGACACAGGCAAAGGACGGTATCTCTGTGCGGAGAAAAGCGAACCTGCTTTTGAAACTGTAAAAGTCCTCAGCGAGGCCCTGCCCGGCATTATCAGCAGCATTTCCTTTCCCAAAACCATGAAATGGGGAGAACTGACCGTCACTTATACCCGGCCTTTGAAATGGCTGCTGGCTCTGCTGGGAAATGAAGTGATTCCGCTTACTTACGGCAATATCCAAAGCGGCAATCTCACTTACGGACACCGTTTTATGCACCCGGAATCCATACGGATTGCTTCTCCTGATGAATATGCGGATGCGCTCAGACCGGCCTATGTGATTGCGGATTTGGCAGAACGCCGGAAAATGGTTGCGGCTGAAGTGGCAAAAGCAGCAGCGGACGCAGGCGGAAGAATTCTGCCGGATGAGGAACTCACGGATACAGTCAAAAATCTGCTGGAATATCCGGCTGTCGCGGTGGGGAATTTTGACAAAGATTTTCTGGAAGTGCCGGACAAAGTGCTGATTACAGCTATGCGCGAGCATCAGAAATATTTTGCTGTTGCGGACAAAACGGGAAAACTCATGCCCTGCTTTGTGGTTGCAAACAACACGCGTGCCAAAGACATGAAACTCGTTGCAACCGGACATGAACGGGTTCTGCGTGCGCGGCTTTCGGATGCCCAGTTCTTTTTCCGGGGAGATGTGAAAACCCCGATGGAAACCTGGGTGGAAAAGCTGAAAAAAGTGCTGTTTCAGGCCAAACTGGGTTCTGTGCATGAAAAGATTGTACGGGTGCAGAAACTTGCGGAATTTCTGGGCGAATCTGTTTCACCCGGCACTGATCTGAAAACAAAGGCATCCCGCGCCGCGTATCTGTGCAAGGCTGATCTGGTCAGTCAGGTGGTGGTGGAATTCACCAAACTGCAGGGCGTGATGGGACGCATTTATGCAGAACGCTCAGGGGAATCTCCGGAAGTGGCCGCAGCCATTGAAGAGCATTACCGTCCCACGTATTCCGGCGGGCCTTTGCCGGAAACCGTGACTGGCGCGGTGGTTGCCATTGCAGACAAAATGGATTCCATCTGCGGATGTTTCAGTGTGGGACTTATTCCCACAGGCGGCGCAGATCCCTATGCTTTGCGGCGTCAGGGCATCGGCATTCTGCAAATCATGCGCAAACAGGGATTTTCTTTTTCCCTGAAAAGCCTGATTGAAAAAAGCCTGTCCCTTTTTGCGGAAAAAAGCGACAGAAATCAGAAGGAAACAGCAGCAGAGGTGTATGATTTCCTGAAAAACCGGATTTCCCACATTCTGGAAGATGAGGGATATTCCAAAGATGTAATCGCGGCAGCAGCGGATGTTTCCATTGACCATGTGCCACATGTATGGGAACGGGTCAGCGCGCTGGAAAAACTCAAGGCACAGCCGGATTTTGAACCTTTGGCAGTGGCCTTCAAGCGTGTGGTGAACATTATCCGCAAAAGTGATACCGGTGTCATTCCCGGAACCGTGTCGGAAAATCTGTTTGAACACGCGTCTGAATCCGGTCTGTACGCTGCTTTTGCAAATGTAAAAGGGAAAGTGGCAGAGAATCTGGCAAAAGGGAATTTTGCACAGGCTTTGCTGGACATTGCTTCGCTGAAATCGGATGTGGATGCGTTCTTTGACGGCGTAATGGTCATGGCCGAAGATGAGAAACTGCGGAACAACCGTCTGGCCCTGCTCAAACAGATTGCGGACATGTTCGGCATGTTTGCAGATTTTTCAAAGATTTCCACATAATCCCAATATCATCTCGTTCACAGGCTACGCTTCAATGCCATTTGTTTGTCTGAAAAACCCTAAGATTTTTTAGCACCTTAGGGTTTTAAAATGACAATATTTTTCTTAAAATCTGTACCTTAAATGGTCAGACAGGAAAAAAAGGAACCGGAAAATGCAGTGGTCGGAAATACGCAACTCATACCCGAATCAGTGGGTTGTAATTGAAGCAATCAATGCGCGTACCACACCGGACAATCTCCGTAAACCGGATGATATGGCAGTCATTAAAATCTGCTCAGACGGATCTTCAGCAATGAAAACCTACCGCATGTTTCATCAGAAGTATCCTTCCCGTGAATTTTATTTCATTCATACTGGGCATGAGGAACTCAATATTCGGGAACGGCGGTGGATAGGAATTCGGACGGAATTATCGGAATGGATTTTTTGTTAAAAGCCAAAGCGATCATTCATCTGAAAAAAATGTGTGTTGAATTTGAAATGCCCTGAACGCTGAGTTTGGAAACGATGTTATTGAACATTAAACATTATAATTTAGGAGAAAAACATGCCTTTCGATCCTTCAATGGACAAAGTTTTGAAAAAGTGGCAGTGTGAGGAAACCGGGCTTCTTGTGACCATCAATCAGTATGGCAACGGAGAACCCAAAGTTCAGATCGGCCCCAGAGTTGTGGTAAAAAAAGACGGGGGCGAATCCCAGCGCAAGGCAGGCCGTCTCACAATGGAAGACCTGCTGTGGTTTTATGACATCATTGATGAGGTCAAGGAAGAACTCGCAAGTCTGTCCTCGCCAGCCTGATGCAGAACATGCTTCCAGCTTGTTCATGCCGCCGCACAAACTGGAAGCTTATGCTAATTTTCCCGTAAGGTAGAACATGCTTCCAGCTTGTTCATGCTGCCGCACAAGCTGGAAGCTTATGCTACTTTGCCCGTAAGGCAGAACATGCTTCCAGCTTGTTCATGCAGCCACCGCACAAGCTGGAAGCTTATGCTACTTTTAATTTTATGTTAAATTTTTCAGCAGTATGGGTGCTGTTAATTAATAATGGTTTAAAATCTGTAAAGGAAATCTTTTTGTGCCGGAGGTTTTAATGGAAGCCGCTGTAACATACTCTTTGATGGATATGTTTTCTGTTTTACCTGTAAAAAAGCAGAAATACATTGAAAAAAATATTCAGACTTATTTTGAATCGTTGGATGCCTCCATTGCCGGTATTTTATGCCCGTCAATTGGCAAAACAGAGGATAATTTCTTTTTGCTTGCAGATGAATGTATTCCTTTGTATGGCATGGGAAAAACACCCAGAGAAGCTATGGATGATTACCGCTCTGTTGTGATTGAATATTATGAAAATCTGGAAAAGGATGCCAATGAACTTGATGCAGAACTGAAACATCAGTTGGACATACTGCGCCGGGTTTTTGACAAAGTGGAAGGTATGCAGTAATGCCTGTTTCTGTCCGAATATTGGATCACATACTCGTTAATATTCTGGGATTTGAACGCCGTATGGGAAGGCATCAGATCTATGTTCTCAGAATTGGTGAAAAGCAGGTTGCAAGAACATTGATATCTCATGGAGTGAGGGAAATCAGTGACAGCCTTCTTTCATTGATAGCCCGACAAATGAGAATCACACCTGTTCAACTCAAAAAAATCATTTCAGGCGAGCTGGGGCGGACAGATTATTATCATCTTTTGGGGATTGGAGATGTAAATGATGAATGAAATCAAACATGAAAAAAATTTACCCTCATTTCATCCATGATTTCCTATACCGGACGGAGGCTCTTTTTCCTCATACCCATACTACCCAAATTTTTATGAACGAAAAAAATCAAAACACAGTCATCAACCCGGTAAAAGGTCGGAAATCTCCCAATCTTGGCCCTTTTGCTGTGATGGTCAGCAGTGATAAAGATATTCGATTGCTCAGGGAGCATCTTCCTGCAAAAGATACAGCAGGGCTTGCCATGAGCCGGATTTATACCCAGGATTCCCCGCACCCGTATTATTCCCTGACCGGCCCGGTCATCAGTTCCCCTTATGCAGTCATGCTGATGGAACCGCTGATTGCATTTGGTGCAAAAGAGATTCTCTTTTTCGGCTGGTGCGGTTCCATTTCTCCGGATGTGGAAACCGGCGACATCATTGTGCCAACCGGAGCCATTATTGATGAAGGCACTTCCCTGCACTATGGCGGATGCAGCAATGGCATTGCCCGGCCTTCGGAAGAATTTTCTTCAAAAATCAAAGAAATGCTCATCAGTCACAAACTGAATTTTCACGAAGGATTGATTTGGACAACTGATGCAGTTTACCGGGAAACCTTTGAAAAAATAGATTATTTCCAATTCAGAAACGCTCTGGCTGTGGAAATGGAGCTTTCCGCTCTTTTCACGGTGGGGAAATTCCGCAATGTTCCGGTGGGAGCCATTCTGGTGGTATCAGATGAACTTTCCACTTTCAAATGGAAACCCGGTTTTGCGGATGAACGCTTTCTCAGCACCCGCAAAGCCGTTGCCGAAGCAATCGCTTCTTTCTGTCAGCGAAAATGAGAGGAATTACATGATATAATTTTCTACAGAAATTTTCTCACAAGAGTGTGGGCAATAGTTGTTATTTTTTATAACACATCTAACGAGTGTTGTATGGAATGGCTGATGTCTTCTCATAATTTATTATCAGATATTTTTTAAAAGGAGAGAACCAATGGAAACTGTATCTGTTCAAACAGAATTGAATGACAATGGTGACAACGAGGAACTTGTTATAGATAGTAGTCGTAAAAAAAGGATTACTTATCAGCCCTCTAATCCAACTATACAGTCCCTTCATTATAATTATAGCACTCAAGATCTTATTTTAGATCCTGATTTTCAAAGAAATTTTGTTTGGAATAAACAAAAAGCCAGTAATTTAATAGAGTCAATAATTTTAAATATTCCTCTCCCCTTGATATTTACTGCGAAAGTGGGAGATAAAGAAGAAGTTGTTGACGGACAGCAAAGGCTTACTTCTATATTTTCTTTTATGGAGGGGAAATTTCCAGACGGGACACCCTTTAAATTAAGTAAAAAATTAAAAGTAGTAGGTAAAGAAATCGGCGGAAAATTATTCACGGAACTTGATGAAGAATATAAGAAAGAAATACAAAGGAGGGCATTACCATTTATTACGATTGATGAAGAGTGTCAGGAAGATATTAAATTTGAAATGTTTGAAAGGTTAAACACAAATATAACACCTTTAAATGCTCAGGAACTCAGAAACTGTTTATACAGAGGGCCGTATAATGACTTTCTGAAAAGCATGGCGGACTACGATAAATTCCAAGATATTGTTAATAAACCAAAGGGTAAGGAAAGGATGTGGGATGTTGAACTTATTCTGATGTTCTGTTCATTTTGTCATTTAAACCCTGATCTTTACAATAAAAGTCTGAAACAGACTCTCAATATGGATATGAAAAAGCATAAGTCCGCTTCTGATGAGGATTTAAAAGAATTGGAATATCAATTTAAGAAATCAGTTGGATTAATCAACACAATTTTCGGAGAGAATGCTTTCAATATATATAATGTTCAATCAGGGTTTTCAAAACAGTTCAATCAGGGTTTATATCAGATTCTTATGTATTGGTTTGTTCCTTATAAAGAAAATCAGGTAATTCCGTATATTGATTTAATCAGAGAAGAACTTTTGAATCTTGAGGTTCACAATTCGGAATTTCTTGATACATTGACTGGCAGTGGGACTAACAGCCCTAAAAAAATCAGAAAAAAATTTGAAATATGGGGTAATACCATCAAAGGAATTTTAAATTATCCGCATAATGAACCCAGAGCTTTTTCTTTTAAGCTAAAAAAAGAATTATGGGAAAAAGATCCGATCTGTCAGATATGTTCTCAAAGAATAATATCAATTGATGATGCCGAGATTGATCATATAATCTGTTACTGGAAAGGCGGGAAAACTATTCCTGAAAATGCCAGACTCACACATCGGATTTGCAACAGAAAAAAAGGGGGCAATTCTTAGTTTTATTTGAATTGCAACCTTGTACCATGGTATCATTAACAGTGGATAGTTACATCCATATATATCCTGATCGCAGAGAACCGACAGGTTTGAAGCCGAATTTGAAAATCTTTCGATAACTTCGGAATAAATCATTGGATAATCTCAAAATTCCCTCAGTGAGGTAATCACAAATATGTCCGGACAGAACCTGCAGGCAAATGATGAAACCCTTCACCGGATTGCATTTCTGAGAAAGGAACTGCACCGGCACAATCACCGCTATTATGTGCTGGATGATCCGGAAATATCAGACGCGGAATATGACCGGCTGATGCGGGAACTTACAGAACTGGAAACCGCACATCCGGAACTGGCAAGCCCGGATTCTCCCACTGTGCGGGTCGGAGCCGCTCCACTCTCCGAGTTTGACACTGTTCAGCATTCGGTTCCCATGCTGAGTCTGGACAATGCGTTCAGTGAAGGGGAACTTGCGGATTTTGACAAACGGGTGCGCAAAAATCTGGAAACTGATGCACAGATTCTTTATACCGCAGAACCCAAACTCGATGGTCTGGCAGTGGAACTGGTGTATGAAAAAGGCCGTCTGGTGACTGCTTCCACACGGGGAGATGGTGTAACCGGTGAACTTATCACGGAAAATGTGCGCACCATCCGCTCTGTTCCGCTTGTGCTTCATGCGGAAAATCAGGCAATTGTGCCATCTCTGCTGGAAGTCCGGGGCGAGGTGTTCATGGGGCATGAGGGATTCCGCAAACTCAATGAACAGCGGCTGAAAAATGAGGAAGCCCCGTTTGCCAATCCCCGCAACGCGGCAGCCGGTTCCCTGCGCCAGTTGGATTCCCGGATTACAGCAAAACGTCCTTTGGAAATCTTTTTGTATGGCTTGGGAAATTACACGGATTTACAAATCAATTCCCACTGGGAAATGCTGCAAATGCTGAAAAATCTGGGATTCCGCATCAATCCTCTGATCCGCGCGTGCATTCCGCTTTCGGAAGTGGTCGCATTTTACCATGAACTCAGTGCCATGCGTCATACACTTGCTTATGATATTGATGGCATGGTGGTTAAAGTGGATCGGCTGGATTGGCAGGCCGAACTGGGAGCCAAATCCCGCAGTCCCCGCTGGGCCATTGCATGGAAATTTGCGGCTGTGCAGGAAAGCACCCGGATTGTGGGCATTGATGTGCAGGTGGGACGCACAGGAGCGCTCACGCCTGTTGCCAGGCTGGAGCCAGTCAGTGTGGGCGGTGTCACGGTAAGCAATGCAACGCTGCACAATGAAGATGAAATCCGGCGCAAGGATATTCGCATTGGGGATACGGTGCTGATTCAGCGTGCAGGCGATGTGATTCCCGAAGTGGTCAAGGTCATTGAATCCAAACGCACGGGAGAGGAAAAAATATTTGCAATGCCATCGCAATGTCCAATCTGCCATGCGCAGGTGGAGCGCATGGAAGGCGAGGCTGTTTCCCGGTGCATCAATATGTCCTGCCCTGCCCAGATTAAAGGCCGGATTCGGCATTTTGCAGCCAAAGGAGCATTTGACATTGACGGTCTGGGAATTAAACTGGTGGAGCAGTTGGTGGACAGAGGGTTAGTCTCTTCTTATGCAGATATTTTTCATCTGGATGAACCCGGTCTTACTGCAATGGAGCGGATGGGAAGCAAATCTGCCAAAAATCTGCTGGCCGCGATTGAAAAAAGCAAAAAAATTTCTCTGGCGCGTTTTGTTTACGCTCTGGGCATCCGTCATGTGGGTGAAAACATTGCAGGAATTATCGCAGACCGTTTTCAGACTTTGGAAAAAATCATGTCGGTTTCTGCGGAAGAACTGGAATCTGTGGAAGGCATTGGCAATGAAATCGCGCAAAGCATACGGCATTTTTTTGACCAGCCGGAAAACCGGGAAATCATACAGCGGATGCTGGACAGGGGCGTGCAGATTCAGATGAAAAGCGGAGAACCGGTTCAGAAAAAAGAGGGCATTACGGGAAAAACCTTTGTCCTGACCGGAACATTGGAAACCATGCCCCGCAATGAGGCCAAAAAAATTATTGAAGCTGCGGGCGGCAAGGTCGCAGGATCAGTGAGCAGCAAAACCGATTATGTCGTAGCCGGAGAAAAAGCCGGAAGCAAGCTGGATAAAGCAAGGGAACTGGGGATTGAAATTCTGGATGAACAGATGTTTATGAAGATGATGGGACAGTAGCGATGTGATTATGATTGACGGTGTTTTGTGTTTGGGGGGAAAAGTTTCCCACAGAGAACACAGAGAAACTGCACAGAGGACACAGAGAAAAAACGCTGTGTCCTCTGTGGGGAAACTCTGTGTTCTCTGTGGGAAACTATAGATGCTTGCTAACAGGAGTCTAAAATGGCAATACCGGATTATCAAACCATGATGCTGCCGCTTCTTCAGTTCTGC
>JBFXEJ010000051.1:0-42009 GCA_050180235.1 Desulfococcaceae bacterium
AGACGATATGTTTTTCAAAGAACGAAAAAATACATGACAATGTTATCGGGATGTATATAAACCGTTATTATTTTGTAAACGGTCTGTTTTCGGAAACGGCATAATCAACCTTTTTGACCCACTACCCCTTTTTGAAAATATGAAGGCGTTTCATAAAACACTTTTCCGTTTTTATCAAATCTTACAGTAGGGTATTACTGAAATGCAAGCAAACCGAAAAGCTCCCGGTATAGGGATACCGGCAAAATAAACACAGGCGTTTCGTAGTCTTCAATCTTGTTTTGCAATGAAAACCGGTGATAAGCATTCTTATCCCCTTCCCTTGCCCTGACGTTCAGACCGTTAATTTCTGTCACAAAGAGTTCAAAAGCGGTCATTGATCTGAAATCAACATGCACAACCGGTTCGCCAGAGGCTGTAAACCTCATTCAGCCAGGGAATAACAGATCTTTTGAGATCATCCAGCAGCAGTTCGACTTCCTGATGCAGCCTTTTGATTTTCTTTTCGATTTCCTGAACAGCGGAAATTTTCATTTGCAATTCCTGCAATACAGCCTGATTATCCATAAAATTTTCCTCCTTTTTGACAACCGTTTTATTTTCTGCCAATATAATGAACAGGTTTGTATATACCATTAATCAGAAAATTTGATGGTACAGCCGCGAATTGCACAAATAACACGAATTATGGTTTGTGCATTCGTGCAGATTCGTGTTATTCGTGGCTGTTTGAACTATAATTTTTGTAAACTCTGCCAGAGCAAACCTTTCGAATGCGGTATTTTACAACCGAAATGTTTCAGTTAATGGTATATATCAAATTTCTGAGGACTTGTGATTCCTCCACCATATTGAATGAGGAAACTTTCAGGACTGGAAAACCGGATATTCAGTTCAGGATTCTGATTCATTCTCCTGCCTCCTGAAGAATCCCTTTTACAATTTCACGGTGAATATAAATTCCGGCTTTCAGTATGTTTTCAGTTAAGGGTTTTATCTGATCAATCAGGCCAAGTCTCTTTGCCCGCAATAACAGTCCGAGCGTCCCGATTACGGTAAGCCCTGATACCTGCGCCTGCATTCTTGCAATTTTTTCATCAATAATCACCTGTGTGATCCCCTGTTCCTGCGCCAGAATGATGACTTCAGCTTCGCCCCGATCCAGTTCATGCAGCAAAGCAGTTTTGGAAACATCCTGAATATTCCTGATTAGCAGCCAGTCAGTTTTTTCAAGTTCCTTTAAGCCGGTTCTGCCTTTGCCTCCGGCCATGATTTCCTCATACACTGCCTTTGGCATTACAATATTTTCAAAGAGTTTCCTCAACAGTTCGGCCTGTCCCGCTGCACACAAAGCAATCCACGGGGATGTGTTGATCACGGCTGATTTCTTCATTGTCATTGCTTTGCTTCCTCCAGAATTTCTTCCATTGTCACCTGAAACGGAGAAATACCGAACTGTCCCAGGCTGAGAAGAAATGAAACCCTGTCCAATCCTGCCAGTTGAGCTGCTTTTCCTGAAGAAATTTTTTCCATTTCATACAGTTTCAAAGCAAGAAGATACCGGGCTTCCCGTTCAAACTGTTGTTTGCTTTGCTTTAAGGATAAAAGAAGATCATCCGTGTAACAGATTTGCAGAATATGCTGTTTCATGCTTTATCCTCCATGCAGAATGCCTTCAGCCCGATATGAATCACCATCACGCCCAGAGCCACTGCCGTAACCTGTAGGGGATTGCCGGCAAGTCCCATGCCCACAAGAACCGCTCCGAACTGTTTCAGCACAGCATCATTGGTCAGATCCTGCCATTTCTTCCACTGGGCATACTGCACACCGCCTTCCTCACACAAATCCTTTCGGGCAGCTTTTTTGAATTTTTTTATAAATGTCAGCGGTTTTTCACCGGTTGCGGCTTCAATCGCGTCAATCTGTTTTTTCGGAAGTTCCGGCAGGGTATCCCCGCCTTTTTTGCTGTGCGTGAAAGACAGGGTTCCCAACTCGTCCAACTGCCTTTCCATTTCCTCTGAAAGCTGTGAAATCTGTTCCTCTGTAAACGGGTTTTGCATGGTAAACCTCCCAGTCAAAGTTAAAGATTATGTGTTTTGAAAATCCTCTGTTTTCCACTCCCCACATTGAGCTTTTCCGTGTCAAAGTCAATGCCCATAAGAATGATTTTCTTTCCGCTCTGTTTATAGGGATCAGCATACTTTTTTTCCCGGATTTGTTTCGATGGTGATACACCCGGTCTGAAAAAGAAGAACTTCGGGTCTAAGTGAACCGGAATTTTCTCTGTGATCTCTGCGGGAAACAAAATACTGACAAACTTTCCGTTCGGCACTTCTCATGCAAAAAACCGCTCCGCTCAATTTTTGCACTCCGGGGACAGGGAGTTTCCCACAGAGGACACAGAGAAAAACAAATTGCGTTCAAACAAGAAAATCTCTGTGTTCTCTGTGGGTGTTTTTTCTCTGTGATCTCTGCGGGAAACAAAATACTGACAAACTTTCCGTTCGGCACTTCTCATGCAAAAAACCGCTCCGCTCAATTTTTGCACTCCGGGGACGGGGAGTTTCCCACAGAGGGCACAGAGGATAAAAAACCACAGAGGACACAGAGAGGAAAGAAGTAAGCAGGTCAGGATAATTTTTCTGGTACAGCGTTTTCGGAAAAACCGGATTTTTCTGAAAAATCCGGTTTTTTTGAATCCCTGAAGACTTTTGATTGGGTACTTATATTCAGACGAAGAAATCTCTGTGTTCTCTGTGGATATTTTTTCTCTGTGTTCTCTGTGGGAAACAAATCTATGTGGGAAACAAATGCACAGCGGGAAACAAAATACAGCCAAATTTTCCGTTTGGCACTCCAGTCTCCGGTATCCAGCCACTATCCTTCATACCCGGAAATGACCGGATCCCGCAGAATCTGCTCCACCGCTTTTGCTGCGGTCTGCGCGCCTTTGGGAAAAACCTCTTTGAGAGAAATGATATGCCGGAGATGATCCGCAGTGCGCAGAATCAGCATGGCAAGATCGCCTTCGGAAATACCGCTGATAAAAATTACATCTTCCCAAGATCGCAGGCCCGTAGCCCACAGGTAAACAGCCAGCGCAGGCCGCATGTACAGGGGATGCGTGCCAAATCCCCTTTCATCCATGAGAACTCTGAAATTCTGCAGTCCCTTGACGATTTTCAGAAAGGTTTTTTTCAGGGGATTGGGGATGATTTCACTGCTGATCCGTTCATCTGTCTCCCGGTCATTGACAAAAGAGGCAATGATTCCGGCCAGCAGTACGGGATCGCTGTCCGGAAAAATCTGCTTACGGAATCCCTCGGCAATGAGCAGAGGCTGATCCACCCGAAGCTGCGATGCCCATATGCCGTCTTCCGTGAGTTGGCCTTCCGGGGATACATAACCGGTTTCCTTGAGAAATTCAAAATGTCTGAGAAAATCGGCCCAGAGTGCGCCATGCGCGGTTTCCTCTGCTTCGGTCTTTTTTTTCTTTTTGGCCAGATGACGCAGAAGATAGGAGGCAAAGGAGCGCAGGAGCAGGCTTTGGATTTCTGTTTCTGTATGGGAAAGAAGCAGGTTCAGGGTCATGGAAAAATTGATATGAATCTGACTGAGAACATCGGCAGGCTCTGCACCTACGAGTTCCGCAATGAGCCGGGTGTCCATGTATTTTCCGGGCATGACTGCGGCAAATCCGATCTTGTCCATTCCCCGCCTGCCCGCTCTTCCGGTCATCTGATGAAATTCCGTAGGCCCCAGCGGAAGAAATTCCACGCCGTTGAATTTGTCGGAATTGAGAAACACCACTGTTCTGGCCGGGAAATTGACGCCGGCCGCGACTGTGCTTGTTGCAAAAACCGCTTCCAGCAGTCCCTCTGTCATCAGTTCTTCCAGCAGCAGTTTCCACGCAGGCAACTGTCCGCTGTGATGCGCGCCCAGAGCCAGATTCTCCAGATGCCACAACTGACGGTGTGCAGACAAATGGGGAATCTGTGCTGTATATTGCTGAATTTTATCTGAGATGGCCTTTTTGCGATGTCCGTCCGGAATGGGATACCGCTGGCACATTTCCACAGCATGGTCACAGTCTGAACGGGATTTGAGAAAAAAAATCGCAGGAAGCAGATAATATTTCCGCAAAATCCGCAAAATATCCCCAAAAGGCGGGAGTTTTCCCGGACGGGTAAAGCCCTGGGGATGTTTGCCGGTAACATATTCGGCCACCTGTTTGTACAGTTTTTTCCTGCTCCCGCCTTTTTCCTCGGCCAGCAGGGGGTACAGGGTTCCGGAAGGATGAATGAACATGGGAAACAGGGGAACCGGCCGTTTGCTTTCCGTAACCACAATGCAGGGATTCATGCGGATGGAAGTAAGCCAGCCCGCGATCTGCTCTGCATTGCCAATGGTGGCAGACAGCATGAGAATGGGAATGCGTGTGGGCAGATAAATGAGAATTTCCTCCCATACCACGCCCCGCTCCGCATCTCCGAGAAAATGCGCCTCATCCAGAATGACAAAATCCGTGGCAATGCTTTCTCCCCGGTGCATGGCATCATACAACTGATTGCGCAGGATTTCTGTGGTTCCCACAATCACTGCCGCATCCGGGTTTTCTTTGCGATCTCCGGTGAGTATGCCCACATTTGCCGCCCCGAACCTTTCTGCAAATTCAAAGTATTTGGAATTGCTCAGGGCTTTGAGGGGAGACGCATACCATGCCTTTCCCCCTTTTTCCCGGATTCGGGCAATGGCCTCCAGCGCGATCCATGTTTTTCCGGAACCGGTCGGAGCAGTGACAAGACAGTCGCCTTTTTCAATTACGGAAACAGCCTCTGTCTGAAAAAGGTCAGGTTCAAAAGTCATGGGAGCCGGAACCCCAATCATGTCAAAAACCTTTTTGAGTTTCCGGTCTGCCCCGGGACGGATTTTGGTCACAGTCCGTTTTTCCGGACTGCGCTTTGCTGCATGATAGTTTCTTTGCATAGGCAATTATAACTTTCCGACCATTTCTTCCACAGCTTTTCTGGCAGAGGTCATGGTGTCATAAGGGGAAAGATTGTTGAGATCAGCCTCGATAAGCTGATTGTCATAGGGCATGAATCCGAGAAAATCAAAATCACTGAGATGTCTGCGCAGAAATTCCTCGTCAGCAGGCCCCCGGATTTTGTTGCCCACAACCGCAATGCGCGTCAGTCCGATTTGTGAGGCCAGAACCCGGATATGCTCGGCAGTGTCAATGCTTCTCCGGCCCGGTTCCACGACCACAATGAGTTTGTCCACCGCAGTGGCCGTGCCCCGTCCCAGATGCTCAATACCGGCTTCCATGTCCATCACCACCACTTCATCGCGCTGCAGCACCACGTGCATGACCAAAGCACGCAGCATGGTGCTTTCCGGGCAGATGCACCCAGAACCGCCTTTTTTCACGCCGCCCAGGCGCATGAGTTTGATATTTTCCAGCCGGGCCGAGAGCTTTTCCGGCAGATCATCCACTTTGGGATTGAGTTTGAAAAACCCGCCGATGGTTCCGGGTCTGACCTCGGTTCTCTCAAAAATCAGATCTTTCATTTCAGCAATCGGTGTGATCTGATCCGCATTGGCA
The DNA here is from genome assembly GCA_050180235.1 of Desulfococcaceae bacterium. Lineage (GTDB taxonomy): Bacteria > Desulfobacterota > Desulfobacteria > Desulfobacterales > Desulfococcaceae > JAABRU01. Next base: position 5,609 of record JBFXEJ010000051.1, read on the forward strand.
ATGCCCAAAGCTGCGGCCAGATTGGCATCCGGGTCTGCATCAATTGCCAGCACTTTTTTTCCCTGTGCATTGAGGGTACGGATCAGCAATGCGGAAAAAGTGGTTTTTCCCACCCCGCCCTTGCCGCTTACAGCCAGTTTCATATCTTAAATCCTTTCTTTGCAAAAATTTTATGGGTCTCCTTTTCTCCGGATTCTCTGCATACGGGAAAATGGGATGATCCCCTTACTGTGCCAGACTTTCAGTCTGGCACTCCTTTTTCCGGCAGTGCTTCTGTTCTGACTGACAGTATCCGGAAGTTTTCCGCAGAAAACACAGATATTTCAAGGAGAACACAGAAAATTTTTCTTTTTTTCCATGTATATGCTGTGCCCTTTCTGTGAATTATATGGACAATTTTTTTTCATTTCCGCACTCCGGAAAATTCCGATATGCTGAATCTTCCGATATTCTCAGAAAAATATCAAGTTAAAATTTGACAGAAAAATATTTGCACCGTCCGGAATGCGGGAAGGAACAGATCCCCAAACCCGGAAAAACCCGGTCTCAAGGAAATTCTGACACAATTGAAGAAAAGCATTCAAACTATTGAGGACAGGGAGCTTTCCAAAAGAAGACAAAACCGAAGCCCTTGAGCAGATCTAAAAGGTGGCTGAGGCAGGCAAGTCCCAGGATGAAAAAAGCCAGCCGTTATCTGGCATGGTTTAAAACATTGGTGACACAGCTCCCCACAGCCACCAAAACTGTGCAGGAAATCAACCGGCTGATCCCGGGAAATCATCAGGATATTTCAGCAGAGTGGGCACACTGTGCCCACCGCAATGCCGTATGATGATGGTGGGCAACGCTCCGCTTTTGCCCACCTTGTATGTTGGGAAAGGGATGTGTTTGGAAATGGAAAAAAACTCACTACTGCCCCACTCAAGAGGGGATTTGTCCCGAAAAGCTGGAGAACTTAACAGTCCTGTCCCTCTCAGGAGGGAAATATATAAAATTCAACGTGGTCATGCAGTAGCACAAGCAGTTTGTTCAAAGTCGCGGCACAGGCTGGAAGCTTGTGCTACTTTATTCCCAGAAGCGCAACGCACATGGCAGCAATCCCTTCCCCGGCCCCGATCATTCCCAGTCCTTCTGTGGTGGTGGCTTTGATATTGACGCATCCTGCTTCAATGCCCATAGCTGCGGCCATAACTTCGCTCATCTGCTGGCGGTATGGAGATATTTTGGGAGCCTGTGCAAAAATTGTTGTATCCAGATTTATGATTGAAAATCCTTTGGCCCGAATCATTTCACAGGTACGGTTTAACAGAATTTTGCTGTCAATGTCTTTATATGTTATATCTGTATCCGGAAAATGCTGCCCAATATCCCCCATCCCGGCCGCTCCCAGTAAGGCATCGCAGACCGCATGAATCAGCACATCCGCATCCGAATGTCCCAGCAGTCCTTTTTCAAAAGGAATCTGCACTCCTCCCAGTACCAGTTTCCGGCCGCTTACCAACTGATGTATGTCGTATCCCAGACCGATTCGCATAAATTATATCCCTGAATTTTAAGAAAAAAAATTCTCATCCGAAACGCATGTATCGGGTTCAGGAAAAAAGATGTTTTCTTTTTACCGATTTCAGGATAATATATTTTCGGAAATTTTACAACCTCTGAAAGGGGGAGATTTTTTTCAAATATATAACTGATGTTACGCCGAATCGTCATACCGGCGAACGCCGGTATCCGGAACATTTTGAAATTACCGGATTCCGGCTTTCGCCGGAATGACGCTCAAAGAGAACAACTGCCTGATTTATGGAAAGGCTGCGTAACATCAGTTATTAAACACACCCCTGCCCTTCTCAGGATGGAATTTTCTGAAAAAATCAATGGCAAATTGGTATAACTTGGAAATATTGAAATAACAGGACAAATGGTTTATGAATATAATCCGTCTGCCCAGAAATTTTAGAAATGATATGAAAATTTTTTTCATACCTGCTGAAGATTTATGACATCAGATACAGACAAAAATGAAATACTTGCACACGCGGAGATCGGGCCGGATTCCCCCTGGTTTTCCGGACATTTTCCCGGAGATCCCATTTTGCCGGGCATTGCCCAGTTGGGATTGGTTTTTGCTGCTATCCGCGATGCTGTGGATAAAGACCTGATCCTCAGCGGTGTCCGGAGAGTGCGGTTCAGGCAGATTATCCGGCCCGATGAGCGCATGGAAATCAGTATAAGTCCGGACAAAAAGAACAGCAATGACTATATATTCCGCATAAACGTGAAAAACGGCATCGCGTGCAGTGGAATCATGACAGTGAAAAAAGCTGAAAACAAAGGAGATATTACAGACATGAATGTGGAAAGCAGTGAGATTGTCCTGCGTGTCGCGCAGGTGATGATCGAAGAACTGAAACTGGAAGACGTGACACCGGAGACATTTGATCCGGAAGTGGATTTGGTGGAGGAAGTGGGTATTGACAGCATGGATCTGGCCACAGTGGCCCTTGTGCTGCAGGATCAGTACGGCATACGCATTGATGAGGATGATTACCCCAAACTGACCACAGTCCGCCGCATTGCCGGGTATATTGAAAAGAAATTAAACGAATAATTTTATTTCGGAGACTTACGTGTACGTTTCAAAGCAGGAAATATCTGCCGCAGGCAGGCATGAGGAAAGGAAAAACCTGAAATTTTCCGAGATACTGGCTGATCCGCATGTCAAAGATCGCTGGGAAAAAGTGAGAAAGTATTTTTTTCTGCGCGAATCCACCTATGACATGACCTCCAGATGCAATATCCGCTGCGAAGGCTGCTATTTTTATGAAGGGGAAAAGCAGTTTGCCGAGGAAAACCGGAATCCGGAAGCCTGGCGCAGTCTCATGAAAGCGGAAAAGGAGAGGGGCATTACCTTTGTGGTACTGGCCGGGGCTGAACCGGCTTTGGTTCCGGAACTCTGTCAGGTCTGTTATGAACAGATGCCTTTGGGAACCATAGCATCCAACGGACTGAAACGCATTCCCGAATCCGCTGGATACAAAATCCATATTTCCGTATGGGGCAATGATCAGACCAGTCAACGGGTGCGGGGAGCGGAACATATGCTGGCCCGCCAGATTGAAAATTACAAAGATGATCCCAGGGCAGTATTTGTCTATACATTCACCCGGCAGAATATCGGTCAAATCCGGGAAGTCATGGATATTCTCGCGGAGAACAGGTGCAGGGCAACCTTCAATATGTTTTCAGCTCCGGTCGGTTACAGCGGAGAACTCCGCCATACGCGCGATTCCCTGCTGCATTGCAGGGAAACCATGATGCAGATGCTCATGGAATATCCGGATCATCTTCTTTATTCTGCATATAACGCGGTGGCCCATACCCACAGCCTGGGACTTCATGATCTGTACGGATGTTCCTATCCCCGGATGAATCCTTCTACGGATTTGGGACTGGGACGCTCTTTCCGGCAGTACCGCACAGATTTGAACTGGGACAGAAATGCTGCCTGCTGTGTGCCGGATACAGACTGCGCGGACTGCCGCCATTATGCTTCCGGCAGTGCAGTGGTTACTGCCCGGCTTTTCCGTCATGCAAATAATCCTCTCACGTTCCGGGCCTGGCTGGATTATGCGGACACCTATCTGGCCGTGTGGGTCATGGGATATGAAAAAGGGGAAAATCTCTGCAAGGGGCAGGTTGCGCCGCCCGGACACGGATTATTTGAAGACAAGGAGTCTTTGTAAATGAAAACTGTCAGCTCACTGCTGGATGCACATTGGCATGAACGCTATAACCGCATAGCAAAACTCAATATCCGCAGTTCCATATATGATGTCACAAACCGCTGCAATCTCCGCTGCAAAGGATGCTTTTTTTTCTCATCGGGTGAGCACATGGTTGCAAAAGAGGAAAATGACATTGGCAAATGGGAAGCCTTTGTAGACAGGGAAAAGGAAAGAGGGGTGAATCTGGCCATTCTCATCGGCGGAGAACCCACACTCTGTCTGGATCGCGTGGAAGCATTTTACAAAAGACTGCCAACTTTCTGTGCGACCAACGGTCTGATCCGGGTGCCCAGAGACCGCTTTCCGAATCTGATGGTGGGAATTTCCCTGTGGGGAGACGGAGAAGATGAGAAAATTCTGCGGGGAAAAGACACCTTTGCCATTTCAGGCAAAAACTATGAAGGCGATCCCTGTGCCTATTATCTCTACACCATTACCCCCAGGCAGATTGGTCAGACAGAGCGGATTATACGGAAAATCCGGGATGCTGGCCTGAAAGTCCACATGCAGCTTCTTTCCAATGATGAAGGCGTAGACGGTTTTTTCTGGAAACCCGAAGAACTGATCGACATCCGTGTTGAAATGGATGATATGCTGGACAAATATCCTGATACCGTGATTTCATCCAAATACTATCATGAAATCATCTGCACCGGGAAAATGATGGGAAGGCCATTCGGATGGAAGGAATGTCCTTCAGTGACAGAGCCTCTGGACACCCGGAACCCCAAACCAAAACGGCTGATCCATTTCATCCGCTGGGCCTCGGATCTGCACACAATGCACCGCTGCTGCACATCTGAAACCCGTGACTGCTCAACCTGCAAAGATGGCGCTGCACATATGAGCTGGGTAATGGTCAACAAGCGCGCGCATATGAACACTGCAAAGGATTTGCAGAACTGGATTGAAGTCTATGAGATGTTTGCGAAACTGTACCAGTTTATTCCCTGGTAGCAGGAATGACTTTGCTTTTTTTCAGAATACCCGGCATTGATAGTCTGTCTGCTGTCATACCTGCAAAAACCGGTATCCTGAAACAGTTGAAATCACCGGGCTTAGACCAATTCTCCATTGATTTGATACAATATGGTCAGTTTTTCCGCTGTTGAGCGTGTGCAAAAAACCGCTCCGCTTAATTTTTGCACTCCTCCGCATTGTATAAAACCAATGGAGAATCGGTATTATACCAATTCGCTGTTGAATTTATACAATAAAGTGAGTTGTTTTCTCTGTGTTCTCTGTGGTTTTTTTCTCTCTGTGTTCTCTGTGGGAAACCGAATCATAAGTATACTTTCAATGGAGAATTGGTATTAGACCTGAGTTCAGCCGGACAGTTCCGGTTTACACCGGAATGACGGTTAAGGTGATTTCTGAAAATAAATATCCCGGTTCAGTTCACAGGCACAGTGCAAAAGCCGGAAGCTTTTGCTGCTTTTCCGGGATATTCTTTTCTGAAAATCATCTTATATGGTTTGTATTCAGGACTGCCAAACTGAAAATTTGGCAACCGGTGCAAGCCTCTCAGCTTTTCCCTTTTTCCCTCATTTTCATTTGCTCAATGGTCCATTCCACGCGGGTTTTTACGCCTTCGCTGAGTCTGTCTTCGGTGATGGAAGGGAAGAATTTTTCAAGGAATTCCAAATCCGCTTTTCCGCCGAATTCTTCGATTTCAATGAGCAGGTAATCAATGGCACGAAAGGCCGCGTGGCGTTCCCAGGGTTTGTCGGTCTGTTTTCGGATGGAATAGAGTGTTTCCAGCAGTTCTGTTTTGCGGGTTTTGCCGATTCCCATCCATGCGCCTTCCCGGACTGCGGACAGATCATGGGAAAGGAGCCGGATGCCCTGTTTTTCCGGGTCAATCTGGGCAATGGCATAGGCCAGTTCGCATTCCATGTATGTTTTAGGGCTGACGGCTTCCAGACGGGTGCGCCAGTTTTTCATTTGGGGTTCGGTATAGGAATCGGTATTTTCATCCCGGATTTTGCGCCATTGGGCTTTGCGCTGTTCCTGAATTTTCAGCAGGTTGAGCAAATCCGGCAGGGCTTTTGCTGTGCGGTTTTTGCCCAGGGCTTTGATGGCACGGAATTGTATGTTTTCTTCCGGAGATTTGAGGAATTCCAGAAGGGTGTTGACGGCTTCCTCTGTTTTGATGTTGCCGATGCCGGTGACGGCAAGGGAACGGGTGTACATTCTTTCTTTCTCTTTTAATGCGGTGTTTTTCAGGTATGCAAGGATTTCAGGAGAAGAAATTTTTCCCAAAGAAATTACAACAGTTTCCCGAACATCAGGAACTTTATCGGCAAGCATTTCCAACAGCAGAGCAGTTCCCTGTACTGATGGCAATTCTCCAAGAATCGTAGCCGTGCGTTTCCGGTCTTCATCTTCTTTGCTTTTTGCTTTTTCTTTGATGAAATCCAACCCCTCGGTATCATTTTGCATTAATAGCACTAAGGCAGCGGCCAGACGGACTCCATTATCTTCTTTTTCTTTTTCATAAAGTTCCTTGATAATATTCATATTTTCACAAGGGGCTAATTTCCCGATAGCTATAACCGCTGATCTCCGCACAGACACATTCTCATCCTTGAGAAGAGGTATGAAGATTTTCACGGAATCCTCACTCCCAAGTTTTTTCAATACTTCCATTGCCGATCCCCCTACATAGGCATTCTGATCTTTAAGCAGAGGAACTATGTATTTGACATGCTCAATACCACCTAGTTGTGCTAATGCCGAAAGTGCTGAGCCCCTCACATAATCACTTGAATCTTTTAGAAGAGGAACAATGCCTTTAACTGATTCAGGACTTCCAAGTTTTTCTAATGCTTCAGCCACCGTTCCCCGTACATTTGCATCCTGATCTTTATACAGAGGAACAATGGCTTTTACCGATTCCATACTGCCAAATTCTGCCAATGCGGAAACTGCCGATCTCCGAACAATCCAATGCTGATCTTTAAGCAAAGGGACGATGCTTTTAACTGATTCCGCATTGCTAATCTTTCCTAATATGTAAACCACTGAGCTTCGCACATACCAGCCCTGATCGTTAAGCATAGGAAAAATATCTTTTACTGACTCCATACAATCAAGTTCTGCTAATGCGGAAACTGCTGATCCTCGCACATCCGCCTCCTCATCATTAAGTAGAGGAAGAATGTTTTTCACGGCATCCTTACTGCCAAGATTTACCAATGCCCCAACCGCCGATCCCCGCACATATGCATTCTCATCTTTCAGAAGAGGCAGGATGTTTTTCACGGCATCCTTACTGCCAAGATTTTCCAATGCCCAAATCGCCGATCTCCGCACTGACCAATCATGATCTTTAAGCAGAGGAAGGATGTTTTTCACGGCATCCTTACTGCCAATCTTTACCAATGCGGAAACCGCCGAGCTCCGCACAGACCAATCATGATCTTTATACAGAGGAACAATGGCTTTTACCGATTCCATACTGCCAAATTCTGCCAATGCGGAAACTGCCGATCTCCGAACAATCCAATGCTGATCTTTAAGCAAAGGGACGATGCTTTTAACTGATTCCGCATTGCTAATCTTTCCTAATATGTAAACCACTGAGCTTCGCACATACCAGCCCTGATCGTTAAGCATAGGAAAAATATCTTTTACTGACTCCATACAATCAAGTTCTGCTAATGCGGAAACTGCTGATCCTCGCACATCCGCCTCCTCATCATTAAGTAGAGGAAGAATGTTTTTCACAGCATCCGTAATGCCAATATTTATCAATGCGGAAACCGCCGAGCTCCGCACAGACGCATCCTGATCTTTGAGCAGAGGAACAATGTCTTTCACAGACTCCGCACTGCCAATCTTTACCAATGCGGAAACCGCCGAGCTCCGCACAGACGAATCCTGATCTGTGAGCAGGGGAACAATGTCTTTCACAGACTCCGCTTTGCCAAGATTTCCCAATGCGGAAACCGCCGAGCTCCGCACAGACACATTCTGATCTTTGAGCAGAGGAACAATGTCTTTGTCTTTCAAAGACATCCTACGGAGAAGATTTACCAATGCGGAAACCGCCGAGCTCCGCACAGACACATCCTGATCTTTGAGCAGAGGAAGGATATCTTTCACAGCATCCGTAATGCCAAGATTTATCAATGCGGAAACCGCTGATCTTCTAACGTCCGCTGACCGATCTTTGAGCAGAGGGAGAATATTTACCACTGAATCCGTGTTTCCAATCTTTCCCAAAACGTCAAGTGCTACAGTACGAATCTCTGTGTAAACATCAGTTAGCTGTTTGTTTAATGAATCTTTGACCAGATGATATGGCATGAACTCCATAGATTTAATTATCATTTTTTTTATATTGTAAGATGCTTCATTTATATAATTTTTAAGAATAGTAATGCTTTTTACTGAATAGAATCCTGCCAATATTTCAATTACATTTTGACTTCTGACAATATCACTTTCAGAAATTGACACTTCCGCAAGTTTCAATGACTTTGTTATTTCACCCAATTTCCAATATTCCAAGATTCGCTGGGTAAGAGGCATCATTCCAATAAGTTCGATAAAAACTGTATCATATTCTCCCAACTGCTTTTCAATAAATATTTTATCAGGTTCAAGAAGATTCCTTTTATAGCCTGTTTCTATTTCATAATTGATAAGCCCCATTGTATTTAATGTAGTTATTCTACCACGATAAAGTTCAATCATGTCAGACATTTTATTATCATGGCATAATCTTAGGTGATAACTTTCGGAATCTTTGAAATAATCATTCCATTTATGAATAATTTTTGAAAAAATGTCATGATAGAGTTCGTACCATATATCCTCCTGTCTTGATTGTTTCCGTAAAATTCTGAACGCTTCAAGTTTGTTGAGAATTTTTATTAATTCTGACTCTTTTACCATGATAAGATTAGCAAGATATTTAATAGGATATGCCATTTTTGTGCCATAAGGCGTAATCAGAAAATCAAAGGCACGGGAAGCGATTCTTTTTTCCTCTGCGGAAAATTCTTTCATCACATTCTGAAAATACGCGTCCACAAACCCGGCTGCCCGGCCCTTTTTTTTGTAAACCTCCAGCCGGATTTTCTTTTCCGGATTCTGTTTTTCCATTTCCCACAACTGGGTGCAGACAATCTGCAGATAGGGCGGCTCCACATACGCGGGGGAATCGGTCAGGGGTGCGGAAACGGTTCCGAACCGGCTCTGTTTTTCCCGGTCTGCCAAATCCTGCAAGAGATCATTCAATAAACTGTCTTCATAGGCAAAACCGAAATTTTTTACCGGTTCTTCAATGGCTTTTGCAGCTTTTTCCGCAGACAGTTTTTCCAGCCGGTAAAAATTCTGAAACAGGGTGGTGGGCAGTTCTTCTTTGAACGCATTGAGTTCCAATGCAAAATCTTCCCGCATGGAAAACACGAACACCACGGGCGACTGCCGATCATTGACGGACTCGGCGATTTGTTTTACAATATTCTGAAATTCTTTGTTAAAACGCTGATAATAGAAAAATTCCTCAAACTGATCCAGCATGATTACCAAAGGCTCGCTGGAAAAGGCAGAGATGGTATGGAAAAAGTCTTTCAGGCGCAGATTGTCTTCCATTTCAAACCCGGCCTCTGTTTTTCCCTGTTCCCCAAGCAGAGCCAGAACGCTGTTTTTCAGCATTTCCAAAGGATTGGCACCAGACCAGTCCCGAAAATACACCACATCCAGTTCTTCGGATTCCTTTAATTTCGGCAGCACAGACGCATGAAGCAGGGAACTTTTGCCCACACCTGTGGCGGCAAAGAGCAGGGTCAGTTTATGGGAAAGAATCTTGTCAATCAGGATATCCCGCTCCGTATCCCTGCCGAAAAAGATGTCCCTGTCCTGGGCTTCGTAAGGACGCAGGCCCTTGTAGGGTTCGGTTATAGATGAGGTTTGGTTCTGCATTTTTATTCATCCTTTGGCAAGGGATTGCTGAAAAATTGGTACGGCTAAGCCCTGAAAGGGCGCATTGATATAGCCCAGGCCAAGGGCCTGGGAGCGCATTAAAAATGATTCCGGAATGTTAGGCGATTTCCATGAAAAAATGTACCATCACTGTAGGGTGGGCACGGCTTTTTGTGCCCGCCGTTTCAGCAGGACGGCGGGCACAAAAAGCCGTGCCCGCCCTACGAAAAACGGTATAATCATTAATGGAAATCACCTTACCTTATATAATATATAATTCGCCCTTTCAGGGCTTATTGATATTTTATTATCCTGTATTCCCAGACCGTTGGCCTGGGCTTTATCAATCCGCCCTTTCAGGGCTTTCCTTGCTGAAATATGCTAACCCGGTCTGCTTCCGGTAATTCCCCAAATCAACTGTCCGAGAGGATCAGGGTCATTTTTCCGGAAATCCGCACACATCATGCCGGAAAGAAAAACCGGGAGTTTGGGTTCTTCCGCACATTCCGGAAGGATAACCGGAATCACCGGGCAATTTCTTTTGATAAACTGACGGATAAAGGCTTCCTGTTCCATATTCTGCCACGGGCCGATTCCCTTTTCACCGATAAACACCGCAACTGCTTTGACATTTTCAATCTGCTCTTCCAATACCCTTTGCCACGGAAAACCGGGGCGCAACTGTTCAATATCCAGCCAGGGGATCAGTCCCTTTTCCTTCAGTTTTCCCCCGATTTCCTTTACAAAGGGTTTGTCTTTGCTGTTGTGGCATAAAAACACATCAAACCGGGGGATTTTCACGGCATTTTCCGTTTTCAGTTCCGGCAGTCTCTCCTGAATAATCTGAATATATTCCCACAGCCCGGTTTCCTGAACTTCCACCTTGAAATAATTCCAGAAAGCCTTTTCATAGCGATCCGGATTTCTGCGGATGGCATAGGAACGCTCCCGGTACATTCTTTTTTTCTCCAGAATGGCAGTGGCAATCAGGCGGTCATGCCAGTTGTTCAGGTTATAACCGAGAAAAAGAAGGCTCCGCTTGGAAAACCGCCGCACCAGATAAGCCGGTATGACCTTTTCGATCTGAATCAGGAAATTGAAAAAGTCTTCTTCGGAAATCATCAGGGAATCCACCTGATCAATCTCATTTTCATCGCAAAGGCTGTAGCAGCCACAGATTTTGTAAATGACCGATCTTCCTTCTTCCAGAAAGCTGCATCCGGAAAGGGCTTCTGTGGAGCAGGGTTCTTCTCTTTTGCCTTTATCCGAATATTTGAGAATAACTTTTCCGTAATCCGAACCGGGCTGAAGATGGTGGGAAATCATCACAAAGGGCTTGCCTTTCTTTTCAAAAACCTTTTCCAGTCCGTTGTCATACAGGGAAGAAAGAATCAGCAGAGGGCTTCTGATCTCTCCCAGCAGATGGAAAATGGGATTTTCCTGCATATCGGTACATTCGTTCCCGACCAATGTTTTGGCCGCAACGAGCAGGGAACTTCTGTCATGCTCCATCTGGTAATACTGGCAGATCATGGGCAGGGTTCCGGCAAAATTCGGGAACTTCAGCACTTCCGCCAGTTTCAGAGCCACTTCATCAGGCGAGTTGATGGTTGGGTTGGAAAGAAGATGGATTTCTGACCCCAGAAACGGGATAATTTCTCCCCTGACAAGTCTTTCCAGAAAAATCTGTTGAGTCACCATAGCGGATTATTTCTCTTTTGATTCTGTTTTTTGCACTCTGCCGGAAATTCCCTGCCTAAGCGGAGTCAAAGGCAAATGGCTTATTTCTCTGATATGCAGGATTTTGCTTTTATCCAAGAGCAGAAATCTCCGCTGCGGAAAGCCCGGTCAGTTCGCAGATTTCATCCGGAACATAGCCCCGCGCCAGCATTTTGCGTGCAGTTTCCGCAGCCTGGGTGCGCATTCCCTGTTTCTGTGCCTGATCTGCATTGTGTTCAGCCATTTCAGCCCTCTGACGTTCCTGCTCCGCCTTCTGCTGTTCTATTTCAGCCCGCTGACGTTCCTGTTCCGCCCTCTGAAATTCCTGCTCCGCCAGTTCCGCACCGGTCAGAATCATTTGACCAGTGCTGTCATACCACCGCAGCCATCTGCTTCTGACACCTTCATACATGCCCTCCCATATTTGGACACGGAGACCGATCTGGGTCAGATTTCCCCCAATTTTGGGAATATAGCCTTTTGCGGAAAATTCATATACCCGCAGTTCCTCATTCTGGATAATCTTCTGCGGATCAAAAATCACATAATAAAGAACCCTGATCCTCTCATATGTTTTCAGTTTGTGGTCAAGTTCCCCGCCTTTTCTGTTTGAAACTATTTCCACTGCCACTTCCGGAGGTTTGCCGTATTCCCAGATAAAATAGGAGCGGTTTTCCTTTTTCCACATATCTTCCCGCACCTGCACATCCAGACTCAGAAACATGTCCGGCACAATTGGCGGTTCATGAAGTGCATAAAAAATGCCCACATTCGCTGCCGCGATAAAGGGAGTCCCCGGTTTCCATGAAAGATTCAGTGATTCACTGAGCAGACGCTGCTGCTTTTCCGAAAAGATATTGTCCACAGGTGTGTCATCCTCTGTAATGATATGGGTGAGATCAGGAACAGGAACTCCGTCATACTCATCATACAAATCCGCATCCTGTTTATACTCCTGCAAAACATGTGCTGCAGACTGTGCCATTTTTTCCTCCATTGGAATATCATTGTTCCGGTATTTGTTTAAAAAGTAGCATAAGCTTCCAGCTTGTGGTGCGGCCCCATGAACAAGCTGGAAGCTTGTTCTACTTTGCAGCCTGTTCTGCTTTGCTTTTCCTCATTTTCCGTCTCAGTTTGCGCATTCCCCTGCGCCGGAAAAATGCCTTGAAATTCTCAAATGCCTCATACTGCACAGGAATCAGCAGCAGGGCAAGTATGGTTGCGCTGGAAAGTCCGGCCACAAACGCGGTTGCCATCGGCGCCCAGGAAATGGATTTGTTCGGAATGCCAACAGCCATAGGCAGCAGTCCCAGAATGGTTGTTATGGTGGTAAGGATAACCGGACGCATACGGGCAGCGCAGCCTTCAATGACCGCATCCCGCAGTGGCCTTCCTTTTCTCAGTCGCACATTCATGAAATCAATCATAATCAGGGAATCATTCACGGCCACACCTGCCAGTCCCACAATTGCCATGAAACTGCCGATGGTGAAGATGGTCCGGCTCAGAAACAGTCCCATAACCACGCCGATGAGGGCAAAGGGTACGGCTGTAATAATAATGATCGGCTGAACATAGTCATTGAACTGGGAAGCCAGCACCATGTAAATCAGCATAATTGCAATAAAAAAAGCAAAGGTCAGGGAAGTGTAGGATCGGCTGGTGGATTCAAATTCCCCGCCAAAGGAAATGCTGGAAGCATAGAGACTGTCCCGGTTTTTTTCAAAAAAGCGGTTTACCAGCACCTGCACCCGTGCAGGAGAAAGCTGTGATCCGGGTTTGATGTCCGCAGTGATGGTTATGGTGGGACGGCCTTTGTAACGGAGTTTCACATTGGGTTCTGTTCCGTATTCCACATCCAGCAGATCTCTGAGCAGAACCGGGGATGCGCTGTGTTCCACCACAGGAATGCCAAGAACATCAGCAGGATCGGAAAGTCCTGCGCCCCGTGCATTGACCTGATCAGACACTCTTGACAGCCGGATCATCAGATCCACCTCTCCGTCTGCTGCCCTGAATTTGCCTGCGGGATAACCGTTGAGCGCAGTGGCTGTCATGGCTGTCACCTGTCCCGGCGCAAGACCGTATTCCGACACAGATTCCTGCCGGGGAGTAAATTTTACCACGTTCTGCAGTTCAGGCCGGTCATCATCCAGATCAATGAGATCCGCCATCTCCGCATCTTCCCGCATATACGCAAGTATGGCATCCGAGGCTTTCAGCGCGTCTTCCAGAGTCAGGGAAGTCACCCGGATATTGACCGGTTTTCCCGCAGGCGGCCCGTCACTTTCCTCAAAAACCTTGACTTCCGGTTTTTTCTCTCCGTTCGCATATTTTTTTTCTGCAAACGCCTTGATATGTTTGCGCATGTATTCCAGATGCACAATGGGATCGTTTGCGGGATTTTCCGGAAAATTCCGTTCTTTGTCATCCGGAAGCGTAACCACAATCTGACCGTAGTGATTGCCGGAATGGCGCTGATAATCCTGATCCTCAAAAAATCCCGCATCTCCGGCTGCAGACTGTGCCTGCTGTGTTCCCAGCGACATAATGAATTCAGAAATATCCCGCACCACCCGGTCTGTTTCCTCAATGGGGGTTCCCACCGGCATAGCAATGGTCACATGATAGCGGAAATAATTGCCGGGAAAAAATTTGACCTGAATCAGGGGCATAATGCCGGTCATGGACAGCACCAGAATGGTCATGGATGCCAGAAAAAGGCTGGCGATGCCGATAAAGGTCAGTATTTTGTGATTGAGCAGCCGCAGCACGGCAAAATGGTAGATTTTCCACAAAGGGGCAAACACGCCTTTTTTCAGGTGGTAAAAAGGATCATCGTCTTCCGTGACAATATTTTCCTGCACGGCTTTCGGGCCCCAGTCCAGAATATGAATGGGCAGAATAAACAAAGCTTCCAGCAGGGAAACTCCCAAAGCGTAGGCCACAGTTTTGGGGATCTGTGCAAAAAATTCGCCGATGCTGCCGGTCATAATCAGCATGGGCAGAAAGGCCAGAATTGTGGTCAGTACCGAACTGATGATCGGCAGCATGACTTCGGCTGTCCCCTCCACCACTGCAAGCCTGCGCGGTTTTCCCATCTGAATATGGCGGTATACATTTTCCACAACCACAATGGCATCATCCACCAGCATACCTGTGACCAGCACAAACGCGAACAGACTGATGGTATTCAGGGATACCCCGGTCACTTTCATGATAATAATGGAGCAGATAAAGGAAAAGGGAATGCCGATGGCCGTGAGCATGGCATTGCGGAATCCCATGGAAATCCACAGCACCAGAGTAACCAGAACCATGCCGGTAATCAGGTTGCCCCCCAGGATTTTTACTGAATCATTGATTTCAATGGTGGAATCATTGGTAAAAAAAACACTGATTCCCTCTTTTTCATGGGCCTGCGCAAAGGCCAGCGCGGTCTCTTTCACCTGTGCCGAAATATCCACTGCATTCCCGCTTTCCTCTTTCAGCACCCGAATGCGCAGCGCGTCTTTTCCGTTGACTGTGGAAATGCGGGAGGGGTCCCGGTGGCTCATGCGCGCACTGGTGACCAGATCCCTTATCCGGATAAAATTGCCGTCCCCATCCCGGCGCACCACAATATTCAGCACTTCCTGCTGGGAAGAGAGTTTTTTCCCCGCGTCCAGCATATATTCGGCACTGTCTTTGCGGAAAGTGCCGGTGGGAATCTTGGTATTGGCAGACACAATGGCCTGACACAACTGATTAAACGTAATGCCGTATCTGCGCAGCCGGGCTGGATCCACTGATACATGAAATTCTTCGTCATAATCGCCGGAAATGCCTGCATTCTGCACACCCGGAATATCCAGTATCCGGGTTTTGAGTTCCTCCGACAGCAGCCGGAGAGTACGCCGGGGAAGATCGCCCGTGACATTTGCCACAATAACGGGAATCCATTCATGTGTGTCAATATACATAAAAACAGGCTCTTCAGCCTCCGGCGGCAGTTTGTTCTTGATATTGAGAGCCAGAAAACGGAGATCATCATAAAGATTCTCATAATATGTGTCATCATTGAACTTCACCTGCACCGAAGAAAAATTCCGGTAGGAAGAGGACTGAATGAATTCCACATCTTCGAGATCATCGAGAGCGTCCTCGATTTCCGAGGTCACCAACTGCTCCACATCCTCGGCAGAAGCTCCGAAATACACGGTATGAATAAAAACCTTGCCCATATCCACATTGGGCATGTTCTCGACCGGAATGGTCAGCAGGCTGAAAACCCCGGCCACGGTCAGAATAATGAACACCACATTGATGAAAACATTCTGTTTTATGAAAAACTGCACGATGCTCTTCATGGATTTATGATTTTTTCCTTTCCATTTTTTGCAGACAGTGTGTAATACCAAATCGCCATTGAAAAGATATACCATTACTCAGAAAATTTGATGGTACAGCCACGAATTGCACAAATGACACGAATTAAATGAATTATGGCTTGTGCATTCGTGCAGATTCGTGTTATTCGTGGCTATTACTTAAATTTATAAACTCTGCTAAGGCAAGCCTTTTGAATGCGGTATTTTAAAACCGAAATGTTTCAAGTAATGGTATACTTATGAAAAAGTCTGCTGTTCCCATCCTGAGAGGGGGCAGGGGTGTGTTTCAGGGCGCGGGAACAGACACACCACTGTCTCTCTAAATAGTTGATTTTCTGAAAAAATCAATGGCGAATTGGTATAATAAGCAGGTCAACAGAAATTTTCGGGTATAAAAAAAACGGATTCCCCGGAACAACCGGTTTTCCTGAAAATTTTATACATGAATTTTTTCGTTTACCTTCTTAGGCTATTTCCAGAAAGAATATCCCTTCAAAGTATCAAAAGCTTCCAGCTTTTGCCCTGTGCCTGTGAACTGAACCGGTATATTTGTTTTCAGAAATCACCTTACGTTACAATCATCACAAAAACCAGCAGCAGCAGCACGATAGTAATGGGCAGCAGAATCAGAAATCCTTTTCTGTAATCAAAATCATCTCCCTTGCTGTCGGCCTGCCTGCTGTTTTCGGGCCTGCCTATGCCGGTGGCATTGATAAAACGATCCAGATCCAGTGCCACAATCCGCTGTCCGTTTGCAATCAGGATATCCCGGTATTTCTTCAGCTTTTCACCTGCGTTTTTCTGCTGACTTTCGCCGGACAGCATTCCCTGTGCATATGCCTCTTTTATTTCCAGAAAACGCTCATATGCCTCGCTGATTTCCTTTTGTGCCTTTTCTGCGGTTCTTGCCTCGCTTTCCTTCTGCTTTTCAATTTCCTTTTGGAGTTTTTCAAGGGTCGCTTCAATGGCAGAAATAAACCGTCCGATCTTTTCCTGCCGCTCCGTATCCCCGATTTCCCTGAAAATACCGGCATACCGGCCCAGAATTTCCTTTTGCTGATTGAATATCTCTGCATTGGGAATGGCAGCCGGAGTGGACTGATAACTGTGAAATACGGAAGCTGCCTGATCAAAAAGATATTTGGCAGCATTTCTGCTTTTTTCAGCAAGGCTTCTGTCCGCGGAATGAATAGCTCCCCCAAGTTTCAGCACAGCTTCCCTGATATAGTCAGCCTCCCCTGCTTCTGTATGTCTGGATCGGATGGTTTCCAAATCTGCACGCAAAGGCGCAATTTCCCGGAGGTAGGCTACGGCACTTTCCTCGTCTTTGGGTTTTGCGCTCCGGGTCATATCCGCTTCTTTGCGGATATTTTCAGCAGTAACGCTTAGGATAAGCAGTTCCTTTATCCGCCTGTAATTGTCTTCAAAGCATTTTTTTGCCCCGCTGACGAGATCAATGAGATTTTTGTCGTCTGCAGCCAAGACTGCGGCGGCAATCAGGGTTTCCAGCCGTTCCTTTTTGCTCAGCCATATTTCATGAATTTTTTCATTCCGGCTGTCCGGAGCAGCGTACATATCTCCGCCTTCACGGGTCCGGAGCCATGCAGAAAGGAGCTGGGGCAGGATTTTTGCGGTTTTTCCCTGCTGATGCGCCTCCACAATTTCCCGGTTTCTGATTTCTATGCTTTCACCGATTTTTGCCAGATCTTTGTTATCAGGCCTGCCCCCGGCTCTCCGGTTCAGTTCCGCGCGGACAATCCGGTCCAGTTCATCTGCAATCTGTCTGTATTTTTTGTCCATTGTCATATCCCTAACCTGTCCGCCCGAATGCCAGTCTGAAAAACTGCACGGAATAAAAAATTCCCGCCTCCGGACTTGGTATTCCGGATGAATCATCCGATCTTTTCACTCTGCCTGATAATAGTGCGTAATATCAGCAAGGTAACGTGAGTTCGGCACAAAAAGGGCAGATTTTCTTAAAAATTCGTGAGACTTTGCGTTTTTGCGCCTTTGTGGCGGAAAAAACAGCCGCAAAACCGGGCAACCGCAGAGATGCCAGAGTTCACCGCATCTGTTTTCCTTAAAATTCGGTACAGATTTATACCGGACTCACGTTAAGGTAAATTAAAATTTATATCTATATCATGGATTATTATACAGAACAAGCAAATCATTAAGTCTGTCCGGTATCAGCCTGTAATATTTCAGGACAGTCACAAAAATGAAGCGGAACGGAACAGATTGTATTTTTGGAATCCGGAATAAATATGAAACCTGTATGATGAAAAAAATTTCAGCTCTGCTGAATATTTCTGACCATCTGATTCTGTTTTATCTTGCAGTACACCCAATTTTTTTGTTCCGCAATGTGCAAAAACATGTTTTAATTTGTCAAAACAGGCGGTATTATACCAAAATACAGAATTGGAAACTCTGACTGCTCACGGGCGTCTGTGCCCCGGGAGCTTCTGAACACAGCAAGGTTGACTGTCTGTTTTGCCTTATTCCGGGAATACTGGAATTTTACAATAAAAATCAGATGATTCCCCTGAAAAAATCAGTCAGGGGAAAGGAGAAAAAAAATGAAAGATTCAGATCGGAAATACCGGTTTACATGGGAACTGCTCGGAGATATCAAACTGGGACGGCCAAATCTGGGCCAAATGACACGGCTGGAAGTTTACCGCCTCATGCAGTTCTGTTTCAGGGATGTCATGGAACAGAATCTGGGCAGTGAAAAAACGGATCAGCTTTTTTATGAGGCGGGAAAGCTTGCAGGCACTGCGTTTTACAGCAAATTTCTGGGACATGCTGCGGATTTCAGCGAATTTGTCAAACAGTTGCAGCACATACTCAGGGAAATGGGAATCGGCATACTGCGGGTTGAAAAAGCGGATGTGGAAAACGGCTCCTTTGTTCTGACAGTTTCCGAAGATCTGGACTGCTCCGGACTGCCTGAACTTAATTATGAAATCTGCACCTATGATGAAGGATTTATTGCCGCACTGATGGAAAGTTTCACAGGAAAACATTTCAGAGTGAAAGAGATTGACTGCTGGTGCACAGGTGATCGTACCTGCCGGTTTGCTGCGGAAGTGATTTCATGACTTCGTGTCTGCCGGAACACAATTTTTTGCTGAAACAGTTTTCAGACTTCAGATGAAATTTTTCACGGGGCACGTAACACAGGCCAGTCAATATGATTCCACCAGGATTCATGATCTTTCCAAAACTGCAGTGTCCGGTTCGCGCCATTGATTACGGCATGAACCGGGTCAGGAGCAATGCTTACATTCAGACCGGTTTCAGCGGCTATCCGCCGATCCAGACCTTTCATGCAGGAACCTCCGCCTGTAAGACAGATGCCGGACTCTGTGATTTCTGCACCGATATGTTCGGGGAGTTGTCTCAGATGCCCCCCGATCATTTTCAGGATTGCGGAAATCACCGGATCCATTGCTCTGAGGACGTCTGCCTGACTGACTTCAATACTTTCCTCCCGTCTTCTGGCAATGTGTATACCGTTTACCCGCATCTGTTTTTGTGAAACAGTGTGCAATGGAAGACCTGCATCACTTTCCTGTGTCAGTCTTTCAATTTCCTCAGGGTACAGATATACTTTGTGCCTTGAAACAAGAGCTTTCCGTATGGCTTTGTGGATGTCGGCACAGGCCGTGCGTATGGCTGCTGTGCGAATCAGGCGTCCTTCCCTGATGACAGCCATATCTGTGACTCCTTCTCCAATATCTATGAGCACCTGTGCATAGGGCAGGGTAACATCCAGACCGGCTCCGATGGCAGCAGCCCAGGGTTCCGGTATGATGGCCACATGGGACGCGCCGGAACGGAGAATTGCTTCTGCAAGCATTTTCCGTTCGTTCTCCGAAGTGTCTGTCGGCGCACAGGTCAGGGAAACCGGCTGCCGCATTCCCCTGATAACTTTTTTGAATAAAGGACTCAGCAGTCTGATTGCTGTATTGATATCTGTAACCACACCCCCGCGCAGAGGAAAGGAACACAGTTTGCTGTTCAGATATGCGATATAAGCATCAGAATTCCCTGCCTGGCGTATATTCCGCACCAGGGAAGGCTCCTCGGCTATCATTCCCTCTTCACACACGCAGATACGGGTGTTGGCTGTTCCCAGATCAACTGCGATATTGGGTTTTTCTGTAATTCTTCTGAAAATTCTGAACATGGCTGCCTCCCTGAAAAACCTGAATTTCAAAACCTTCAGGTTTTTTCGGACAAACATTGCTTACAAACACGCTGATTTCAAAAATCCCAGGGTTTGCAGACAATCTCCCGGATTTTCATATCAAACAGGTCTGACTGGTTTACCGGTTTCAGAATCAGGGCAGTATCCGCTCCTCTGCCGGTTCCGCCGATGGAGACAATATCGTTTCCGCTCAGTACACCCGCATCTGCTGCCATAATGGAAATTTCTACTGCCACCTTGACGCCCTGTCCGAAAAGTCTCAGGGTGTCAGCAACCAGCAGGGCAGGATAAATCCCGGAATGTTTTTGGGCAACAGCACGTTCCACTCCGGACAGGGCATGGGTGGCGGTCACAACTATTACCCCTTTTTTCATCAGGTCATTTTTGCTTTCCCCGGGCAGAATATTTTTAAAAGGTTCTTTGAATCCGCAGTGGTATGTCACCATCACAATTCTGAATCCCTCAAATATCTCAAGGGCTTTATAAGCTGTGTCCCCTTTTGAGGAGGCCAGCACCACTTCGCTGAGCCCCAGTTCCATCCCCCGTGCATATGCCAGACGCAGGGTCTGCTCCGTATTCTCTTTTCCCTGTTTTTCAAAATACATATCTATCTCCTTTTCTTATGCGCCTTCAGGGATTTTTCTTCAGGGACGCTTTTTTTGTGGATAATATATCACAGATAATGCAACTCTGCAATATTCATCATCAGGATGCATATCTTCCCTCTCATAAAAAGATGGCAGACTGAATAAGACAGATACAGGAGAAGCATTTTTTGTGAAAGTATCTTGAGAACAAAGCGGTTTTATGATATTATACAGGAAACAGTATGAAAAAACAGGAAAGTAATGAAAATATGAATGCCCGGAAAACGGTTTTCCGCGGGGATCAGGTGTGGAAAATGCAGATGCTGCTCCTGTGCCTGCTTCTGTGCACGGTCATCATTGTTTCCACCGGTATGGGCTATATCGCCATTTCTCCGGCAGATGTGTTGCGGATTATTGCCGCAAAACTTGCGGGGGCAAAAAATCTTTTGATCGGCATGGATGAGGTCTGGCCTGTGGTGGTCATGGATGTGCGTCTGCCCCGGATTCTCACCGCCGCGATTGTCGGAGGAGGACTGGCACTTTCCGGATGCGTGTTTCAGGGCATTCTGCTCAATCCCCTGGCTGATCCCTATACTCTGGGCGTATCCGCAGGCGCAGCATTCGGAGCGGCTGTGGCCCTGCTTTTTAACCTCGGAACAGCCGGTTCCTTTTCCATTCCGATCTTTGCTTTTGCAGGAGCGGCGGCAACCCTGATGTTTGTGATCTTTCTTTCCTCCACAGGCGGGGGAATTTCTTCCAACAACCTGATTTTATCCGGCATCATTGTGGCCTCCATTCTGTCTGCGGGCATCAGTTTTCTCAAATACATTGCAGATGAGCAGGTGGCGGTCATCATTTTCTGGCTTATGGGCAGTTTCGCTTCCCGCACCTGGGCGGATGTGGGACTGTCTCTGATTTCGGTTCTGGCCGGATTTCTGGTTTTTCTTTTCTTTGCACGGGATCTCAACCTGCTGGCAATGGGCAGCCGTACAGCCGCGTCCCTGGGCGTGAACACCCGGCGCACCACCCTGATTCTGCTGATTACAGCGTCTCTGCTTACTGCCGTATGTGTTTCGGTTTCCGGCATTATCGGATTTGTGGGGCTGCTGGTTCCCCATATGATGCGCTCGCTGACCGGCCCGGACAACCGCCGTCTGATTCCCTGCGCACTCCCTGCCGGAGCCGTGCTGCTGCTCTGCGCTGACACAGTGACGCGTGCAGTCCTGCCCCATGAGATTCCCATCGGCGTGCTTACCGCCCTTATCGGGGGTCCCTTTTTCTGCTATATCTTCCGGCAGAAGCAGATGGGAAGGGCTTCGATGCGCACATGAGTTTTTCCCTTGACTGCATTGCTTTTTCCTATGAAAAACGGCCTGTGCTGAAGGATATTTCCCTTTGCCTTGCTCCCGGTTTTTTTTATGGCATACTGGGCCCCAACGGCTGCGGCAAAAGCACATTTGTTGATCTGCTGATGGGACACCTCCGGCCTGCTGCGGGGAGCATCCGTTACAAAGAAAGAAATCTGTCAGCCTATTCCCGGCGGGAACTGTCACGGGAAATGGCTTTGGTTCCACAGAATTTTTATATTGATTTTCCCTTTACCGCACGGGAAATTGTGATTATGGGAAGATATCCCCGTATTCCCCGGTTTTCATCACCTTCGGCAGAAGATCTGGCTGTGGTGGATGATATTATGGAACGTACCGGAACATCTGTTTTTTCAGAACGTTTTATCACGGAAATGAGCGGGGGGGAACGGCAGAGGGTGGTTTTTGCCCGTGCACTGGCACAGGAAACATCTGTGCTGATGCTCGACGAGGCCACTTCCAATCTTGATGTGAATCATACCCTTGCGCTGATGGATATAGTGAAACAGGACGTGAAAGAAAAAGGCAGAACACTGATAGCCGTCATTCAGGACATAAATCTGGCAGCCGCGTACTGTGACAAACTGATTCTGCTCAGGGAGGGCGGCATTGCTGCTTTTGGAAAAACACGGGATGTGCTGACCCCGGAAAACATACAGAAAATCTTTGGCGTGGAAGCCTATGTATATCATGAACCCTGGTCAGGCTCCGACAGGGTGAGTTTCAGAAGGCGCAGTACATAATCAATTTGGAGCAGTGGGTTTTTGATACTGATTCCGGGTGGTTTCCCGTGAATGTAAAAAGTCCCGCTCCCAAAAAATAAGGCATGGAATCCAAAAAAATCCTGACAGTTTTTTATTACTGTTCATACATGCAGACAAATTCAATTTTCACTGTAAAGGATAAAAAAATTTTTTCTTGACTTTCAGAATGATGATGTCTTATACAAGCCGGATGTAAACAGTGAGGCCCGGGATATGAGAACATCAGGGATGGGAAAACCTGAACGAAGCATACAGACAGATATAAGGATTTTCCATCAAATATCCTCAATGTATCCCATTGGGCAAATTTTTCTCCAACTCTATAAAATGCCTTTATTTAAAGCGCCTGTTAAATATGAATATAAAGACTCAGCGATTGAATATTGCACCATTTACTCTGGAGCTTATTCATGCCGCTTCAGAAAGAAACATTTCAAAAATTGAGGCACTTGGATTTGTGGTAAATGCCCAGTGGCCTGAAAATGATTTGCATGAGGCATTGCCGTTTTTCAAAGATCTGCTCATCAAAAATGGAATAAACGGATTCAATTCATGGATAATTACCAAAAAAAATGACAATGAAATTGTCGGAAGCATAGGATTTATCGGAAATCCTGATGAAAACGGCAATGCAGAAATCGGATTTGGAATCCTTCCGGACAAAAGGAGAAAGGGATACTGTCTTGAATCTGCAAAGGCGATGATTAAATGGGCTTTCAGTCAAAAAAATGTCACTTGCATAAAGGCGCAATGCGAAGAAGGAAATCTTGCTTCAAAATCAGTAATGGAAAAAATCGGATTTCTGAAAAAAGACTGCAAAAATGGCATAATTGACTGGGAAATAAGAAAAATTCATAAAAAAGAATGAATCTGGCATATAAGCAATTTGTTTTTTACAGGATAAAATGAGAATAAAAAACTGAATTTTTTTAAAAAATTCAGTTTTCAGGTGATTTCCTGAAAAGCATATACCACAAAAGTATCAAAAGCTTCCAGCTTTTGCCCTGTGCCTGTGAACCTGAATTGGTATATTTATTTTCAGAAATCGCCTTATGCTGTAAAATTCATTGTGGTCATGCACTGGCGGCAAAATGGGCCTGAAATATGCAGCAATAACCTCATTGCAAAAAGGAGAATGGTATGAAAAAGAATGTTCTGTTTATCGTTATGACGGTTTTTCTGCTTGTGAGCAGCGGATTTGCCGGTGAACTGACTGTCAGAGTGCCTGAAGGAAACACGTATCCCCCTTTTTTTATGCAGGATGAAAAGGGAAAGTGGGAGGGACTGTCCATTGAGCTGGTGGAAGCCATGCTCAAGGAAGCCGGTTATACACCAATTTACGAGGCTCTCCCGTTTGCACGGGCAATTAACCATCTGCAGGAAGGCAAAACAGATATAATGCTGAACATGACAATTACAGAAGAGCGGAAATCCTTTATGAATTTTATTGGCCCCCAACTGGATGAAACCGTTGTTCTGGTGGTCAAAAAGGATTCGGATTTTGCCATAAGCTCACTGGATGATCTGAAAAAACTGCCAAAGTCAGTCGGAGTTGAACGGGGACGTGTGTATGGAAAGGCTTTTGAGGAAAAACGGGCAGCGGATGAAGAGCTGAAAAGCAAACTCGCTGAAGTGACTGAAGTGGATTCAAATGAAAAGCTGCTGGAGGCTGAGCGCATCAGCGGTTTTCTTGGCTTTGGTTACAATACCTTTTATCAAATCAAAAACAATCCGCTTTATAATAACTTTAAAGTACACCCCTTTGTCATCAGTCAGGACTGGGTATATTTCGGATTTTCAAAAAAATCTGTCCCGGATGACATGCTGCGGAAGTTTCAGGAAGCCTATGACCGTGTAAAGGAGAAAGGCGTGTTTGAGGCAATCAGACAGAAATATCTTGTTCAGTAAAGCAGATTCCGGCAGAATGTGACTTTGCGGAAAATCTGTGTTACTCTGCTGTTAAGGTGATTTCCAGAAAAGAATATACCGGAAAAGTATCAAAAGCTTCCATCTGTTGCCCTGTGTGCCTGTGAACTGAAACGGGATATTTATTTTCAGAAATCACCTTACTCTGCGGTTAAATCAAAAAACCCTGAGGGTTTTCAGAACCCTTGGGGTTTTATGCTGAAATCTTTTGAGATTTCAGCATAATATTCTGATTTGAAAAAATCAAACCCAAAACCATACTGCCGGACAGAAAATCATTGACCGCGAATGACACGGACTGCACGAATCACATAAAAACAGTGACTGTAAAATTCTTGTTATTCATGGTTAATTTGATAAAACAGATGCAAAAAATTGTCCGGCAGCATAACTGAAAACAGAAAAGGGAACAGAATTGGAACTTATGAAAAAAACATCAGAAAGCCACTGGCGGGCAGGTATTCAGATAAAGATGAGTTTGATTCTGATTTTTGCAATCACATCTGTTTTGGCGGGATTTTCTCTGTTTTATTACTGCAAAACAAAACTTGCCATGCAGAAAGTATTGTACTGCCAGGCAGATTTTTTTGCCGAAAATCTGTCAGTAAGTCTGGGAATGCCTTTATGGGAAATGAGGGAAAATATCATTGAAAATATTATAGATTCAGCAATGCTTGAAAAACAGATAGCTGCTGTTCTTGTAAAAAATGAAAACAAAATACTTCATGGCAAAACAAGAGACAGCAACTGGAATATTGTCAAAACCTCTGAGGAAATATCAGGGCATTATTATATGAAAAGCAAAGCCATTGTTTCAAAAGATGATGAGAAGCTTGGTGCTGTGGAAGTTTATATGACATGGAAATTTTTTCAGAAAGAACTTGACCGTTCTGCTGCCGGTATGTTTGCCCTGTGTGTGATTGTCAATATTCTGTTATTTCTGATTATGTTTTTCAGTCTGAAAAAATGGGTGATATTTCCTGTCAGCCATATTATCAGCGGAATAAGCAAAGGAACGCAGCAGATATTTTCTTCTTCCGAACAGGTGGCCTCAGCCAGCCAGTTTCTTGCAGAAGGCAATTCAAATCAGGCAGCGGCAAGTGAAAACATCTCTTCCTCTTTGGAAGAAATATCTGTCATGGCAAAACAGAATGCGGACAGTGCTGCCCAGTCAGACAGATTTATGAAGGAAGTGATAAATATTACTGAAAAAGCAATTGAATCAATTAACAGACTGAAAGATTCAATGGAAAATATCATCAAATCGGGAAAAGCAACTTCCGGACTTGTGAAGACCATTGATGAAATTGCTTTTCAGACCAATCTTCTGGCTCTGAATGCCTCAGTTGAGGCTGCAAGAGCAGGCGAAGCCGGAGGCGGTTTTGCAGTGGTCGCGGGGGAAGTGAAAAATCTGGCTGCAAGAGCATCAGAAGCGGCCCGGAATACATCGCTTCTGATTGAAGATACATTGGAAAAAATAGAGACCGGCGGAAAGATTGCATCACAAACCTGTGAATCTTTCAGAGAAACTGCTGATTACACACAGAAAGTGGGAACATTGACAGCCGGAATTGCACAGACATCCAAAGAACAGTCTCTCAGGATTGTGCAGCTAAACAATGCTGTAAGAGAAATTGACACATTAATTCAGAATAATGCTGCTGATTCAGAGGAAACTGCCGCAGCTTCCGCAGAAATGAAGGCACAGGTTGAAAAAATAGGAGTTTTTGTAAATGACTTAACCGTTCTGATAGGAAAAAAGATTTAAAATGACATCAGCACACTGGAAAGAACTGCTGGCAAAAAGCATTGTCACAGCAGATCAGCTTGCAAAAAATTTTCCGCTTGATCCGGATCAAATCCGGCAGGTCACGGATCGCTATCCCATGCGGATCAATCCCTATTATCTCAATCTTATACAGCATCCGGGAGATGCCCTGTGGAAACAGGCTGTGCCGGATATTGCAGAAATACAGGATAATCAGGGAACAGATGATCCGCTGTGTGAGGAAAACCAGTCCCCGGTTGACGGCCTGATTCACCGCTATCCTGACCGGGTAGTTTTTCTGATTTCATCCCAATGCGCCATGTTCTGCCGTCACTGCATGAGAAAACGCAGGGTTGGCCATCCTTTTACTGTGACAGAAAAAAATATCCGTGCAGGCATGGAATATATAGGAAAGCAGAAGAAGATTCGGGATGTGATTCTTTCCGGCGGAGATCCCCTGCTGCTGGAAGAGGAGAAACTCAGGGAGATTTTGGCAGAAATTCGCAGCATGTCCCATGTGGAGATCATCCGCATTCATACACGGATTCCCTGCACCCTGCCCCAGAGGATTACACCGGAACTGGTGCAGATGCTGAAAAATTTCCATCCTTTGTATATCAATACGCATTTCAATCATCCGGATGAAATTACTCCACAATCAGCGTTTGCCTGCGGACTGCTGGCTGATGCAGGCATTCCTTTGGGATGTCAGACAGTTCTGCTCAAAGGTGTGAATGACTCACCGGAAGTTATGAAAAAACTCATGCACAGACTCCTGAAAATCCGTGTGAAACCCTATTATATCCATCAGGGTGACAAAGTGCGGGGAACCGGCCATTTTCAAACTTCTTTGGAAACCGGGCTGGAGATTATGGAAGCTCTGCGGGGCCACACCTCCGGCATGGCTGTACCCCAGTATATGATTGATCTGCCCGGCGGCGGGGGGAAAATCCCTTTGCTGCCGGAGTATGTGGTGAAAAAAGAAGCGGATGTGTGGCATATTCGGACTTATGAGGGAAAAATGTTTGCATATCCGCTGTGAAAAAACCTGCTGATTCCGGAACTGACTGTTTCCTTTTTTTGCAAAACCTCTGTGTTCTCTGTGAAACCTCTGTGTCCTCTGTGGGAAACCCGCCCCCTTTTCAAAAAACCGGATTTTTCCAAAAAATCCGGTTTTTTCTGAACATTGTCTGTCAATGCTGATTTGATTCCCTATCCCAAATTCAGGGACGCAGCGAATTCATCACCTGACCGGTAATGACTTTTGGATAAAAATAGGTGGATTTCCGGGGCATAATCAGTCCCTGCTCTGCCACCTCCCGCACCTGTTCAATCCGGGTGGAATTCAGGATAAACGTCATATCATATTCACCGGACAGCACGCCTTCCACAGCATTACTTACCGCAGTCGAATACCCAATCAGATCGTGATTGTCCAGTCTTTCCTGATCAAATCCCAGAATTTCCATGAAAATCAGCCGGGTCAGCACAGTAACATCCAGATTCAGCAGTGCATCGGGCATCTCCTGTGAGAAAAGATCAGCCATTACCCCCGGTTTCAGGCTCAGCAGAAAAAGTTCCTGCCGGTTTTTCATGAAAAGCCCGATGGTATGATTGGATACTCCTTTGGCAAGGGCAGCGGAAAAATCTGCAAGGGTTTCGGCCTTTCCTTTTTCTCCGGAAAAAGGCAGGGTACGGACAGTGAAATATTTTTCTGCTTTGGAAACAAAGCCCTGCATGGTTTCAGCATCAATGGCTTTGAGCATACGGTGGGCAGGCAGAATCACCATGCCGGGGTCCTGCATACTGGCCAGATACATCATTATATAATTGGCCGGGTGATTTTTGTCAAAACCCGGGTCATGGGATTTCAGCCATTCCCGGAAATTGAGAGCGGTTTCATACCGGTGATGCCCGTCTGCAATGAACAGGGTTTTATCCTTCATCTGTTCCCTGATATTATGGATCACCTGCGCGTCTGTAACGCGCCACATCTTCTGCCGATGTCCTGCTGTGTCTGTGAAATCCGTATCAGGTGACTTGTCCGCAATAGCCACAGGAAGCATGGGAAGAATGGCATTTTCCGGATCAGAATACAGGGAAAAGATGGAGCAGAAATTGGCATGGCAGTTCTTCATCAGTTCCAGACGTTCGGTCTTGACTTTGGAAAAGGTGCGTTCATGGGGAAGAATAATTTTTTTCTCAAAAGGCTCAAGTCCCACAGTTGCAATAAGACCGAAACGGGTAATGGGGCAGCCTTCCACATCAAATTCAATGGAAGTCACGTAAAGGGCCGGTTCCTTATCCTGTATCAGTATTTTTTCCGCTCGCCACTGTTTCCAGTAATCTGCCGCACGGGTAAAAAAACTGTTTTCCGCTGTATCCTGTCCCGATTTTTTCCCCAGAACCAGCCGGATGATGTTCTGCGGATGCCGCTTATGAAAATATTCCTGTTCCTGCGGGGAAATCACGTCATATGGCGGTGCTGTGACATCCGCAGGATCAGATATTTTTTCCGGATTATAAACAATTCCCCTGAAGGGGCGTATGTTGGCCATGAAATAAACTCCGTTTATGTGTTTCAATATTGATGCCCGAAAAATCTGTTTGCCTTCTGATACTAAAAACAGAATCTTTGTTCAAGGAATTTCCTGCATTTTTTCTGGAATAATGCTCAGAGCCGGGAAAAGATCATTTTTTGATCATTTTTTGTCAACAATATCGTTGACAGAATGCCTGAAAAATTATATGAAGCAAAAACCTGTGCTGAGGAAGAGAGTGGGAAACAGGAGAGGTGGCCGAGCGGCTGAAGGCCCCGCTCTCGAAAAGCGGTATCTTGGCAAAACCGGGATCGTGGGTTCAAATCCCACCCTCTCCGCCATCCGGTCTGAAACACATATCAGGCAGGATATTGTACAGCATCTTTGATTCATTTGTTTTACCCGCGAAATACGGAGAGATGACCGAGCTGGCCGAAGGTGCACGACTGGAAATCGTGTGTGCTGTCAAAAACGGCACCGAGGGTTCGAATCCCTCTCTCTCCGCCATACAGTTTTCCCCCGGATTCCCATCTTTCACTCTTTTCTTGTACAGGAAACCAAAAAGATTGTCATTTGCAGCCCTAAAGGTTTTCAAAACCCTTAGGTTTTTTCATACAAACCCGTATCAATCTGATAATACAGGGTGGTTCACAGCCGCGCCTGTGAGTTTGGTTTTTCCGCGTTCCCCCCGCTGTCAGGCTAATAAAATAATAACGTAAAAAAATAATTGCGAATTAATCTTCGTGAGTCTTTGCGTCTTCGTGGCAGACTGAAAAAAACAGCATCCTTTTGCCCAAATATTTTTCAGATTTCATACAGGAAGGCAGATTTTATGCCCATATTGAACTGGACAGGAAAAGAGAAAGTGATAAACCATCATCAGGAAGTGCCGTTCAGGGTTCTGGAGCATATCTATGCTTACAAAAACGGTGAAATGGTAAAAGAAGAAAGCAGAAGCGGGAACAGAATCATACATGGCGACAATCTGGAGGCACTAAAAGCCCTTTTGCCGGAATATGAGGGAAAAATCAGGTGCATATACATAGATCCGCCGTATAACACGGGCAATGAGAAATGGATTTACAATGACAATGTGAATGATCCGAAAATAAAAAAATGGCTTGGTCAGGCTGTCGGCAAGGAAAGTGAAGACCTCAGCAGGCATGACAAATGGCTTTGCATGATGTATCCGAGATTAAAGCTGCTGCATAAACTGCTGTCTTCTGACGGAGCAATATTTATCAGCATTGATGACAATGAGCAGGCAAATCTTAAACTGATTTGTGATGAAATTTTCGGCAGGGGAAATTTTGTTGCCAATGTCTGTGTGGTGAACAATCTTAAAGGCAGAAGTGATGACAAATATATTGCATCTGCGCATGAATATCTGCTGATTTACAGAAAATCCGATTTTGAAACTTACGGGGTTCCTGTGCCTGAAAATTATGCGGCTGAGTATAAATCTGAGGATGAAAAAGGCAGATTCCGGCTGCAGGGTTTAAGAAAAAGAGGAGCAAATTCACGCAGAAAAGACAGACCCAATCTCTATTATCCTTTTTACTGTGATATAACTTCCGGCAGGCTGAGTACGGATGAAAAAGAATTTTCTGATCCAATTGCAATTTATCCAAAACTGTCAGATGGATCAGAAGGAAACTGGCGGTGGGGAAAGGAAACCGCCAAAGAAAGAATAAATGAACTGACTGTAACGTATGTAAAAAAGCGGAATGAATATGATGTTTCACAGAAAGATTATCTGCATATTGAGGGTAGTCTGAAAAATATCAAACCGAAATCTGTATGGATGGGCAGCGGGTTTTCAAGTGACGCAGGAACCAAATCATTTAAAAATGTAATTTGTGAATCAAAATTCAATAATCCAAAACCGGTTGATTTGATAAAATATATTTTACTGCAGACAACAAAAGATGATGATATTGTTTTGGATTCTTTCGCAGGATCCGGCACAACTGCCCATGCTGTTCTGAATCTGAACAAAGAAGACGGGGGCAGACGCAGATTTATACTTGCGGAAATGGAGGATTATGCAGAAAATATAACTGCCGAAAGAGTGAAACGGGTTATAAAAGGCTATGGAGATACAGAAGGAACCGGCGGGGAATTTGATTTTTATGAACTTGGAAAACCGTTGTTCAAAGATGACGGTTTTCTGAATGAAGAAGTTCCTCCTGAACATATCAGAAATAGATAGTGGGACTTTTGATGCTGATAAAAATGTGATATACAACTTCTGTTTTTTTATATCAGAAAACAGAAGGAAAAAATGATTGCAGTGAAATGCCCCGTTTTGGAGCCGGATGAAATATGGTCTTAGGCGATTTCCATGAAAAAATGTACCATCATTGTAGGGCGGGCACGGCTTTCTGTGCCCGCCGTCCTGCTGAAACGGCGGGCACAGAAAGCCGTGCCCGCCCTACGAAAAACGGTATAATCATTAATGGAAATCACCTTAGGTGATTTCTGAAAATAAATATCCCCGTTCAGTTCACAGGCACAGGGCAAAAGCCGGAAGCTTTTGATACTTTGGTGGCATATTCTTTTCCGGAAATCACCTTATGAACAGCACTGAAGCTGATTTGCGAATGTCTTCCAAACTTTCAGTCCGGCACTCTCCGGGGCTTTCTTGACTTAATGGCAGTGAAGCTCCGGTTTGGAAATGCTCATGCGGAGAAATCTGAAAATTCCTCACAATGTCCTTGTGAAATCAGATTCACCGGCAAAAAAAAAGAATAACCTGCCGGTTCATATGCGGCAGGCTGTTTTGGAACCTCATACCAATTCGCTTTCAAAACATGAGTATGCCAAATGCTGTTTTTTCGTGCTGTCCGTGTTTTTCGCGGTTTAAAAAAAAGAGGCATTTCCCGAACTTTGAAAGCGATTTTGTATCAGATCAAAATCATGCTGCGGTTTCCTTCATTTTGGAATACCTCTGATTATGGCGTTTCTGCGCAGACAGCACAGCCTTGCGCATACGCACGGAAAGTGGTGTGATTTCCACAAGTTCATCGTCGCGGATAAAACTGATGGTCTGCTCCAGCGTGACAGGTTTGATGGGCGAAAGAATCACGTTTTCATCTTTTCCGGACGCGCGCATATTGGTCAGTTTCTTTTCCTTGCAGGGATTCACGTCAATATCCTGACCCCGGTTATGTTCCCCGATAATCATGCCTTCATAAACCTGCTCACCGGGCAGTATGAAAAGCCTGCCGCGCGGTTCCAGATTGAACAGGGCATAGGGTACGGCCTTTCCATTGCGATCCGCTACAATTGAACCGGTAAAACGGCTGGGACAGATTCCCCGGAAAGGTTCATATCCGTCAAACAGGGAGTGCATAATGCCTGTGCCGCGGGTATCAGTGAGAAATTCGTCCCGGTATCCGATCAAAGTCCTTGCAGGCACGGAAAATTCCATGCGAACCCGGCCTTTTCCATTGTTGACAAGTTTGTTCATCCTGCCCTTGCGCAGGGCAAGTTTTTCTGTCACCACGCCCATAAAACGATCTTCACAGTCCACCATCAGACATTCGATTGGTTCCATTTTTTCACCGTTTTCATAACGGTAAATCACATCCGGCCTTCCCACGCAGAATTCATAACCTTCCCTGCGGATGGTCTCTATGAGAATCGCGAGCTGAAATTCCCCCCTGCCTTTGACCAGAATGCTTTCCCGGTCTCCGGTTTCTTCCACGCTGATGGCCACATTCAAAAGGGTTTCTTTAAGCAGACGTTCCCGTATCCGGCTGAACTGGACATGCTTTCCCTCCTGCCCCCCAAATGGCGAGTTGTTGAAGGTGAAAATCATTGAAACCGTGGGTTCATCCACCCTGATTCTGGGCATGGCTTTGGGAGTCAGACGGTTGCAGATGGTATCTCCGATTTTGACATCCTCAATGCCTGCAATGACCACAATATCCCCGGGCTGAACCTCGCGCACATCCTTTAACTGCATTCCTTCATAAACCTGCAGTTTAGTCACTTT
Source organism: Desulfococcaceae bacterium (assembly GCA_050180235.1). Lineage (GTDB taxonomy): Bacteria > Desulfobacterota > Desulfobacteria > Desulfobacterales > Desulfococcaceae > JAABRU01. Next base: position 38,591 of record JBFXEJ010000051.1, read on the forward strand.
CAGGGTAATGCTCCTGCCGTTTTCCCCCAGACAGATCAGACTGTCATTTGCGTGAGCCGTGCCGTTAAAGATTTTGCCCACAGCCAGTCTGCCAACATAATCAGAATATCCCAGATCAGATACCAGCATCTGAAAGGGCGCATCAGGATCATGGGAAGGTCCCGGAATTTTTTCCAGAATGGTGTCAAACAGGATATGAAGATTTTTTCCTTCCTCAGCCGGAGATTTTACGGCTATTCCATCCCGGCCTATGGCGTAAAGCAGGGGAAATTCCAACTGATCATCGTTGGCATTCATATCAATCAGCAGATCATATATTTCATCCAGCACGGCATCAGTCCGGGCATCTTTGCGGTCAATCTTGTTGATGACCACAATGATCTTCAGACCGGCTTCCAAAGCTTTTTTCAGCACAAAACGGGTCTGGGGCAAAGGGCCTTCGGATGCATCCACCAGCAGGATCGCACCGTCAGCCATAGACAGTGCACGCTCCACCTCACCGCCGAAATCCGCATGGCCCGGAGTGTCAATGATATTGATCCTGACGTCCTTCCACAGAACTGAACAGTTTTTCGCAGCAATGGTGATGCCGCGCTCTTTTTCCAGATCCATGGTATCCATAAGGCGTTCATCTGTTTTCTGATCTTCACGGAACAGACCGCTCTGCCGGAACATGGCATCCACCAGAGTGGTTTTGCCGTGGTCAACATGCGCTATGATGGCGATATTTCTCAATCTCTCGTTTATCAAAAATTTTCTCCGATTTTCGTTTTTTTCTGATCTCCTGTTCCTTTTTCAGAACGGAGCATTTATAATAATCATCCCATCTGCAATCCGCAATATCCCCGGCAAAACCGGAAGCCGGATATGCGAAACAGAAGATATTGATCATTTTCATCAACTGTGTTACAGGCATAAAACAGAACAGGCTTTCTGCCTGTGCATGTTTCGCAGGCAGGATGGCTGCGCTGCCCTGATTTTCAGTATGCTTTTTTTTAAAACGGCTTTGATATGATATGGAGGAACAGTGACAAGAAATAAATGTTTATATCAAAATCCCTGCCTTTGCACCCTGTTTTTCATCCTTTGTCTGCTCCCATTTTCCGCCTCTGCCATTACCCGTGAAGCCGCAATACAATATGCTCTGGAAAAATCAGAATCCATGCGGATAGTTGAGGAATCTGCCAAAACTGTCCGGGCAGAGGCACAGAAAATCACAGCCTTCACCAAACCTCAGATTGGTCTGGAATCTTTGTATCTGGAAATGGGGGACAACAGCGATCCCAATCCTTTTTTTGAAACACCGGATCGGAATATTTCTGCCGAAATTGTGGGAAGCCAGCTTCTTTTTGCAGGCGGCCGCATATGGCGGAGTCTGGAAATGGAAGAAAATTTATGGAACAGGGCTGATCTGCATTACAGCACAGGCAAACGGGATATTGTCAAAGGCGTAAAAATGGCTTTTGACACGGTTCTGCTGGAACAGGCTGTGCTGGATATTCTGACAGACCGTCTGGGGCAGCGGCAGAAGGAACTGGATGATGCAAAGGATCTCAGGGAAGCGGGCATGGTGACTTCGCTGGATGTCAGGCAGGCCATGCTGAATCTGAGTTTTGCACAGGATGCTCTGAAAGCCGAAGAAACCTCATACCGGGAAGCCCTGATTGATTTCAATCTTTCTCTGGGCAGATCCGGAGAGGAGGAACCCTGGATTCCGGAGGGAAAACTGGAGGAAATTCCGGACATGGAGATGCTCTTCAGGCAGTTGAAAACCGCTTTTTCCAATGGAAAACTGCTGGATATTGTCACAAAGAAAAATCAGGCCGATGGAGCGGAACTTTCCTATGAAATTGCCAAAGGCGAAAGTCTGCCTGAAGTGGCTCTGGTGGCTTCGGCAAAAACAGAGGGGGACGATTTTGACGAAACAGATGAATCCTGGAATCTGGGCATTCAACTGAACTGGAATATTTTCGACGGCAGTCTGGTGCGCGCAAAAACCGCTTCCGCGCTTTCAGAACTGCGCATGGCAGATGAAAATCTGAAAAAAACCGGAAAAATGATAGCCGGGGAAATTGAGAAAATCGGCATCAGCATACGCTCATTTGAGGAACGCATACGTCTGCAAAGGGAGGCTGTGAATCTTTCAGGACAAAATTATCAGGATGCGCGGGAACAGTACCGGGCCGGAACCATAACCCTGACGCAGTTGGGGGATTTCAGCCTGGGGTATGCAGAGGCCCGCTTCATCCTGCAGCGTCTTTTCTTTTCCCGCCGGGGCCTGCTGAACAATACAGAGGCTTTGCTTGAAGATATTCCTCTGAATGAAAATACAGGGGGAAAATCTGAGCAAAAACCTGAGAGGAAATCTGGCTGAAAATATGGCCGGAAAGATAAATGCGAAGTAAGAGTTAAAATTTTCGGAATGAATAAAAACAGACTGTCAAATCTTATTCGGAATCTGACGCTTAATTCGCATAACTAATATCAATCCATCAAAACAATTGCCTGTTTTATACCAAATCGCTATTGAAGTTATACAATGTTTTCTGCCGGTTCCTCAGAAAAACCGGATTTTTCCAAAAAATCAGGTTTTTGGATACCCGAAAACTTTCGGCTGTGCAGAAATCATTGTATCAAATCAATGGAGAATCGGTGTTATGCCCCGGTGCAGCGCACAAATCCCGAATACGCGAATACACAGGAAAATATGACCAGAAACACGGCACATGCAGCAATCACACAACGGTAGGCCCGGTCACTGAGAAAGGATCTGCCCCGCCATACAGCAGTGGAAATGGCTGTATACCAGAACAGATCACCGGCAATATGTCCGCAGAAAAAAGAGAAAACCCCGGCTGTTCCCAGTTCCATGCTGTGCAGAATGTATCCCAGCCCTATGGAGGCCCACCAGATGCTCCAGTAGGGATTGGCCAGACTCAGCAGCGCCCCGGCCAGCAGAAGATTTCCGCCTCTTTTCTCTTCCCCTGCATACTGCAGGGTAAGTTCCGGCAGGGCCCGGAACATGCCGTATGCCATCCAGAGCAGAATCACGGAGCCGGCAAATGCGATAACAATAAATACAGCGTTCTGTTTCAGCAAAGGCGCCAGCCCTGCCATCAGAGCGATAACCAGCAGGAGTTCCAGAATCCCGTGACCCGCAATCAGCAGCGGCCCGGCCATATATCCCCGCCGGGAGCTTTCGCTGATGGTGACAGTGAAAAGAGGCCCCGGCATCATTGCTCCGGACAGGGCTATAACAAAAGATGTGAAAAAAATTGTCAGCAATGCAGGCATAATACCAAATCGCTATTGTAATGATCCATTAATTGCATTTAAAATATAGGAAAAACCGGTAAGAGATGCTGTCATTTTATTGGAACATTTTATCAGAATATCTGCCACATAATCTTTCATTTCCG
>JBFXEJ010000052.1:0-17479 GCA_050180235.1 Desulfococcaceae bacterium
GACAATCTGTTTTTCAAAGAACGAAAAAATACACGACAATGTTATCGGAATGTATATCAACCGTTATTATTTTAAGAGTGGTCTTTATTCGGACAGCACATAATCAACCAATTTGACCCACTACCAAATGTTTATATGTTAAACAGCCACGAATAACACGAATCTGCACGAATGCACAAACCATAATTTATGTAATTCGTGCAATTCGTGCAATTCGTGGCTGTACCATCAAATCTTCTGAGTAATGGTATAAGTTAAGGTTACAGATTATAACGATTCGCCATTAAAAATATACTTATGAAACACACCCATGCCCCTCTCAGGATGGGATTTTCTGAAAAAATCAATGGCGAATTGGTATTACAGGTGTCAGGTTTCAGCAGACTAATCCGACATAACACATGTCGGGTTATAATCATCATTCACCATTCATCATTCACCATTAAAAAAGGCCATCTGCCTGCGGAAGATGACCCTGAAAGCGGATGTTTCCTCCACCGGCATTATCCGGATCAGGTTCCACGGTCGGTTTCACATTTCAGAAACCCTCTCAGCAAGGTTAGGTCCAAGCTCCCGATATTTTTTCTGCTGATATTACCCATGCCGCAGGAATCTGTCAACCCTGCTTTTAGACAAAGGGCAGAAAACAGACATTCAGAACAAAAATTCCACTTCAGGCGGCAGTGCATAATTTTTTTGCCGTATTTCTGTACAAAAAATATCAGATCGTGTATGATAAAAAATATTAAAAATATCCAGATTATGCCTGTTCATGAAATAAAGAGGAGCAAACTTCCCGTTTTTTTCATAGGCTGTGGCACAAGCCGGAAGCCTGTGCTGCTTTATTGAACATTTTTTATAAAGGAATTTGAGAAAATGCGGTTCATATTGCTGATTTTGCTGCTCGGCCTGTGTCCGGGCATTGGATTTCTGATCTTTTCCGGATGCGAGAAAAAACAGGCAGAAGTGCAGAGGGAAGTTCCACAGAAAAAATATGAAGGCATAATTGCTGCTGTGGGAGACAGTCTGACCGAAGGATACGGTGTGGAAGAGGAAGAGGCATATCCTGCGCTGCTGGAGAAAAAACTGCATGAAAACGGCTTTGATTTTCAGGTCATCAATGCGGGCATCAGCGGAGAAACCAGCACCGGAACCCGTTCCCGTATCAATTGGATTTTGAACATGAAACCTGATATTGTGATCCTGGAAACCGGAGCCAATGACGGGCTTCGGGGAATTGATCCTGCCCTGATCCAAAAAAATATTGATGAAACAGTTCAGATACTGAAAGAAAACCGGGTGGTGGTGATACTGGCCGGAATGCGGATGGTGCGGAATCTTGGTAAGGAATATACGGAAAAATTTGCAGGTGTTTATCACTCTGTGGCCGAAAAACACGGCATTGGTCTGATTCCCTTTTTTCTGAAAGGCGTGGCCGGAGAACCGGGGCTGAATCAGGCAGACGGCATACATCCCACGGCACCAGGCTATGAAATCATCACGGAAACCGTATATGAACATGCCGCGGAGGCCATCCGGCAGTGGCGCAGCAAAAAGGAAAGGGGAAATGCTGCCGGGAATTCCCCATAATCTCTGAATATTGGGCAAAACTGTCTGAAAACATTTTTTTATATTGATATTTTTTATAAATTAAGATAAAAAAGACAGATTTTGAAAGTCGCTCAGTGCAAAAAAAACTGAAAAACAGGAATGATTTATGAAATACTGGCGGATTCCATTGGATTCGGAAGCGGTGCAGATCACCCGCGGCCGGGTTTATATTATTGATGACAGATGCAAGGGATGCGGTTACTGTATTGAATACTGTCCGAGGGAGGTGCTGGAGTTTTCCAAAGCCTTTAATGCAAAAGGCTATCATCCGCCTGTGGTAAAAAACGGGGACTGTCTGAACTGTCATTACTGTGAACTGCTGTGCCCGGAATTTGCCATATTTTCAGTTCCGGTCATGGATGAGTTGCCGGACATGAAACACCTTGAAATGAATGAAAGAATATAATCCTGCAATATTATTTTGACATATTCCGGAACAAAATGAAAAAAGCAGGATTTTTATAAGATAAAATTCTTAACTCATGTTACGCATCACCCTCATACCGGAGAGAATCTGAGTTTGTAAAAGATTGGAAATACTGAATTTCAGCTTCTCCGGTATAACGGGGATAAGCTGATTTAAGACAGCTTCTAAGGATTTGCAAAAAATTTTCCTGTCCGAAAAACCCTCAGTGTTTGTAATACCAATTCTCCATTGATTTTATACAGTATTGTCAGTTTTTCCGTGGTTCAGCGTGCATGTGCAGAAAACCGCTCCGCTTAATTTTTGCACTCCTCCGGATCAGTCCGGGGCGGGACTGCAGCCTGTATCAGGTCAATGGCGAATCGGTATAACAGGTTATTTTGATACAGACATTTAGGTGATTTCTGAAAATAAATATCCCGGTTCAGTTCACAGGCACAAAGCAAAAGCTGGAAGCTTTTGCTACTTTTCCGGGATATTCTTTTCTGGAAATCACCTAAGCACATACAGCTCCGCTTTGCCTGCTGTTTTTTCCATACAATGCTGCTCCGATGGCTCCGATCATATCCGGTTCATTTGGAATGACAGGGGCAGTTTTGAGTGAATCTGCCAGCAAATTTGCAATGCAGCGGTTACGGGCCACGCCGCCTGCAAAAATCAGGGGAAATTCCAGTCCCACTCTTCGGAGCATATTTACAGTGCGTTTCACCACCGAGGCATGAAGCCCCAGCGCGATATTCTGGGGTTTATGCCCCTGGGCCATGAGTGATGTTGCCTCGGTTTCAGCAAAAACCGTGCACATGCTGTTAATGGAAAGCACCTGATCCCCTTCCAGTGCATACTCCCCGAACTCCGAAACCGGAATCTGGAAAACATTGGCCAGATGCTCCAGAAATTTTCCGGTTCCGGCTGCACACCGGTCATTCATTTCAAATTTTGCCACTTTTCCAGAGGATGTCAGGGAAATTGCTTTGGTGTCCTGCCCCCCGATGTCCAGAATGGTGCGGGCATCCGGATACAGAAAGGCAGCGCCCATTGCATAGGCTTTGATTTCCGTGATGGTGTCCACCCGGATATTCAGCATTGATTCTGCCAGCAGATTCCTGCCGTATCCGGTGGCAACAATCTGCTGCGGATAAAAACCGTTGAGCAGTTTTCTCACCTGGGACAGGGGATCAAACGTGGTCGGGACTTTGTTCTGATGAACAATTTCAGATCCGTTCATCAGAACCAGTTCCACAGACCGGGACCCAATATCAATTCCGGCTATCATGATTTATCCCACCATTTCCGTAAATGCCTGCACTCTGGTTTTCAACTGCTCCATATCCTCCATGCTGTAATCTGTTTCCAGAGATAGCATGGGAATGCCGATCTCCTTCAGGGCTTTTTCCACTTTGAATGCCTCATGTCCGTAAGGCTGGCAGAACATGAGTGCGTAATGGATCACGCCGTCCGCGTTCAGTTCCTTTGCCATTGCCCGGATATTGTCCAGCCGCTCTGTGTTGGGAGTGAAACACGCACAGTCAATTTTCATATACCGATCACAGATGGCATTTATCATCTGCTCCAGAGTTTCACCGGATTCATCCACCAGATCACGGGTATTGCGTGTGCCAATGCAGGATTCCTCTCCCACAATAACCGCTCCGGAACTTTCAATGATATAAGGCAGTTTCCAGTTTGGCACAGCCATAGGACAGCCGGAAAGCATGAGCCGGGGCGTTTTTTCCGGCACAATGCCCTGTTTTTTGGCAATGCGTTCCTCCAACTGATCGCAGAGTGTATTGATGCTTTGCGTAAACCGCACAGGGTTGTCATAAAAACTGATCTGGTTGATCAGCAGCACATCCCGGCCTGAAATGGGTGTGGGAACAGCCGCTCGGAGCCTGTTGAGCCTCTGTAGCGCCCTGCGCCGGTTATTGCAGATCTGAATGCCTTTTTTCAGGCTTTCGGCTGTGATGACATTGCCCGTGAGTTTTTCCAGTTCTGCTTTGTAACGCATAACCTCGGATTTCCACAAATCCCGGTCACACGCGTTTTTGCGCTGGGGCACTTCCATGACATACATGGGCACATATTCTGCAAATGCCTCATATGCCTTTTTCTTCCCGTCACAGGTAGTTTCCCCCACCACCAGATCACAGGATTCGGTAAAAGGGCACAGCCGGGCCAGTTTGAATCCGATAAAGGATTTGATCAGTGCACAGGTATTGCGGGGAACCAGTTTTTCAGCGTCTTCCTTACCGGCCTCCGCGCCCGCGCACAGTCCCACCTGTATGGCATCTGCGGCCAGAGTCAGTTCTTCGGGAACAAAAACACAGAATGTGCCGACAATTTTTCTTCCCTCAGCTTTGGCATCCTGAAGTTCCTTAATGCGCAGGCCGTGAACTTCGGAAAGAACAAAATCAAGATATTCCATCCCCTTTAGCCTGCCTTCCTGACTCATGTAAATGTCACCGTAAAATTTCCCCAAAACCGCGAGCAGCCCGTCATGGGCCTCCAGGTCCAGATTGAGTTTTTCCCACATTTCACGATACGCAGCTTCGGCCATTGCTTTTCCTCCCTGAGAATGTTGACTGCTGAATGTCTGATATTGAATTCCGGGCAACCCTCAGCCGTCTGAGGGAGCGGATATCTGTTTGCACACGCTGTTTTTTTGCCGTAATTCTGCATTCATTCTGCAAAAGGTCAAATTGTTTGTCACAATGGAAGAAAAGGGGATGAATAGATTTTTTCTATGCAGGATTTACACATTTGAATATTGAAAGGGCCGTGTCATTCAGCCAATGACACAGCCCGGTACTGACCATCATTCCTCCTCCGCTCCCAGAATGGCCAATTTTTTCACATCTTCCAGATAATACCAGTTCAGAGAGGGAATCTCATGGAAAAAAATGATGCGGGATTCATTGTCCCGTGTCACTTCCGCAAATCCTGATTCCTTTCTCCGGATTTTGTCCACCACAGCCTGCACCGGAAACTTCTCCAACTGTAGGGCTCCATCCTTTGAATTTACAGGGATGTCCAATCCAAGCTGGCTGGAACTGATCACCACCTCGGCTTTTTCATTGAGGAGAAAGCTTTCCACAACACCTACAGCCCCCGCGCGTGTAAGACTGTCCTGAATAATATTGCCGTAGGTCACATCCAGGCCCGCGACTCCGTAAAAATTTCCGTCTTTGTCATACAGGGAAGTCACGCAGGGCAGCACCATGCCCAGTCCGTTGATGTCAATATAGGGATTGCCCCAATATACGGCATTTTTGTGCGCACCCAGACTGTACCAGGGGCGCTGTCTCGGATCATAATCATCCTTGTAGGTGGATTTTCCGGGATAAGAATACATGACACCCGCCTCGAGTCCGATATAGGCCCAGCTTACAGGCAGACCGTGAATGGTCAGCAGTCTCCGGGCCTCTTCATCCGTAATCGGGCTGAAACTGTTGCGGCTGTCCAGCAGCAGTTTTTTGAAATGATGCCGAAGCGGAGCCAGACGGTTCATCAAAGGAATAATATCTTCTGTATTGACACCGGTGACAGTTTTCACCACAGGATAATCAATGCTGACAGGCAGACGGTAAAGCGGAGACATGGCCAGATCCCTCGGTGCCTTTGCAGGATTTTTGAAATCCGAAATCCAGTAAAACCGTTCATTGCCTGCCTGGGGATTCTGGATCAGGTGCATGGCATTGTTGGCCAGATTGAGCAGCAGACCTTCGAGACGGATAAAACGGCTGTCAATATAATGGGCCTGGGAAGCCACTTTTGTCAGCAGATGGGTCAGCTTCTTTTCCCGATCCTGTGCCTTTTTCATGGCAGAGCGTTCACGGATAAGTGTGGCAGTGGTGACAGCCGAGGAAATCAGAAGAAAGGAAAGCACCAGAATGGCTGTGGCATGACGGTGTTTGTTGATGAACCGCCACATGCGCCTGGGAATATTGTCCGGCATCACCGTCACTTCATCCCCGCGGAGAAATCTGCGCACATCCTCTGCCAGAATATTTACACTCAGATACCGGCGGTTCGGGTCAGGATTTGTGGCTTTCCGGATAATGGCCTTGAGTTCTTCGGGAATTTTTTTCTCCGGAACCATATGCACCATCTGGTTTATGGTTCCTGTATTGGCCCATTCCAGTTTTTTTGCCATATCTCCGGGACGCGCGGGTTTCAGTGTTACCAGTTCATACAGAATTACACCCATTGAAAAAAGATCACTGGCAGTGCCCACCTCAGGCAGTCCCTTTACCTGTTCCGGCGAAATATATCCCGGAGTTCCCACAACGCTGCCCACTTCTGTGCCGCCCAGATACATTTCCGATTTCCGTGCAGCCACTTTCTGAATGCCGTAAAGGGTTTCAGGAATCTCCTTGATCATTTTGGCAATGCCCCAGTCCATGACATAGACTTCGCCGAAATCACCGATCATGATATTGGAAGGTTTGAGATCCCGGTGGATTACCTCTTTGCGGTGGGCATAAATCATTCCCTCACATGCCTTGAGAAAATATCCCAGCCGGGAGTTGAGATTCAGATCCTCCGGCAGTTGGGCTTTGGGATTTTCCTTGTAAACATTCCGTGCTTTGGTGATAATGTCAGTCAGGGTCTGGCCTTTGATATATTTCATGACAAAGGACACGGCCGGTTCATTGGGGGCAGCTTCCTTGACTGTGTAAAGCGGAACAATATTGGGATGATCCAACTGGGCTGTGATCTGAGCTTCGCGGAAGAAATAACTCAGGGTCGCGGCAGATGCTGCCTCTTTTTTCAGACTTTTGAGAGCAACCTTGCGCAGCAGTTGTGTGTCTTTGGCAAGTTTGACCTCGCCCATTCCCCCTTCTCCGATACTGCCGACTTCGATGTAACGGGGTATTTTTTCATCTTTTTTCTCAAAAACATCTTCGGAAAAATCCACCATTGTCATGGTGTCATCAGGGGAAACCCGCGGCTTTTCAGGCCGGGCTTCCTCTTCATCAGAAGATTCCGGAATGACCGGCTTTTTTGGGGGCAGGACTTTCTCTTCTGCGGCAGATTTCGGATTAATCTGCTGCACTTTTGACTGTGGTTTTTCTTCCGCGGCTGATTCCGGCATGATTCGCGGTCTTTCAGTCCGGGGTTTCTCTGCCGCGGCAGATTCCGGAATGACCGGCTGCTGCTCCGGTTCAGCCGATCCGGGCGGATATACCTTAAACACATGACCGCAGCCCGAACACCTGAATTTTGTACCGCTTTCCTTTATAAGGCTGTCCTGGATATTAAAGGCCGTCTGGCATTTCTCACATTTGGCTATCATGGAAAATCCCCTTTTTTATATATCAAACTCCCTCTCAGACCGGGAATTGGGTTGAACCTGTTATTTTCTGAAAAATCAGAATCCAAAAAACAGATAAACGATATTATGCAGGTATCAGTGTAAAGATTTCAGAAAATAATTTCAACATAAAAACAGGGGAGACAGAAAATTATGCTGAATTTTGTTCATAAATTATTTTTGGGGGCTAAGATCCGACTCTCCTGTTCTGTGAAAAACAGACTGAGGGATACAGTTTTTGTTAGTATAGGATCAATTTTTTTATTCAGCATTTGACAGATGAGTGCAATTTATAATATAATATAAAATCGGCTTAATTTTTTCCGCAATAATTTTTAATAAGATAATAATTTAATATTATATTAAAAATTTAATTTCATAAATGTCTGTCCGAAAAGGACATTCCGAAAAAAAATTGTGCATGACAGGTCATACCGCTATGCCGATTATGCGTGTTTCCTGTGTTCCGGGCAGAAAAAACCTGTGGGAAAACTGAAATTCACAGTGAATCTGATTCATTTATAATATACTAAAATTGTTTAAATAAAAAGTTTAAACCATTTATTTGAGGAGGGATCGTGTATAATATATTCAGACAGCATAGCAAAATATGGATATTGATTTCTCTGCTTTTCATGAGCCTGCGCCCATTCCCCGGACTTGCAGATCAAAAGACTGCGGATGAACCGTCCGCTATTACAGAACTGGATCAGCAACTGGCCCATGCCGGGGAGCAGGATCAGAGCATTCTGCTCATTAAAAGGGGCGGGGCATATCAGGCACTGGGGCATTTGGGAGAGGCCATGAATGATTTCCATGCGGCCCTTGAAAACGCAAAGTCCGCAGATCAGCCCCTGGCTGCCGCGATTGCGGCCCAGTCTCTCGGATACCTTCATTTTCTGCAGGGGGAAGCTGCTCTGGCCGACTCGCTTCTGCGCACGGCACTCGCGGAAGCCAAATCTCTGGATCAGCCGGTTCTGACCGCATCCTGTGCCAACCGTCTGGGAACCGTGCTTTTCAGTCAGAACCGGAGCGAAGAGGCCTGGCTTCTTTATGAGGAAGCCCTGCAGTATGCGGCACAGACAGGCGATCCGGGACTGGAGGCCGGTATCCGCAGGAACATGGCCCGCATTCTTTCGGATGACACAAGGGCAATGGCCCAGCTTGGGATTGCCCGGAAAGCCGCTGCAAAGGCTGCATCTTCCGGTGAACGGACTGACCTGCTTCTGGGAATTGCATCCGAAGCCGGGCGCAGGGAAACAGGGGAATCCGGGATCCGTTTTGCCTTTGACTGTCTGAAAGAGGCCATGTCCCTTGCCGGAGCACATGGAACCAGTCTTCAGTTGTCCCAGTGTGCCGGACGGATGGGCGGTCTGTATGAGAAAACCGGCCAATACCGGGAAGCCATGAACCTGACTGCTCAGGCACTGGAAACCGCGCGATCTTCTGATGCCCATGATCTGCTGCTTCTTTGGGAATGGCAACGGGCACGGCTGCTGCGGGCACAGGGGGACATGGAAAGGGCAGTGGCCGCCTGCCGCCGGGCTGTGTATCATATTGAGGCCATCCGTCAGGATATTCCCATCACATATCAGGATGGCCGATCTTCCTTCACAGAAACCCTGTCCCCCATTTATCTGGGGCTGGCTGATATGCTTCTTCTCTCTGCTGCAAAAGAAACCGGAGAGGGAAGGCGTCAGACTCTGCTCCGGGAAGCCCGGCAGTCGGTGGAGCGCATCAAGAAAGCGGAACTGACCGATTATTTCCGTGATCCCTGCGTTGCAGCGCTGACACGGGGGATTGAAGACCTTTCGCCTTCCACTGCGGTAATTTATCCCATCATTCTTCCTGACCGGCTGGAACTGCTGCTGGATATGGGCGGGCAGTTATGGCAGAAAAGCACAGCAGTGAAACAGGAAACCCTGGAGCAGACTGTCCGTCTGCTGACCGCCCAACTGCGGAGCCGTCAGGCTTTTGAAAAAACAGGGGAAGAGGTTTATGCTTGGCTCTTCGGGCCTGTGGCTTCCCTGCTGGAAGAACATAAGGTGGATACCTTGGTGTTTGTGCCTGACGGGGTTTTCCGCATGTTTCCGGCTGCTGCCCTGTGGGACGGAAAAAGATTTATGGCAGAACGTTTTGCCATTGTCACAGCTCCGGGCATGAGTCTGCTGGATCCTGCGCCCCTGGTCAGAGGGGAAATGCTTTCTCTTATGGCCGGGATGAGTGATCCGGGACCTGTGATTTTTGATCTTCCGGAAAATTTCTGGCAGGCCATGACCCGCAGCCCGGAGAGTGCACGGGATTTGGGAATACGTGGAATATCTGTGGAAGTGGAGCCTTTTGAAGGCACGGAACCCCTGCCCCGGTCTGCCAAAGAAAATCCGGAACTCATCCGGAAAATCCGGCAGAGACTGGCCCTGCCCGGAGTGGATGCGGAAATCCGTCAGATTTCGGGTCAGTTGCATGGAACCGTGCTTCTGAATGAAAATTTTCAACTGGAACGTTTTGCACGGGAAATTAGCGTTCAGTCCTTCCATGTGGTGCATATCGCGTCTCACGGATATTTCGGCGGCAAACCTGACCAGAATTTCATTATGACCTATGACAGACGGCTGGACATGAACACACTGGAGGCCATGATCAAACCCAAGCAGCTTGCGGACACCCCTGTGGAACTGATTATCATGAGCGCTTGTCAGACTGCCGAAGGGGATGAGCGTTCGCCTTTGGGACTGGCCGGGGTGGTGCTGAAATCCGGCGCACGGAGCGCTCTCGGCTCTCTGTGGCCTGTTTCGGATCTCGCGGCTCAGGAAATGCTGCCCGCGTTTTATACCCATATAAAAGAGCCGGGTGTCAGCAAAGCCGAAGCCCTGCGCCGCACGCAGATTTCTCTGATGCAGAAAAAAGAGTTCCGGCATCCTTTTTACTGGTCTCCTTTTATTCTGATAGGAAACTGGCTGTGAAAACAAAACAGACTTCCGAAGTTTCCGAAAATACTGCTTACTGATTCCTTTCATTATTGTTGGGGGAACTGGCCATGAAAACAAAATATTTTCTGATGTTATTGAGCTGGCTGTTGCTGCCGGTGAGTATTCAGGCTGATGTTGTCACAGACGGCACGGTGGGCCCTGCACAGTCCCTAAACGGCCCGGATTATCAGATTTCCCATGATCTGGGAAAAACAGCCGGGCAGAATCTTTTCCACAGTTTTCAGCAGTTTTCCGTCTCAAACGGGCAAAGCGCAACCTTCACCGGCCCGGATTCCATTGAGAATGTCATCTCCCGTGTCACAGGCGGGGAAATCTCCAGCATTGACGGACTGCTGCGATCTCAAATCGGAACTGCGGATTTCTTTTTCATAAATCCCTCCGGTGTGGTATTCGGCCCCAATGCACAGGTGGATGTTCCCGCAGCCTTTCACGTCAGCACAGCAGATGAACTGCGCTTTGCGGACGGGAATGTGTTCAGCGCCACAAATCCGAATACCAGCACTTTGACTGCTGCACAGCCGGAATCCTTCGGTTATCTCTCTCCGCAACCGGCCAGCATAGTCCTGAATGGGAGTCGGCTGGAATTTGCCCCGGAAAGTAAGGTTTCACTGACCGGCGGAGATGTGAGCCTGACCGGGACAACAGAACAGAAAGCAGAACTGATTTCCGAAGCAGGCGAAATCCGAATCACCGCAATGGGTGTGCAGACCGGGCAAGTGCCGGTTTCCGGGAAAGCAGATACGGAGATGAAGGGAAAACTCACACTGGAGTCAGCAGCAGTGGAGGCAGGCGGCAACGGCGGCGGTCATATTCTGATTCAGGCCGGGGAAGCTGAAACAGAGAACACAGGCATAGCCGCAAACAATACCGGCAGCAGAAATGCTGAGGGCGGTATCGATTTGCTGGTAAACGGCAATCTGACCCTCACGCAGGAGACGTTTATACAAAGCGGTGCATTGGGAGAGGGGGATTCCGGAGGAGTGAGAATCTCAGCAGACGGCTTTCTGCATTTGGAAGATGGCTCGGAAATTGCGGTCTATACGCAGGCTGAGGGAAACTCAGGGGATTTGAATATCAGCGCGGGCAATATTCAGACAGAGGATTCCATATTTCTGAGTGCTGCTTTATCCGGTGCTAAAGGAAATGCAGGCAATATAACTGTTCAAACCAATGATCTCATAATCAAAGGAAACAACGAGCAGCTTACAGGCATTTTAAACCAGTCCCAGTATGGTTCTTTCGGTAACGCGGGCACAGTGGAGATCACAGCAGACGGACTTCTGGAGATATGCAATGGTGCAGAGATTTCAGGCGGAACATTTTCTGAAGGCAATGCAGGCAGTGTGAAAATCCAAGCCGGGGAAATCCGAATTGACGGTCAGGGTTCTGATCTGCTTACCGGAATTTCATGTTCAGCCGAACCCGAATCCGCAGGCAATGCGGGCACTGTGGAAGTGACCACGGACGGCCTTCTGGAAGTGCTTAACGGAGCAATGATTTCAAGTTCCACATTTTCAGAGGGCAATGCAGGCGGTGTGAAAATTCAGGCGGGAAATCTGAAAATTGATAATCAGGATTCTGACAGTCAGTTTACACGAATTTCCAGCAGCACCTATTCTGGTTCCGGCAATGCGGGTACGTTGGATATCACAGTCACAAACCTTCTGGAACTGATCAACGGGGCAAAGATTTCGAGTGATACCTTTGGTGAGGGAAATGCAGGCAGTGTGAAAATTCAGGCGGGAAATCTGAAAATTGATGATCAGGGTGCTGAGGGTCAGTTTACAGGAATTTTCAGCGATACTTACTCAGGATCAGTGGGGGACGCAGGCTCTGTGGATGTGACCACGGACGGCCTTCTGGAAGTGCTAAACGGAGCAATGATTTCAAGTTCCACATTTTCAGATGGCAATGCAGGCAGTGTGAAAATTCAGGCGGGAAATCTGAGAATTGATGGCCGGGGTGATGAAAGTCAATTAACAGGCATTTCCAGCAGAACCTATTCTGTTTCCGGCAATGCAGGCACTGTGGATATCACAGTCACTAACCTTCTGGAACTGATCAACGGGGCAAAGATTTTGAGTGACACCTTTGGTGAGGGAAATGCAGGCAGTGTGAAAATTCAGGCGGGAAATCTGAGAATTGATGGCCGGGGTAATGAGAGCCAATTAACAGGCATTTCCAGCAGAGCCTATTTTGGTTCCGGAAATGCCGGCACTTTGGATATCACAGTCACAAACCTTCTGGAACTGATCAACGGAGCCCGGATTTCAAGCGACACCTCTGGAGAGGGACATGCAGGCAGTGTGAAAATTCAGGCGGGAAATCTGAAAATTGATAATCAGGGTTCTGACAGTCAGTTTACACAAATTTCCAGCAGCACCAATTCTGGTTCCGGCAATGCCGGCACTTTGGATATCACAGTCACAAACCTTCTGGAACTGATCAATGGAGCCCAGATTTCAAGCGACACCTTTGGTGAGGGAAATGCAGGCGGTGTGAAAATTCATGCGGGTAATCTGAGAATTGATGGCCGGGGTAATGAGAGTCAATTAACAGGCATTTCCTGCCATACAGGCAGCTCCGGCAATGCAGGCACGGTGGATATTACAGTCCGTAACCTTCTGGAAATGAAAAACAGAGCAGTAATTTCGAGTTTCTCTGCCGCTCAGGGCAATGCGGGCACGATAAATATTACAGTCGGCAGCCTTCTGGAAATGAAAAACGGAGCAGGGATTTGGACCGACACCTTTGCCCAGGGCAATGCAGGTAATGTGAATATTCAGACCTGCGAGTTAAAAATTGATGGCCAGGGTTCTGATGACATGACAGGCATTCATAGCAATGCATTCGGTTCCGGTAACGCTGGCACGTTGAATATCACAGTCTCCAGCCTTCTGGAGATTCTCAATGGTGCAGCTATTTCGAACGCAACTCATGACGGAGATGGGGGAAGAGTGACCATTCATGCGGGAAATCTGAAAATTGACGGAGGTGCTGAAAAACAGTCTGCCAGTATTTCAAGTGATTCATTTGGTTCAGGCAATGCAGGCACGGTGGATATCACGGTCGGAAATCATTTTGAGATGCTGAACGGAGCAGTGATTTCAAGTATTTCCGGTGCCCAGGGCCACGGGGGCACTGTGAATATCACGGTTGATAATGTCATGGAAATTCTCAGCGGAGCATTCATATCGAGCAACACCGGTGCCCAGGGCAATGCCGGTGAGGTAATCATTCATGCAGGAGACCTGAAAATAGACGGTCAGGGTTTTCAGGATTATGCAACAGGCATTGCCGGTTCTGCCGCCCGTTTTTCTTCCGGCAATGCGGGTACGGTGGATATTACTGTTGACAATCTTCTGGAAGTTCTTGACGGGGGGATAATTTCGGGCAATACCCGTGCTGTAGGAAATGCCGGAGAGGTGAAGATCGTTGCCGGTGAACTGATGATTGACAGCAAAGATTCGGGGAAATTTACCGGCATTGCAGGCTTTGCCGATGAATACGCAGGCGGATATGCGGGAGAAATCTCTATAACTGCGGATGCAGTAACGGTTTTGAACGGCGGACAGATCAGCATTGCAGCCAATCAGACCCTTCCGGAAGAAAACCTGTCCGATATTCCCCAAACCTCAATCCGCATAGATACCGGCCAACTGTACCTTGACCGGAACGCCCGCATCACCGCCGAAAGCACCGGCAACGTCCCGGCTGCTGCAATCCATATTCAGACCGGCGATCTCTTCATTGAAAACAGCAGCCGCATCACCACATCCGCCAGAGAAGCAGACGGCGGCCCCATTTCCATTCAGGGAGAAACCCTGATTCTCCGGGACGGTCTTATCACCACCTCGGTGGAAGGGGAAGCCGGGAACGGCGGAAATATAACTGTTTCCGGAATGATTTCCGGACCTGCGGATGTGCTGGTTTTTGACGGCGGATTCATCCAGGCCAACACCGCAGCCGAAAATGCACGGGGCGGGGATATTTTCATTGATGCCAAAGCCGTAATAGCCAATAACGATTCCCTGGAAGTCGGCGGTACAGAACGGCAGACCTTTGAACCCGGTTCCGGACGCAACATCATCCAGGCCGCTGCACCGGGCGGAGAGCAGGGAACCATAAACATCACTGCACCGAATCTGAACATCAGCGGATCCCTGATAAATATCTCCTCCGGATTTGCCGCACCGGTCACTCCGTCCGAAGACCCCTGCCGGGCAGCAGCCGGTCAGAATCCCAGTTCCCTTGTCCTCAAAGGCCGGGGCGGACTCCCCCCTGATCCGGATCATCTTTCGGTTCCTTTTTTTGGCAAAGAAAGGCTGGATCGGCTGCGGGAACCGGACAGGAAACAGGAAGAATGGCCTGAAAATCCGGATAAATCAACAGGAAAGACGCATCATGGCCTCCTTTGTCCCTGACAGGCATGAACTTATATGATTTTCATGACCGAAAATTTTCGTATATTAACCCAAGTTGCTACCTATAAAATTATAAACATCATATAAACAGGATGTTATAAAAAAGACGGTAATTTTGCCTAAAATTCGCTGCCTGATATTATTGAATTTTTCCATAGGTAGCAACTTGAGTTATATTAAAAAAAACCGGATTTTTCCGAAAAATCCGGTTTTTCGGAAAATTTATGTCTGAAAATATATGGAAACGCACTTATAATATCCTGTTTTTACTGATCCCGGATTTTTTGAACCTTAATTCGTATTTTAAGCGCCATTGCCGGAAGGAGGCAGCTTATGCTTGATATTACGATATATTGCAGCAGTTTACGGCAATATTTTGTTTCCATGAACAAAAGTGTCACCCATAAGACAAGAACTTTTCACCCTGTTTACCATAAAGGAGGAAACATGAACCGCTTTCTGTTTCTTATTATTCTGGTTTTTCAGATCATACCGGCCGGCAAAGCATTTTCATTTTCGGAAATGCAGGGAAAAGCCATAAAAGTAACTGCCGAAAATTTTATTATAATCAAATCAGGCAGTAAGAATCTCGGCGTTAAACTGGCAGCAGTAAAGACTCCCGGTATAAACGATAAGTTCGGCAAAGAGGTGAATCAGTATATATCAGATACGGTTTTGAATAAGCAGCTTACTGTTTACATTGAAAATAAAGAGAGTGAAAGCCGTTATTCCGGCTTTGTCTATATAAAAGATATATGCCTGAATGAAGATATGATTCAAAAAGGCTATGCGGCTTTCGGCAAATGCGGGTATGACCTTTGCATAAAATGGGAAAATTATGAAAAACAGGCGAAAAAGCAAAACCTGGGAATGTGGGAGAAAAAACCGGCATCCTATCTTGAAACCGTAAGTTCAGAACCCGAATCCTTTCAGGCAGACGGCTTTGCATTTTCAGTTTATGAAGGGTGGGTTCAAATTCCCGGTGATGTTGTCAGGGAATATGAAAAGAATGTGAATGCCCAGAGCGCTGAAATGAGAAAAAAGACAAATGTTCCTGAACAGCATTATGATTACGCATTCCAGTTGAAAAGTTCCAAAGAATGGTTTGAATATCCCTATATCCTCATCCGGATAAGCAATGAGAAAAGGATACCCAAAAGGGATTTGGATAAATTGATAAAAATATCTTCCGAAAATCTGAATGATCCGGATGAGTTGGATTTTTATGGTTTCGGTATTACATCCGGGGAAGCACACTATGATCCCAATGAAAAAATCATCTGGATAAGCGGAGAATTCAATGATGCCAATAAGTGTAAGATAAACAGGGTGTCCGGTACGATACCAACACAGAAAGGTTTTGTACAGGTCAGTTGCTGTTCACAGGCAAATCATTTTTCATACTACAAATCCTTTTTCCATTCAGTGATCAGGTCGGTTTCATTGTCTCCGAATCTGGTTTATCAATCAATATTGAGTGATAACCTTCCTGATTTTAGTAATATATTCAACCGGTTTTTGTTATGGGACATGATCAGCCTTTATAAATATAAAATTCTGATGGGTTCATTTATCTGTATCTCCATATTAATCAAGATTTTTTCAGAGATGCAGAAAAAGAAATGATCCGTTTTCTGTCACCGGTTTCATGCTTTCCGGCCCGGCAGAATCCGGTCAATCTTTTTTAATCAAAGGCTTTGTATCTGTGTTTCCTCTGCGGAAACCCGGAGCAGAGCCGCAAGGAGGCAGTCTGATGAATATATGCCGCATCCCCCGAAACACCGTCCCTGTCTTCCGTATTTTATTCCTGCTGTTCCTGTTTCTTCTCCCTTTTTCCCACATGCTCACAGCCGATGTGGTGACAGACGGCACAGTGGGCCCTGCACAATCCTTAAACGGCCCGGATTTTCAGATTTCCCATGATATGGGAAAAACAGCCGGGCAGAATCTTTTCCACAGTTTTCAGAAATTCTCTGTGTTCACAGGAGAAAGCGCAACCTTCACCGGCCCGGATTCCATTGAAAATGTGATAAGCCGTGTGACAGGCGGGGAAATTTCCACCATTGACGGACTGCTGCGATCTCAAATCGGAACTGCGGATTTCTTCTTCATCAATCCCACCGGTGTGGTCTTCGGCCCCAATGCAAAAGTGGACGTTCCGGCAGCTTTTCATGTCAGCACCGCGGATGAACTGCGCTTTGCAGACGGGAATGTGTTCAGCGCAATAAATCCCAATGCCAGCACCCTGACTGCGGCGCAGCCGGAATCCTTCGGGTTTCTCTCCCCTCAACCGGCCAGCATTATTCTCAACGGCAGCCGTCTGGAATTCAGGCCGGAGAGTCAGATTTCTCTGACTGCCGGGGATGTGAGTCTGACCGGGACAGCCGATCAGAAAGCGGAACTTGTTTCCGAGGGAGGGGAAATCCGGATCACCGCAATGGGCGGACAGAGTGGGGAAGTGCCTGTTTCCGGAAAGGCTGAAACGGACATGAAAGGAACCGTAAGCCTTGAATCGGCATTTGTGGGTTCTGTCGGAAATGGCGGGGGACATATCCTGATTCAGGCCGGAGAAGCTGAAATTACGGACGTAATAATTGGGGCAGTCAATACCGGCAGTCAAAGCCCCGATGAAGGTATTGGACTGTTCATTAACGGAAATATTTCAATAAATCAGGGCAGCCATGTGGTAAGCATCGCTTCGGATAAAGGAGATTCCGGA
>JBFXEJ010000052.1:17489-41659 GCA_050180235.1 Desulfococcaceae bacterium
GAGAGATAACAGTTTCCGCAGACGGAACTCTCCGTCTGGACAACGGTTCTGATATTTCCGGCAAAACCAATGCTGACGGCAACACCGGAAATCTGATTATCATTGCAGGCAATATTCAGATAGAAGAAGGTTCTTCCATCGCGAATTTAGCCCAGTCTGGCGCAACAGGAAATGCAGGCAATATACATATTCAGACGGATGAACTCTCAATCAGGGGAAGCAACGATCAGATTGCAGGAATTATAAATCAGACACAGCCCGGTTCCTCAGGCAATGCCGGTTTTGTGGAGGTGACGGTGATCGGACTGCTGGAGATGCTCAACGGTGCAAGTATCGGAAGCGGCACATTTTCAGAGGGCGATGCCGGAAGCGTCACGATCAGAGCCGGAGAACTCAGAATGGATGGTCAGGGATCAGGCAATGTTACAGGCATTCTCAGTCAGGCCGAGTCAGGCTCAGTCGGAGATGCCGGTTCTGTGGATGTGACGGTGACGGGACGGCTGGAGATGCTCAACCTTTCTCGGATTTCAAGCGGCACATTTTCAGATGGCAATGCCGGAAGTGTAACGATCAGAACCGGAGAACTCAGAATGGATGGTCAGGGATCAGAATATGGTACAGGTATTGCCAGTGATGCTTATTCAGGATCAGGGAATGGCGGTTCTGTGGATGTGACGGTGAGCGGACTGATGGAGATGCTCAACCTTTCTCGGATTTCAAGCGGCACACTTTCAGATGGCAATGCTGGAAACGTAACGATCAAAGCCGGAGAACTCAGAATGGATTCTCAGGAATCAGAATATGTTACAGGCATTGCCAGTGATGCTTATTCAGGGTCAGGGAATGGCGGTTCTGTGGATGTGACGGTGACGGGACGGCTGGAGATGCTCAACCTTTCTCGGATCTCAAGCGGCACATTTTCAGATGGCAATGCCGGAAGTGTCACGATCAGAACCGGAGAACTCAGAATGGATGGTCAGGGATCAGAATCTGCTACAGGCATTGCCAGTGATGCCGGATCAGGTTCATACGGATATGCCGGTTCCGTGGATGTGACGGTGACGGGACGGCTGGAGATGCTCAACCTTTCTCGGATCTCAAGCGGCACATTTTCAGATGGCAATGCCGGAAGTGTCACGATCAGAACCGGAGAACTCAGAATGGATGGTCAGGGATCAGAATATGGTACAGGTATTGCCAGTGATGCTTATTCAGGGTCAGGGAATGGCAGTTCTGTGGATGTGACGGTGACTGGACTGCTGGAGATGCTCAACCTTTCTCAGATTTCAAGCTCTACATTTTCAGAGGGCAATGCCGGAAATGTCACGATCAGAGCCGGAGAACTCAGAATGGATTCCCAAGGAGCAGAACATGCTGCAGGTATTTTCAGTAATGCCGATCTGGAATCATGCGGAGATGCCAGTTCTGTGGATGTGACGGTAAACGGATTACTGGAGATTCTCAACGGTGCTGCGATTTCAAGTTCCACATTTTCAGAGGGCGATGCCGGAAGTGTCACAATCAGAGCCGGAGAACTCAGAATGGATGATCAGGGATCAGAATATGGTACAGGTATTGCCAGTGAGGCCAATTCAGGGTCAGGGAATGGCGGTTCTGTGGATGTGACGGTGAACGGATTGCTGGAGATGAGTAACGGTGCTGGGATTTCAAGCAACACAGTTTCACAGGGAAAAGCCGGAAGTGTCATTGTTCATGCAAATCGGATCAGGATGGAAGGGGTCTCCTATATTTCAAGCGCTGCCGGTTCATATTCTTTCGGCAATGCCGGTACGGTAAATATAACCGTAGATAGTCTTCTGGAGATGGTCAACGGTGCTCAGATTACAAGCAGTGCCTATGCCTTATCTTTCGGCAACGCAGGAAACGTCATCATAAAGGCCGGGGAGATCATCATTGACGGCAGTGATTCCGAATCTTTCACCGGTATTTCAAGTCTTGTCGGGGAATTGGCATTGGGTCATGTGGGAAATGTGGATATTTCAGCAGGCACTGTTACAGTAAAGAACGGCGGAGAAATCAGCATTGCCGCAAACCAGACCCTTTGGGGAGACCGTCTGACCGATATTCCGGATTCCTCAATACATATTGATACAGACAGCCTTCACCTTGACCGGAACTCCCGCATCACCGCCGAAAGCACCGGCAATGTCCCGGCGGCTTCCATTCATATTCAGACCGGCGATCTTTTCATTGAAAACAGCAGCCGCATCACTACCTCATCCAACGAAGCAGACGGCGGCCCCATTTCCATTCAGGGAGAAACCCTGATTCTCCGGGACGGACTTATCACCACCTCTGTGGAAGGGGAAGCCGGGAACGGCGGAAATATCACTGTTTCCGGAATGACTTCCGGCCCTGCGGATGTGCTGGTTTTTGACGGCGGATTCATCCAGGCCAACACCGCAGCCGAAAACGCACGGGGCGGGGATATTTTCATTGATGCAAAAACAGTGATAGCCAACAATGATTCTCTGGAAGTCGGCGGAACCGAACGTCAGATTTTTGAACCCGGTTCCGGACAAAATATCATTCAGGCAGCCGCACCGGGCGGAGAGCAGGGAACCATAAACATCACTGCACCGAATCTGAACATCAGCGGGTCCCTGATAAATATCTCCTCCGGATTTGCCGCACCGGTCACTCCGTCCGAAGACCCCTGCCGTGCCGCAGCCGGCAAAAATCCCAGTTCCCTTGTCCTCAAAGGCCGGGGCGGACTCCCCCCTGATCCGGATCATCTTTCGGTTCCTTTCTTTGGCAAAGAAAGGCTGGATCGCCTGCGGGAACCGGAAAACAGAAAGGAGGAGTAACTGACAGAAAAACCGTCTGATTTCAATCATGGGACAAAAAAAGGGGACAGATCTGTGAAACAGACTGCTTCAGAAACTCTCTATCAGGAGGGTAGTGGGTCAAATCCGTTGATTCAGAATCCGGGATTAAGGTCTCCGCAGAGACAGAATCCTGTAGAGACAGGGCATGCCCTGTCTCTGCGGCAATCTGAATTCTGTTTCATCAACCGATTTGACCCACTACCATCAGGAGGAATGAAAAAGTATGAAAATGATGCCGCTGACCGTCAGTTTCCAAAAATTTTTTGCAGTTCCGGTTCTGGCCGCAGTGTTTTTTCTTGTGCGGGCATTTTTTCTCCCCATATCATCTGCCGATGTGGTCACAGACGGCACGGTGGGCCCTGCACAGTCCTTAAACGGCCCGGATTATCAGATTTCCCATGATCTGGGCAAAACAGCCGGGCAGAACCTTTTCCACAGTTTTCAGAAATTCTCTGTGTTCACAGGAGAAAGCGCAACCTTCACCGGCCCGGATTCCATTGAAAATGTCATCTCCCGTGTCACAGGCGGTGAAATTTCAACCATTGACGGACTTCTGCGCTCCCAAGTCGGACATGCGGATTTTTTCTTCATCAATCCCTCCGGTGTGGTCTTCGGCCCAAATGCAAAGGTGGATGTTCCCGCAGCCTTCCACGTCAGCACAGCGGATGAACTGCGCTTTGCGGACGGGAATGTGTTCAGCGCATCAAACCCCAATGCCAGCACCCTGACTGCTGCAAATCCCGAATCCTTCGGTTATCTCTCTCCCCAACCGGCCAGCATTATTCTCAACGGCAGCCGTTTGGAATTTGCTCCGGAAAGTAAGGTATCTTTTACCGGCGGGGATGTGAGCATAAGCGGGACAGCGGATCAGAAAGCGGAACTTGTTTCCGAGGGAGGGGAAATCCGCATCACCGCAATGGGCGTACAGACCGGGCAAGTGCCTGTTTCCGGTAAAGCAGATACGGAGATGAAGGGAAAACTCACACTGGAATCAGCAGCAGTGGAGGCAAGTGGCAACGGCGGCGGGTATATCCTGATTCAGGCGGGCGAGGCTGAAACAGAAAACACAGGCATGGCTGCAAACAATACCGGCAGCAAAGATGCAGATGGCGGTATTGATCTGCTGATAAACGGCAATCTGACCCTCACACAGGAGACGTTTGTGCAAAGCGGTGCATTGGGAGAGGGGGATTCCGGAGGGATAAGAATTACAGCAGACGGCTTTCTGCATTTGAAAAACGGATCGGAAATTGCGGTTTATACCGAGTCCGCAGGAAACTCCGGGAATTTGGATATCCGCGCAGGCAATATGCAAACAGAGGATTCCATATTTCTGAGTGCTGCTTTATCCGATGCTAAAGGAAATGCAGGCAATATAAGTATTCAGACCAATGATCTCATCCTCAAAGGAAGCAATGATCAGCTTACAGGCATTTTAAACCAGTCCCAGTATGGTTCTTTTGATGACGCGGGCACAGTGGAAGTCAGAGCAGACGGGCTTCTTGAGATATGCAACGGAGCAGAGATTTCAGGCGGAACATTTTCTGAAGGCAATGCAGGCAGTGTGAAAATCCAAGCCGGGGAAATCCGAATTGACGGTCAGGGTTCTGATCTGCTTACCGGAATTTCATGTTCAGCCGAACCCGAATCCGCAGGCAATGCGGGCACTGTGGAAGTGACAGCAGACGGACTTCTGGAAATGATCAAGGGAGCCCAGATTCTGAGCAGCACGTTTTCAGAAGGCAATGCAGGCAGTGTGAAAATCCGGGCCGGAGTGATCCGAATTGATGGTCAGGGGGCTGATCTGTTTACCGGCATTTCCAGTTCAGCCGAACCTGAATCCGGAGGCGATGCAGGCATAGTGGAAGTGACGGCAGACGGACTTCTGGAAATGATCAATGGCGCTGAGATTTCAAGCAATACCTTTTCTCAGGGCAGTGCAGGCGGTGTGACAGTCCGGGCCGGTGAAATCCGAATCGACGGTCATGGATCCGATGAATTTACCGGCATTGCAAGTTCTGCCAATTCCGGATCAGAAGGGGATGCCGGAACCGTGGATGTCACAGTTGAAGGACTTCTGGAAATGATCAATGGGGCGGAGATTTCGAGCAGTACCTTTTCTCAGGGCAGTGCGGGCAGTGTCAAAATCCAGTCCGGTGAAATCCGAATAGACGGTCATGGATCCGATGAATTTACCGGCATTTCCACTTCTGCCAATTCAGGATCAGCAGGCGATGCCGGAACCGTGGAGATAAGGGCAGATGAACTTCTGGAAATGAGCAGCGGAGCCCAGATTTTAAGCAGCACATTTTCTCAGGGCAGTGCAGGCAGTGTGACAGTTCATTCCGGGAAAATCAGAATCAACGGTCATGGATCCGATGAATTTACCGGCATTGCAAGTTCTGCCAATTCCGGATCAGAAGGGGATGCCGGAACCGTGGATGTCACGGTTGAAGGACTTCTGAAAATAATCAATGGTGCAGAGATTTCAAGCAATACCTTTTCCCAGGGCAATGCGGGCAGTGTGAAAATTCATGCCGGAGCAATCCGAATCGACGGTCAGGGATCAGATGAGTTTACCGGTATTGCCAGTTCTGCTGAAGCAGAATCCGCAGGCAATGCCGGAACTGTGGATGTCACGGTTGAAGGACTTCTGGAAATGATCAATGGCGCAAAGATTTCGAGCAGCACATCTTCCGCAGGCAAAGCCGGAAATGTGACAGTCCGGGCCGGGAATATCCGGATAGACAGCAGTGATGCGGAATATTCCGCCGGTATTTCCAGTTCTGCCAAGTCCGGATCATCCGGGGATGCAGGCATCGTGATGGTAAGGACAGCCGGACTTCTGGAAATGATCAACGGGGCTGATATTTCGAGCGATACATTTTCACAGGGCAATGCAGGCAGTGTTACCGTTCATGCCGGGGAAATCCGAATCTGTGGTCAGAATTCAGACCTGTTTACCGGAATTTCAAGTCTGGCCACTTCAGGCTCAGCAGGCAATGCCGGAACTGTGGATGTCACGGTTGACGGGCTTCTGGAAATGATTGACGGGGCAACAATTTCGAGCAGCACCTCTTCCGCAGGCCATGCCGGAAATGTGACCATTCATGCCGGAGAAATCCGAATGGACGGTCAGGGTTCAGAGCAGTTTACCGGCATTTCCAGTTCCGCGTTTTCCGGAACAGGCAATGCAGGCTCTGTGGAAGTGACAGCACAGGGATTTATGGAGATATGCAATGGTGCTGTTGTCAGAAGCAATACATTCTCCGAAGGCAGCGCGGGCAGTGTGAAAATTCAGGCCGGGGCGATGAAAATAGATGCAGGGGGATTGGGCGAATTTACCGGCATTTCCACTTCCGCCAATTCCGGATCACAGGGTGATGGCGGAACCGTGGAGGTCTTGGTTGAGGGAATTCTGGAAATGATCAATGGCGCTGATATTTCCAGCGACACATTTTCATCCGGCAGCGCGGGAAATGTGACAGTACGGGCCGGGGCGATCAGAATGGATGATCAGGGCTCAGATCAGTTTACCGGCATTTCCAGTCTGGCTGCTTCCGGATCAGCAGGCGATGCCGGAACCGTGGAGATCACAGTTAAGAATCTTCTGGAAATGAGCAATGGTTCTGTCATTTCGAGCAGCACATCTTCCGCAGGCAAAGCAGGCAATGTGAAAATTCAGGCCGGGGCGATCCGAATGTATAATCAGATTGAAGGTCAGGTTACCGGCATTGCCAGTTCTGCCAATTCCGGGTCCGCAGGAGATGCTGGCACGGTGCAAGTGACCGCGGACGGACTTCTGGAAATGTGTGGCGGAGCCCAGATTTTAAGCAGCACATTTTCACAGGGCAATGCAGGCAGTGTCAACATCCAGGCCGGAACTATCCGAATCGACGATCAGAATTCAGATCGCTTTACCGGCATAGCCAGTTCAGCCAATTCCGGGTCCGCAGGGGATGCGGGCACGGTGGAAGTGACCGCAGACGGAGTTTTGGAAATGATCAGCGGAGCCCAGATTTTAAGCAGCACATTTTCTGAAGGCAGGGCAGGCAGTGTGCGTGTCCATGCCGGAAAAATCAAAATAGAGGGACAGGATTCTGAACAGTTTACCGGCATAGCCAGTTCAGCCAATTATGGCTCCGCAGGGGATGCGGGCACGGTGGAGGTGACAGCGGACGGCATCCTTGAGGTGTTCAGCGGCGCGCAGATTCTGAGCAGCACCTTTTCCAAAGGCAATGCAGGCACTGTTACCGTCCATGGAGGAGAAATCCGAATGGAGGGTCAGGATTCCTTTCAGCTTACCGGCATTGCGAGTTCTGCTGAATGGGGATCATCCGGAGATGCAGGATCTGTGGAAGTAAGCGCAGACGGACTTCTTGAAATGCGCAGCGGAGCGCAGATTCAGAGCAGCACATTTTCTCAGGGCAGAGCAGGCAGTGTGACCGTCCATGCCGGAGAGATCCGGATGGATGGACAGGATGCAGATCAGATTACCGGCATTGCCAGTTCAGCCAATTATGGTTCCACAGGGGATGCGGGTTTTGTGGAGGTGACCGCAGACGGCACACTTGAAATGCGCAGAGAAGCCCAGATTCAGAGCGCCACATTTTCTGAAGGCAATGCAGGCAGTGTGACAGTTCATGCCGGAGAGATCCGGATGGATGGTCAGGATTCATACCTGCTTACCGGCATTGGGAGTTCAGCCGAAACAGGATCATCAGGCAATGCAGGCACTGTGGATATAAAGGCGGATGGGCTTCTGGAAATGCTTAACGGTGCGGGTATCACAAGCAGCACTTATTCTCTGGGAAATGCCGGCAGTGTGATGATTCAGGCAAAGCAGATCAGGATGGAAAATTTCTCGGCTGTTTCAAGCTGTGCAGGTTCTTATTCTTTGGGCAATGCCAGCACAGTGGATATGACAGCAGAGGAACTCATGGAAATAAGCAATGGTTCCCAGATCACCAGCAGCGCGTATTCCGGTTCTTTGGGCAGCGCGGGAAATGTCCGCATAAAGGCCGGTGAACTTTTAATTGACGGCAGTGCTTCAGAATCCTTTACCGGGATTTCCAGTCTTGTTCAGGATTCCGCCTTTGGTTATGTGGGCAGTGTGGAGATTTCAGCAGACAGGGTTACGGTAAAAAACAGTGGGGAAATCAGTATTGCTGCGAATCAGACGCTTGCGGAAGAGGCTCTGCGCGATATTCCTGATGCTTCCATACAGATTGACACAAAGCACCTGCACCTTGACCGGAACGCTCGCATCACAGCCGAAAGCACGGGCAACGTACCTGCCGCTTCTATCCATGTGCAGGCCAATGAAATCGTTGCTGAAAACAGCAGCCGCATTACCACCTCATCCAATGAAGCTGACGGAGGCCCGATCTCTGTTCAGGGAGACACCCTGATTCTGCGTGACAGCCTTGTCACCACCTCGGTTGAAGGTTCAGCGGGCAACGGAGGTAATATCACAATTTCCGGCCCCGCGGATGTGCTGGTTTTTGACGGCGGATTTATTCAGGCCAACACGGCAGCGGAAAACGCGCGCGGAGGCGATATTTTCATTGATGCAAAAGCCGTGATTGCCAATGGCGATTCTCTGGAAGTGGGAGGTGCGGATAGGCAGATATTTGCATCCGGCTCCGGTCTCAATATCATCCAGGCCGCAGCACCGGGCGGGGAGCAGGGAAGTATCCGCATCACAGCCCCGGATTTGGACATCAGCGGCGCTCTGATCAGTATTTCCTCCGGTTTTACCATTCCCATCACTCTGGCAGATGATCCCTGCCGTGCCGCAGCCGGAGAGGGAACCAGTTCCCTGGTTCATGCCGGACGCGGTGGCCTTCCCCCAGGGCCGGACGAACCGGCCGCCATCTTTTTTACAGAGGAAAGACTTAAACGGATATTGCAATTGGGAGATGAATAAGTCATAAGGCTATTTACTGAAATGAATATACCAAATAAAACAAGGTTCCGGCTGATTTTGAACCTGATTTAAATATCTTTACTTCGGCTACAGAAAAAAATATATTCCATGCGGTATTCTCAACGAAAACAGCGGTGAACTGCATATCAGCTTCGGCAGTTCACACAAAATCGTTGATTTTAGATGATTTCCAGAAAAGAATATCCCACCAAAGCAGCACAGGCTTCCAGCTTTTGCCCTGTGCCTGTGAACTGAACCGGGATATTTATTTTCAGAAATCACCTTATTGATTATACGCTCATAAAATACCGGAATAATTTGAATATTGAGAAAAAAATTCAGCAGATCTGATACAAATCAAAGCTGATAACGGTACTGAAAGCAGCGGTGTGCGGACGCTGTTTCCCGGCCGCATGGCCAGTTTTGCAGGAAAAACATATAAATATCTGCAATTATTATATACTCCATATCACAGCAAATACAGTCCCATTGAAAGATGCCGGGGAATTCCTGAAAAACACTGGAACGGCACAAAGCCGACTGATGCTGAAACTGTGCTGAAACGGGCAGGCAGTATGACGCGGAAAGGAATTTATCCTGTTGCAAAAATTAATAAAAAAAGATACAAAAAAGGAATTTCACTGAAAAAGGCCGCCATGCGTTCAGTTGAAAAATTCCTGTCAGGAAATCCATTATTCATAACCTCATATCCAGATAAACAAATAACTTATGGATAACTCCATAGATTATTTCAGACAACCTTTTCATTTTTTACTCCCACACCTCTTTCTTTCCCCCGTAATAGGGCCTTGCAAGTCCGTTTTTGACAAGAATATCAGCCACATTTTTGTCATCTGCATACACTTCCGCAAGCAGCCGGAAATACTTGTCCCTCCGAATATTCCGCAGTTCCAGTTTCACTGCGTTCCTGCAAAGATTTTCCGTCAGGCGTTTTGCGTTCCGTGCCAGTTCCTTTGTCCGGCCCGATGTTCCTCTCAGCTCCGGAGTGTCAATCCCGAATATCCGTATGCTGATTTTTTTTCCCACAATATCAGGCCAGTCCGGAATATTCACGGTTAGCGTATCTCCGTCACAGTTTTTCAGGAATTTGCAGACCGCATTTCCGTAAACTGCATCTGATTCGGCTCGGGCCATTGCCGCCAGTGCCAGAATAAGAACTGCTGCCAAAAGAACAATCCTTTTCATATCTTCCTCCAGTGAGTTTATCTGATTTTGCTTTATCCGAATTACCCGCAGGGTTATAAAAAAACCCTGAGGGTTTCCAAAACCCTCAGGGTTTGTAACAGATAATCTGTCCCCTGTTTTCTTTCCATATAACCTTATTCCGGTTCTTTTTCCGAAATGCTGTGAAATCCACGAATGCCCCCATTGCATACTCCTTTCTTTTAAGTGCGCCCGGAACAAAACCGGACATTTTCTGTTTTTGACGAACAGGCTTGTCACGCGTATAAAAATCCCTGCTGTTTCAGTCCCCATATTCTTAACCGCCCAAAAGAAAACCCGTACAGGGACAGTCCCTGTACGGGCAAAACAGAGGAGAAAACAGATGCCGGATGCCCTGACCGGAGTATTCAGTCCGGTCAGGATTGAAATTAAAGGAAGAAAAAGACCACTATCAGCGACAGTATGATAATCGCAAGAAGTGTTCCTTTGACGATGGGATTGGTCTCGATCTCTTTTTCAATCTCTTTCCAGATTCCCAATTTGTTCACCTCCTTCCACTGTGATTTCCCCGGTCTCACCAGCAGATTTCAGATACTTTGTAAACCGCTCTGTGGCATAACGGTATGTTGCTCTGCTTTCCTCTGCAAGTGAGAGGAATGCCTGAGATTTAAAATACTGCTCCTGCATGATACCCTCCTAATTCTCCGATGTTTTCCCGTCATCATGCCCGATGTCAAACTCTTCTCCCAAACGCATCCGGGCCAGCATGTTGTAAAAACTGCCGTCAGGCTCGGACGGCTTTTGGGGTTTCGCTGGTTCGTCCGGCAGGCCGGGCATGACTTTTTTTTTATCCACGTTGATTGCGGTCAGGAAATGACCGAGTTTCTTGGCGCATTTCATGCACAGCTTACTGGACTTGGTGAAGGGTTCGTTCATCTCTTGCTTTGGATCGCAAAAATAACACCCGGCCGCACATTCACTCCACAGGTTTTCCACCATGTCATATATGGGAAATTCCTCTTCCGGATCATCCGAAGAGTAAATTCCCAGCCCCATTTCAATGTCATAAATCATGAGTGCCATTGCCGCGTTGAACACGGCGGCTGGGTTTTCCATGTCCTTCAGCGCATTGAATCCTTGCAGAAGTTCCCCGCGAAACATCTCTGCAAGATGCTTCTTTTTCATCAAATTTCCTACCTGTTCCTGTGTAAACATTTTTCCTCCTTTTCATACTGACAGAAAAATATCCTGTGTCATATTGTTTGTTATCGTTCAGTTCATCTGGCCCGTTTATGCTTATGCAAAGAAACTCTGCCGGTTAATGCGGGTTCACCTCCTTTCCATCTGTCTTTCTGTTCCATACCGGTATGGAACGAAGATGAGAAAAAAAGAGAATAAAAAAACTCCCTGTGTCAGGACTTGTCCTGTACAGGGAGTTTTTCCTTCCTTACTTATATATGGATTCTCAGCCGGAAAAACCCTACTAATTTTTCCGATTTTTTTAAATTTTTTTCAAAGGATTGAAATCATGCCAAAAAAATCAGCACAATTTTCAAAGCTCAGTCATACCGGTAAAAACGGTATATAGCAGGTATGACTTTTGCATTCCCTCTTACTTACTATCGTTTTTCAACCGGAAAAGGTGAAGTAATTTTTCCGATTTTTTTAAACTTTTTTACAAAGGACTGAAATTATGCCAAAAAAATCAGCACAACTTCAAAAGCTCAGTCATACCGATAAAAACGGTATATAGCAGGTATGACTTTTGCATTCCCTCTTACCTACTATCGTTTTTCAACCGGAAAAGGTATACAACCTTTTCCGATTTTTTTAAACTTTTTTTCAAAGTACTGAAATTATGCCAAAAAAATCAGCACAACTTCAAAGCTCAGTCATACCGGTAAAAACGGTATATAGCAGGTATGACTTTTGCATTCCCTCTTACCTACTATCGTTTTTCGAACGGAAAAACCCTACAACTTTTTCCGATTTTTTAAACTTTTTCACAAAGGGCTGAAATAATGCCAAAAAAATCAGCACAACTTCAAAAGCTCAGTCATACCGGTAAAAACGGTATATAGCAGGTATGACTTTTGCATTCCTCTCTTACATCTACTACGGTTTTCAACCGGAAAAGGTATACAACTTTTTCCGATTTTTTAAAACTTTTTCACAAATGACTGAAATTATGCCAAAAAAATCAGCACAACTTCCAAAGCTCAGTCATACCGATAAAAACGGTATATCTGGTATGACTTTTGCACTCTCTTACCTATACTACCGGTCTCAACCGGAAATACCGAAGTAATTTTTCCGATTTTTTTAAACTTTTTTTCAAAGGACTGAAATCATGCCAAAAAAATCAGAACAATTTTCAAAGATCAGTGATACCGGCAAATGCGGTATGTATCTTGCATTTACCGTTCTTACTTACTATGGAATCTCAATCGGAAAACCGGAACAACTTTTCCCGATTTTTTAAAACTTTTTTGCAAAGAATTGAAATCATGCCAAAAAAAATAGCACAACTTCCAAAGCTCAGTCATACCGATAAAAACGGTATATAGCAGGTATGACTTTTGCATTCCCTCTTACTTACTATCGTTTTTCAACCGGAAAACCGGAACAATTTTTTCCGATTTTTTTAAACTTTTTCACAAAGTATTGAAATCATGTAAAATAAATCTGCAAAAATTTCAACGCCCAGTGATACCGATAAAAACGGTATATAGCAGGTACGACTTTTGCGTTTCCCTCCTTACTTACTATGTCTTCTCAACCGGAAAATGTTAGGATTTTTTCCAGTTTTTTAAAACTTTTTTACAAAGGACTGAAATCATGTCAAAAAAATCAGCACAAATTTCAAAGCTCAGTCATACCGATAAAAACGGTATATAGCAGGTATGACTTTTGCGTTCCCTCTTATCTACCAAGCCATTTCAACCGGAAAAGGTATACAACTTTTTCCGATTTTTTTAAACTTTTTCACAAAGAACTGAAATCATGTCAAAAAAATCAGCACAAATTTCAAAGCTCAGTCATACCGGTAAAAACGGTATATAGCAGGTATGACTTTTGCATCCCCTCTTACCTATAAAGCCTTCTCACCCGGAAAAACCGACATACTTTTTCCGGTTTTTTAAAACTTTTTTACAAAGGACTGAAATCATGCCTAAAAAAACAGCACAATTTTCAAAGCTCAGTCATACCGGTAAAAACGGTATATAGCAGGTATGACTTTTGCATTCCCTCTTAACTATATTACGGTTTTCGACCGGAAAACCGGAACTACTTTTTTCGATTTTTTTAATTTTTTTTCACAAAGGATTGAAATCATGTAAAAAAATCAGCACAACTTCAAAAGCTCAGTCATACCGGTAAAAACGGTATATATAGCAGGTATGACTTTTGCATTCCCCTCTCTTACCTACTATCGTTTTTCGACCGGAAAAACCCTACAACTTTTTCCGATTTTTTAAAACTTTTTTTCAAAGGACTGAAATCATGCCAAAAAAATCAGCACAACTCCAAAACGGCCAGTTGACCGAGGATCGCGGTATCAAATATAAAAGATATGCGATCTCACTGCCTGAAAACATAAGACAACTCGCTAAAAAGATTGAGAAAAAAGAAAGACGGTCTTTTTCCAATCTTTTGGCAATCCTGATTGAAAATTATGCAATAAAATCAGGATATTCAAAAATTGACAAAACTCAGTAAAAATGGCAGAAAAACATTATCTGTGCATATCCGATATGATTATATAATATATTGGATATGACAAAAAATGTCATAACATGATATTTTTTGTCATTTTCCATCTTTTTCTCTTCCTAAATACTCTTTCCTGTCAACCGAAAAAAGTGTACTAATATATGACCACTTTGAATTTTATATATTACCCTCCTGAGATGGGATAAAGGGAGTGGTTTCAGTCGGGAATTTTATACCACTGCCCCTATCAGGAGGGGAATGAGAACTTACAAAATTTTATAAAAATCAACAGATTGAAATAAAAGAATTTTCTATATGACAATTCCTGCATTCCGGCTCCGAATTCTTTCCTGCACCGCCCTGCTTTTCGGCGGCGGCTCCCTGTTTTTATTCGGCATATTTCTCTTTTTCGGCCCGTTCCGGATTGTGGACATGGGGATGACGGAGAGCGGAAAACTATTTTTTAATGCAGGACTTTCCCTGCTTTTTTTTGTGCAGCACAGCCTCATGGTAAGACAGTCCTTCCGCTTGAGAATGAGAAAAATCATTCCGGAATACGCGTACCCTGCATTTTATGCACTTGTATCCGGCATTGTGCTGCTGGCCGCTGTGATTCTGTGGCAGCCATCGTATATAATGCTTGCGCAGGCCAGTGGCATGGTTTACGGAATACTCTGCCTGCTGTTTCTGCTGTCGGTTCTGGGATTTTTCTGCGCATCCGCAAGTCTGAGATATTTTGATCCCTTTGGAACCGGAAAAATATCTGATTATCTGAATTCCCGCGCTTCCCTGCCTCCAGCGTTTTCCTTTCACGGCCTTTACACACGGATTCGTCATCCTTTTTATTTTTTCACCCTGCTGATGATCTGGACATGCCCAAATCTGAGCGCAGACCGGCTGCTGTTCAATATTCTCTGGAGTCTGTGGATAATTGCGGGAGCAGTATGGGAAGAAAGGGATCTTGTCCGGGTTTTCGGAGATGAATACCGTGCCTATCAGCAGAAAACCCGGATGCTGATTCCGGTTTTGTTTCCGATTTCTGACCGAAAAAATCCGGAAAAATGATGTCTGCACTGTCGCAGAATGCTTTGTCAGGTTTGTTCTGCCGGATATAACCAGAAAGGACACAAAGAAGGCACAAAGATCACAAAAAAAACGGGCTGAAGGTCTTTCTCTACTGGCAGAATCCACACCTGCCTCATGCTCTTAACGGAAAGGCGGGGTTAAGGATATGTGCTTTCCGCCTTATAAGTATCAAAAGTTCCTCTGTTACTGTAAGGTGATTTCTGAAAATAAATATCCCGGTTCAGTTCACAGGCAAAAGACAAAAGCTGGAAGCTTTTGATACTTTTCCGGTATATTCTTTTCCGTAAATCACCTAACGTTTCATCTAAAATTGCAGGCCGGATTGGCGCAGGCGCAATCCGGCATCCATCCGGAATAATCCCACAATTTAAGTTGAAACAATGCACTGCTGCTGCATCATTTCATCTAAAATTGTTGAATACGTTCATGAATGTGATTATATTCTTTTTCAAAAATTTTGGAGGCACTGTGAGGATGTCCCTGAACTTTAACGGCAGCCCTTCACTCCGTCTGTGCCTTTAATCTGCATGGATGGACGGCCTGTTCAGCTTACCGGGGAGAAGCGCAATCCCGTGGCAGCCGGTCCCGGACAGCCCGGACGTTATGATTACGGATACAGAAGGAACGGCACGGCAGAAATTTGCCAGAATAAAACCCAAACGTCTTTATCCACAGTTTAAGGAGAAATGATGCACTAATTCTTTTGGAACCACTTATAATTTTTCGGAAATATTTTTTTATTCAGCATTTATCATTAATAAAAAGGAGGTCTTATGATCAGAGTCGGGGTTGCGGGTGCGACCGGTTATGCAGGTGCGGAACTCGTGCGCATACTGCAGGGGCATCCGGCAGTGGAACTTACAGTGATTACTTCCCGGCAGTATGCGGGAGTTCCTTTCAGTGATATTTATCCGGCAATGGCCGGAGTCGTGGATATGCCCTGTGAAACTTTTTCTGCGGATGCGGTATGTGAGAAAGCCGACATCATTTTCACAGCACTCCCCCATAAACTGCCCATGTCTATTGTTCCCGCGCTGGTGAAGCAGGGGAAAAAGGTGGTGGATTTGTCTGCGGATTTCCGTTTCCGGAATGTGCAGATTTATGAGGCAGCTTATCAGCCGCATACTGCAAAAGATTTGTCGGAAAAAGCAGTTTATGGCCTGAGCGAGGTATATGCGGATCAGATTTGCAAAGCAGATATTATTGGCAATCCGGGCTGTTATCCCACCACTGTGCTGCTGCCCCTGATTCCCCTTGTCAAAGCAGGTCTGGTGGATACAGAAACCATTATCTGCGATTCCAAATCCGGAGTCAGCGGCGCGGGCAGATCTCCTGCTGTTTCCTCTCTTTACTGTGAGGTTGCGGAATCCTTCAAACCCTACAAGGTGGCCGCGCACCGTCATAATCCGGAAATGAACGAAGTGCTGAGTATTGAGGCAGGAAAAGCGGTTTCTGTCACCTTTGTACCCCATCTGGTTCCCATGAGCCGGGGCATGCTCACCACAACGTATGCAAATATGATGCCGGGTGTCACGGAAG
This sequence comes from Desulfococcaceae bacterium, assembly GCA_050180235.1. Classification (GTDB taxonomy): domain Bacteria; phylum Desulfobacterota; class Desulfobacteria; order Desulfobacterales; family Desulfococcaceae; genus JAABRU01. The sequence continues at coordinate 33,792 of JBFXEJ010000052.1, forward strand.
AAAATATCAGGGAATGCCTGCGGTCTTTTTATGCAGGCAAAAAATTTGTCCGCATCAGCAAACCGGGCCGGATTCCCAATACGCTGCATGTGCGGGGAACAAATTACTGTGATATTGGATGCAAAGCGGACGGAAAACGTCTGATTCTGGTCTCGGCCATTGACAATCTGGTAAAAGGCGCGGCAGGCCAGGCTGTGCAGAATATGAATCTCATGTCTGGGCTGGAGGAAAGCACGGGACTAGATCATGTTCCGTATCCGCTCTGATTCCGGGAAATTATACCATTACCTGAAACATTTCTGTTGTAAAATACCGCATTCGAAATGCCTGCCTCAGCAGAGTTTATAAAAATGTTTTAGGTTCTGTTGACATTTCTATAACATCTTGAATTTGCAGGAACCGGTTTCTCCGGAATGAACCATGCGGGTTTCCCATGACTCTGCCCGGAACGGGATTCAGGCATGTTTCCGGCTCAGACCGGAGTCCCTGACCGGCAGTCTGATCTGAAATGTCAACAGAACCTAGTATCGGTACAGTTTAAAAAGCCGCGAATAACACGGATCTGCACGGATGCACAAACCATAATTCATGTAATTCGTGCAATTCGTGGCTGTACCATCAAATCTTCTGAGTAATGGTATATCTTTGGTTTGGAATAACAGAAGAAAAAGTGGTTTGAACTTGGACGGATTTTCTGTTGTTTTCCGTTTTTTTCGGAATTACAGTAAGTACTCAACCGAAAGTTTTCGGGTATTCAAAAAGACCGGATTTTTCGGAAAAATCCGGTCGTTCTGAAAACGTCATACCTGAAAATTTATGCTGACTTACTTATTTCCCTCAGTTTTTGTCTCTGCACACGCGAAAACGCGGAAAAACTGACTATATTGCATTAAATTAATAAGCAATAAAACCCAATTGTTATATATTCATACAAGATTTGGCAACTTTTAAAAAGTTGTCAAATCTTATCGGAATCTGACTCTTAATTCGCATTATTAACAATGGTGCAGCTATGCTCCATTTTTTTTGTATTCTCACTTTTTTTCTTTTGCTTTCCGGACTGGGGATTTGCTGTGAAAAAACAGATCAACGCCTTTTTCCCTTTTCTCTGCTGCGGATTCTTGTGGCAATTCCGCTTCTGACCGGAGAATATTTTTTTCTTGCCCATGCTCCTTCACATCATATTGTTTTTATGGTATTTATTACCGAATCCCTGTTTGCGCTGATCTGGTTTGAAACCGGCCTTTTCCTGAAATCCGCATCTGAGAGTCAGAGCAGACCGGGCAGATCTCTGCTTTTATCTGAAATACCGCTGATATTCACCGCCGGAGCATTTTACTGTTTTTCCGATCCCGCAGCAATTGCCACTGTTCAGGAAGAAATCCTTTATTCCCAAAGTGTTCTGTTTTTTGTCAGCAACCTGTTTATGCTTTTGTCCATGTTGGTCATGGCATGGCAGTTGGAGATTTTCTGGAGAAAACTTTCTGCAACCCAGAGGTGGGAATACAAATTTTTTGCTGTGGGTTCTTATCTGATTTGCACAGCCTTTGGCTGGGCAGGCGCGCACCGTTTCACCTATCACCGTATGAATTCCGGCCATTTTCATCTGCTCGCACTGATTCTTGTTTTTGCATGGCTTCTGATTTTTTATGCCGCCATCCGTCACCGTATGTTCAACAGAAAATTTTTTGTATCCCGGAAGGTGGTTTATGCCTCTGTCGCGCCCATGATTTTTGGAATCTGGCTGATTGCCATCGGCCTGATTTCCCTGATCATGAAGATATACAATTTCCCGTTCTCTTTTGTTTTTCAATGGTTTCTGATTGTTGCCGGCATTGTGTTCATCTGCCTGATGGCCGTTTCAGGAAAAGTGCGGCATAATATCAGATATTTCATCAGCACCCATTTTTATATCAACAAATATGAGTACCGTGATGAATGGCTGTACTTTTCACGGCTGCTGCAGGGCGCAATCAGCGAAGCAGAGATTGCGGATGCCCTGCATCAGGTAATGGTCAAAACACTTTATACCAATGGCATTTTCATCTGGCTGGGAGATGAGGAAAAAGGCTATGATCTGATATTGCAAAAAAGCATTGCAGAGGAGAAAAAAGATCCGTACCGGTTTTCACCGGAACATCCTTTTCTGTCTTTTCTCAAAGAGCATAGCTGTTATTATTCCAAAACAGCAAAGCAGCAACTGTCCATTTTTCCGGAAAATACCGAAAAAGAAGATTCACAGCGAAACAGTCCTGTTCTCTTTGTTCCCATGATTATCGGCGAACGGATGGTTGGGATTGTCGGGCTGGCTCCGGAATTTACAGGCGGAAGTTATGGACCTGATGATTTTGATCTTTTATCCGCCATCTGCACACAGGCTGCTTCCGCTATTCTGGCAGCACGAATGGCTGAAGCATCTGCAAAATACCGGCAGCAGGAAGCCTGGGATGCCATGTCTTCGTTTGTTCTCCATGATGTGAAAAATGCCTCAGCAATGCTTTCCCTGCTTCGCCGCAATGCCACGGAAAATATGGACAATCCGGAATTTCAGCAGGATCTGCTGGAAACTCTTGATGATGCGCTCAAACGGATGGAAAAGGTGCAGAACCGGATGTCTGTTCTGAAAAAAGAAATTGTCCCGGTTTTCCGTGAGATTGAAATCCGGAAGATGCTGGAGGAGGAATGTCGGAAACTGGAGCGCAGATTACAGGGGCTTGCAGTACAGATGGAATGCCCTGATACAGTTATCATCAGAACTGATCCGGAACTGCTGATGCGGGTGATGGAAAATATTCTGTTAAATGCGTTTGAGGCAGGGGAAGGGGATACTTTGGTGAATATCCGCATTTTGAAAAAACAAAAGTATCTTATCATAACTGTTGAGGATAACGGTCCGGGAATTTCCCCGGAACTTCTGCCGGACAGAATATTTGAACCTTTTTATACAAGCAAATCAAAAGGAAGCGGTATTGGTCTGTGGCAGGCAAAACGCCTGATGACCGTACTGGGCGGAAATATCCGTGTGGAAAATGGCGACAGCTGCGGAGCGAGGTTTGTGATTTCATTGCCTGCCGGGAATTCCTGAAACGAATGCCGTCCGGATCACAAAAAAATACTGAATTATACCATTACCTGAAACATTTCGGTTGTAAAATACCGCATTCGAAAAACCTGCATCAGCAGAGTTTATAAAAATGTAAATAAATATAAGTATCGGTATAGGTTAAACAGCCACGAATAACACGAATCTGCACGAATGCACAAACCATAATTCGTGTCATTCGTGCAATTCGTGGCTGTACCATCAAATCTTCTGAGTAATGGTATATCTGATAATTTTTATATACCAATTCTTCATTGATTTGATACAGTATTGTCAGTTTTTCCGCTGTTTCGTCTGTGCAAAAAACCGCTCCGCTTAATTTTTGCACTCCTCCGGTTTGCATTCCTCATTATATAATACCGAATCGCCAGTGAAGACATGCTTTTAAAAATAGCAACTTCCTGCAATTAAACAGAAAAAAATATTTTTATTATATAAATTCAATAGCGATTTGGTATAAAACCAATGGAGAATTGGTATTACACTACAGACACAGACATCGGCCTGATTTCCATGTTTATTTTTTCTTCTGATTCATCCATAGCCACATCCAGATTATAATCAGCCTGCAGTCCCATCCAGTACTGGGGTGTCATATTGAAATAACGGGCCAGACGCAAAGCAGTATCAGCGTTTATCCGCCGTTTTCCCTGTATAATTTCACCGATGCGCTTTGCCGGGACACTGATTTCTACAGCCAGCCTGTTCTGACTCATATGCAGCGGTTTCAGAAATTCTTCCATCAGTATTTCGCCCGGATGAACCGGAGGCATTCTTTTTTCGGTAGTGGGACTGCTCATACTGATTTTTTTAATATATAAATCAATATGTTATTTATAATCAGTATAAGCAGTATCATGGATGTATCGTATAACTATTTGTATTTATTATGTATAGACAAAAATCAGTATATTTTTTAAAATATAATAATATCAAATAGTTAATTTTTTGTCAGTATGTGCAGACCCACTACCCTTTTTTCTTTCATTTATGTCACCAAAAATGTTAATGGTAATCAGTAATTTCAACTTCATAAGCATTGTTGTCTGTCCATTCAAAACGATAGTGGTTCAAATCCTTTGTTCTGAGCCCGACACCTGTGCCGGAAAAATCCGTAAAATAAGCATTGTTATCTGTCCATTCAAAACGATAGTGGGTCAAATCCTTTGTTCTGAGCCCGACACCTGTGCCGGAAAAATCCGTAAGGATTGAAATTATTATAGAAAAAATTGAAAAAAACAAAGCTGAATCCCGGAAGGGATGACATTATCAGCCGGTTTGACCCACTATAGCATTTTTTTGAAAAATACCTGTTGAATATTTTTTCAGTTTCTTTGCTTTTGAAGGATTTTATCATAAAAGACAGGATATAACGGTTTCTGTTCTGCGTCAAGTGCAATATTGCATAAAGGTTTTCAGAAAAATACTTTTCTAATGAAACCCTAAGGGTTTTTGGCATTGCAGAATGAACCTCCCGGATATATTTTCAAATCAGATTTTGACTTTTGGGGAAAAATCTGCCATTCTGATAAGCAGAAACAAAAAAACTGTGGAAATATATTTTTTCCAAAATATAATATTTTAATGAATTATAACAAATTGTTAAAAAAATAGAGATTATGGATATTCTGAAACAGGGAGAAAATGCCTCTGTGGAATTTAAAACCGCCCAAACAAGAGCAAGAATCAGGAAAGGGAAGAAACGGGAAAGGATATAAACCGTCAAAAGAGGAGTTAATCGTATTTGAAGATTAAAATCCTGAGAATCCATAAATCCTGAAAATCTGGGTTCAGACAAAAGAAGTGTCGTTTTTTCCGACATCCATTTTTAAGGGAATATTCTTAATATTAAAACAGATTAGTATGAATCTGTAATAAATTCAGTTAAGATATCGACAACCCTCTGCCAATTTTGAGAACTGCGGATAAAAAAATATGTCGTTTTTTCCGACACCATCTTCTGACTTTTAACATATTGATTTTTGAATCATAAGATATTGTATTTATAATATTTTTAAGGATTATCCCGGTAATCCCTGAATCCTGAGAATCCGGGTTCAGACAGAAAAATGTGTCGTTTTTTTCGACACCCTTTTTTACAGAAATATTCTCATTATTAAGGCAGTGCAGCATGAATTTATAATAAATTCAATTATGATATAAGCAACCCCTTCCAATTTTGAGAATAATGGGTAAAAAAATGTGTCGTTTTTTTCGATACCTCTTTTGACTTTGAATCTGTTGACTTTTGGATCATATTTTACTGAATTCGCAATTATTTCAGAGAGTATCCCGGCAATCCGCAAATCCTGTAAATCCCGGTTCAGACAAAAAAGTGTCGTTTTTTTCGAGACCCTTCCTCACCGGAAAACTGCGGGAGATTTGACAGTGGCTCAAACCGGTTGACAATGTAATTCCTTCCGGGATTCCAATTTGATTTTTTTTGCATTTTTTTCTGCAATAATTTCAATCTGTTCGAATTTAACGCCCGTGTGTCAGACTCGGATTTCCGTATTTCCCGTCATTCCGGCGAAAGCCGGAATCCAGAATTCCATAAAAAACATTGAAAATCCAGTTTATTGAATATGCAAAAATTATATGCAATAAATACAATATATTTTATTTTAACTTGACTTGTGTAAATTCTGCATTATAAAAAAATAATTAAGCAAAATAAATTATGACTGGCATTTTTTTTGCATATCAAAATTACAGAATTTTAACCCTTAACTTTAATTTAAGGAGGTTCTTATGAGAAAAAGATTTGCACCAACGATTTGCATTTTGTTCTTATTTGTGTTTGGAATTTTGGCAACGGCAAATGCAGGCACATATACCACTGATTTGGTGTTTGAGACAGAAGATCAGAGTATGTGGGATTCAGGTTCTGCCTTCGTTTTTGATTATTCCAATTTTTTTGGTGTCGAATGGAATGAGACATGGGGCTCGACTGTTTGGGCGCAGACAAGCGGGAAGCTTGGTTTTGAAGTCGAGATGCATTTAGACAGCGGTTCCGTAAATATCACTCTTCCTGTCAGTATCCAACTGGATTACCCGGATGAAATTAACCTTGGTGAGACTTTTACAATTTCCTCCTCTTATGTGATATCTCCGGAGGCAATTCTGACCACAAATTCACCGGAAGCAATTTTATATGCTGCCGCTGTAGCTGAGTTATCTGCCACGGTTGGTGTAAACGCAAGTGTAGATCCTTGTTTTGGAGTATTAGGTGGTTGTCCTATTAGCGTAAATGAGAGTACCACCTTTGCTGATATTTCAGAAGATTATGCTCTGGTAGATATTGATTCCACAAACGATACTGTTGAAATGGATTTTGAATACGCACGAGTTACCGCAGGAATGCCGGATATTGACACAAACGGAACTCTTTCAGGAAATATGCTTATCTCCGAAGGAGAAGATGATTTTCTTGAAATTACTGCGGATATAGATCAAATCCTTTCCAGCATTCTTGGCATTCCGTTAAGCGGATCACAAGAGTTCTTTGGTGTTCTTGATCTTGATTATGCTCTTCTGGATGCCGCAGCGGGAATAATTCTTGCCGCAACGCAGGACTTTACATTTGATCCGGGTTTGTCTGTCAGTTTTGCACTGGAAACGGGTGAAGTTTATTCAATGGCGGTAGGATCGAGTATGGATTTGGTGTTTCCTTCAGAAGTGGGCGATTTTGAGATTACACCGACATTCTGGCTCAATAATACCTTTACCAATGACACAGGATTACGGATTGATCCCTATGCCGAGCTGTCAGTTCTTCAGGCAAGCGCAAAGTTGGAAATATTGGGTATTCCGTTATTTAATGACAGTTTCGGACCTGTTTATTCAGATAATTGGCGTCCGGAAGGATTTGATATGGATATATATTCAAATGCCTTTCAATTGCAGGGCTTTGATCAGTTTACCACAGAAGCTTTTCAGGTTACAGCAGCAGTTCCTGGACCTGTAGCACCAGTTCCTGAACCTGCAACCGTAAGTCTTTTGAGTTTGGGTCTTCTTTCTCTTGCCGGTTTAAGGCGGAAAAAAACCAAAATCTGACAGATAACTGCTTTCCGTTTTGTTTTTCTCAAAGGGGGCCGTTCCGGCTCCCTTTGTCTTTCCGTTCATTTTTTTAAGATACTTTCATTTTTTCTGCAATATACATTGACTTTCTGAAAGAAACAAATAAAATGCCATAAGGGTATGGATAATAAATATAACTAAGGAGGATGAATCCGATGACAACTGCCCATAATCATAAAACAGTTGGAATAATTTTGTTCTGTATGCTGTTCTGTTGCCTGATTTTTGCAAATGCCGGATATGCTGTTCAGCGCATACCCGATTTTTTTGAAGATATGAATTCCTCAAAAGAGGATTTGGTAAAAATACTTCGCACAGGTGATTATCAGAAAGCCAAAGAGACCTATGAAAACAAATTGAAAGATTCTCCCAATGACCCTGCATTGCTTTTGATGCTGGGCTATGCGGAAGCAGGATTGAAGAACTGGGACAAAGCTGTCAGCAGTATTGAAAAAGGAATGCATTATCTGCCGGCAGACAGAAAAGATGATTTTCTGGTTGATATAGGAAATATCTATAATCTGAAAGGCGATTATACGGAAGCAGAAAAGATTTATAACAATGTTCTGAAAAAAAAACCGGATGACATCAGAGCACTCCATAAAATGGGAAGGTTATATCTGAAATCCGGGAAAAACGAAAAGGCCGTTGAAATTTTTGAAAAAATAATGCGTCTGGATTCTTC
>JBFXEJ010000053.1:0-40857 GCA_050180235.1 Desulfococcaceae bacterium
GAGATGCCCGAATTTGGTAAGAAAAACGCTTTCTTTCAGCCGTGATGATGATTTTCATAAAATCCGTATCCGAAGTTTTATTGATCATTATAATTTTACATTATCAGCATGAAAAGTCCCACTACCGGAAACTGAATCATAAGTATATTTTCAATGGAGAATTGGTATAACAGTTTATTTTGATACAGACCTTTACAGTCTGGCCTTCTATCGGGGACTTTACACAATGGCAAAATATTTTTTAAAGGCTTTTGTCAATCACTGGAATCTGCTTTTTTTGGGAGCAGCGGCTGCTTTCGGTTTCATTGCAGATAATGCCGATATTGTGCTGCCCCTGGCCGCAGCCATTGATATTATCTGCGTTTCATTTGTTGCCACCCGCCCGCGTTTTCAGGCTGCCTGTGATCAGATCGGACAGGAGCCTGAAATGAATTCTGACCGGGTTGAGCAGATTCTTGCAGAAATCAATCCCGAAGACAGCCGGAAATTTGAAAAACTCAGACAGGTCTGCACCCATCTTCTGTCTGTTGGGAAAAAGCCCGCTGACAATGCTGAATCTGACAGTATCGCGGAAGGGCAGATTTCCGGTCTTAACCGTCTGTTATGGATATATCTGAAACTGCTCCATTCCAAAAACGGACTGGAGCAGTTTTTCAGAACCATTGACCGCAATGAGATTCAGAAGCAGATTGACAGCATTGCCAAACGTGTTTCAGGCATGGGGCCTGCTGATGCTGATGATCTGGAAACCGCAAAAAAACGGGAATCTCTGACAGACACGCTGCACATTTCCGAGACCCGGCTCGCGAATTACGACAGGGTTCATCACCATTATGAACTGATTCTGCTGGAACTGGAGCGGCTGTATGCCAAAACAGCCGGGCTGGCGGAAATGGCGGTTTCCCGGCAGGATCTGAATGCGGTTATGAGTGATGTTGATGCTGCTGCGTTTTCCGTTCAGCAGACAACTGAGGTCATCAATGAACTGTCTTCATTTACCGGTGTTTCCTTTAATGAAGAAGCACCCGTTACACTGATTCACGTCAAATAATCAAATCCGCTGACAGTTATTAAGCCGCAAAGACAGGTGCGGATTCTGTTTTCTTTGCGATCTTTGCAGAAATCTTATACCAATTCGCTTTCAAAACATAAGCATACGGTTTTGCTTCCAAATTCTGTTTTTTCGGACTGTTCGTGTCTTTCGTGGTTAAAAAACAGGTATTCCCCAAACTTTGAAAATGATTTGGTATTATATGAATCTGAAAAACAATCAGACAGCAATCTTCGTGGCAGATTATGAATGCCACAAAGACACGAAGGCACAAAGAACACAAAGAAAAAAAAATTCTTCTGTGGTTTTGAAAGGAATATTTTCAATGCCTGAGATAAAACTGATTTCATGAAATGTAAACGGCCTGCGGGCCGCGTGGGAAAAAGGTTTCGCAGATTCCTTCCTGAAACTGGATGCAGATGTTTTTGCCATACAGGAAAGCAAACTGCAGGAAAAGCAGCTTACAGAGGAAATGCGCCATATCAAAGTATACCAGTCTTTCTGGTCACATGCCAATACCAAAAAAGGATACAGCGGTGTCGGCGTTTATACCCGTATCCAACCGGAATCTGTGAAATATGGCATCGGCATTCCGGAATACGACAATGAGGGACGGATACTGGAACTGGATTTCGGGTCTTTCCTTTTTTTCAATATCTATTTTCCCAATGGAGGAATGAGTGAGGAAAGACTGCAGTACAAACTGAATTTTTACCGGGATTTTTTCGCCTATACTGAGCAGTACAGAAAAGCCGGAAAAAATCTGATTATTGCGGGAGATTACAACACAGCCCACAATGAAATTGATCTGAAAAATCCCAAAGCCAATGAAAACAATTCCGGATTTCTGCGCATTGAACGGGACTGGCTGGATCGCATTGTGGAAATGGGATATGCTGACACCTTCCGCCATTTTTATCCAAATGAAGTGAAATATTCCTGGTGGTCTTACCGCTCCAAAGCAAGGGAACGGAACGCAGGTTGGCGTCTTGATTATTTTTTTGTAACAAAGGAAATTCTGGAAAAAGGCATGGTGAAACAGGCGTTTATTGACAACACGGTGACGGGTTCGGATCATTGTCCGGTGGGGCTGATGATTGCTTTGCCCTGATTCATTCTTTTTTACCGCAACTGAGTAACTCACTTTACGGTCCCTTTTAAGTTCCTCATTATTATGAAATATATATAATTGACATTACATGAATAATCATTATCAGAACTACCATTGCCTGAAATCCCCCGCAATCTCATCTGTCACCATCTGACAAGGCATATTCAATTTTTCATTCATTTCTAACACAATCCTAATATTTTCCTAACAATCGTCGTGTATATTCTGTCCATATGGTAACGGAATGCAGTTGGACTGCATATTTTAATCAAAAATACGGAGGAAAAGGAAAAATGAAAAAAAGAAACATTGTTGTATCAACTGTTCTGGCCCTGGCTCTGGTGTTTGGCCCGAATCTGGTGCTGGCCGGAGAAATCACGATTAACGGTTCCACCACAGTGCTGCCCATTGCCCAGGAAGTATCCGAGGCATATATGAAGGCCAACCCGGATGTGAAAATCTCCATTTCCGGCGGCGGTTCCGGCAACGGCATCAAGGCCATTATTGACGGCACGACCGACATTGGCAATTCTTCCCGTTTTATTAAGGATAAAGAGGTGAAACTGGCAATAGAGAAAGGTACGTACCCGGTTCCTTTTGCCATTGCCTATGACTGCATAATTCCGGTGGTTCATCCTGAAAATACGGTTGCCAACCTGACTCTGGCACAGTTGAAGGACATTTATATGGGAACTATCACCAACTGGAAAGATGTGGGCGGCCCGGATCTGAAGATTGTGGTCATCTCCCGTGACACCTCTTCGGGAACCTATGAAGTATGGGAAGAAAAAGTCATGAACAAGGAACGGGTGTTCCCCGGTGCGCTGCTGCAGGCATCCAGCGGAGCAGTTGTTACCGGCGTTGCACAGAACAAAAGTGCCATCGGTTATGTGGGAATCGGGTATCTGAATGCGGAAATCAAAGGCCTGACCGTTGATGGCGTGAAAGGAAGCAAGGAAACCACACTTAACGGAGCATTCCCGATTTCCAGAGCATTGTTTATGTTCACCAAAGGCTGGCCTACAGGCGAAATTGCCAAATTCGTCAATTATGTCATGCACCCGGAATTTGGTCAGAAAGCAGTTGAAAAAAGCGGATATGTTCCCCTGTACTAATCAGTTGTCAGTGAACAGTTATCAGTTATCAGAAGTCAGTGAACAGTTATCAGTTATCAGAAAATACTGTTTAAGGGAACCTGTCTGTGGTTTCAGGTGTCAGGAATATACTGAAACCTGAACACCATAAAAGTGGCACATAACCAATTTGTTTTTTGTATTATCAAAATCACCGTGTCGGATTACGCTTTCGCTAATCCGACCTACCTGTTATTATAATTTAAAACAGTTATACTTGTAGGTCGGATTAGGCCAAAGGCCGTAATCCGACACCTGATTATTTAAAAATTAAGTTGGTTGTGTAGTAGCACAGTCTTCCAGATTGTGTGCGGATTATGAACAGGCCGAAGGCATGTTCTGCTCTTGAATGCAGGGGCTGCAAAGCCCCTGCTTTGCAAAGGGAAAAAGGGGAAAAATTTATGATGAAAAACAGACGTCAGACCACAGAGAAAACCATGCGCGCAGTTTTTTTCTGCATAGCCACAGCCTCGGTTGCCATTCTTTTCATGATTATGGCATTCCTGTTTATGGAGGGACTGCCGGTTTTCAAAGTGGTGTCTGTAAAAGATTTTATTTTCGGAAAATACTGGTATCCCACATCTGATCCTGCTGATTTCGGCATTTTTCCGCTCATTATGGCATCGCTGTATGTCACTCTGCTTTCTTCTCTGATTGCCATTCCCCTAGGGGTAATGACGGCAGTTTATCTCGCGGAACTGGCTTCCAAACGTGTGGCGGAAATTGTGAAACCGGTTGTGGAACTGCTCGCTGCCCTGCCGTCTGTGGTCATGGGATTTTTCGGCATGGTCATCATGGCCCCTTTTCTGCAAAAAGTCTTTGGCATTCCCACAGGACTCAATCTTTTCAACGCGGCGCTGATGCTGGCGTTCATGTCCATTCCCACCATCTGCAGTCTGTCTGAAGATGCAATTTACAGCGTGCCTGTGGGACTGAAGGAAGGTTCCCTTGCCCTGGGCGCGACCCATTGGGAAACCATTATCCGGGTTGTTTTGCCTGCTTCTGTGTCCGGTATCAGCACAGCGGTTATTTTGGGTATGTCCAGAGCCATTGGCGAAACAATGGTGGTGCTGATGGTTGCCGGAGGAGCAGCCATGATTCCGGGTTCCATATTTGATCCTGTCCGGCCTTTGCCTGCGAGCATTGCCGCAGAAATGGCTGAGGCTCCTTTCCGGGGAGATCATTACTACGCTCTGTTTGCCACAGGCATTGTTCTGTTTGTGTTTACACTGATTTTCAATATTGTGGCAGATTTCCTATCCCACAGATACAGGCAGGTCGGGGAGGCGTCTTTATAATGGATGGAGTATAATGGATGGAGAAAAAAATCATGGATATTACAAAAAACGGGTTTCTGATGGAAGAAATTGCTGATGACAGGGATGAAAAACCTGAGAAAGTGAAAATTGAAACAGAGATTCAGAAAGCCGTCCGGACTTTGCAAAGAAAACGGCGCATGAAACAGAGTATTCTGTTTGCGCTTTTTCGGGGTGCAGCCTTTGTCAATGGACTGGCTTTGCTGATTATCATTTTCTTTATGGTAAAAAACGGCATCAGCGCGATCACCTGGGAATTTCTGACTGATGTGCCCAGAGATTCCATGACCAAAGGCGGCATACTTCCCTGCATTGTCGGCACTGTGCTGATGAGTCTGGGCGCGATTCTTGTTGCCATGCCGGTTGGTGTGGCTTCTGCCATTTATATCAATGAATACGCGCGTCCCGGAAAAATGCTGCGTATTATCCGGCTGGGCATCAACAATCTCGCGGGTGTTCCATCTGTTGTATTCGGGCTTTTCGGACTGGCTTTTTTTGTCACTTATCTGGAAATGGGTGTGAGTCTGGCTGCGGGCGCGCTGACGTTGGGAGCCATGTCTTTGCCGGTCATTATCGGTTCCACTGAGGAAGCACTGAAATCCGTACCCAATACTTACCGGGAGGCATCTCTGGGACTGGGAGCCACCAAATGGCAGACCATTTACCGGGTGGTTCTGCCTGCCGCGCTGCCGGGAATCCTTACCGGCGGCATTCTGGGACTAAGCCGGGCCGCAGGGGAAACAGCTCCCATCATGTTCACTGCCGCTGTGTTTTTCACAAAGGATATGCCTACGTCCTTATTCAGCAAAATTATGGCACTTCCCTATCATATTTATGTGCTGGCAACAGCCGGAACCAATATTGAGGCTACACGCCCTCTGCAGTACGGAACTGCTCTGGTGCTGATTGCTTTGGTGCTGGGAATGAACATGGTCGCAATCATCTGGCGGAGCCGTCTGCGGAGAAAACTGAAATGAGAGAGGCTGGGGATTAGGGGTTGGAGATTGGGGATCAGGAATTAGAGGCTGGAAGCCGGGGACTGGTAATTAACAATTGTCAATTGCCAATTGTTAATTGATAAAGGATATGATGAATATGAGCAGCAGTAATGGCATAAAAATGAAATCCGAGCATCTGAATTTCTATTACGGGGATTTCAAGGCGCTGGATGATGTGTCACTGAGTTTCAAAGAATGTCAGGTGACAGCCCTGATCGGGCCGTCCGGATGCGGCAAAAGCACGTATCTGCGCTGTCTGAACCGAATGAATGATCTGATTCCCATCAGCCGGGTGGAGGGAAAAATCCTGCTGGACGGACAGGATATTTACGCTCCGTCGCTGGATGTGGTCATGCTGCGCAGACGGGTGGGCATGGTATTTCAGAAACCCAATCCCTTTCCCAAAACCATATTTGAAAATGTGGCATACGGACTTCGGGTCAACGGAATAAAAGACAAAAATTTCATTTCCCGCAGAGTGGAGGAAAGTCTTCAAAAAGCAGCACTTTGGGATGAAGTGAAAGATCGTCTGGAGGATTCTGCGCTGGGGCTTTCCGGAGGACAGCAGCAGAGGCTGTGTATTGCCCGTGCATTGGCAGTGGAGCCGGACATACTGCTCATGGATGAACCCGCGTCCGCTCTGGATCCCATTGCAACTCAGAAAATAGAAGACCTTATCCATCAGTTGAAACAGAATTACACAATTATCATTGTCACCCACAGTATGCAGCAGGCCGCCCGTGTTTCGGATCGCACTGCGTTTTTCTATATCGGAAAACTCATTGAGGAGGGGGAGACAGACAGTATTTTTACCAGACCCCATCTGAAACAGACTGAGGATTATATCACAGGCCGTTTCGGATGATGCGGATATTTTGGGAAAATATTTTTTAACTGACCATCCGCAGATTGGAGAAAAGATTATGGCAAAACATCTGGAAAGAGAACTGGATAAACTCAAAAAAAGAATTCTCGCGCTGGGCGCGCAGGTGGAGGAACGGCTCCATACCGTTGCACGGGCCATTGAAACCCGCAGCCTGTATGACGCGGAACGCATTATCAAAACCGATTATGAAATTGATCACGAGGAAGTGGAAATTGAGGAGGAATGCCTCAAGGTCATGGCGCTTCATCAGCCGGTAGCCGCTGATTTGCGTCTGATTGTTGTCACCATCAAAATCAACAATGAACTGGAACGCATCGGGGATGAAACTGCGAACATTGCCAGACGCGTCAAAAAAATCATCCAGAAAAAAAACGGGTGTCAACTGGTGTATGACTTTTCCGAGATACTGACAAAATGTCAGACTATGCTGAGAAACAGTCTGGATTCTCTGGTCGGCATGGATGTGGATCTGGCTTTCAAAGTTCTGGTGACAGATGACGAAGTGGATCTGCTTGACAGAAATCTGTATAAAAAGATGATAAACGATGTCCGCAACTGTCCGGAAGGAAGTGAATACCTGATCAATATGTACTGGCTCTCCCGCCATCTGGAACGTATTGCGGATCATGCCACAAATATAGCGGAAGAAGTGATTTATCTCATTGAAGGGGAAATTGTGCGGCATCGCACCTATTGAGAGAGCAGAATCGGCATACTGACGGTTCTTGTACATTTGAACCGGCAGTATGCCGATTTTACTTTGTACAATCAGAAGAAAACAGGATCACATCATGCAAAAGAAAAATGTTCTGTTCATATGTGTTCACAACAGCGCAAGAAGTCAGATGGCAGAAGTCTTTCTGAATGAGCTGGCAGGAAAAAATTTTCATGCCGAAAGTGCAGGACTGGAACCCACGTCTGTAAATCCTCTGGTCATTGAAGTGATGGGGGAAACCGGTATTGATCTGAGTGAAAAAACAGCGCAGAGTGTTTTTGACATTTTCAAAAAAGGACGGCTGTTTGATTATGTTATCACGGTCTGCGATGATGCGGCAGAGGGAAAATGCCCCATTTTTCCGGGTATCTGCCAACGGCTTCACTGGCCTTTTCCAGATCCGGAGCAACTGACCGGAACACATGAGGAAAAAATTGCTTCTCTGCGGAAAATCCGGGACAGTATCAGAAGCAGAATTGAAGAATGGGTGAAAACCCTGAAATAATTTTTTTATTTAGTGCTTTATTTCATCTAAGGTGATTTCCATGAGAAAATGTACCATCATTGCAGGGTGGGCACGGCTTTTTGTGCCCGCCGTTTCAGCAGGACGGCGGGCACAAAAAGCCGTGCCCACCCTACGAAAAACGGTATAATCATTAATGGAAATCACCTAAGGTGATTTCCGGAAAAGAATATCCCTTCAAAGTATCAAAAGCTTCCGGCTTTTGCCCTGTGCCTGTGAACTGAAATGGTATATTTATTCTCAGAAATCACCTAAAGCTGCTGAGTGCCAAACTTTCAGTTTGGCACTCCTTATAAAAAGGCATTGATTATAAAACAGTACATCAAATCATGGGAGGAAACATTATGGGAAGTGGAGAAAAAGGGGAAAAAGAGGAAAAGACAGCATACAAAGGGCTGACAAAGACACAGTTGGCCTGTTTTTTCCGGGAATTTGCGGATAAACTTGAAGGCATTTCTGAGGAAACCGCAGACACTGACACAGAGGATTCCACTGAAACCGCAGAAGTGTCAGAAGAGGTTTTTGAAAAGATTGCAGATGCAGCAGAGGAGGCTTCCGGAGAAACCGCATCCGCTGCAGAGGATTCAACTGAAACAGAAGAAGTCTCAGAAGAAGTTTCCGGAAAAATCATTATGATACCGAATTTTGATCCGGAGAATTTCCAAAAACTGGAAATGGGAATAAAAAAAGAGGAGGATGGCTTTTCTCTTAAAATGAAAACTTCCCATGCTCCAAAGGAGGAAGCAGAGATTTCACCGGAATCCGGGAAAAAGGAAAAAAGCAGATATAAAAAGACAAAGAAACGGATGAAGGAAATTTTTGAGGAAATATCTGACTGTCTGGAAAGAAATATCCTTCCGGAGGAGGTCATTGTTGCTTCCTTTCTTCAGGATTCAAGACTGATGATTTCCTTCAGCGAATACGGAGTGCAATCTTTTCCGGAATATGACAAAGTCTGTACTGAATTCAGGAAGGCTTTTGAAAACAAAGATATAGAAGCCTGCAAAACCCTGTGCAAAGAACTTAACAGCCTGAGAAAGGACTGCCATAAACGGTATAAAAAGTGATATGACAGAAAAATCTGAATACAGAACAGGGAAAGAATTCCTGTCCCCGGTTCCTGAAAATGTTCCGGAGGAAATCACAGATACAGACAGGGAATTTTTTTTCAGGGTTGTTTCCACAGATATAAATGAGGTGCAGCGAAAACAGATTCTTGAGCCATCCGGTGTTTATCCCCGCCAGGAATCTGTGCTGGCTGTGCACTGGCACCCGGAGCATGTGCCAATGGATATGATTGCAGCACGGATTGATGCCATGTTTCCCAACAGAAAACAGGAACTCATCATTCCCACCCAGCACAATGAGATTATGGGCTTCGGGCCTTATTCCGGAGTGGAAGTGGACTGTTACGCGTCCGGATTCAATCAGAAAGTTCAGTTGCTGATCCATTTTGAAAACGCGAATGTGGAAGAGGGAAAGGCGCACACCTTAAAACAGATGCTGTCCCATACTTTTCGCTACCGCTCTTCCCAGTTGTTTGATTTAATGGAAACCATTACAAAGCCCAGTGAAGATCGTCTGAATGCGGCAGCAAAACAGACCGGAGCCGATGGGGATCTGATCCGTTTTGTGCAGATTTATGTCCGCAAGATCGAGCAACTGATGAATGAGAATTATACGAAAATCTCTCCCTATTCCATAAAGAACAAGGTTCTGCCCTATTTTTTTGACTGTCTGCGGCCCATGTACGGAGATGCTCTCATTGATCGCAGTCAGACCTTTATGAGTGCGGTAAAGATGATTGTCAAAGCCAATTTCCCGCTTCATTATTTTTACCGTGCCTCGGAAGTTATTGAGGAAGCCCGATCTTTGCACGCGGGCATTGTGATTCCCCATCCGGAGCAGTTCTGGCCCATAATGCTCACAGCCTATGATGTGGATGGCGTGGAGGTATGGAATCCGCAGTCGCACCGCTATACAAACTTTCTGGTTTCTGTGCTCAATGAAAAAAACCGGCGCATGGATTCTTCTGAAAGACCTTTGCTGATTTTTATGGGCGATGATACGCATATGGGAGAAAAAACACGCAATCCCGCAGAGCAGCATCCGGAAAAATCGGCACGGGAAATCGGACTGCAGCCTGCCTGGGATGATCTGGACATCCGCAAAACTCTTATTCTGGCCGGAAGCAGCAGGAAACAGGTGATTGAAGAGTATAAAAAGAGATTGGCGGGGTAAAGGATTCAGGGGTTCAGTGTGTATAAAATCTGTATTAAAAAACCGGATTTTTCGGAAAAAATCCGGTTTTTCGCAAAATTTATGTCTGAAAATATATAGGAACATACTTATGAATGCAAAAGAAGTTTTTGAGCATGAATCAGTTCAGGACAGTCAGACCATCAGCAGATTCCTCAGGGAACTGATGAACGGGTTTGAAAACAGAAATATTGTCTTTGAATCAGACGAGCAGCAAATGGTTCTGCACCCTGACAGTATGCTGGAGTTTGGCATAAAGGTGAAAAAGAAAAAGGACAAAAACAAAATCACCCTCAAGTTTTTCTGGAAAGATTCCGGGGAAGGTGCGGTTTCCGAAACAGATGTGAGCATTGGCAGCGAACATGGCAGAATACAATGAAAAAAATTATTGAAAATTTCAGATTCCTTGCCATTGAAACCGAAAATCAGGTGAAAATGATTCACGGTCTGCTGGCTGAGTCTGATCCCTCTCTGCTGGAAAAAATATCTTCCAAAGATGACTATATTGACAATCTGAAAACCACGGTTGAAAATGACTGTTTTTCGGAAATCCATACCCTGCCAAAGGATGAGAATCCCAAAACACTCAATGATATCCGTGCAATCCATATTATCTGTGTCAATCTGGAGCGCATTGCCGATTTCTGCGTGAATGTGGCCCGGCAGACCCTTTACCTGTCTGATCCGAAATTTATCCACAGATACAATTACAAATCCATGTGTTCCGAGGCAATGAAAAGCCTTAACCGCATACCTGAAGTGTTTGATCACAAGGATTTGTCCGGTGCACTGGATATCTGCCGGAGCGAGTTTCTTCTGGATCAGTTTTACAAGGAAAACTTTGATCTGCTCATGACGGAACTGAAAAAAAGTTCGCAAAGTTACCATGTTGCTGATCTGGTGACAGCCATTTTCATTTTCCGCTATCTGGAGCGCATCGGAGATTCCCTGCTCAATATCGGTGAGGCTTTGATTTTTGCCATTATCGGAGATCGGATCAAAATCCGGCAGATTGATGCTTTGCAGAAAACCCTGAGCGAATCCGGATTTGAGGGAACCCTTTCCGATATTGACATCACCTCCATCTGGGGGTCCCGTTCCGGATGCCGTATCGGAAAAGTGGGGGACAAACGGCCTGCGGGTTTCAAGGCACAGGGAATTTTCAAGGAAGGCACGCTCAAAAAAATAAAAAAAGAAAAAGAAAATATTGAACGGTGGAATGCCCTTCTTCCCGGAATTGCCCCCCGGATTTTCGGTTATTATGAAAAACATACCACCGCTTCCATGCTGGTGGAATTTCTGGCAGGATGCACGCTGGATCAGGTCATTCTCACAGAAACGGATGAGGTCATCCGCAATGTGATTTTTCTGTTTGAACAGACTGTCGCTGAGATATGGAACAGCACCCTGCAGAGGGAAAGTATTCAGACCGATTACATGAGGCAGCTTCAGTCCCGTTTTGCCAATGTTTACCGAGTGCATCCCTGTTTCACGCGTACATATCAGAGGATTGGAAATGAGGATGTCCTTTCAACCCAGGCTTTGATTGAAAACTGTGAACGGATTGAAAAAGAGATTCCCGCTCCCTTCACCATTTTCATCCACGGTGATTTCAACACCAACAATATCATTTACAATCATTCAGAACAGAAGATGAATTATATTGATCTGTACCGATCACGGGATGCGGATTATGTGCAGGATGCGTCCGTGTTTCTGGTTTCCCATTTCCGGCTCCCGGTTTTTGATACGGAACTGAGGGAACGCCTGAACACAACAACTCTTTATTTTTTTGAATTTTTTTGTGATTTTGCCCAAAAGCAGGGGGATCACACATTTGACGCGCGCATGGCACTGGCACTGGCCCGGTCTTTTTATACTTCCACCCGTTTTGAACTCAATTACGGATTTGCCAGAACCATGTACCTGCGGGCCTGCTATCTGATGGAACGGCTGTGTGAACATGAAGGCAAAGCATGGGAAGATTTCCGGCTGCCGGAAGATATACTGTTTTACTGAATTTTTCTTTCCCACAGAGAACAGTTTTTCTTTCCCACAGAGAACACAGAGAAAATCCACAGAGAACACAGAGATTTTCTTTGTTTAAAGAATTTTTTCCTCTGTGTCCTCTGTGGGTGTTTTTTTCTGTGATCTCTGTGGGAAACCTCTGTGGAAACAACTGTTTTTCTTTCCCACAGAGAACACAGAGAAAATCCACAGAGAAAACAGAGATTTTTTTTGTTTAAAGCATTTTTCCCTCTGTGTCCTCTGTGGGTGTTTTTTTCTGTGATCTCTGTGGGAAACCTCTGTGGAAACAACTGTTTTTCTTTCCCACAGAGAACACAGAGAAAATCCACAGAGAACACAGAGGATTTTTTTTGTTTAAAGCATTTTTTCCTCTGTGTTCTCTGTGGGTGTTTTCTCTCTGTGTCCTCTGTGGGAAACCACTGGGAAACACCTGTTTTTATTTCCCACAGAGAACACAGAGAATTTATGCACTCAGACACTGACATGATGAAAAACAATGGAGTGAAAACAATGCCAAAAATTGGAATTGTGGGCATCCGTGGCGGCTGGTCTTCGGAAGAACTGGCCGATGCCGTGGAACGGAAAACCGGTTACAGACTTCTCATTGAACCTGACAGAATCAGTCTGGATTTGTCCACCGGAAGCGCATGGTTTGAGGGAACAGATATTTCCAAACTGGATGCGCTTATCATAAAAAAAGCCGGAAGCCGTTACTGTCCCATGCTGCTGGATCGTCTGGAACTGCTGCGGTTTCTGCATGAGCAGGGACTGAAAATATTTTCCAATCCCTATAACATCATGCGGGTTCTGGATCGGCTCAGTTGCACAGTCACACTGCGATCCGCAGGAATTCCCATGCCGGAAACCACCATTACCGAAAGCACGGAAGAGGCTCGGATTGCAGTGGAAAAATACGGGG
This sequence comes from Desulfococcaceae bacterium, assembly GCA_050180235.1. GTDB lineage: Bacteria > Desulfobacterota > Desulfobacteria > Desulfobacterales > Desulfococcaceae > JAABRU01. Next base: position 12,940 of record JBFXEJ010000053.1, read on the forward strand.
AGGCTGTATTCAAACCTTTGTACAGCACCAAAGCCAGGGGAATGGAGTTAATCTGTGACGGCCCGGACGCGGCAGGAAGAATTGAGGATTTTTCCGAAAATTTCGGCATGATGTATATTCAGAAAAAAATGGATATTGGCGGACAGGATTTGGGCATTGTTTTTCTGGGAGGAGAATATCTGACCACATATGCCCGGTGCGGAGACGGAAGCTCGTGGAATACCACCACTCAATCCGGCGGAAAATATCAGCCTTATACACCGTCTGAAAAAACCCTTGCAATCGCGAAAAGGGCGCAGGATCTGTTCGGACTGGATTTCACCTGTGTGGATGTGGCAGAAAGCGGGGGCAACGGCCCCATTGTATTCGAAGTGTCCGCATTCGGAGGCTTCAGGGGCATTCAGACAGCATCCGGCATGGACGCGGCTGATCTGTATGCGGATTATGTTCTGAAAAAGCTGTAATTCAGTTATCAGTGAACAGTTATCAGTGAACAGTTATCAGTGAACAGTTGTCAGTGAACAGTTGTCAGTGAACAGTTGTCAGTTACCGATGCAGGAATGTCCCCAGCATCCATAAAGTCCACCCCAACCCGGAACCCCCAAAGGAGCAAAAATGAAATGCCATGAAATCATCAGAAATATCCGGCAGGAACATGTGCCGGTGCATAAAATCCATCTGACTTTTGGCAACTGCTGCATGGAAGTGTCTGCAAATCAGAAGGAAATCGTACAGGCACTGCGTGGTTATTACGGCCATTTTGTGCAAAGCACAGGAATTGCACAGATTGTCATCACCGTGCATGAAACAGAGCCACCTCAGTTTGATACGGAATTTATTTCCAAAGAACCTGAGCCGGGCAAGTCAAAAATAAAAGAGGAATATATTGACCTTCCTGACGGAAGAGTGGTAAGAAAGCGTCTTACCGGCATGGTTTTTGTGTTCGGAGAGGGGGAGAATCTGGCTGTCGGCCCATGTCTGAACAATATCAACCAGATTGTCAATTTTATCAACAACCGTTTCATTGAATGGGAACTGTGCCGGGGATGTCTGCTGGGACACGCGGCAGGCATTGCATGGAAGGGAAAAGGGCTGGCTCTGGCCGGGTTTTCCGGCGCGGGAAAATCCACGCTGGCCCTGCATATCATGAATCACGGAGCCTCATTTGTGAGCAATGACAGACTGATGATTGAAAAGAAAAAAAACAGCCTGATCATGCACGGAATTGCCAAACTGCCGCGCATCAATCCGGGAACAATTCTTAACAATCCCAGTCTGGAAAAAATACTCACAGATGAGGAACGGGAAAAGTTTTCCGGTCTGTCTGAAAATGATCTTTGGAAACTGGAGCATAAATTTGACGCGTCCATTGACGAATGCTTTGGCCCGGATCGTTTTGTGCTGGATGCTCCAATGAACGCTCTGGCCATTCTGAACTGGAAACACAATGCAGGACCCATGAAAGTGAAACGGGTGAATCTTTCCGAACGCAAAGATCTGCTGCCTGCGTTTATGAAATCAGTCGGTCTTTTTTTTATGCCCTTTAACGGCTGCCGTATGCCGGAACCTTCGGAAAAAAATTATATTGAACATCTTTCCCTGTGCACTGTTCTGGAATTTGCAGGCGGCATTGATTTTGAAACCGCTGCCCGAACCTGTATTTCTTTTCTGGAAAAGGGAACATTGTAAATACGGAAAAATTTTTATCTGCCATGCGTATTCCAATTACAAAAAATGTCCTGCTGCCTGATCCGGTTATAGTGGAACGCTACAGGCGCTGCCCGGATCTGGGGCCGAAAATTCTGTTTTTCAGCGGGGGAACCGCACTAAGAGACACTTCCCTTGAACTGGTTTCCTATACCCATAATTCCATTCACATCATCACACCCTTTGATTCCGGCGGCAGTTCTGCTCTGCTGCGGGAGGCTTTTGAAATGCCTGCCATCGGTGATGTGCGCAACCGGCTTCTGGCTCTGGCAGATCGGACTCTGCACGGCAATCCCGAAATCTTCCGGCTCTTTGCCCACCGTTTTCCCAAAGACGGGAATCCGGATGATCTGAGTGCTGAACTGGCTGAAATGATAAGCGGAAAGCATTTTCTGGTCAAAGACATTCCTGATCCCATGCGCAAAATCATCCGGCAGCATCTGGAACTGTTCCGCAGATACATGCCTGACAGTTTTGATCTGCGCAAAGCCAGTATGGGAAATCTGATTCTGACAGCCGGTTATCTGAGCAGTTTCAGGAATTTTGACACCATTATCTATATTTTTTCCAAACTGGTGCAGGTGCGGGGCATTGTCCGGCCTGTGATCAACAGATATCTGCATCTGATGACCGAACTGGAGGACGGGCAGATTCTCGCGGGGCAGCACCAACTTACCGGCAAGGAATTTTCACCCATATCCGCAAGGGTGAAAAAGGTTTTTCTCAGTGATTCGCGGGAAAATCCGGTTCCGGTGCGTGTCAGAATACGGGAAAAAATGACAAAGCTTATCCGCGAGGCCGACCTGATCTGCTATCCAATGGGAAGTTTTTATTCCAGCCTTATTGCGAATCTGCTGCCTGAAGGTGTGGGAACAGCGATTGCCCAAAATCCCTGCCCCAAAGTTTTTATCCCCAATACCGGAGGAAAAGATCCGGAAACATACGGCATGTCCCTTATGGAGCAGGTCGAGCGTCTGACAGATTATCTGAGAAAAGACAATCCCGAAGAAATTTCTGCAAAAGATGTTCTGAGTTTTATTCTGACTGACAAAGAAAAAGGAAATTATTCCGGTGAACTGAATGAAAAAGCCCTGATCCGTGAAGACATACGAATCATTGACATCCCGCTGGTCAGTCCCCGATCCCATCCCTTTATTGATGAAAAACTGCTTGCCTCTTTCCTGCTTTCTCTGGCATAATGATGTCCGGTTTCAGGTATTCAGTATTTATTTTCCTGAAAAGCAAAATCCTGAAACCTGAAACCTTTTTGGTAATGAATCCCATGAAATATGATCGTAACAAAGTACTGATAGAAACCCTGAAACGTCTGCTGAGAAGGGATGCAGGGCATCATCTGCGTAAAATTGTCAGTAAAACCCATGTGGCTGATTTAGCACGGGTTTTTCCCTCTCTGACCCTGGCACAGCAGACAAAGCTTTACGGACTGACAGAGAATAATGAACAAAAGGGAATTCTGTTCAGCGAACTCATAGGTGTTGATTCCGGGATATTTCTGCCGTTTATCCAGAATCTGAAGGTGGATGAGATTGTTGCCGTGCTGGAAGAGATGGCCGGTGATGATGCTGCCGATATTCTGGGAGCCCTGCCTGAAGAACTGTCTGATGCTATCCTGAAAAAGATGAAAAAAGAAGGTTCCGAGCAGGTGGAGGGGCTGCTCAGTTACGGAGATGATACTGCCGGCGGCATCATGGTTCCGGATTTCATTGCCCTGCGCGAGGATATGACCGCAGAAGAGGCCATCAAATTCATACAGAAAGAACATGCAGATACAGAAATGCCTTTTTATCTGTATGTCACAGATGAATACGGCAAACTGACCGGTGTGTCTTCCCTGCGTCAGCTTGTGGTGGTATCGCCCCGGAAAATGCTGAAAGAATTCATGACCACAGATGTTTTCTCCGTGCGCACCAATACAGATCAGGAAGAGGTTGCCAAACTGGTGGCCCGCTACGATTTTCTGGCAGTGCCTGTTGTGGATGAAAACAACAAACTCGTGGGCATTGTAACTGTTGATGATGTCATTGACATCATGCGGGAGGAAGCCACCGAGGATATGCTGAAAATGGCCGGTGTGGGCACAGAATTCACGGAAACCAAATCGGTTTACAAAAGCATGAGAATCCGCCTTCCCTGGCTTTTTGTCAGTTGTCTGGGCGGAATCAGTGCCACAATGATTATCGGAGGATTTACAGACACTTTGTCAAAAGTGGCTGCACTGGCTGCTTTTATTCCGGTCATCTCCGGCATGGGCGGCAATATCGGAACCCAGTCCTCCACCATTGTGGTCAGGGGACTTTCCACCGGTCATCTGAATGTCAGGGATATCCGCTCTGTGGTATTCAAAGAACTGAGCATCGGACTTCTGCTGGGCATAATCTACGGTATGCTTATGGGCGGTGTGGCCTTTTATCAGTATGGAATGTACCGCCTGAGCGCGTCTGTATGCTCCGCTCTGCTCTGTTCCATGTCTGTGGCCGCTTTGGTGGGTTCCACCCTTCCCATGATTTTTGCACGGTTCAACATTGATCCTGCTGTGGCCACCGGCCCCTTTGTGACCACTTCCATAGACATTGTTGCGGTTTTCCTCTATTTTCAGATTGCCACTCTTTTTCTGGGGTTATGAACAGCAGCATGGGGAAGAATCTTCTGTTTGACAGCCTGGGGAAGAATTTATATGAAATCTGTAAAATAAGTTAGGCAAACGAAATTTTTCGTGTATTCAAAAAATCCGGATTTTCCGGAAAACTTTATGCCCGAAAATTTATGCTGACTTACTTAATTGTGCATTAACTTTTGTGATACTTTGTGTCTTTGTGGCAGACTGAAAACATTGGGTCACAAATTTTTTTTGCTGAAAATTTTTTTCAGATTTCATATTATCAAAAATTTTCATAAGTATGCTTTGCGGGCATGTGTCTTTTACAATCTAAACTGAGGGACAAAGAAGAACTGTTTTTATGAATACAGAAGAACTCAAAACAAAACTCAAAAAGATTATAGTGGAAGAACTCAACCTCAGAGATATCGAACCCGGAGATATCAAAGATGATGATCTTCTGTTCAGCGACAAATTCGGTCTGGATTCCATTGACGCTGTGGAACTGGTTTTTCAGATCAAAGAGCATTTTCGCGTGGAAATCAGAAATATGAACGAAGGCCGCCCCGCACTGCAATCTGTCAGCACCCTTGCAGAGTTCATTGAAAAACGGCTTGGCATATGAAAAAACTTAAACCTGTGTCCATCAGCGGAATGGGCTGTCTGTGCGCTGCCGGTCTGAATGTGAAAGATTGCATGGATTTTCTTTTCAGGGGCGAACGCTTTCCTGCCCTGCCCGCAGCGTTTGCAAACTGTCAATCTCTGCTCCATCCGGTTTTTGAAATCACAAAAGATTTTTTTCACCCCGCCGGTTTCCGGCAGAAAGAACTTCCCCGGACAAGTGCTCTGGCCCTGACTGCCGCGCGGGAAGCCATAAGAGATGCTGGCATTGAACCGGATCTGCTCCAAAAAAAACGCGTGGGCGTATGCCTGGGAAGCAATGTCAGCGGCGGCATGAGCGGCAGGTTTCTGGATCATTTCCGTACAGAGGAAAGCGATCCCTATATCCTGCCGATGCATCGCTATGCCGGGGGAAATCCTGCTGTCCATATGGCAAAGGAATTTGGGCTTTCCGGGCCTTTTCAGACTGTGGTAAATGCCTGTTCCGCAGGGGGTGATGCCATTGGACTGGCAGCGGCCTGGATACGGATGGGACTCTGTGATGCCGTGCTCGCGGGCGGAGCGGATGCTTTGTATGAAATCACCTATTTCGGTTTTATATCCCTGATGAACAGTGATACACAGCCTTGCAAACCCTTTGACGTCCGGAGGAAAGGACTGAATCTGGGAGAAGGGGCTGCCATCATGCTGCTGGAATCTGAAGATATGCTCAAAGAAAGGGAGAAATCTCCCAGAGCATTGCTTATGGGCTACGGCTCTGCCGGAGACGCCCATCATTTTACAGCGCCCCACCCGGACGGCAGGGGTTTGCGTTTTTCTATTGAAGCGGCAATGAAATCCGGAGGTGTAATGCCGCCGGATCTGGCTTTTGTAAATGCGCACGGAACCGGAACACAGGACAATGACCGGATTGAATCAGCAGTTTTTGCAGATCTGTTTCCGGGGATTCCCTTTTTATCCACCAAAGGATATACGGGCCACACCCTGGGCGCGGCCGGGGCCATTGAAGCCGTGTTTACAGCAGCCTGTCTGGAACAGGGGCGGATTCCGTCCAGTGCGGGATTTTCCGAGCCTGATCCGGAACTTCCGGTCTCACCTGTAAGGGAAAATACAGAAATCAGGGGCAGTATAGCCATGTCTGACACTCTGGCATTTGGCGGAAACAATGCAGTGCTGATTATAGGCGCGGGAGACCGGAAATGAAAATAGCGATTGAAGGAATCGGTGTTGCAGGCGGATTTGGCTGCGGTCTGGCTGCACTGCGTTCCGCTATGGAAAAGGGAAATGTTTCACCGCAAAGCAGAACCATACATTCGGCAAAAGGTGATATGGATGTTCCTGCCCTGCTGACCGGTACATCACTGCTTACGGATTTTATCCCCTGGAAAAGCCTGCGCAGAAATGACCATTATACCCGAATGGCCCTGCTGGGCTCTTTTCTGGCTATGGAGGATGCAGGGCTGAGACAGGACAGGAAAACTGATTTGAACAATATGGGCATCATTGTGGCCACCGGTCTGGGTTCCACCTGCAATACTTTGGATTTTGAAGATATTGTGGCGGGAAACAATGCGGCATGCTCCCCCACCCGTTTTTCCAATTCTGTTCATAATGCGGCTGCTGCGCATATTTCCATTTTTCTCAACGCGTGCGGACCCAATCTTTCCATTAACCAGTTTGACATGTCCCTGCCATCCGCCATACTGACGGCCTGCTGCTGGCTGGAGGAAGAACGCACGGAAACCGTACTGGTGGGCGGAGTTGATGAGTTTTCCAATGTAATGGCCTATTATCGTCACAACTGTTTTGCAGGGGATGGGAAAAACCGGATTCCTGTGGGAGAGGGCTGCGCATTTTTCCTGCTCACTGCCAAAGCGGAGCAGGCCCGGTACGGATATATCCTCGATGCTGCTGCGGGAAATGCGGAAAAAGGAAAAATACCGGTTCCGGCTGATGCTGCGGTGTTTTGTGACCGGGAATCCTATGAGGATCAAAGGCAGGATTATGAACGTCATCTGGAGAAAAATCAGCCAATGGTATCCTGTTCACATCTTTACGGAAATATCCCGGTGGGTATGGGATTTGACATGGCCATCGCGTCTTTGGGGTTTCAGACCGGCATATCCTGCCTTTCCTTCGGGGATATTCTCCGTACCGGAAGCCCAATTTCCCCGGCTGGGCCTGTCTGCTGCCTGAAAATCAATCCGGCAGGTGAATACGGAATGATTACGATCAGTCCCGCTCTTTAGCAATTTCATTTCTTCGGGATTTTTCAGCGAATTTTGCATTCACAGCCCTCTGACAGCACCTCACGAATCACGTTTGCAAGTTCCCTTCTCACCACAGGCTTCATGATGATCTTCCGGATACCGGCAGATCTGCGTTTTTCTTCGGAAAAAATTTCACTGAAGCCTGTGCAGAGAATCACCGGCATATCTTTGCGGATTTGTATCACTTCTCTGGTCAGTTCCATACCGCTCATATTCGGCATGGTCAGATCTGTGATAAGCAAATCAAAATTTTCCGGTCCGGTCTGAAATGCACACAGGGCCTCCACACTGCTGGTTCTTGCTTTTACCCTGTATCCCAGTTCTTCCAGCATGGACTGCAGCATACGGGCAATGGAAAGTTCATCGTCAACTAAGAGAATGCGTTCATTTCCTCCGGGCACAGGGCCTTCTGAAACAGCCTCCGGACTGAGCGTATATTTGTCCTGCCGGGGCAGACAGATTTCAAACACTGTGCCCTTTCCCGGCTGACTGTATACGGAAATATGGCCTTCGTGCGTTTTTACAATTCCATGAACAATGGAAAGTCCCAGCCCGGTTCCCTTCCCTGTTTCCTTGGTGGTGAAATAGGGATCAAAGATTCTTTCAGTAATATCCCGTGTCATGCCACTCCCGGTATCGCTGACCGTGATCTTCAGATATCTGCCCGGAAACATGTCAGGACAGGGTTTACGGTCTTTTTCTCCGATGCAGATCGGTTTCAGCCCAATGGTCAGTATGCCGCCTTTGTCTTCCATTGCATGATAGGCATTGGTGCAAAGATTCATGATGATTTGGTGAATCTGGGAAGGATCGGCAATTACATAGGGGCATTCTTCGGCAATGTCTTCGCGAATCCGGATATTCGGTGGCAGCGTGGATCGAAGCAGTTTTACAGTTTCCCTGATAATGGGATCAATTTTTATGGCTTTGCGTTCCTGCCGGCTCTGACGGCTGAAGGTCAGAATCTGCCTGACCAGTTCCTTTGCCCGATCAGCGGCCTTGAGAATTTCCATCATATTTCTGCGCGCGGGACTCTCCGGCGGCAGCTGGCTGATGGTCATTTCCGCATATCCCATGATGGGAAAGAGAATATTGTTGAAATCATGTGCAATTCCCCCGGCCAGTGTGCCGATGGATTCCATTTTCTGGGACTGCAGAAGCTGCGTCTCCAGTATTTTCCTTTCCTCTGTTTCCTTTTTCAACTGTGCATAGGCTTTTTCCAGATGGGTTTTGCTTTCACGCAGTTCCGTGACAAAATTGTCTGTCCGTTCCCGGATCATGGCTGAAACTGCTTTCATGATGGAATAGGAAATAGAAGCGGATTTGGAAATGACTTTGCTGAAATCATCCCGCCGGATGGACAGAAGCCGTACCGGTGTCCGGGCCACTACAGTGGCACTGCGGGGAAAATGATCGATCAGTGCCAGCTCTCCAAACAACTGCGTGGGACTGTAAACAGCGAGCATGTCTTTATGCGGGCCTGGGTAATCTTTCCATATTTCAACATTTCCATCCAGAATGATAAAGCAGCGGTCTCCGATGCTGCCTTCAAGAAAAATCACATCACCGGCATCAAAGCGTTCTTCCCTGCATACTTCCCGGATTTTCAGAATATCTGTTTCGGAAAGACTTTCAAAAAAATAAATGGCTTTGAGAAACTGATAATAATTGTCCATAAGCAATTCTCTTTCAGCGTTCCTGAAGATTGAAAACAGGGAAGCCGGAAAACAGTAAACCGGAAGAAACAGTCACCTGATACCCATCAGCAAATCGGAAATTCCCCTGAGAAACATCCAAAGGGGCATCTTCTGAAACTGTCCTTCTTTTTATTGCAAACCGGGCTGAAAAATCAATGGTGAATATGCGGTATTTTCCGGTAGAAATATCCTACTTGCAGATAATGCGGCAGCAGTGAAAACAGCCCGGAACATCATGGGCCGGTCTTTGGAGGTGGAAAAAATCAGGGGATGTGTCAAAACAAATTGCTGCGGTGATTTCCAGGAAAGAATATTCCGGAAAAGTAGCAAAAGCTTCCAGCTTTTGCCCTGTGCCTGTGAACTGAACCGGGATATTTATTTTCATAAATCACCGCAAACCCTGATGGTTTTTCAGACAGAAAAATTGGGCGGCCGGGGTAAGCACAGGGGTTTACTCCACGGTTTGCACAACTTATTTAATTTTCATTACCAATCTTCTTTATCCTCCTCCGGTGAAAAGGGCGGAAGAAAGGAAAAAGGCCGGAAAAAAGAGGAAATCTGTGTGCGGAAAGCATTTTCCATCTGCGTTGCCATGACAGTGCAGAAATCACCTTCCGCAGTACCCTCAAATTCCTCGGATTCAAATTTTCCATCCCGGAAACTCTGTTTTCGGGATTGGATACGGGTTTTCCCATCGGCAAAGGACATGGATTTGTAAGAATAGCTGAAGCTGGCAAAGGAACTTCTGTTCTGAACAGGGTTCAGCACCTCCACTTTGCCGTCCTGACGCATGACATCTTTTTTCATATCTTTTTTCACAGGATAATAATTCATGTTTTCCTCCTCAGAAATGTTTTGCCACTGGATTCTTCCGATCTTCCGAAATGACGTATTCCCTTCTGTCCGGCCCTTATGCAGCCACAGGCAAAGATTCATCCCCGGATCTGCTTTAAGCATTCAGGATGGCCTTTTGCATGGCAGCGGACTGATCAATGGTGCAGGCCGTAAGTCCGCACACCGGGCAGACATAACATTCTTTTTTATACCTTATACCAAATCACCATTGATTTTAAGTTTTTTTTCACCGTTTCGCGTGTGCAGAAAACCGCTTTGCTTAAGGTGATTTCCATTAATGATTATACCGTTTTTCGTAGGGCGGGCACGGCTTTCTGTGCCCGCCGTCCTGCTGAAACAGTGGGCACAAAAAGCCGTGCCCACCCTACAATATGGTACATTTTTTCATGGAAATCGCCTAAGTCCGCACACCGGGCAGACATAACATTCTTTTTCATACCTTATACCAAATCGCCATTGATTTTAAGTTTTTTTTCACCGTTCCGCGTGTGCAGAAAACCGCTTTGCTTAATTTCTGCACTCCTCCGGATTGTATAAAACCAATGGCGAACCGGTATAATACCGATTCTCCATTGAAAATATACTTATGATTCGGTTTCCCACAGAGGACACAGAGAGAAAAAAACCACAGAGAACACAGAGGAAAATTTTTTTTTCTGTGTTCTCTTTGCAATCCTCTGTGATCTCTGCGGGAAATAAATGTATAAATTCAATGGAGAATTGGTATAACTCCCCTGCTTTGGGAAGAGCGGGGAAAACAACAAAAAAAAGCCGTCCCGGCTGCACTGACCGAAACGGCTTGATTTAAAAAATGGCGGAGAGACCGGGATTCGAACCCGGGGTACAGGTTTCCCCATACACTCGCTTAGCAGGCGAGCGCCTTCAGCCAACTCGGCCATCTCTCCGTGGAACTTCACTGATTTTGTTTTGGCGGAGGGAGTAGGATTCGAACCCACGGAGCTTTGACACTCAACGGTTTTCAAGACCGCCGCCTTAAACCACTCGGCCATCCCTCCCTGCACCGGAATATTGTCTGTATCATTTTGTTTTGGAAAAGTCAATATTTTTTTTCACAGTTCCATTTTCTCGGCTTTCATCAGTTTCTGGCGCAGGGTTTTCCGGTCAACACCGAGGATTTCCGCAGCACGGGTTTTGTTTCCGCCCACGCTGGCCATGACATTGAGGATATGCTCAGCCTCCACTTCTGCCAGAGTCCGGGCCGTGCCTTTTCCTGTGCATACGGAAAAACGCATGGATTCGGGAAGATCGCTTACATCTATTTCAGGAGTGTCTGTCACCACCACCAGCCGCTGAATCAGATTTTCCAGTTCCCGCACATTGCCGGGCCAGTTGAAATTTTTCAGAGCCTGCAGGGCATTGTCTGTAAAAGACGGGATTTCCCGGCTCATTTCCCTGGCATATTTCTGTGTAAAATAACTTGTCAGGTGCAGAATATCCTCCCTCCTTTCCCGCAGAGGGGGGATATGCACCTCGATGACATTGAGACGGTACCAGAGATCCTCCCGGAACTGCCCTTTGCGCACCATAGCGGACAAATCCTTGTGCGTGGCAGTGATAATGCGTGTGTCCACCCGGCGCACCCGGCTGGAGCCGACCATGTTGATTTCCTTGTTCTGAATCACCCTGAGCAGTTTGCCCTGCATGTTCAGACTGGCATCACCGATTTCATCCAGAAAAATGGTTCCCCGATCCGCGATCTGAAAATATCCGGCCCGGCTGTCCCCCGCGCCGGTAAACGCGCCTTTCACATGACCGAAAAGTTCACTTTCCAGCAGGGTGTCTGGAATGGCTGTGCAGTTGACGGAAACAAAAGGAGCCTGCGCCCGTTCACTGCCATAGTGTATGGCCCGCGCCACCAGTTCCTTGCCGGTTCCGCTTTCTCCGGAAATCAGGACATTGGCCAGTGTGGATGCTGCTTTGTCAATCAGAGCAAAGACTTTGCGTATGGCAGGGGACTGTCCGATAATGCCGTAGGATTTGACAGGCCTGATTTCAGAATGCACGGTGCGGCGTCTGATGATTTTTTCCTTCATCTGTTCCACTGCGGCCAGCAGTTCATCTTCTGTAAAAGGTTTGACCAGATAATCCTCTGCGCCGTCTCTGATGGACTGGACTGCGCCCTCAATGCGCGGATAGGCTGTCACCATCATCACTTCTGTGTCGCTGACATTTTCCCGGATATAACGGAGCAGATCAAATCCGTCAAATTTCGGCATCTTAATGTCTGTGATGACCATATCCACTTTGCTGAATTCCAGCACTGCCACAGCTTCTTCCACACCCGATGCCGTGCGCACCTCATAGCCCGCGCTGCCAAGCTGCCGCTGGATGATTTCCAAAGCCTCTTTGCTGTCATCCACAGCGAGAATTCGGATTTTTTCTTTTGTTTCGCTCATCTTTGGTATCTGTCGGGGGTTAGGGATTAGTGGTTAGGTGATTTCCATTAATGATTATACCGTTTTTCGTAGGGCGGGCACGGCTTTTTGTGCCCGCCGTCCTGCTGAAACGGTGGGCACAAAAAGCCGTGCCCACCCTACAATGATGGTACATTTTTTCATGGAAATCGCCTTAGGGTTCAGAGTTTAGGGAGCAGATTTCAGTGTTCAATATTTATTCCCTGACACCCGAACCCCTAATCCCTGACCCCTAATCCCTAACCCCTTTTGTTTATTTCACAGAAGTTTCCATTCTGATGTCATATTTTTCAATTTTGGAGTGCAGCGTGGGCCGGGAAAGTCCCAGCAGTTTTGCCGCACGGCTCCGGTTTCCGCTGCTGATGTTCAGGGCCTCTTTGATAAGAATTCCGGCAAAGCGATCCATGCAGGAATCAAATAGGTTTTCCCCATGTTCAGCCGTCAGTTCCCTGCGGATAAACTGCAGCAGAGCATCATCTGTGTTTTTCCCCTCCTCTTTCCTCTGCCCCTTTTCAGACAAAGCCTGCACAATTTCCTCGGGCAGAATAGGCGCGCCCCGGTTGAAAATCAGGACTTTGCGGATAACATTGGAAAGCTCCCGGACATTGCCGGGCCAGTCATACGCGGCCAGCCTATCCCGTGCTGATTTGGTAATGCCGGGATTGGTCAGATTCTCTTCTGTGGTGAAACGGGCGAGAAAATAGTCGGTCAGCAGGGGAATATCTGCCATGCGTTCCCGCAGAGGCGGCATCCAGATGGTGACCACCTTGAGACGGTAATACAGATCTTCCCGGAAACGGCCTTCGGAAATGGCAGATTCCAGATTCCGGTTCGTAGCAGCAATAATGCGCACATCGGTGGGAATGGGTTCCCGTCCGCCCAGCCGTTCAATGCTTTTTTCCTGAATGAGACGCAGAATCTTGGCCTGCAGACTCATGGGCATGTCGCCGATTTCATCCAGAAACACGGTTCCGCCGTGAGCCTGCTCCATTTTTCCGATGCGGCGGTGGATTGCACCTGTGAATGCGCCTTTTTCATATCCGAAAAGTTCGCTTTCCAAAAGGGTTTCCGGAATCGCAACACAGTTTATGGCAAGAAAGGGTTTGCGGGAACGGCTGCTGTGCTGATAAACCGCGCGTGCCACCAGTTCCTTGCCTGTTCCGGATTCTCCCCGGATCAGCACTGTCGCGTCTGTGGGAGAAACCCGTCCAATGGCCTTGTACACTTCCTGCATGAGGTCGCTGCGGCCAATAAGGGCTTCCTGAAACACGCGGTCAGACGCGGGATTCATTTTAACCGGAGAACGCATGAAACGGCCGGATTCCAGAGCCTTGGTGATGACAGACAGCATTTCCGGAATGTCAAAGGGCTTGAGAATATAATCAAATGCCCCCTGTTTGGTGGCTTCAATCGCGGTTTCTGTGGTTCCGAAAGCTGTCATAATGATGACCGGCAGCCGGGGTTCCATTTTGTGAATGGCCTCAAAGGTTTCCATTCCGTTCATTCCGGGCAGCCGCATGTCCAGAATCACCAGATCAGGAACAGATTCCCTTATCTGCTCCAGCCCGCTTTCACCGGAAGCAGCACTTCTGACCTCGTATTCCTCTTCGTTCAGCAGACGGACAAAACTTTTCCGCAACTGGTCGTCGTCATCAATAATCAGTATCGCGCTCATAGGTTTCCTTCAGGGGAAGAGTGATGATGAAGGTCGTGCCTTTGCCGGGTTCAGAACTGACATCCAGGGTTCCCCGGTGTTCTTCCACAATCCGCATGGCAATGCTCAGTCCCAGACCGGTTCCCTCATCTTTTGATGTGAAAAAAGGCTGAAAAATTTTTTCCCGCATACTTTCCTCAATTCCGGGGCCGTCATCAATGATTTCCAGCACGGCTGAATTGTCCGGTGCCACTTTTTCCCGAATCAGGATATTTCCGGATTTTTCAATGGCCTCACACGCGTTGACCATGAGATTCACCAGCACTTCCTTCAACTGATCCGGATCTCCGCTGATTTCCGGCAGCATTCCGCTGCGTTCAACTTTTACGGCCACATCATAGGATTTCAGACGGTGTTCCAGCAGTTGTATGGCATTGTCCACCACAGAGGAAGGACTGACCGGCTGCATATTGAGTTTGGGCGGGCGGGAAAATTCCAGAAAATTCTGCACAATGGTGTCTATATGCCGGATTTCCTCGGAAATCACATCAAAATCCTCGCGCTGAAAATCTGTGAGTTCCAGAGAACGTCTCAGGGAAAACAGGCGCATTTTCACAGAAGTCAGGGGATTGCGGATGCTGTGGGCAGTGCCTGCGGCCAGTTTTCCCATCAAAGCCATTTTTTCAGACTGCATCAGATGTTTGCGGCTCTTCTGCAGTTCCACCTGGGTCTGACCTGCATCCCGGATCAGTCCCCGCACGCTCTGACTCAGGGCAGCGATTTCATTGCCCCCGGCAGAAAAATTTTTTTCCGGATTTACGGTTTCCCGTGTCAGGCTGCGGACAGGGTTCAGGATATGCTGAATCAGCACAAATGCCAGCACCACAGAAAGACAGAAAGCCGTGAATATGCCGGTGGATGCGGCCAGCCGCAGATCCTTTGCCTGAGATCGGCTTTGTGCCTCTGCTTTGCGCATCTGATCCAGATAGATATTTTTGTATTCTTCGCACAAAGTCAGAATCTGAAAAAAATGCTTCCGGGTAATCTGATGAAGTTTCTCCCCTTCCTGCATTTCCCCTTCCTGATAATAGGCAATAACCCGGTCTTTGGTTTCCACATAGATATGATATTCAGATCCGATTTTCTCCAGAGCATCTTTCTGCTCAGGGGTATCAGCAAAAGACTGTGCCTTTTCCAGTTTTTCTTTGAAAATCTGCCGGTATTCGCCCAGTTGGCTCAGCCAGGCCGGGTCTTTGTCCAGAAAATAATAGGAAACAAAACCCTTCTGATTCACCAGAGCCATTTCCATCTGTTCGGCCACCCGCAGGGCTGCCACATCTTTTTCAATGATTCCGGTAAAGAGTTTTTCCATCCTGAAGGTATGCCATACCGTGAGCATACCGCCGCTGAACATAATCAGCACCAGACTTGCCAGAAGAAGATAGATCCGCACCCGGAGATTGAGATGATACCACATATTGTTTTTCCATTTTTGGTAGTGGGTCAAATCCGTTGATAAGGTCTCCCCTCCCTTGAGGGAGGGGCAGGGGGAGGGTGAAAACATCACTGATTATCCCCCTCCCCTGACCCCTCCCACCAGGGGAGGGGAATTTTTGGATCAACAGATTTGCACCACTACCCCATTTTTTGAATTCAGAAAACAAAGTAGAACAAGCTTCCAGCTTGTTTATAAAGTAGAACAGGCTTCCAGCTTGTTTCATAAAGTCTGCAGGTCGGATTAGCGACAGCGTAATCCGACAACTGCCGGATTCCTGCTTTTTGTATATGCTGTATTGCTCTCAAGGTCAACAGATTTGCCGTGAAAAAATGGGGGGCGCGGGATTATCTGGATTATAATGATTCTCTGCCGGTTTTACCCGGTTTAAAAAAATCCCATACTGAGAGGCATGGCAGTTAAGTTTTATGGAAACATTGCCGTCCGCAGCAGGATGGGTAAGAAACTGTTCAATTTTGCCTTCCCTCTTTCAGGTCATCCCGTGATTTCATTTTATGAAACAGAACAAACCGTTTAATCCGGTCGCAGTATGATCGTTCCGTATGGATGGAGCAATGATGCATCCGCATAACATCGCGCACCTCATCCATTATTTTGCGCTCTCTGTTTTTTGTGCTTGACATATTTCACTCCGGGTGGCAAAAAGAAGATTAGAGATCCATCTTTGTTTTTTCCGGAAAACAGGACAGATTTCTGCAGTCCGGTTCCCAAATGCCTCTGAATGACGGTCAAAGCAGTTTCTGTGCCGGAAAAAAACAAATCCGGACAGCATACATATGAAAAACCTGAAAAAGATTTCAGCATTAAACCCTGAGGGTTTCGGAAACACACAGGGAAGTCCCCGGACATTTTAGCCGCTTTCCTTTTCAGATTTCATATTAAGGATATGGACAGGTTTATTTACCGGTCATTGTCAAAAAAGTCAAGGAATATTACCTGATATTGTATTATCACGGGAATTTTCCCTGATATTGATGGTTTTGGAGTATTATCAGGGAAAGTTCCCTGATATTGTGTTATCACGGGAATCTTCCCTGATAATATAGATTTTTGGCTGTTATCAGGGAAAAGTTCCTGATAATCAATGTTTAACCCTTTGAAAATTAATGATCAATTCCATAACAAAAGATATATGGAAGGCTCAATTTAGGTTGAATATTGTGATAATTATGAATTTTGTAATAAGTTTATCAAGTCGCTATTGAACAAACGATTATGAATGAATCAAAGTAAATTTTTGACTATCTACGAACCCATCAAATTTTATAATCATATATCATTGGAGGAGCATGCATGAACGAAAAAATTCTTTCTACTGAAGACCTCGAACGTCTATCCCGTGAAATGGATATACGTCTGATTGAACTTTCTGTGGGTAGCGAATCTTCTGAGATGAAGTGGTTTCAGAGGAATCACTACCCGTTATCCATCCCCGAAAAAGAAGCTAATATAATAGAGGAAATAATCCCTGATGCAGGACACACATCTGAATCATTTTGGAAGCGTTTTAAAGAGGCTACTCGCTCAGATGTCTGCGAGGAGGGTGGTGTTCTTTATAAGCAATGGAAACATTTTGGCGATCTTTCTAACAAAACTGTACTTCAGCAATTCGCAGTAATCTTGGTGGCTATGGGGTTTTCAGGAAATGCATTACAGGTGTTGGCTTTATCTTGTGCAATAATTGTGGTTCATATAGGTGTAAAAGCGTATTGTATGGAAATATCTGAGAAAAGAACAACTGAAAAATGAAAGAACTAATTCTCTACTTCCCTAATGAGAATCAAGTTATTGTGGAATATTCTTCAGATAGGGCAGCACCGATTAAATTCGAGTCTCCATTGACTGATGAAGATCGCTACGACATTTGTTGGTATATTGAAGTTTACGGTACACAATATACAATCAATTTTGATGATGAAAGAGCAGATCGAATAGTAGGGGAATTAAAGGGGTGGGGAGAATCTTTGTTCAATAAAGTATTTGGAAACGATTACACTAAAAAGATTTTTTTGTCTTTTTTTAGTATGTTAGATAAATCTGGTGGCCTCATCACAATTGACGCAAATGCACCGTCTATACTGTCCCTACCATGGGAAATACTTTGCTTTGAAGGAAAATATCTAGCACATGAATATCCTTCCATTTCCGTTCGCCGACGCCTAACAGACTCTGGGGTGATCAAGAGACAGTTTCTGCCTAAGTCAAAGAATGCCCTTCACCTTCTCTTCGTTGTCAGTCGTCCTAGAGAATCAAACTTTATTGACCCTCGATCAGAATCCATGGCGGTGATGGATGCTTTAGATCGTAATGCTCGTGGTCGAGTGACGGTTGAATTCCTAAGACCTCCAACACTTTGGAATTTAGAAAAACGTCTTAAACTGTTGGAGGAGTATACTGGCAGACCTGCTGTTGACATTATCCACTTTGATGGTCACGGAATATTCGACACAAATCAAAAAATAGGCAGTCTTTTGTTTGAAAAACGCTCAGGTGCGATGCATCTGGTGAATGCAGAGGTTTTTGGTCAATTGCTTTCTGAGTATAAAGTTTCGCTGGTAGTACTTTCCGCATGTCAATCGGCCAAAATGAATAAGGCAGATCCTCTCAGTAGCGTTAGTGCGTTGCTTAATCATTTCGGCGTTCCTGCTGTAATCGCAATGGGCTATAGTGTCTTAATGAATACCACACTGGAATTTTTCGGTTTATTTTACAATAAGTTATGTTCCGGAATGGGGATCGCAGCCGCATTTAAATTTGCCCAGCACTACCTTTATGTGAATCCAAAGCGTGAAAATCGACATAGAGGTATTAATTGTTTCATTTTTAACCTCTATGATTGGTTTTCACCAACTTTATATCAGTATGAGAAAGATATTCCCTTACTCAGCAGAGCAACAAAAGATGAAGACCGAATGCAAGGTGAAAGACTTGGAAAAAATAATAGATTCGATCAAAGAAATCTATCCATCTGTTGTTTTCATGGCCGTGCCCGGGAATTATGGCTGATTGAACGCCTGTTTCTTTCAGGTGTTAGGAGAATCACCATTCATGGCTTTAGCGGACAAGGAAAAACAGAATTAGCGGCAGAAACTGGTCGCTGGTTAACCCGCACCGGGATGTTTAAAAAATATTGTTTGATTGATTATTCTCTTTGTAAAAACATTGATCCGGTGACCTTTGCAATAAATTCAATTTCAGTAAGTTTCCATGAAAGCGTAAGCTGTTTCGAAGCTTCAAAAAAAATTATAGAAAAATGTCCCACCTTACTAATTCTAGATAGTCTGGATAATCTTCAAAATAAAGAAGCTGATTTTCAGTCAGCCTTATTAGATGCTGCTTCTATTTGGTCCCAAGCCGGTGAAAGTCGGGTTTTAATCACTACTCGTCAAACTAGATTATATCATTCGGAATATGGGCAATCCATGAACCCGGCACATCGGTATCTTCATTTGGAAGGTTTGGAAGAAAATGATGCTCTCGGATTGTTTTCGACACTATGGGAAAAGCCACCTGCTACTGAATTTCCAAAGATTAAACCACAAGAACTGATAGAAATTTTCAAGAAGATAGACTTTCATCCGTTGGCCATTAGTCAACTAACCTCTCAATTAAAGCGCCAGCGAACGGTAGGGATTGAAAATTTTATAGAAAATATGCTTTCAGGCACTACCGATGAGGAAGCAAAGAATAACTTTCATATATCCTATGAAATGTCTTTGGAACGGTTATCAGAAAAATACTGGAGTTTGATGCCAAGAATGGGCGTATTTCAAAGTGGTGCAATGGAGAATTTGCTTGTTGAAATTGCTGAATTTCCAAATTGGAAAGAAATGCGACAAGAATTAGAAGTAGCCGGTTTGATTTGGTCTGAGAAGCTACCCGATATAAAATCTTCCTATTTAAAATTTCATCCGACACTTGCATCTCATTTTTGGATGCATCTTTCCAGTTCAGAAAAAAAAAGCATAATTGATCGTCACAGAAAAAAATATTATTGGCTTTGCAATATTCTATATAAGCATGAGCTATACCAAGATGAGAATGATAATATAGCAATAGCCTTGCGCGAGTTACCTAACTTGCTCTTTGCTGTCAAAAATGCTTTGACAGTAGTTGATAAAAACGCTGTAGATTTTGTAATTTGCATATGTTATTTTCTAAATAACTTTGGGTTGTTAGAGGAAAAAGACCATCTGATTGGGCAGGCTGAAACAATTGTCGAAGTTGCAACTGACGAATGGGGGCGCCTTCAGTGCGATAGAGTGAAAACCCTGTTAATTTCCTTACGTTTTTCCGAAGCTGAAAAAATGCTTCGGAATCTGCTGTCCATCCCAGCTCTTACTAATACCCATTCTCAGTATTTTGCATTGAATTTGTTATGCACACTCCTATGTGCTACCAATCGGTATAAAGAAGCTAAAAAAATGCTCTTTAAAGCATACGATGTGGCAAAGGTGTTGAAGTTAGCATACAGTGAGAATTTTTTCAGAGATTTTGATATTATTTTTGGAGATATCCTGACAGGACTGGGTAAAATAGACGAGGCGCGTTACAAATATAATCAAGCACTATCATATGTAAAAAATGGTATAGATAATAATAAAATTGCTGAAATTGAGTGTGGACTCGCTTCACTGTGTCTATCCGAGACACCGACAGCAGCGTTTTTTGATGAACATAATACTGCTGTGGATAAGCTTGCTGAAGCAGAACGTCATTACCATAAAGCAATTCATATCTTTAAAAAACTTTCAAATCCAGTGGGGGAAGCTGTCGTTCAAAATAATTTAGGAATTATCTTAAAAAAAAGAAAGAAATGGGATTCAGCCGAAATCGCTTATCGTGAAAGCGCCCGTTTATGGGAAAAAATTGGCAATCAATCTGCTGTTGTGAATACATATATTGAACTTGCAAGCGTGATAGAAGGGCTAAACCGCTGGAAAGAGGCCGAAATCTGGTATCGCAAGGCATTAGAACTAATACGACAGGTAGGAGATCAAAGCAAAGAAGTCAATATTATGATTTCCCTCGCTGATTTGATCCTAAAAGACCCAAACCGCTTACAAGAAGCCTATCAACTTTCAAATGAAGCTTTATCAACAATGAAAAAATTACGTAGCATTGATAAAATTTACATGGTTTCAATATACGGTACTCTTAAAAATATTGCAGAACAACAGATTAAAAATAGGAATTTATCAATATTTCAGCGGATTGTATTAAAGATTAAATCTTCAATATATGGGTGGATTGTATTAAAAAGAACTTACAGTCATTTTAACGAAAATCTAATCTGCGATGTATATTATACAGGACCTTTTGACAAATTTTTTAGTATAACAATTAGAATAATAAAGCAATTATTAACTGATATCTTATTAAAACCGATAGTGATAGTTTTAGGTGGTGTCGGAGGTTTAATAGCTGGAATAATTACATTAATATTAGGTATTGTTATTTCTCCATTTTATTATTGCTATAAAGCATTTCAAAAAGTTTTCAATTATTTTAGAAGACGATGCTCTGAAGAAGATTGAAGAATTATTTTTCATACAAAGCAACTGTCCGGTTGTCTCTTACTATCTCGCACCGAAGTACTGGTCTTCTGAATAATTAGGCCACGCAAGCCCAATTAGCTTGTTTCAGTTACATTTATATGGGAGATTCTTGAAAACTTGCCAAGAGGGTTAACCAAACGGTCGAGCGGATTTTTGGGGTTCCGCTTCGCTCCACCCCAAAAACCGCTCACCTCATCGTTATGCCCCGTTAAAATTAGACAGGGCAATATTAGGTGTTGAAAGGATTCTAAAGGATGGCGAAAGGTGCATATTGGCGAAAGTTGCATATTGTGGAACAACAATAATTTTTGGCGGGATTAGTGATAATGATTTGCGATTTTGTAATCAGGAATGTCATCAGAAAGGTTACGCATTGATTCTTTCTCGAGAATTGCCGCAAGACGTTGTCAATCAGCAGGTAAAAGAGATTCATCAGGGATTATGTCCTAAATGTCAGGGAAAAGGACCCGTTGATGTCCATTTATCTTATCAGGTTTATTCACTGCTCCTGTTTACATCGTGGAGCAGCAAACCAAATATATGTTGCAGAGGGTGTGGGATTAAACGACAAATCGGCGGTGCAATATTTTCTCTTTTGCTTGGATGGTGGGGATTTCCGTGGGGCATAATAATAACACCGGTACAGGTGATACGAAATATTGTGGCAATTTTTAAGATACCTGACCGAATGAAACCATCTGAACAGCTTGAAAACATTGTCAGAGTTCATATAGCGACTCAGTTAACAGAAAAACAAAAAGAAAAGTGGGCGTAGCCCGCTATCGTTATGCCGTATGAGATAAGGAGAATATAATGGAAGAAATGCAGCTTTCTAATTTTCAGAACAATGTTTACGGTATTATTGAATCAGTAATCAATTCCCATCAGTCTGTACTGATAAGCGACAAAGGAAAATTTCTCGTTAAAATTGTTCCGCTTTCATATCCTGAACAGGATTCATGGTTAGGCTGTATGAAAGGTACAGGAAAGATTACAGGAGATATTCTTTCTCCCGCAGAAGATACCAGTGCATGGAGAGTCCTTTCAGAATGAAATATTTGCTGGATACACATATATGGCTTTGGAGTCTCATGGAGCCTGACAGACTTGATGAAAACATTGTGCAGGTGCTTGAATGAGCTGTTCATATCTCCGATTACTGTATGGGAAACTCTGATTCTGGCAGAGAAAGGCAGAATTGAACTCAGTCTGTCTCCGAATGAATGGATAGCTGAGGCTTTCAGACGAAGTCCTGTAAAAGAGGCGAAGTTATCCTGCTCAATAGCCATCAGAAGCAGAAAAATCGAACTTCCGCATAAAGACCCTGCTGACCGTTTTATTGCTGCGACAGCGTGGGAAAATGACCTGATACTGATTACCGAAGACGAAAAACTGAAAAAATCAAAACAGATAAAGGTATTCAAAACGGCATAATCAAGCGTTGCACCGGACACGGCTAACGCCGTGCCGGTGAACTTATTGTTATGTAAAAATTAATTTTAAAATTCAATATGATGAGAACACCGTCATCGGATTCGACTGAACTGGCAGTTTGTTTGGCAGTTGCCATAACTCACTGAAATTAAAATATAATTATGCCAAAAAAACAGTGACTTTGTCATGATCGATCTGATTATCCGGCAGATCGGAAAGTCCGGCTGCTGTTGTATAAACAACAGCGTAACATCAGTGAATATATCTGGTCAGTCACCGGAAGGATTTGACAACTTTCAGAAAGTTGTTAGGTGATTTCTTAAAACAAATATACCTGTTCAGTTGTCTTAAAAATTTGATAACTTTTGGAAAGTTGTCAAATCTGCGGTATGTTTTTTTCCGGAAATCGCCTTAAATGTGCGGGATGTTTTTCCGGAAATCGCCTTACAGATTAAAAAGACAAAGCAGTTCTGAGGGATGCTGGATGAGTTTCCGGCATCCGCTGTCCATCAGTTCCTCCGGAGAACGATAGCCCCATGAAACACCTGCGGGATACATGCCTGCTGCCACTGCGGTCTGCATATCCACTGCG
Source organism: Desulfococcaceae bacterium (assembly GCA_050180235.1). Lineage (GTDB taxonomy): Bacteria > Desulfobacterota > Desulfobacteria > Desulfobacterales > Desulfococcaceae > JAABRU01. The sequence goes on from JBFXEJ010000053.1 coordinate 35,896, forward strand.
CTGTCTCCCACAAAAAGAATTTCCGCAGGTGTCAGAGAGAAAATCCGGGCGATTTCCAAAGCAGCGGCAGGATCAGGCTTGGGAGGAATCTGATCTCTGCGTCCAAACACTGCGGCAAAATGATGATCCGGCAAAAATTCCTGAACAAATTTTTCTGTGAATTCATGCTGTTTATTGGACAGAATGCCGATTTTCAGTTCCAGCTTTTCCAAATCTTTCAGCATTTCCGGAATGCCGTCATAGGGAAATGAACTTTTCCTCCAGTTCCGCTCATATTCTTCCTGAAATTCTGCAAGACACTGGTTGATATTCTGCTCCGAGCGTGCTGTTTCCGGCAAAGCACGGGCAATCAGAGTGGCAAATCCTTTTCCGATAAAATAACGGTAATCGCTGATTTCATGCTCCGGGAATCCGTGCCGATGGAGAACAGCGTTCACGGAACTGCCCAGATCGTGCAATGTGTTGAGCAAAGTTCCGTCCAAATCAAAAATAATTCCCTGCCAAAGCATTTTTCACCTCTGTAGATAGGGGTTAGGGAGCAGGGATTCAGATTGTGTCTGTTTTCACTTTTCCCCAATCCCTAACCCCCAACCCCTAATTCCCAATCCCTAATCCCTAAACCCCAACCCCTTTATAATCGCGCTTCTGTCATATTTTCCGGCTGATGTGCGGGGAATTTCTTCCACAAAACAGATTCTCCGGGGCATGGCATATGGTTCAAGAAGCCGGGATGCGGCATTTCTGAATGTTTCCAAATCCATATTTCCCTGCACCAGAGCTGCCAAATCATTTTCCCTTCCGGATTCATCAGGCAGAGAAATCACCACTGCATCGCCAATTCCGGGAATCTGTTTCAGTTTTTCCCCCACTTCTTCCACATCCACCCGTTTGCCGCCCACTTTTGCAATGCCGTCCGCCCTTCCCAGCAGATAAAATCCGCCATTTTCAGCACTACGCACCCGATCTCCGGTACGAAAATATCCCTGCGCATCAGTTTCCATTCCCGGAGGCAGGAAATCAGACCGGACATGCAGAATTTCATCTGCGATCTTCCACTCAACAGCATCAAAAGTCTGCAGGGTTTTTTCTCCTGCTGCTCTGCAACGGGAGGCAATTCCGCCGGTTTCTGTGGAGCCGTATATTTCTGTTGGGCCTATGCCGGTCTGCGCATAAAAGCGATCTCCGTCTGCATCATCCAGTTTTCCGGCAGAGGAAAGAGCAAGGCGGAGCATGTTTTCAGGGATTTCCTCACTTCCCAATGCCTGGTAATGCAAAGGCAGACTGACCAGCACAGTGATTCCCTGATCTTTTAAAACCCCCCGGATTTCCTGCGGAAAAGTGCAGGTTTCAGGCCATACAGATGAGGACGAAACAAAGGGAACCAGCACGGAAAAAAGAAATCCGTAAATATGATACGGCGGAACAGTGGAAAGAAAACGGTCATTTTCGGAAAAACTGTTTTTCCGGGAATGGAAAAATGCCTCTGCAAAAAGATTGCGCGGGGTTTTGTGCCAAATTTTTGGTCTGCCTGTGGAACCGCCTGTAAAAAAAGAAATAAAAGGCAAATCCGGGGAAAAAGCAGGGGGCAGAGGGGAAAAAGAGCATGAATCCGCGCAGGGAATCACGGTTTTCAATCCCTTTGGCAAATCCCTTTCCTGATCGGAAATGACCGTATGGAAATTGCGGATTTCACGGATTTCCCCAATGGTCTGTGCGGAAAAGGAATGTGGCAGAATCAGTGCAAATCCGCTGTTCATGGCAGCCAGAACTGAGGCCATGAGAATGCTTCTGTCTTCCGTGCAGATGCAGCACAGGGTTTGACTTTTCATGGCATTGCGTATATCCGCAGCCAAAGCATAAACGCGGGCATAGGTTTGTGCGGAAATAATAAAATCTCTGTACGGATGCTGAGGCCCCGCGAGCAGTTGTGCAAGTTTCTGTAAAAACATAATAAATTCCTGAAAATTTGGCTTGTTGTTATGCCCCGCCGGACATGCGCAGACTGTAAAGGGTATCTGCTTTGAAAAACATCACGCTGTTTCCTTCTTTGCATAAGTGCATGGTTTCGTCTATATCCGGGCCTGTGATTTTTTTACTGTCTGCTTTATGCGGCTGTTTTGAAAAAATTTCCACAGTGTCTTCATAAATGGAAACCGCAATGCCTTTTTCCAGTGTCACAAAATTGACGGAATGCAGATCCGCATCTTTTGCAATACGGCAGTCATAGTCCCCATAATGCCTGTCAAAGCGGAGAATAATCCGGTCATAAGAATTTTGCTTATGCCCCATGAGAATGCACACGCCATCATCGTGTTTCGCGTCAATGATCCGGTAATCGTCCAGTTCAGGAACTGCTTTCATAATGCAGGAACTGCTGCCCTGTTTTCCGGGAAGGGGAATTGCCAGCCAGGCTTTTCCCAGCACGTTCTGATAAATCATTCCCTCAAAAACCTGCGCGGAATATGGCATGATATTCCATACATTCCTGATACCGGCAATCGGCTTTTTTCCCGAATCATCAACCGATATTTCCGTCAGATCTCCCAAATGACGGGCATAAAGGGTATTGCCGATTACCATGATTTCATCTGTCTGAAGTTCCGGAAAGGACAGGGGCAGCGCGTTTGCGGTTTCCAGTTTCAGACACCTGTTTTCCATCCGGGCAAAAACCGGGATCAGTTTTTTTTCTGTAAAAATCACATTTGCAGAGGCAGGAACCGGATAAGTCCTGCTGTCAATGAAGATATGCCCGGCAGTTGCGGCAACCCGCATTCCGGCATGGAAACGGTGCCACAGAATATCATAGGCGAATTTCCTTATGCTTTCGATTTCAAATCTGCCGCTGTGCTGAACAGCTTTCCTTTGCACCGGAATGACAATCACCTGACCGGGAAGCGCAGGGGGCAAAGTCCGTTTTCCTTTTTCAAACAAATCAATGAACCAGGCCAGATAATGGGAGGGTATTTTCCCGAAATCCCGTGCGGCCGGGGGAATCCTGACCTGCGGATTGAAAATGGAGACATTGGCCTTCATCCGCTTTTCCAGATCATTTTTCTTAAAATCCGGATGGCTGCCTTTGAAAGGATGAATTCCCACAAACAACTGACACGCGATAATGGCAAAAGAGAACCAGTCGCTGAGTTCGGAAAATATGCTGCAGTGCCAGTCCCGGATGGAAGGCATGATGGCTGTGGCAGGAAATCCGGGTGTCTGCCAGGAATCTGTATCAATAAACCAGGGCGTGACCAGATCATTTTTATCCACCAGATAGTTGAATTCATTTCCATCCACCATCAGGCATTTTCCCCTGTGAATATAATAAATGCTTTCCTTTATGTTTTCAGTAAGTTCCTGTGTCGAATCATCCGTCACACCGCAGCGGGTGCGGAAATCATTGGTAAAGAGTTTGCACAGAGGCAGGGTTTCCTTTGCCCATTTCATGGTGAATCCGACCGGAGCATTGCTCTGATCCAGCACAATATCTTCCGGTTTGAGAATATTGGGCAGATTCAGTTTTTGCAGTTCCATGATTTTGGCTTCCGGAATCATCTTGGACGGATCTGTATAAATTTTGAAAATCGTATCCCCTTTTCCGTAAATCTGCCCTTCCCCGCCTTTGGCAATGAAATCATTCTGCGTAAGGGTGACAGCTTTTTTTCCCCGGATAAAGTATTTCATGGTCATATGTCCAGTTCCCGGTGAATCTGCTCCATCCATGCCGGAACAGCGGGATTTTCCGCTACATGATAATTCAGGACATAGGGCTTGATATCTATAATGGGGCTGCCGTCCAAAGCCTCAAATCCGATTACCCGGAGGATATTATCCTGACGATCCAGCAGACGCACCGCGGAAACCAGCACCGGATTGGGCCGGGCCGGGCTGCATGTGGCAAAGATTCCCTGCAAAGGCAAATCCTCTCTGCCCATAGGATGAACCTGTTTCAGACTGCGCCGGGCGGGATCAATAAGATGGGGCCAGTACAGTACCAGAATATGGGAAAAACCTTCTGTGCCTTTGAGAAGATCAGCGAATTCCGGTTCTATCACCAGATTGGAAACCATATTTTTCAGATTTTTATGATATTCCCGCATTTTTTCTATGCGGAGTTTCAGTTCAAGTCCCCGCTCACCGGCCCTGAGTATGGGTTCTTTGATTTCATTCCGGACAAAGCCCACAGGCCGCAGGATCATTTCCGGACATTGCTCAGTCACACTCATTTTTCATTCTCCTTAGTTCAAATATTTTTTCAGTTTTTGTCGTACATATCCCATAAACTGCCCTCATAAGCCTTTTCTTTGGCACATTTCAGCAGGGTTTCAGGATTTGTACTCATTTTTAAGAATAAATGCAAGAAAGAAGAAAAGTCCCCAAAAATATTTTACTCTGTTACCGCCGGGTGGCACAGAGTTTTTTTCTGTGTGAAACTCTGGCTTAAATAAGCCTCAGCCGGTTTGACCCGCTGCTCTGTATCAGTATGTTCCCAAAACATAACCGCAGGGCTATATCCAATGCCGTTTCCTTAAGGCTCCCCTCCCTTGAGGGAGGGGCGGGGGGAGGGTGGAAACATCATCTGACTGCAGGTATTATTTTCCCCCTCCCCTGACCCCTCCCGCCGGGGGAGGGGAATTTTATCCTTAAGGAAACGGCATTGGGGCTATATCCACAGTGTCTCCGTTACAGCGGAGAATGCTAAAAAAAAGTTTTCTGTTTTTTCCGATCTGCTGTATATAATTATGTTTCCATATATTTTCAGACATAAATTTTATGAAAAACCGGATTTTTCGGAAAAATCCGGTTTTTTAAATACACGAAAATTTTTGTTTGAGTACTTATTTATGAGAAATAATTATTGACAATTACTCATAACTTGCATACACTCTTTTATCAGTTTATTCTCTTATTAACCTCTTAAAAGGAGCATATATGGTAATACCAAAGAAAAACCGTGTGGTGGCATTT
>JBFXEJ010000054.1:0-40696 GCA_050180235.1 Desulfococcaceae bacterium
TTATGACGGGGATAGAGACAGCCTTTGTTTTCTGATTACTAGCCGGTCGATATTATCAGTCAAAATCATGCCCCGCTTATGAAGGGGATAGAGACAAGTCCCGAACCATTGCAATGGTCGCAAGTTGCTTCAGTCAAAATCATGCCCCGCTTATGAAGGGGATTGAGACAATTCTTCAACAGAATGGTATTCGCATCCGATTCTGATAAGTCAAAATCATGCCCCGCTTATGAAGGGGATTGAGACACGGGATAACAAAGTCAATGTCAGTCGCATTTTTTTTGTCAAAATCATGCCCCGCTTATGAAGGGGATTGAGACAAGTTTGTCTTCAATCCAGTCTTTTATTTTTTCCTTGGTCAAAATCATGCCCCGCTTATGAAGGGGATTGAGACAATCTCAAAAAAACGTCTACCAGTTCAGAGAATAAAGTCAAAATCATGCCCCGCTTATGAAGGGGATTGAGACAAGAAAAGACAAAGCGAGATTATACAACGCCTCATCCGTCAAAATCATGCCCCGCTTATGAAGGGGATTGAGACACATTTCGTCAAGGATTCTTGGAGTTTCTGTGTTTGCTGGTCAAAATCATGCCCCGCTTATGAAGGGGATTGAGACAATGTTGTATCAGGGCCGGCGCGATTTGATGGTGATGGTCAAAATCATGCCCCGCTTATGAAGGGGATTGAGACATCCGTTGCTTCTTTAACACTTTTTGCAATTGCTTTGTCAAAATCATGCCCCGCTTATGAAGGGGATTGAGACATTCATGGGGTATTAATCAATAATCTCCGGAAGCGCCCCGTCAAAATCATGCCCCGCTTATGAAGGGGATAAACTGTCTGAACCACGATTCACATGATTAAAGGATTTGCAAGATTTTTCAGTTAGATGCGGAGTAAACGGAAATCATGGAAATCCCTTAATCCTGAAAATCAGGGTTCAGACAGACTGCACGCCCCGCTTATTCCTGTCTGAACCACGATTCACATGATTAAAGGATTTGCAGGATTTTTCTGTGGCCTGCTACGTATTAAAAAAACCGGATTTTTTCAAAAAATCCGGTTTTTCGTAAAATCATGGAAATCCCCTAATCATGTGAATCAAGGTTCAGACAGCAGGCAGGGCGGGCACGGTTTTTTGTGCCCGCCATTTCAAAGGTGGGCACAAAAAAAACTGTGCCCACCCTACCGGAAAATCATGGTAATCAGAAAAATCAGATGAATCACGGTTCAGACAGACTGTACGCCACGTTTATGTTTGTCTGAACCATGATTCACATGATTAAAGGATTTGCAGGATTTTTCAGTTAGCAGGCAGGGCGGGCACGGTTTTTTGTGCCCGCCATTTCAAAGGCGGGCACAAAAAAAACTGTGCCCACCCTACCGGAAAATCATGGTAATCAGAAAAATCAGATTAATCCCGGTTCAGACAGACTGCACGCCCCGTTTATTCCTGTCTGAACCCTGATTCACATGATTAAAGGATTTGCAGGATTTTTCTGTGGCCTGCTGCGTATTAAAAAAACCGGATTTTTTCAAAAAATCCGGTTTTTCGTAAAATCATGGAAATCCCTTAGGTGATTTCCATGAAAAAATGTACCATCATTGTAGGGTGGGCACGGCTTTTTGTGCCCACCGTTTCAGCAGGACGGCGGGCACAAAAAAAACTGTGCCCGCCCTACGAAAAACGTTATAATCATTAATGGAAATCCCCTAATCATGTGAATCAAGGTTCAGACAGCAGGTAGGGCGGGCACGGTTTTTTGTGCCCGCCATTTCAGATGTGGGCACAAAAAAACTGTGCCCACCCTACCGGAAAATCATGGTAATCAGAAAAATCAGATTAATCACAGTTCAGACGAATGGGATAAACTGTCTGAACCATGATTTTCGGGATTTGCATGACAGACATGATTTTTTTTAATCCTGTCTGTCATGTTAATCCTTTGCATCATGTTCAGACAATGGTAAAATACCATTGACTTAAAGTACGGAGAGTGCCAAACTGAAATTTTGGTATAATACCGGTTCCCCGTTCGTTTGATCCAAATATTGTCCGCTGTTTTGGCTGTGCAAAAAACCGCTCCGCCCAATTTTTGCACTCCTCCGGATTTGCATTCCGCATTGTATAAAACCAATGGCGAATAGGCATGAGACCTGAATTCCGGCATACTGAAATATTTATGAAAACCTTTACAAGGACAGGTTCGGATGACTTCCCATCGGCGAAGAAAAAAATACGGTCTGATTCTGCTGATTGTCAGCATTGCCTGTATTCTCACACTCGCGGCTGAACGGAATAATATTTTGAAGCCGCTGGAGAATATGTATTATGATCTGTGGCATCAGCTCGCGGGCAAACGCTTTTCTCCGCAGCATGCGGTGATTGTTGCTGTGGATGACAGATCCCTGCTGGCCCATCCGGATGAACCTCTTGTCTTCTGGGGCCCCCATTTTGCAGCAGCCATCAAAGTGCTTCGAGAGGCAGGTGTAAGTGCCATAGGGGTTGATTTTCTTTTTTCCGTAAGTGCGGAATCCTGGCTGAAACGGATTCAGACAACTGAAACCACCTTAAGCCGGACATTTGACATTCCTCTGCGGGAACAGATTGGTTCCGGCGGAGTGATACTCATCGGCACGGTTGTCAGAAATCAGGAAAACAAAACTGAACTTCTTCTGCCTGTAAATGACTACCTGTTTTCTCTGCCCGGTGTTCATCAGGATATCGGGCTGTCCAATCTTTATTCGGATGATGATGAGGTCATCCGCTTTTTTATTCCCCGGATTCTCAAAGATGAACATCTGTCCGGTCTGACCTTTGCGCCGCTTCTGGCAGAAAGGGCAGCGGGAAATCTTTCGGAAAAAGGGGGGAGCAGTTTTGATGAATCTCTGCCCCGTCCTATAGGTTTTATCGGGCCGCCCGGAACATTTCCCAGAATATCTTTGGAGGATCTGCTGAAACCCGATGCCGGTTTGAATCCGGAAATACAGAAACTCATTGGAAAGATTATCATTATTGCGCAGGAAAATTCCGGCTCCCATGACATTCATCTCACGCCCTATGCCCGGAAATTTCTCTGGCACGGAGCGCATCTTATGAGCGGGCCGGAAATTCATGCAAATATCATAGAAACCATACTCACCGGACGTTTCCCCCGTGCCCTGCCGGAGTGGATGAATTTTCTGTGGCTTATTCTTTCGGTGGGAGCCGGAACCGCGGTTTTTTTCCGGGAAAATCCGGTGCGGGGTCTGGCATATGCCCTGCTCCTGAATCTGGTATGTGCCGGAATATCATGGCTTTTTTTTCTGGAAAACCGGATTCTTCCCCTTGCGGGTATCAATATCGCACTGCTTCTGAGTTATATCGGGGCAATGGGACTGCGCCTGACACGGGAGGAAAAAATGCGTTCCCATCTTCAGCAGGTTATCGGCCCCTATGTTTCGGATACAGTGGTAAACCGTATTGTGGACAGCGGCAAACTTCCGGATCTGGGCGGGGAAATCCTCAATGTCACTGTGCTTTTTTCCGATATCCGCAATTTTACCACCATTTCGGAACAGCTCAGCCCCCGTGAGGTGGTGGAGATGCTCAACAACTATTATACCCGTGTGTGCGAACCGATTCTTGCCAATGGCGGCATGATTGACAAATTTATCGGAGATGCGGTTATGGCGATATTCGGCGCACCTGTGTATCAGCCCGGTCATGCATGGCAGGCTGTCAGGGCGGCTGTGGAAATGGTCGGAATTGCAAAGGAGTTTCAGGAATGGATGCACACCCGTTTTCCGGACAAATCCCTGCCGTGTTTCCGTATCGGTATCGGCATTCATTCCGGTGAGGCTGTCATCGGCAATATCGGTTCGGCCCGGCGCATGGGATATACGGCCATCGGAGATACGGTAAATATCGCGTCCCGTCTGGAAAGCCTGAGCAAAGAGCTGGGCTGGACCATTGTGGCAAGTGCGGAAACCCTCCGGCAGGCCGGGATCGGGGTGAAGTGCGGTGACTGTCACTGTGTTAAGGTCAAAGGCAGATTCGGAGAGATCAATGTGACGGAAATTCTTGACATGGAATGTCCTGATGTGAATAATGGCGGGAAAACTTTGGAAAAGGGGGATGATGAAAATGTGTAATGGCAGATATGCGGTAATATGCGGGATATGTTTGACATATCTTATTTTTTCTGTGTTTTTTTTCAATTCTTCCAGACCTGCGGAGGCAGGCTCGGTTCCCGATGTCGGGATGGTGACACTTCTGAAAGGAAAGGTAACATACTGGAATGACACTGCCGGACAGGATCAGGCGGATGCCGTGAATTTTATGAAAATCCGGCAGGATGATCAGTTCCGGCTGGGACCGGATGCCTGTATCGGACTGATTTTTTTTGCCAGCGGACGCAGGGAAACCTGGGACGGCCCGGCGCATTTCAGACTGCTGGATACGGGAGGGAATGCTATGATGGGGAAAAATCCGCGGGTAAACCAGTTGCCGGTTACTGCGGTCAGAGAAATCCGGCGGATTTCCCCTCTGGTTGATCCTTCCCGCATTCAGCGCTCCGGTTATGAACAAAGCCGGGGAACTCCGGAAAAAAATCCCGGCAGGCCGGAATTTAAGTCTGATATTCTGGATGCGGATGAAAAAAAGGCTGTTGCTGCTGCAAGGCAGGTTTATGAGCAGCTCAGAAGTTTTTCTGAACCGGATGATATAGGTCCGGAACTGTATCTGTTCAATATCCTGTCTGATTATGATCAGTATGCGGAAATGGACCGGCTGCTTGCTGTTATGCGCGGCAAACAGGGAAATATGGCAGGCGCAGAGGGACTGGCGGAATGGCTCAATGATCGCTATAATGCATGGCTGAAACTGCAGTACTGAGATCAGTGGGCATCTGTATATCTCTGCTGCACAGACCGTATGATGTCAAGACTGGAGAAAAATATTTCCACCAGTTCGGGATCAAAATGGCTTCCGGATTCTTTTTCTATTGTTTCCAGAACTTTGACCTCATCCCATGCCTCTTTGTAGCACCGGACAGAGGAAAGAGCGTCAAAAACATCGGCCAGGGCCACGATTCTTCCGAAAATCGGAATCTCCTCACCCTTTTTTCCCCTTGCTCTTCCGTCAGCGCCGGCATATTCCGGTATGGCCAGGCCGGTGATTGGATCCACAAAACCCGGATATCCGTTTCCATCCCATCTTTCATGATGGTTCAAAGCCACATCCGCGGCTGCCTCGTCAAAGTCTGACCGCGCTCCCTCAAACAGCCTGGAACCCAGCACAGTATGCTGTTTCATGACCTCATATTCTTCCGGAGTGAAACGTGCGGGTTTCTTTAAAATCGTGTCGGATATGCCCACCTTGCCCACATCATGGAGCATGGCGGCCATGCGCAGCACATCACGGTTGCTGTCAACCTCCTGCCGGGAATATCCATGCCTGTATGCCCATTTTTCATACAGTTCCACAGCATAACCGCCCACCCGGTTGACATGTGCGCCGGTTTCCTTGGGATCACGCATTTCAGCCATGCGGATGGTGCGCAGGATCATGGCACGGGTCATCTGCGCACGTTCCAGTGCCACAGATGCAATGCTGGCAAAGAGCATCATGATTTTTTCATCATCCGGTGAAAAGGGGATGATGTTTCCGGATTTGTCCTGCGCTTTGAGTATCTGGATAATTCCCAGAATATCTGCTTTGCTGTTCTTCAGGGGAATGGTCAGCATGGAACCGGTGCGGTAATGACTGGCCCGGTCAAACCTGTCACTGAAACCATAGGGCAGGGACGGGTCAATCCGGTACACATCCGGCAGATTGAGAATGGTGCCTGTGGTGGCGGCATATCCCGCGATGCTTTTTTCATCCACAGGAATGGAGAATGTGGAATAAATGAGTTTTTCACCGGGACACAGACGCTGCTGCAGGGTATCGTTCTGGGTATAGGAAAAATGAAGCCGATCCCTGTCGCGAATGTATATGGAACCCGCGTCCGCATTGACAAAACGCCTGGCTTCCGTAAGAATCCGCTCCATCAGCAGATCCAGATCCTGAACCTGGTTCAGATCTATCCCCAGCCGGGTCAGTGTTTCCAGTTTTTCCTTTTCACTTAGCATGACAAACTGCCTTTCCTGAAAAATGGTTGCCTGCATCATACACAGTCTGTCGAAGACAGCGTATGCTCCTTTGGACTGTTCTTAGGTGATTTCCATTAATGATTATACCGTTTTTCGTAGGGCGGGCACGGCTTTCTGTGCCCGCCGTCCTGCTGAAACTGATTTTTCACCCCCACCCCGGCCCTCCCCCATTGAGGGGGAGGGAGTTTTAGATTCAGAAATCACCTTATACCGGTTCTCCATTGAAAATATACTTATGAGACACACCCTCTGCCCCTCTCAGGAGGGGATTTTCTGAAAAAATCAATGAGAAATCGGTATTATACCAATTCGCCATTGATTTTATACAATATTGTCAGTTTTTCCGGGGTTCAGCCTGCGTGTGCAAAAAACCGCTCCGCTTAATTTTTGCACTCCTCCGGATCAGTCCGGGGCGGGACTGCAGATTGTATCAGGTCAATGGCGAATCGGTATTACGCATGCTCCTGAACCGGAATGAATCCGCATCAATGCAGATTTGTATGCGGCCAGTTGTTCAGGATTTCACTGATCCGCTTTTTCAGATCCGAAGAAAGATTTGTGAATTCACATCCCATACCCATATGATCCAGAGAACGGTGATTGAGAACCCACATGATTTTCATTCCGGTATTTTCCATAAATGAAAAACGCTCATCCGTAATTTTTATCAGGACAAGAGAATCCCCGGTGACAAGCTGGGGGCATTCATCCTTCTGAAAGGTGATTCCGATTCCCTCCTGATTCATATCCATGATAGTGCCCATGACCTGCTGACGGTAGGGTTCCGGCAGCCTGAAAAGTCCTGAAAAACCTTCCTCGGCGGAGAAAAAAAGCCGCTGAAACCGCCGTCTTTCCTCTTCTGTCTGTTTCATATCTGTTTCCGTTTCCAAAATGATTACCGAAAAATTGCAAACAGCGTGGCTGCCTGCAAAAGTCAGTCAGTGTCATTTCTGCAAAAACCGGAATCCGGTATTTCCGTGTACCGGTTTTCGCCGGTGTGAGGGTCTGATCCGGTCAGGTATTATATCCGCATTCTGGCAGATTTTCAATATCATTGTTCAGAATCTTTTTATGCCTCCGCTGATTTTTTATATCCTGCAAGGATATGTGATTCTGAAAAAACATAACTTGTGTATTTTCAAAATTTCATATATCATCTAAAATTATTTTTTAAAAGACTGAATTGCAGATAAATTATTTAATATAATATAAACAGGTGATTGCTGCTGACAATATTTCCGGATGCATTCCGGATATGCTGATCCGGGAGCAAAAAACCGGTTTTGCCATCTGTTTCTGCCACTCAGAGCCGCAGCCGTGAGGTGCCGGCATACACCCGGATATCCGGCAGAAATCTGCTCTGCCGGAAAAAAACATGGAAAGGAAAATATACAGGGGCCTCCCTGTCATACACCAATGATAAATACAGACAAAGCCATGATTGAAAAAAAAGAACTGCTAGCCAACTGGGAAACCCTGCGGAGGATATTCATCCGGCCCGAAGATGAGGCCGCCCGGACGGTTCTTGTCAAGTACATGGAGCAGATTCTTTTCGGACTTCACGATTTTCTGGGAAAACATGTGGGCATTACCCGTGAGGCCAGTCTTGAGGAACTGTCGGAGAGATTCAAGGACAGCAGGATCAGCCCTAATCCGCAGAAAAAACTTGCAGATGTCATCAAAGGGATTATAGAGGAAATTGCTCCTCATGCCGTCAATGTGGCTTCTCCGTATTTCATCGGCCATATGACGTCCGCCATTCCCTTTTTTATGGTTCATCTCCAGACCATTGTATCCGCGCTGCATCAGAATCCGGTCAAACTGGAAACCTCCAAAGTTGTCTCAATACTGGAGCGTCAGGTTCTGGCGAAAATTCACCGGGCCATATACGCAAACAGTGATGATTTCTATGAAAAACATATTCAGGCACCGGAAAGCACTCTGGGAAGTTTTGTGGATGACGGAACCCTGGCCAATCTGACAGCCCTGTGGATGGCCCGGAATGCCTTTTTCTGTCCCAAAAGCGGATTTGAGGGAATAGAGACCGAAGGCATGGCTGCGGCACTGGCCGCTTACGGTTATGATCGCTGTGTGATTCTGGCATCCAGGCTGGGGCATTATTCTCTGCGCAAGGCAGGCGGAATTCTGGGCATCGGCAACGCGAATGTCATTGCTGTGGATGTGGATCAGCACAGCCGCATGGATATGGCAAAACTCAGGACTCTGATCCGTGACATTGCACAGGACAGCCGTAAGACGAAAATTCTCGCTGTTGTGGGTATAGCAGGTGCAACAGAAACCGGCACAGTGGATCCTCTGCCTGAGATTGCGGACATCTGCGCAGAAAACCGGATTCATTTTCATGCGGATGCAGCATGGGGCGGTCCCACCCTGCTTTCGGAAAAATACAGACACCTGCTCACCGGCATTGAGCGGGCTGATTCTGTTACCATTGACGGCCACAAACAGTTTTACATGCCTATGGGCTGCGGCATGATTTATTTCAAAGACCCCTGTGCGGCAGATCATATCGCGTATCACGCTGCCTATGTGAACCGGCCAGGTTCAGTGGATCTGGGTATACATTCCATTGAAGGCTCCAGGTCGGCCACGTCTCTGATACTGGGCAGTGCACTGGACATCATGGGCGCAGGCGGTTATGCCCTGCTCATTGATCACGGCATTGAAACCGCAAGGGAATTTGCAGAAGAAATCCGGTCCAGATCTGATTTTGAACTGGTGACAGAACCCTGCCTCAATATCCTCACCTACCGTTTTTTCCCCTCTTCACTGCGGAAGCAGTGGCATTCCGGCACGCTGCAGGAGCGGAAGAATATCACGCAGGAACTCAACCGGATCAATATCGCTGTTCAGCGCTTACAGCGTGAGGCAGGGAAAAGTTTTGTATCCCGCACCACACTGAAACGGACAGATCGGGATGATGTTGTGGTTCTGCGCTCTGTCATTATGAATCCCATGACCGATATGCACATTATCCGCGAAATTTTGGATGAACAGGAGGAAATTTATTGCAGTCAGGTGAAAAACGGGGCTTGACAAGTCCAAAACTGAACAGATCATAAATGAACTGCCGGCAGTATTCACTTAGGTGATTTCCATTAATGATTATACCGTTTTTCGCAGGGCGGGCACGGCTTTCTGTGCCCGCCGTCCTTCTGAAACGGTGTGCACAGAAAGCCGTGCCCACCCTACAGTGATGGTACATTTTTTGGTAGTGGTGCAAATCTGTTGATCCAAAAATTCCCCTCCCCTGGTGGGAGGGGTCAGGGGAGGGGGATAATCAGTGATGTTTTCACCCTCCCCTGCCCCTCCCTCAAGGGAGGGGATACCTTATCAACGGATTTGACCCACTACCCATTTTTTCATAAAAATCGCCTTATGATTCTCTGTTACGGTATGAAGATGGAATTGTTTTCCGCGGTAAGGTGATTTCTGAAAATAAATATCCCGGTTCAGTTCACAGGCACAGGCCGGAAGCTTGTGCCACTTTTCTGAAAATCACCTAATCTGTCAGATTTCAATATGATAATTAACTGATTTTACGTTACCGGATTCAAATCTTACCTCGTATTGCCAGAATCTCTTCCCTGTGATGCCAAAAAAATTATTTGACAAACCCGCGTGCATGACAAAATATTTCTTTGAAAAAAACGGCAGATATTCTCACCGATAACGGGTATCATTAAGTATGTCCATTTATCTGTTTTTTCAGAATCAGACGGTTTTCCGTCATCATAATTGCATTTTTGGAGGAATTTTTTTATGGAAGCCAGAAAAGAAACACGTCAGTTCAAAACAGAAGTTCAGCAGATGCTGAACCTTATCATCAATTCCCTTTATTCCAACAAAGATATTTTTCTGCGGGAACTGATTTCAAACTCATCAGATGCCATTGACAAACTCCGTTTCAGATCTCAGACCGAGCCTTCACTTCTCGGAGATGATACTGAATTGAGGATCAGAATCACCGCAGATCCGGAAAAGAAAACCCTGGAAATATCCGACAACGGCATTGGCATGAGCTATGAGGAAGTCACGGAAAATATCGGAACCATTGCCAAAAGCGGAACAGCAGCTTTTCTGCAGGCTTTGGAACAGGCCAAAACCCAGGATATGATTACGCCGGAACTTATCGGCAAGTTCGGGGTCGGGTTTTACAGTGCCTTCATGGTTGCGGAAAAAATCACCCTGATCACAAAAGCCGCGGGTTCGGACAAAGCCGTGAAATGGGAATCCACCGGAGACGGTTCCTATACCATTGAGGAATGTGAAAAAAAATCAAGAGGTACGGACATTGTTCTGCATCTGAAAAAGCCTGAAGATGGGGAAAAGGATTATACACAGGAATGGACCATCCGGGGGATTATCAAACAGCATTCTGATTTTGTTGCCTATCCCATTCTTATGGAAGTGGAGCGGGATGAACCCATTCCGGAATCTGAGCAGCTCAAAGACAAAGATGGCAAACCCATGGGTGAAACCAGCCGCAAGGTTCGGAAAGAGGAAACCCTCAACTCCATGAAAGCCATCTGGACCCGGAGCAAAAATGATGTTTCCGAAGAGGAATACAAAGAATTTTACAAACATATCAGCCATGACTGGAATGATCCCTTAACCCAGATTCACATGAAACTGGAGGGTGTTACCGAGTATGACGCGCTGCTCTATATTCCCGCGCAGGCTCCCTTTGATCTGTTTTTCCCGGAGCGCAAGCACGGCATTCATCTGTACTGCAAACGGGTTTTCATCATGGATGACTGCAAAGAGCTGCTGCCGGAATATCTGCGTTTTGTCAAAGGCGTGGTGGATGCGCCTGATCTGAATCTCAATGTAAGCCGGGAAATTCTGCAGCAGGATCGGCTGGTTCGCAATATCCGCAAGAATCTGGTGATAAAGCTGCTGGAACTCTTCAAAGGCATGGATGCGGAACAGTATGGAAAATTTTACGCTGAATTCGGCTCTGTGCTGAAAGAGGGCATTCATACAGACTGGGAAAACAAGGACAAAATTTCGGAACTGATTCAGTACAAAACCACAAAATCCGGGGACAAATATGTGCGCCTCAAAGACTATGTCAGCAGCATGAAACCGGATCAGAAAGAGATTTATTATATCACAGGCGACAATCTCTCCCTGCTGCTCAACAGTCCCCATCTGGAGGCTCTCAAAGACAAAGACTATGAAGTCCTTCTTATGACAGATCCGGTGGATGAATGGGTCGCGCAGACTCTGACAGAATATGATGGCAAAAAGCTGAAAAGCGCGGAAAAAGGCGATCTGGAACTGGATAAGGACAAAGAGAAAAAGGAAGATGAGAAATTCAAGTCCCTTTTTGCGCATATCAAATCCGCGCTGGATGCCCATGTAAAGGAAGTGAAGCCATCGTCCCATCTGAAGGATTCCATTGCCTGCCTTTCCGGGGATGACTATGGCATGAGCGCGTATATGGAAAAACTGCTCAAGGCATCGGGCGGCAGTGTGCCGGAAGTGAAACGGGTACTGGAACTCAACACCGCTCATCCGGTCATGGAAAAGATCAATGCCCTGTATGAAAAAGACAGAAATGATCCGGCTCTGAAGGATTACAGCCAACTGCTGCTGGATATGGCTGTGATCAGCGAAGGCGGAAAGATTGACAATCCCTCCCGTTTCAGCAAAATGATCGGGGATCTGATGAACCGGGCCATCGCGGGATAAGGCACACGTCGGCTTGCGCAGAATCCGGAAAGTGCCTAATGCTTTGTCAACTTTGATTTTATGCGCTGAAATGTACAAAAAAACCGGATTTTTTGGAAAAATCCGGTTTTTTCAACGCACATATTCAAGGTTGACAGAATACTAAGGCGATTTCCATGAAAAAATGTACCATATTGTAGGGTGGGCACGGCTTTTTGTGCCCGCCGTTTCAGCAGGACGGCGGGCACAGAAAGCCGTGCCCGCCCTGCGAAAAACGGTATAATCTTTAATGGAAATCAGCTAAGGGTCTGTAAAAAAATAAACTGTACAATTTTCCTGCCCGGAAACCCTGAGGGTTTTGAAAACCCTCAGGGTTTATAACAGGTTATTTTTATACAGACACTAAGGTGATTTCTGAAAATAAAGATCCCGGTTCAGTTCACAGGCACAGGGCAAAAGCCGGAAGCTTTTGATACTTTGGCGGGATATTCTTTTCTAAAAATCACCTGAATTCAATATAGTTCAAAAACCGGGTTTTCACAAAAAACCCGGTTTTTTTTATAAAATCAGCAGATCTAAAATTTTGTTGCAGGACACGAAAGCATTCGGGGGTAAGCAGAAATGAGTGAAAAAGACCGCATCCGCTGGAATGAAAAATATCAGGAAAAGGAATATCCTGACAATCCATCGGAAATTGTGAAAAAATTTTATCCTCTTGCGCCTGAAGGCATTGCACTGGATATTGCAGCCGGAAATGGCAGAAATGCCATTTTTCTCGTAAATCAGGGTTTTGCAGCCGATGCTGTGGATGTTTCAGACAGGGCCATTGGAGAACTTTCAGGAAAATATGCCGGAGTAAACGCCTTCTGTGCGGATTTGGACAGTTATGAAATTCCGGCTGCCCGCTACAGTCTGATTCTCAATATCCGTTACCTGAACCGCCGTCTTTTTCCCCTGATCAAAGAAGGACTGATTCCCGGAGGACTGCTGATTTTTGAAACCTGGATGGAAGGCGGCACTGAGGATGTGTTTTCCGTATCCTGCCGGGATTACCTGCTGCGGAGCAATGAACTGCTCCACGCATTTCTTTCTTTGCAGATTCTTTATTACGAAGAAAAGAATGTGGAATCCTGCCGGGGACAGGGCAGAACCGCTTCTCTGGTGGGAAGAAAATTTCATGAATGAGCACACAGAGGCCCGTCCTTCCTTTCCCCCTGTTTTTGCCCTGATTTCCGGTGTGCTTGCCGTATCCACCGGAGCCATTTTTGCACGAATGGCCGGAGAAGCGAATCCTCTGGTTATAGCCGCATACCGCGTTGGACTGGCCAGTCTGATCCTTGTGCCTTTTGCATATTGGAAAGCCCGCGGGGAATTTCTGCTGCTGTCTTCCAGACAGTACGCACTGGCTGCTCTTTCCGGTCTGTTTCTGGCCCTGCATTTTGCCACATGGATTTCCTCTCTTTCCTATACATCTGTTGCCAACAGTGTGGTGCTGGTCAATACCAATCCTTTGTGGGTTGGACTTCTGACGCCTTTTATTGCCAAAGAGCGGCTGAAACAGCAGGCTGTCATCAGCATTCTGATCAGCGTGGCAGGCGGAGTGATTATCAGTTACGGGGATTTTGCCACAGATCCCGGTGCTTTATGGGGAGATTTCCTGGCTCTCACAGGCAGTATCTGCGCGGCTGTGTATCTGCTGATGGGACGCAAACTCCGGGCAGGGCTTTCCCTCATGGCTTATATCATGCTCTGCTACGGAAGTGCGGCTTTGATTCTGTGGGCAATTGTTCTGGCTATGGGACTGCCGGTTTCAGGTTTCAGCACACAGACAATTTCGGCTTTCTGGGCTATGGCCCTGATTCCGCAGCTCATCGGTCACAGCAGTTACAACTGGTCTCTGAAATGGTTCAGCGCAGGAACCATTGCCGTAAGCCTGCTCGGAGAACCCATTGGAAGCACCATACTGGCATGGATTCTTTTTGATGAGGGGCTGAGCGGATACAAAATAACCGGAGGCATTCTGATTCTTTTTGCCATATGGCTGGCCTCGGTAAGTGAATCATCAGAAAAGAAATAAACCCGGTATCTGTGAACCTTTGTTGACATCAGACACGGTATTGGGTATTTTACAGAAAACTGAAATCTGCTGACTGAACAGGCGGAAAAATATGACTGGTGCAAATAATTTTTAATAATGAATAACCTATGGATTTATCCATAGTCAGGTAACGGGGGGAGAATATGGCGGGTATAAACAAAGCGATTATTGTTGGCCGACTGGGGCAGGATCCGGAAATCAGGTACATGCCTGACGGCACTCCGGTTGCCAATTTAAGTGTGGCGACTTCTGACAACTGGATAGACAAAGCTACCGGAGAAAAGAAAGAAAAAACTGAATGGCACCGGATTGTTGCCTGGAGAAGACTGGCAGAAATCTGTGCACAGTATCTTTCCAAAGGAAAACAGGTTTATATAGAGGGCAAGCTTCAGACCCGACAATGGGAAGATAAGGAAGGCATTAAAAGATATACAACAGAAATTATTGCTTCCAATATGCAGATGCTCGGTTCACGGGCTGATGCCGGTTCACAGGGAAGCGCAATCGGGTATGAACAGGGTGGTTCTGCGTCCCAGAGCCAGTCTGCTTCCGGCACATATCAGGATGGAACAAATCAAAACAATTACCAGCAGAATGTCAGACCGTCCAATACCAATCAGCCGGAGGAAGACTATCAGAATCCCGGAGCAC
This sequence comes from Desulfococcaceae bacterium, assembly GCA_050180235.1. Taxonomy (GTDB): domain Bacteria; phylum Desulfobacterota; class Desulfobacteria; order Desulfobacterales; family Desulfococcaceae; genus JAABRU01. Next base: position 14,583 of record JBFXEJ010000054.1, read on the forward strand.
CCGGCGGCACAAATTATCCGGATGATGCAGAGCCTTCTGAAATACGGGAAAGCATGGATACCGAAGGCGGAGCAGTTCCTCCCGGAGACGGGCCGGATGATGACGACATTCCCTTCTGAAAACAGTGTATTGATGAACTGGTGGCTGGTTTCCGATGATGGGGAGTGCCAAACTGAAAATTTGGCAGTCTTTTTTCCACCGCAGTCTCCCAAACTTTCAGTTTGGGACTCCGGATGAAAATTTCATGATTAATTCAATGGCTTTGAATCTGAAGATTGGGAGTAGCTGAATTCCGAATATAAGGAAATTACTCCGGAATGATTTTCATCATGGCATTTTCATCGCAGTTGGGGAATTTGACGCAGGCAATGCAGTCGCTCCAGATTTTTAAGGGGAGTTCAGCCCGATCAATGGTGAAAAAACCCATTTTTTTGAAAAAACCTGGGCGGTAGGTCAGGGTGAACACTTTCCGGATATGAAAAACCCCAGCTTCGTCAAGGGCATCTGCAAGCAGCCGGGCCCCGATTTTTCTGCCGGTATAATCCGGATGAACAGCCAGTGAACGGATTTCTGCCAGATCATCCCAGCAGAACTGCAGGGCGCAGCACCCGATGATGCAATGGGTATCATCGTCTTCATACACCCTGAAATCTCTGAGATGATCATACAGTTGGCTCAGGGGCCGGGGCAGCAGAACACCTTTCTGACCATAGCCACGGAGAAGTTCATGAATTGATTTGATGTCTTTTATGCTTGCTTTTCGAATCATAATCTGTCTTATATCATATTTTCAGCGAAAGTCAAAGCAGAAGAACGGCAGTAAGCGGATTTTTCAGGCACTGGCGAACAGACTGATCTGACATTTTAAATAAAGGGGGAATAACTATGACTCACCATCATGATCATAATCACGGACATCTCCATCATGACCATGACCACGATCACGAACATTATGACCACAATCACGAACATTATGACCACAATCACGAACATCATGAGCACGATCACGGACATCATGAGCACAGCAGCAGTCCGGCAGCAGAGATGTCTTTTGGGGAAAAAATGACAACGCTCCTGGAGCACTGGCTGAATCACAATGCAGACCATGCAGAGAATTACCGTCAATGGGCGCAGAAGGCATCTGAAAATCACATGGAGGATGTGGGAAAAGTGCTGGAAGAAATAGCGGTTATGACAATTGAGATGAACAGAAAACTCGAATCTGCCGCTGTTTTGGCAAAAAAAAGCTGCAAATAAAAAAATCCGGTTCGGTTTCACCCGGAATCAGACCGAACCGGACAAAGAGTTTTTTATGTATTTTACAGTTTCCCGTTCTGCAACGCAGTTTTTATGAAATTTCTTTCCGCATTGACATAATCGGCCTCTGAATAATAATAAATGTTTTCCGGGATTCTGAACATTTTCCGGTAATGTTCGACCAGCATACGGATGCCTGTATTGTCACACATTTCTTTTTTCACAATACCTCCTTTTTGTCCGCAGAGAACCATTAATCGTTGATTTTTTTCAGATATCAGGTTTTCAGATGATTTCCCCCGGAGACCCCAGGGAAGTGCAGTTTTGCATCTTCTCTGTGATCTCTGTGGGAATGGGAGGAGAAATTCTTCCGGAAGCGGCACTGAAGTACGGTTTATGAACAGGCCGTAAGCCTGTTCTGATTTGTGCGATGCTGTTCATGAACAGACCTGAAGCCTGTTCTGCTTTTCAGATTAATTGGAGGCGGGAATGTACCTCTGCACACGCACAGCTTCGGGCCCCTTGAATGTTGTCCGCACTTCCAGAAGCACCCTGTCACTTTCCTTCAAATTGTAAATCTGACAGTCATTTTCAAGGCAGTTGCTATGCACCAGCACATGACTGTGCATATCGGTTTCAGCAAATCCGAATCCTTTTTCACGGTTAAACCACTTCACCCTGCCTGTTGTCATCATACGGTTCTCCCTTCTGTTCGCATATTATCCGGCTAAGAGATGCTTTGATTGTTCCCGTACTGAACGGTTTTTCAATAATGTTCTCCACACCTATTTCTGCGGCCTGTGCATATATATCATGATTTCCGTAGGCAGAGATAAGTATGGTCAGCATATGGGGATACATACAGTGAATCTGTCTGAGCAGATCCAGACCGCTCATTCCGGGAAGCTGATAATCTGTGATCATAATATCATAGTTCTGTCTGCCGATTTCATTCATCCCGGCTTCTGCACTTTCCACGGCTTTCAGACTGCATCCCCCGGTTTCAAAGAAAATGCACAGAGAATCACGAATCCACTCATCGTCATCAACAAGCAGAATATTTTTATTTCTCAGTTCGGCAAACAGTTCCATAGTTATGCACAAGGCCATTTCTCCGGAATGCCGGCTTTTATGCTATAGTTTTCATATACATCAGCCGGTTGAGTTTTGCAAAATTTTCGCTTTTTTCGATCCAGTGATCCTGAATTTGAAAAAATCTGTCCACTTCTTTCTGCTGCATTTTGAGAAAAATCATGGGCATTTCACCCATTGCCCTGGGAAAGGAGGCCACTGCATCCGGACGCATCATGGCCGATGACAGGGTTTTCCATAATACCATACAGGATTTCATTGAATTGTTAAGCAGTTTCATTGGACCTTTCCCGTTCCCGTTTCCATTTCCATTTCCATTTCCATTTCCATTTCCATTTCCATTGGCAGAATGAAGTCCGAATACTGTGCTCCAGTAATCCGTCACATTTTCTGTCCACATATCCATCACTGTTTTCTCCTCCGCTTTTTCAGATTTTTCCATGTTTTCCATATCCTGTGTCCATTCCTTCCGTTGTCTGTGAGTTATATCTGTATGAGCCTGTTCAGTTCTGTTCTTCCCAAAAAGAGGCGTGAAAAATGAATTTTGTGCCGCTTTTTTTTATGAAATATGTATCAGCAGACATTTCCTATGCTGAAATTCCGGATACAGTCTCTCGTATGCCCTGCTCCCAGTTCGTCCCATCGGAAATAACAGTTGGGGCATAAATCCATACCGTTACTGATGTAAGAACTGTTTTCCGAAATTCTGCCGCCGCACAGATCACATGTGCGCACAGTTTCCTGAAAGTTAAAAGAATTTATCAGGTTATAATAATCGTTTCTTTTCATCTCCGCCTCCTTTGGGCCTGAACTGTTTTTCAAAAAAGCAAAACCGCCATCTGCCATCCGTCATACAGCATGAAATATGCCATGCACAGAAACTGTTATTTAATATACTGGAATATATTGAATTATTTTTTTGCTGTGATATATTTCCGGTCAGAGGCTGTGGAGGAAAGAGGAAAAACGGGATGAATTTCTGAGGAAAACAAAGACAGGAAGCAGTATCTGTCTGAAATACAGCATATTGGACTGAATAAGAATTTTGTCACAAATCTGACAGTTTTCTGAGACTCTCTTCCGGCGGGACTCCGGCCGGTCAGCGGGATTTTTTGGATGTTATGGACATTGTGAAATTTGCCTGGGGAATACCCGGCACCTGTTTTTCAGGATGTTCCGGGAGAGGTTTTTTTCAGTTTCGCGCTGCGGTAACGGAAGTTGTGGGGTTTCAGATTCAGAAGTCCGGCTGCACGGGTTTCATTTCCCCCTGTCCGGCGCAGGGCTTCCTGAATATAATGGACTTCAAGGGCTTCCTGCATGGCAGGCAGATCAATCCCATTTTCCGTGAGAGGAGGAAAACGCATATGCCCCTTTTCCGGTTCTGTAACATCCTCTTTTTTTTCAAGTCCCAGTTCCTCAAAGGAAAGATGCGAACCCCGGCCCACCAGTACTCCCCGTTCAATCATATTTTTCAGTTCCCGCACATTGCCGATCCAGTTATGGGATATCAACTGCTTTTCCGCGCGGGGTGTGAACGCAGAAAAGGATTTTCCGAATTTGAGGTTATACTCATGCAGAAAATGCATGGCAATGGGAAGAATATCCTCTCTGCGCTCATTAAGGGAAGGAATCTGCACCTTTACCACGCCCAGACGGAAGAACAGGTCTTTTCTGAAAATCTCTTTTCTCATCATATCCTCCAAATCCCTGTTGGTGGCGGAAATCACCCTTGTCCGGACTTTCAGCTTTCGTGTGCCCCCGATTCTGTAAAACTCGCCTTCTTCCAGAAAACGCAGCAGTTTTGCCTGGGCTTCGGGAATCAGATCACCGATCTCGTCGAGAAACAGGGTTCCGTTTTCCGCGATTTCAATCAGTCCTTTTTTGCCTGTGGAGCTGGCTCCGCTGAACGCTCCTTTTTCATAACCGAAAAGCTCGCTTTCAATCAGGTCTCTGGGAATGGCCGCACAGTTGACAGTGACAAACTGCCTTTTGAAATTGGGGCTTCGGTAATGCACGGCACGGGCAAGCAGTTCCTTGCCCGTGCCGGTTTCCCCAAGAATCAGAATGGGCGTATCCGGGCTTTTTGCCACCTTAGAGATGAATTTCATGACATTCTGAATGGAGCGGCTTTCTCCGATGAAACAGGGCATATTTTCTTTCAGATAACGTTCCTGCAGAATCTGAACCTCTTTTTTCAGGCGTATGGTTTCCAGCGCGTTGTTAATCGTTGCCCGCAGCCCGGGCATAAGAATGGGTTTGATTACATAGTCATACGCTCCCAGTTTCATGGCTGCAATCACGGTTTTCACATCCTCATAGGCCGTGATCATCACCACCGGCAGATCCGGGGATAACACCCTGATTTTTTTCAAAGCGCTGATGCCGTCCATGCCCGGCAGTCCGATATCCAGCAGAAGCAGATCCGGCTGCCTTTCCTGCATAAGAGACAGGGCAGATTCCGCATCCGCAAATGCCTGCACCTGATAATCCCTTTCCAGGGCCATTACAATGCCTTCCCGGATGGAATTCTCATCATCCACAATCCAGATGGTAAAAGAAATCATATTTTCTCCTCTTTTACAGGAAGTCTGACCGTAAAACCGGCCCCGCCCAGGGGACTGACCGACACATCCAGAAATCCGCCGTGATCCGTGACAATGCGGTGGCACAAACTCAGTCCTATGCCGGTTCCATAGTTTTTGGTGCTGAAAAAGGGATCAAAGATTTTCCGTACAGCGTCAGCGGGGATGCCGGGGCCGGAGTCAGACACGCAGATATTTGCCTCATTTCCTTTTCTGATTACAGCAATCTCCAAAATCTTTTTTTCAATATGCGGATCTCTCATGGCATCAGCCGCGTTGTTGATCAGATTGAGAATCACCCTTTCAATCATGTGCGCATCCGCATAACAGAATACAGGACTGTCTGCAATATTCCTTCGGAGTTCTATGCCGCTTTTGCGCAGGGACACGGAGCTCAGTTGCATAGCTTCCCCGGCAGGCTGCCGGATGTCTATATGCGCGAAGCGGGGGTCTCCGGGTTTGGAAAAATCCATCACCCGTTTGATGATGGATTCAATTTTGTCGGAAGCTGACTGAATTTTTCTGACAATACTTCCCATTTTTTCAGGATCATCCGAAGCATCAGCCATCTGCTCCAGCGTATCCAGATAGATATTGATGCCGGAAAGGGGATTGCGGATCTCATGCGCGATTCCAGCGGCCACCCGGCCCAGGGATGACATTTTGTCCCGGATGCTCAGCAGATTTTCCATCTCCCGTGTCCGTGTGGTGTCAATCATGTTGAACAGCACCGCATCCTCTCCCTGAAACTGAATCCGGCTCATGCGGCAGTTCACCCATGTCAGTTCCGGCCTTGAATTTCCGGTATTAAAGGGATAAAAGCGGAAATCTGTTTCAGCATTATCCCTTTTTCCCGAAACAATTTCCCGGTAAAATTCCCGGATTTTTTCCATGTCATCCGGGTAAAGGTTGTCAAAGGTGGGGAATCCGGTAAAGTTTCCGAAAAGACACAGCCGCTTCTGTTCAGGATTTTCATATATAATCCTGTGGTTGCGTATAATGCAGATGCCCACAGGCGAATTTTCCACCAAATCCCGGAACCGTTTTTCGCTTTCCATCAGTGATGCGTCAGCCTGCCTGTGCTCCAGCACCTTTCCCAGCCGTTCCGCAACTGAATGCACCAGCATTTTTTCCTCGGCAGCAAATGGACTGTCGCCAATCAGGGGAGCCTGCTCGCGGTAATACACCTCAATTCTGCCAAAATGGCTTCCTGCAGCCACAATTTCATTGGAGAGTTTCCACTGCGTTTCCGCAAAATTCTCACTGGCAAAGATCCGGCCGTCTGCCAGACGGATTCCCGCGCAGGCAATTTCCGGATACTGAAATGCTGCGCACAGCAGTCCGATGATGCTGCTGAATATCTCCTCAATGCTGGTATCAGGTTTTTCCATAATAACGGAAATTCCGATAAGGCAGTTGAGTTCCTTGACCCGTTCCCCCAGTTCATAGGTGCGGGAAATCAGGGATGCCTCGGTTTCCTTGAGACTGCTGATGTCACGGGTGCTCATGATGATTCCGGATACGCTTCCGTCTTCTTCTTTATAAGGATAATAACTGATATCCAGATAGCGTTCCTCTCCGCCCGCAACTGCCATCCGCTCCTGATAACGGATGGATTTGCCCGAAAGGCAGCGGTCAATCTGTTCTTTGTAACGGTTTTCAAAAACCTCATCTCCCAGGATTTCCGGCAGGGAACGGCCCGCAACCTCTTCACGCGTTTTCCGGAAAAAATCCAGATAAGCCCTGTTGACACTCTGGAAAACATAGTTCCTGTCAATGAAAAACATGGGATCCCGCACAGCAGAGACAATGATTTCATATTTGCGCAGTTCATTTTCTGTCTCCTCCCGCTGTTTTTCCAGTTCCAGGCTGTAAAGGCAGAATGCTATATCCCCGGCAATATTGACCACCAGTTCCTGTTCTGTGTCATCCGGAATGAAGATGCCGGGCAGGGAAAAGGAAAGAATGCCAAAATCTTTTTCCCCGTAGCGAAGGGGCATGGTGACAGTATTTTCACCTTCTGTGTCCCTAAGCGGACAGTCCGCGCAGAAGGCAGAGGGATGACTGACAAAAACTGCCCCTGCCCTGTTTTTTGCCATACCGATGCAGGGAATGGGAATGCCCTGTTTAAGGGCTTTGACAAAGCGCTCAAAATGACTGTTCATCCCGGATTCGGCCCAGATAAGGGGAACACAGCGGTCTTTCATCAGAATGATCCGGACATTCCGGTATCCGCAGACCCTGACCAGAATATCGCACACGCCCCGGATCAGTTTTTCCCTGTCTTTTTCCCGGAGAATAAGCTGACTGACTTCCCGGATGGCCTGCAGGACGCCATTAAGATGGGCTGTCCGGAATTCATCCGTCTTCCGCTGGTGGATATCCGCATGCGTGCCAATGAGGCGGATCGGCCGGCCCTTATCATCACATTCAATGACTTTTCCCCTGCCCAGTATCCATTTCCAGTTGCCGGATTTGGTCTGCATACGGAATTCGGTTTCAAACGTCTGCTCTTTTCCGGACAGATAATCCCTGAGTTTCCTGATAGCTGATTCTGTATCATCGGGATGGAGCAGTTGCAGCCAGGTTTCAAATCCCGGAGTCATTTCATAGGGCTCATAGCCCAGCATGGTATAATATCTGGGGGTGAAATACACCTGATTCGTCTCCAGATTCCAGTCCCATAATCCTTCGTTCACGGCATCCAAAGCCATCTTGTGCCGCAGATTTTCATTCCGGCATTCCCTCATGGTCTGTTTGAGGCTGAACACCTCTTCTGCCAGTTGCCGGTTCCTTTTTTCCAGTTCTTCGTATGTGGGGCCGATTTGCATGGAAACCTCCGTTTTGCTGAGGACAGGGATTTGAGTTACTATACCACAATCTGTGCTTTGTAACAAATAAATGTACAGACGGTTTTCTTTGCGTTATACTCAGGCACATTCAAAAAAAACTGCGTGGCCTGTGTGCAGACAGGGATTTTCAATTCTTTGAAATCCCTTTTGAACTGCGTCAGTTTTTCTGCAAATTTCCATAACAGTCATTACAGCGGATCATGAAAAATACCGTTATTTCTTACACTGAAGATTCCGGATTTTTTTAATACAGGATTTTAAAAAAAATTCTTTGATATTTTGTGCCTGTTTTGATAAGATTTCTGAATTTATATTAAATCTGAATCAATAAAATGCCTTTTCCCCATAAAAAATGATAAAGGAGATAAAATATGACTGATGATCAGGGAAAAAAACCGCGCATTCTAATTGTGGATGACACCCAGGGCAATATTCAGATTCTTGGAACCATACTGCTGAAAGAGGGATATCAGGTCAATGTGGCCCGGAACGGTATGCAGGCACTGGGACTGGTAGAAAAGATTCTGCCGGATCTGATTCTGCTGGATATTATGATGCCGGAAATGGATGGTTATGAAACCTGCAGGCATCTTAAATCCTCTCCGCAGACAAAAGATATACCGGTTATTTTTCTTACAGCGCGGACTGATACAGATGATATAGTAAAAGGATTTGAATCGGGAGCTGTGGATTATATCACCAAGCCCTTCAATGCCACAGAACTTCTGGTGCGGGTCAATACCCATCTGGATCTGAAATTCAGCAAGGATATGATCGAAACCGTGAGCAACGAACGGAAAGAGCTTCTTCATATTCTCTGTCATGATCTGTCCAACACCTTCCATTCGATCATGTGCCTGCTGACACTTCTGAAGAATTATGAAAAATTTGAGGAACTGAAACCCTATCTGCTCTCATCAGCTAATAACGGTATGGAGATCATCCGGCTGGTGCGGAACATGCGCGCATTGGAGGAACACAAACTCAAAATAGAGGACATATTTTTTTCAGAGGTGCTTGCCCAGTCATATTCACTGCTCAAAGACAGATTTGCCGCAAAAGAGATAGAACTGGAGATTAATGCCGGGGAAAATCTGAAAATCCGGGCAGAGAGAATATCCTTTGTCAATTCGGTACTGAACAATATCTTCACCAATTCTGTGAAATTTTCCCACAGGAAGTCCAAAATAGCAGTAACTGCCGGAACAAAGGGGGATTTTGCCGAAATATCCATCCGGGATTACGGCATTGGAATGTCGCAGAAAATGCTCAGAAATATTTTTGACATCAGCAAAGCCGCCAGCCGTCCCGGAACCGAAGGGGAAACCGGAACCGGTTTCGGAATGCACCTGATCAGAAAATTCATGACAGCCTATGGCGGAAGCATAGAGATATTGTCAAAGGCTCAGGAAGAAAATCTTCAGGATCACGGAACAGAAGTCATTCTCAGACTGAAACTGGCAGCTTCTTCCGGGGCATAGGCAGCCGCGTCAGTTTGAGTATTGGCGGCAGTGGGAAATTCCGCATGGAACAGCAAAGGATTGCAGTATGGAAAAAAAAGAAACCGGGGATTTTCAGGGAGTCAGAATTCTCGTTGCGGAAGACAACAAAGTCAACCAAATCGTTATCCGGGCACTGCTGGAAAGCCGGGGGCTGGTTCCAAAAATCACAAACAACGGGCTGGAAGCTCTGAACGCGCTGGAAACTTCGGATTTTGATCTGATTCTCATGGATGTGCAGATGCCGGAAATGGACGGATATGAGGCAGCCGGAGCCATCAGGGAATTTGAAAGCCGAAAGATGAATACCCACTTTCCGGGTGTCAGAAACAGAACTCCGATTATAGCAATGACTGCGCATGTGATGCCCGGAGAGAGACAGAAATGTCTGGACGCGGGAATGGATGACTGCCTGGAAAAACCTGTGGAACCGGAGCAGATGTTTGCGGTGCTGAAAAATTATATCAAAACGGGAGACAGCGATCTCAGGGAAGCAGAAAACACTAAGGGCCTGTATCAAAATAAAATGTTGCAAACCCTCAGGGTTTCCGGGCAGGAAAATTGCACATCCTGTTTTTTTGCAAATCCTGAGATCGGAAATATTCCGGCCCAAACAGCCATGCCGAATCCGCAGCCCATTGATTCCGCAGCCGGAATTCGCAGGTTAGGCGGAAATGCAGATCTTTACAGAAAACTTCTCACAGCATTTTCAGAAGATTATGCAGCAGCAGCCGATTTTGTCCGGGAAAACCTGGAAAAGGGAAATACAGAAAAGGCCGGACAACTGGTTCACAGTCTCAAAGGAGCAGCAGGAAATATGGGGGCTGCGGATTTGTACAGGGCAGCAGACGAACTGGAATCCTGCATCCGGGAACATCCGGGCCGGAAAATAGGTGAAACTGCCGCGTACGCCCGGATTCTGCCGCTGTTTGCATCTGCCCTGCATCAGTTAAGGACATTTGTGAAGTATATGAATACCTTGCCTGATGAAAAATCCGCTCCGGTGTATGAAAAAAATGGCCGGACACCGGAACATCTGTCAGAACTGAAAAATCTGCTGAAGGAACTCGGTGAATTTCTCAAAGATGGTGATTCCGAAGCCGCAGAAAGTCTGAAAAAACTCAAACCCGTACTCAGAGATTCCGGCATGGAAGACCTGATGTCCCGTATGGAAGCACAACTATTTGATTTTGATTTTGAAAAAGCCATTGAAACACTGGATGTAATGGTGATGATGCTGGAGGGGGATTAGGGGTTGGGGGCTGGGGGTTAGGGTCTGGGGGTTGGGGATTAGAGGTTGAAGTCTGAGACAGAATTTTATTCTCCTGTCCCCAGCCCCCCATCCCTAACCCCTAAACCCCAGCCCCCAAACCCTCTGCCCACCCCCCATAAAAAAGGATTACGCAAGATCGAAACAAAGAAAACAGTTTTCGACAGAAAATTCAGTTACGCACAGGGGCTGCTGGTTCTGACCGGACTGTATCTGTCCAGTCTTTACAATTATCTTCTTTTTCACAGTCTCGCGGAAATTTTCAGCATTCTGGTGGCAGGTTCCATGTTCATGATTGCGTGGAACTCCAAAAAATACATTAAAAACAGTTATCTGATTTTTATTGCCATCGCGTATCTTTTCATCGGTTTTCTGGATCTGCTGCATATGCTTTCCTATAAGGGGATGAACATCTTCAGAGGAGATGTTTACTATGCAAATCAACTGTGGATAGGGGCCAGAGGGCTGGAAAGCCTGACTCTTCTTATAGCATTTCTGTTTCTGCGCAGGGAAAAAAAAGTCTGGCCGGAAATGCTTTTTGCTGTGTATGCGGTCATTTCAGCGCTGATCATAGCGTCTGTATTCTGGTGGAAAATATTTCCGGTCTGTTTTGTGGAGGGCAAAGGTCAGACAGACTTTAAAATCATCAGTGAGTATGTTATCTGTACCATTCTTGTGATTGATATTCTCCTTTTGTTTCAGCACCGGGATCGGTTTGAGGAAAAAGTTTTCAGATATCTGGTCTGGTCTCTGTTTTTCACCATCGGTTCGGAACTGGCCTTCACCTTTTATATCAGCAATTACGGATTTTCCAATCTTCTGGGGCATTATTTCAAGATATTTTCCTTTTACCTGATTTACAAGGCCATTATTGAAACCGGCATTGTCCGGCCCTATGACATTATTTTCAGGGAACTGCGTATCAAGGAGCAGAATCTGGAAGAGGCCAGAAAGGCCGCGGATGCTGCCAACCGTGCCAAAAGTGAGTTTCTGGCCAATATGAGTCATGAACTCCGCACGCCCTTAAACGGCATTCTGGGATATGCGCAGATACTCAGAAGAGACAGAGAACTCAGAGAATCCCAGAAAAACGGGCTGGATGTGATTGAGCGCAGCGGAACCCATCTGCTCAATCTTATCAATGAGATTCTGGATCTGTCAAAAATTGAGGCCAGAAAACTGGAACTGCATCCGGCGCAATTCCGTTTTCCCGAATTTTTGCACGGCATTGCCCAGATTGTACAGATCCGGGCAGGGGAAAAGGGAATTTCCTTTCATTCGGAAATAGCGTCCAATCTGCCCCCCGCGGTACGCGCGGATGAAAAACGGATCGCACAGGTGCTGCTTAATCTTCTGAGCAATGCGGTCAAGTTCACAGATAAGGGTGGGGTTGTCTTTCTGGTGATGAAGACGGATATCCGGGATTTGCCACCGGAAAAACAGGAAAATGATTCCCGTGTTTCCATCCGTTTTCAGATTGAGGATACAGGTGCGGGAATTCCCGAAGACAAACTGGAAGACATTTTTTCCCCCTTCAGACAGGTCGGGGACCATACCCGCAATATAGAAGGCACAGGACTGGGACTGACCATCAGCCGCCGACTTGTGCGCCTTATGGGCGGTGAACTGAATGTGAAAAGCACGGAAGGCAAAGGCAGCACCTTCTGGTTTGATCTGATGCTGGAAAAGGCGCAGACCGTGACGGAAATCCGGAAAGCTGATGCGGATCAGATTGTAGGATACAAAGGGGAAAAACGCAGAGTTCTGATTGTGGATGACCGGTGGGAAAACCGTGCGGTTCTGTCAAGTTTTCTGACTTCCCTGGGTTTTGATCTGGCTGAAGCCGGAGATGGCCGGGAGGCTCTGCTTCTGGCAGGGGAATTCAGACCGGAAATGATTTTCATGGATCTGGTCATGCCCGGAATGGACGGATTTGAGGCCACGCGGCAAATCCGGAATTCACCGGATTTGAATCATATCAGAGTGGTGGCCGTATCTGCGAGCTTTTCCCTGTCCCCGGAGGAAATCATTGCAGGCAGCGGGCTGGATGGCTATATCGCCAAACCTGTTCAGTTTGAAGAGATTTTTAAGGCGCTGGAAAAATATCTGCATGTGGAATGGACATACAGGGAAGAAAAAGAGCCGCTTACAGCCGAAGCTCCGGAGTGCAGGGATATGGCAAACTCCGGGCAGATGAAGATTCCGCCCCTTGCGGAAATCAGGGAAATCCGCAGTCTGTCCCGTCTGGGCGATATTTCCGGAATCCGGGACATTCTGGACAAAGTAGCGCAGGCCGATCCCTGCCACAGTCTTTTTGTTTCAGAAATCCGTCAACTGCTCGGACGTTTTCAGGTAAATGAAATTCAGGATCGGATGGAGGAAATTCTGGGAATGGTTCAAGGAGAGGAAGATGGTGAATATGGAACAGAATGAAATTACGGAAGAGATGTATCAGAATTATTTTTCGTCACTTATATCGGGAAAACGTCTTGTGTGCGCTGACATAGCTGAAAAAACTGTAAAAAACCGGATCCCGGTAAAAGACATCTATGTCAGTCTGTTTCAGCGCGCTCTTTATAAGGTGGGGGAACTGTGGGAGCATAATAAAATATCCGTGGCTGCCGAGCATATGGCCACTTCCATCACAGAGGGCCTGATGAACCGGATTTATCCTGATATTGTATCTCAAAAACGCGTTGGGAAAAAAGTGATCGTTTCCGCTGTGGAAAATGAACAGCATCAGGTGGGAGCCAAGATGGTGGCAGATTTGTTCGAAATAAACGGATGGGATGCCTTTTATCTGGGAGCCGGTACGCCAACCCATGAACTTATCCGTTTTGCAGAGGAAATACAGCCCGATGTGATCGGACTTTCCCTGAGTGTTTATTTGCATATGGAAGAACTGGAAAAAACGGTGAAGATTGTCCGGCAGCATTTTTCGGAAATCCCAATACTTGCGGGCGGACAGGCATTTCGTCACGGAATCCCTTCATGGCTGACATCCCAGCCAAAAGTCATGGTTGTATCTTCTCTGAATGAATTGGAAAAATGGTTGATGGGGAGTGATGAGTGATGAGTGATGAGTGGGGAGTGATGAATGGGGAGTGATGAATGGAAAGTGTCTGTGCGAATTAAGAGTTAAAAATCTCAGAATGAATAAAAACAGGCTGTCATATTTTCATGCAGGATTTGACAAGTTTTGAAAAGTTGTCAAATCTTATCGAAACCCTAATCTTACTTCGCATGATAACGATCCAACTTTGGTTTTTTCCGGCACGAAAACTGCTTCCGTCATTCCGGTTTTCTCCGGAATGACGAAAAAAACAAAGTTGAAACATTATATATCCAAGCATAAGGAAATTTTATGAAAAGAGATGATTTGATCCAATCCGCAGGGAAAATTGCACAGGCTTCTCCGGAAGCTGCTGCGGAATACGCACAGAAAAAGGAACTTCTGGTGGCAAGACTGAATGAAATCATGCAGCAGCGCCCGGATATTCTTGAACTTGTTGGGGAAAAAAATATGGAAATGATGAAGGACAATCACAGCAATCATGCCCGTTTTGTGGCTTCCATTCTCCGGTATTTCAATGCGGAGGTGCTGACCGATACGGTGCTCTGGGTTTTCCGCTCCTACCGCTCACGGGGATTTCACCAGAATTACTGGGCAGCCCAGATCAATGCGTGGATTGAAATACTTCGGCAGGAGCTCAGTCCGGAATCTTTTGCATCCGTGTATCCGCTGTATGAATGGTTCAGTGTGAACATTCCTGCTTTCAGCAATATTTCTGATATACAGCTTCGGCAGACACCGGGGCATGATTTCTGAGAAACATGACTTGAATCTTTTTTTCCCACAGAGAACAAAGAAAAAAATACCTGATACTGATTCGCCATTGACTTTATACAGTCAGCAACTGATCCGAAGGAGTGCAAAAATTAAGCGGAGCGGTTTTTTGCACACGCGGAAAAACTGACGGTATTGTATCAATTCAACGGAGAACCGGTATGAGACCGAACACCTGACAGCTTAAATTTTTTTATGCGGAGATTTTTTGATCAGCGATATTCTGAAAAACTGGCCCGATATTCTGCCCACTTTCTGTCATGACAGTCTGGCGATTGCCATCGCGCTGTTTGAGGCAGATGGAGAACTGCTGTACGCGAATGCAGGCATGAAAAGACTGCTGGACACGGAAAACAAAAATCATTGTCCGGCTGATTATCTGCTCAACCCGGATTTCCGAAGTCTCATGTCTCTTCCAATGGAAAACAGCCCGGTGTTTGAAGGCATTCTGACAACCGGCAACAGTCAGGATATAATTCACACTGTGAAAGCCAAAGCCTGGCGGCAGGATGACCGGCTGCTGCTTATGGGAGAATACGATGCTGTGGAGCTTGATTTTCTGAACAGGGAAATGACTGACCTGAACCGGGAAATCAGCAATATGCAGAGGGAACTGATCAAAGAAAAGACTGTGCTGAAAAAAACGCTGGCAGAACTGAGGGAAACCCAGTCCATGCTGATTCAGTCGGAAAAAATGAATTCCCTGGGCCAGCTTGTGGCCGGCATAGCGCATGAGATCAACAATCCCATTGCCTACATCAGCAGCAATCTCCACAGTCTGCGTCAATCCTTTGAGGATATTTCAGAAGCATACCGGGAGATGGAAGATCTGATCCGCGGACAGGAAAATCCGGATACTCTGAAAGCCGCAGAAACCATACGCAAAGAATATGATATGGATTTTATTTTTGAGGACTTTGCGGATCTGCACAGGGCTTTGACTGACGGAATTGCGCGTATCCGGAAACTGGTTACGGATCTGCGCACCTTTTCCCGGCTGGATGAGGGGGAAATCAAATACATTGACATCCGGGAAAGTCTGGAAAGCACTCTGGCTGTGGCAGCACCGGAATTGAAAAAACGCAGGATAGATGTTATACTTGACATTGCACAGTTGCCATTGGTGCAGTGCTATGCGTCTGAGCTGAATCAGGTGTTCCTGAACCTGATTATCAATGCGGCCCAGGCCATGAATCAGCAGGGAACACTGAAAATCAGCGCCAGGGAGGAAGCCGGGAAGATCCGCATGGATTTTTCTGATAACGGCCCCGGCATTCCTGAAGATATTATCGGAAAGATATTTGATCCCTTTTTCACCACCAAGCCTGTGGGCAGCGGAACCGGTCTTGGACTGAGTCTGGCATACAAAATCATCACGGAGAAACACCGCGGCAGTCTTTCTGCGGTGTCAGAAGCAGGGAAGGGGGCAGTGTTTACCATTATCATCGGCAGGGAGCTGGCAAAATGAGCACAAAAGAAAATCAAATCAGCGGCAGTCTTCTGGTTATTGATGACGAGCAGGAGATTCTGAAATCTCTGAAAAGGCAGTTCCGGAAAAAATACAATGTGTATCTTGCTAACAGTGCGGAAGAGGGAAGCCGGATTCTTTGCGGGGAACCGATTCAGGTAATTATTTCTGACCAGCGTATGCCGGGAATTACGGGTACGGAATTTTTCCGTAAAATCAAAACTGAACATCCTGATGCCATACGTCTGATCCTTACGGCCTACGCGGATATTGAGGCTGTCATTGCTGCCATCAATGACGGCAATGTGTTCCGCTATATTCACAAACCCTGGGATCCGGAGCAGATGGAATCCGTTGTCTGCGAAGCCTTCCGGTATTACCGGCTCATCAACGGCAACCGGAAACTGATGGAGGAACTTAAAGAAACCAATGAGATTCTCAGGCAGGAAATTGCTGAAAAGGAAATGGCGCAGAAGCAGCTTCGTCAGCACCGGGATCATCTTGAGCAGACCGTGCTGGAGCGCACCGAATCCCTTACCCGGATCAATGCGCTGCTTCATCAGGAAATCGAAGGTCACAGGCATACCGCAGCCGAACTGGAAACTGCCAAAGAAAGGGCGGATGCGGCCAACCGTGCCAAAAGTGAATTTCTGGCCCATATGAGCCATGAACTCCGCACGCCACTGAACGGCATTCTGGGCTATGCCCAGATACTCAGGCAGGACAGGAGCCTGACTGAATCCCAGAGAGCCGGCATTGAGATTATTGAACGCAGCGGAAACCATCTGCTCAGCCTGCTCAATGATATTCTGGATCTGTCCAAAATTGAGGCCGGAAAAATGGAACTGCACCCGGTTCCCATTTCCTTTCCGGGTTTTCTCAAAGGCATTTCTGAAATGGTCAGTATCCGGGCGCAGGAAAAAGGGCTTGATTTCCGTTATGAACCTGCGGATTCCCTGCCCCATGCCGTGCTGGCAGATGAACAGCGGCTGGGCCAGATTCTGCTGAATCTGCTGAACAACGCCATCAAATTCACAGATGCCGGTTCCGTGATCTTCCGTGTGGAACCAGTTGAAACTGAAACAAAAAAAAGCATCCGTTTTCAGGTAAAAGACACAGGGGTGGGAATTCCCGCAGATCAGTTGGAGAATATCTTTGCCCCGTTCAGGCAGATTGCCTCCCATACGCACAAAACAAAGGGAACCGGGCTGGGACTGAGCATTACCCGGAACCTGGTGCATCTGATGGGGGGAAAAATTTCAGTGCAGAGTGAACCGGAAAAGGGCAGTGTGTTCAGTTTTGATCTGGAACTGCCTGAGACTTCAGAACATGCGGATATGAAAAACAAAGCAGACAAAGGGCGTATTCTGGGTTTTCAGGGAGAAAAGCTGAAGATTCTTGTGGTGGATGACAAAACTGAAAACCGGCGTCTGATCAGCGATATTCTTTTGCCCCTGGGTTTTGAAATCAGGGAAGCGGAAAACGGCAGTGATGGTATCGCAAAGGCTTTGGAATTCATGCCGGATCTGATTTTCATGGATTTGATTATGCCTGTTACAGACGGCTTTGAGGCTGCCATGCGTATCCGGAAAATAAAGGAACTTGATCATGTCAGAATCATAGCCCTGTCTGCGGATATATTTGACGATGCCCGGAACAAAAGCCTGGCTGCCGGATGTGATGATTATATTTCCAAGCCCCTTAATATGGCTCATATGCTTGAAAAAATGCGCAGACACCTGCATCTGGAGTGGATATCCGAAGAAAATACGCCGCATCAGGAAAATGTATGGCAGCCCGCGGCAGATATTGTTCCCCCGCCTCCGGAGATTCTGGAAATTTTGAAAAAAATGGCGGATGTGGGAGATATTGGCGCTCTCCGGGATAAAAGCGATGAAATGATGGCAGGCGATGAGCGGTTCAGACCCTTTGCCAAAGAACTCCGGCGTCTGACAAAAAGTTTTGAAATAGACAGAATACAGCATCTGCTGGAAAAATATGACAGGGTCTGAATATTTTTTTCCCAAAGAGAACACAGGGATTTGCACAGATAACACAGAGATTTTTGTTGAAAAACAATGTTTTTTCTCTGTGTCCTCTGTGGGTGTTTTTTCTCTGTGATCTCTGTGGGAAACCCCGGCCCGGAGTTCTGAACCGAAAGGCTGGCACTGTTTTCTTCAATTATTTCAGTCTCACAGACTTTCAGTTCGGGACTCCCAGCCCTTAACTTAATGGCATTGTCACCAGCACCCGGAACGAGGCAGTTTTCATGCACAGACTCATTCAGATAAAGGGCGATAATATCGTCCGGCAGATTCCTTTAAAAAAAGATGTCTACACAATAGGCAGGAGTCCGCAGAACAATATTGTGTGTGATACGCCTACTGTGTCCCGTGTCCATGCCATACTGACAGCGGATAGGGACAGCTATTCCATCACAGATCAGAAATCCAAAAACCATGTTTTTGTCAACTGCGAGCAGGTGGAAAAAAAACTGCTGCTATCCGGCGATGAAATCAGTCTTTCCAAGGATGTCACATTTTTTTATCTGAATGAAAATGATGCGGAAAACAAAATGGGCGATCTGCTCAGCCGCATGTGGAACGCCATCAACCGCAGGGATTTTCTGCGTCTCAAGGAGGTCACAGGCCGCATCATTGCCATTGACAGCCTGGATCAGATTCTTCACATTGTGCTGGAGGAGTCCATCGGGCTGATCGGAGCCGAGCGCGGATTCATCGGACTGACAGATGAAAACGGGGCAGTCCGGCCGGGTACCAGTGTGGTTCACAATATCCCCATCACAGCGGACAGGGACTGGGAATCTCTGCTGTCTTATTCCACTATCCGCCGGGCCATAAAGACGCGGGAAAACGTATTCCTCACCGGAATAGGAGAAACAAATCCTTCCCATAGCATTGCAGATCTGAATCTGCGTTCCGTCATGTGTGCTCCTCTGCTCTTTGGAGACAGACTGTCGGGTATTCTTTATGTGGATTCCGGTCATGAGCTTTCGGAATTCAGCGAAACCGATCAGTTTTTTTTCTCCATTCTGGCCGATCATGCGGCCATTGCCATTGAAAATGCAAAACTTTACAGTAAGGCACAGATGTCTGTGGAACAGTTGCGGGCTGAAGTGGACGAGGGCGAGGAACGGTACCGTCACACTCTGGAAGCCGCGCCGGATGCGATTGTGATTATCAGAATGGCAGACAGTCAGATGATTCAGGCAAACAGGGCCTTCTGTTCTGCATTTGCATACAGCATCGGTGAAATTCTGGGCATTACCCCCTTTGATCTGAAACTTTTTGAAAATCCGGCTGATATGGCCTGGCTGACGGATATGATAGCTGAAAAACAGGAGGTAAACGGGTTTGAAACCCGTGTGCGGAAAAAAGACGGCAGTCTTTTTGACATGCTCATATCTGCCCGTTTTCTGAGGATTGCCGGTGATGACTGCATGATTGTCGCGGGAACGGACATCTCCCCCCGGAAGCGGATGGAAGAGGAACTTCGCAGCGCCAAGGAGATGGCAGAATCCTCCAGCAGAGCAAAAACAGAGTTTCTGGCCCGGATGAGTCATGAACTCCGGACTCCCATGAATGCCATCACAGGTCTGACCCATCTGGTAATGGAAACCACAGAACTGAATCCTGTACAGAGGGATTATCTGGACAAAATCCAATCCTCTGCCAGGTCTCTGATGGGAATCATCAATGATATTCTTGATTTTTCCAAAATGGAGGCCAGCCATCTGGACCTGGAAAACATTCCCTTTGATCTGAAAGATGTTTTTGACAATGTACTGCTTGCAGTTCAGGAACATGCTGAAGAAAAAGCAAACCGGGTCAGGATTTGGACTGACAGGAATGTTCCATGTTTTCTCACAGGAGATCCTTTCCGGCTGGGGCAGGTGCTGAACAATTTGGCCGACAACGCAAACAAATTCACGGAAAACGGTGAAATTTCGATCCATGCGGAACTGCGGGAATATGAAGGAGACAGGGTTACTCTGGGATTTTCCGTCAGTGATAACGGTATTGGCATTCCGGTGGAAAAACTGTCTCTTCTTTTTGAACCCTTTACACAGGCAGACGGCTCCGCGACCCGGAAATACGGCGGGGCAGGTCTGGGACTGTCCATATGCAGCCGTCTGATCCATATGATGGGAGGCAGCATACATGTGGAAAGCGAACCGGGTATGGGCAGCACTTTCCGTTTTTCCGCTGTATTTGGCACAAATACGGACTGGCAGTCAGAAGATATTATGATTCCGATGGAAAAAATTCTGATCCCGAAAGAGAAGCAGCCTGTCACAGACATCCGGTCACCGTCAGTCAAAAACAATGAAATGGCGGAAGTCCCTGCCGCAGGAACATCTGCCGAAACTTTCCCCATACTGGATGTACTGGATGGACTTCTGGCAGACGGTGACTGTGATGCTGTTGAATATCTCCCTGCTGTCCGGAAACAGATGCAGGGGCGGATTGCCGAAGAACACCTGGCACTGCTGGAAAAACAGGTGGAGAATTATGATTTTGAAAAAGCCAGGGAGCTTGTGGATGTCATGATCCGGCATTTAGGGGTAGACAGGAAACAGGATATAACACCAATTCTCCATTGATTTTTTCAGAAAATCCCATCCTGAGAGGGGCAGTGGTGTGTTTCATAAGTATGTTTTCAATGGCGAATCGGTATAACACCCTGTCCGGAGTGCCAAACTGAAAATTTGGCAGTCTCAGATGTCCCGGAGAATATTCCGTACAGAAAGAAAGGAGAAGCAAATCATGCAGTACCCTTTGCCCGAATCCATCGGCCCCCCGGATCTGCTGGTGGGCAGAAAAAAGGAATTTGACGATTTTCACAAATGGATCGGACGCATTCCCATGCGCCTGTCCAAATCCAGGGCCATCCTCGCCCGGCGCAAGAGCGGGAAAACCGCATTTGTTCAGCGTATTTTTAATCAACTGTGGAGCGAAAACGGGCAGGTGATTCCCTTTTACATCAACATTGCCGAGAGGAGGATATGGCTGCCGGATTTTGCCATTCTTTTTTACCGGACATTTGCATCCCAGTATATTTCCTTTCTGGAAAGGGATGAATCTCCGATGCGCAGTCTGATGGGACTTGAACAGATCAGGGAATATGGATTGTCAAAAAATTTCAGACATATGGCGGATGACGCTGGCTTTCTGAAAAACTGCCGTGAGAAAATGCTTTCATTTGATATAATGTGGAATACCGCATCCACTGCGCCCCACCGTTATGCCAGCCTTTCTGACATCCGTTTTCTGGTGATGATTGACGAATTTCAGAACACAGGGGAATACATCTATATGGATGAAAAACATGAAGTTGCAGACAAAAGCATTCCCGGCACATGGCATGATCTTTCAGAATCCAAGTATGCGCCCATGCTGGTGACAGGTTCCTATGTGGGCTGGCTCATCAACATCATTGACACCTATCTTGAAGCCGGACGTCTGAAACGCTTTTTCATGAATCCCTGTCTGCCGGAAGAGGACGGGCTGGAGGCTGTTTACAGGTATGCGGAATATTTCCGGGAGCCTGTGACCAATGAAAGTGCCATGCAGATCAACCGGCTCTGCATGTCCGATCCCTTTTTCATTTCCTGCGTGATTCAGAGCGGGTTTGAGGGAAAGGATCTGACAACCCCGCAGGGGGTTGTGGACACTGTTCACCATGAAATCACGGATGCCGGGTCAGAGATGTCCATGACCTGGGGCGAATACATTGAACTGTCCCTGAACCGGATCAACACGGTGCATTCCAAGCAGTTGATGCTGCATCTGAGCAGATATCCGGACAGGGACTGGACACCCCGTGAACTGAAAGAGGAACTGCATCTGGATATTGATGTCAAAAGGATTCAGGAACTGCTGAAAAACATGGTCAGCGCCGATCTGATCCGGAAAGGTTCATCAGACATTGATTACAGGGGACTCACAGACGGAACCCTTTTTCTGGTTCTGCAGAACCGCTTTGAAAAGGAAATCCGCACATTTCAGCCGGATCTGAAGCCGACGGACATGAAGAAAGATTTCCGTGAGGAACTGGAGAAACTGAAAAAAGAGAAGAAATCACTTCAGGGAATGGTGAATCATCTCAGCGGGGTCATGGCCGAATACCTGCTGGCCACAGAATTCCGTAGCAGAAAACGCTTTTCCCCGTCCCGCTATTTTGCAAATGTCAAAGATGACACCGAACTCAATATTACGGACGTGAAAATGCGGGTGAAGTTTCAGAGACCGGACGGAAAGCTCATGGAAACCGATGTGATCGCTGCATCGGACTGCGGACGGGTTCTGATGGTTGAGGTCAAAAAGACCAAAGAACCTGCCGGGCTGTCTTTCGTGCAGGATTTTCTGGAAAAAATGGGAATTTATGCAGACTTGCATCCGGAAAAACAGATCATTCCCGCGTATTTCTCCAATGGCGGATTCACCAAAGAGGCGCAGCAGTTCTGTGAGGAAAAGGGAATTGCATTTGCAAGCGGACTTCAACTGTTTTAGCTGTATTTCCGAACATAAAGGAGGAATCAGATGATGCAGTACCCTTTGCCCGAATCCATCGGCCCCCCGGATCTGCTGGTGGGCAGAAAAAAGGAATTTGACGATTTTCACAAATGGATTGGCCGCATTCCCATGCGCCTGTCCAAATCCAGGGCCATCCTCGCCCGGCGCAAAAGCGGCAAGACTGCGTTTCTGCAGCGCATCTTCAATGAGCTGTGGAGCGAAAACGGGCAGGTGATTCCCTTTTACATCAACATTGCCGAGAGGAGAATATGGCTGCCGGATTTTGCCATTCTTTTTTACCGGACATTTGCATCCCAGTATATTTCCTTTCTGGAACGGGATGAATCTCCGGTAAACGATCCGCTGACACTTGAACAGATCAGAGAATACGGTCTGTACAAAAACAGGATATATCTGGCTGAAGATGCTGTTTTTCTTAAAAAATACCATGAGAAACAGATGGCATTCGATATGATGTGGAATACCGCATCCAGCGCGCCGCATCGTTATGCCGCACGTTCTGACATCCGTTTTCTGGTGATGATAGATGAATTTCAGAACACCGGGGAATACATCTACCGGGATCAGGAATGCCTGACAGCCAAAGATCCGAGCATTCCCGGCACATGGCACGATCTTTCAGAATCAAAGTATGCGCCCATGCTGGTGACAGGTTCCTATGTAGGCTGGCTGATCAATATCATTGACACTTATTTGGAGGCCGGGCGTCTGAAACGCTTTTTCATGAATCCCTGTCTGCCGGAAGAGGACGGGCTGGAGGCGGTTTACAGGTATGCGGAATATTTTGGGGAACCTGTGACCAATGAAAGTGCCATGCAGATCAACCGGCTCTGCATGTCCGATCCCTTTTTCATTTCCTGCGTGATTCAGAGCGGGTTTGAGGGAAAGGATCTGACAACCCCGCAGGGGGTTGTGGACACGGTTCACCATGAAATCACGGACGCGGGGTCGGAAATGTCCATGACCTGGGGCGAATACATTGAACTGTCCCTGAACCGGATCAACACAGTGCATTCCAAGCAGTTGATGCTGCATCTGAGCAGATATCCTGACAGGGACTGGACACCCCGTGAACTGAAAGAGGAACTGCATCTGGATATTGATGTCAAAAGGATTCAGGAACTGCTGAAAAACATGGTGAGCGCAGATCTGATCCGGAAAGGTTCATCAGACATTGATTACAGGGGACTCACTGACGGAACCCTTTTTCTGGTTCTGCAAAACCGCTTTGAAAAGGAAATCCGGACATTTCAGCCGGATTTGAAGCCGACTGACATGAAGAAAGATTTCCGTGAGGAACTGGAGAACCTGAAAAAAGAGAAGAAATCGCTTCAGGGAATGGTGAACCATCTCAGCGGTGTCATGGCCGAATACCTGCTGGCCACCGAATTCCGCAGCCGGAAACGTTTTTCCCCGTCCCGGTATTTTGCAAATGTGAAAGATGACACCGAACTCAACATCACTGATGTGAAAATGCGGGTGAAATTTCAGAGACCGGACGGAAAGCTCATGGAAACGGATGTGATCGCGGCATCGGACTGCGGACGGGTTCTGATGGTTGAAGTCAAGAAAACCAAAGAACCTGCCGGGCTGTCTTTCGTGCAGGATTTTCTGGAAAAAATCAGCGTTTATGCAGACTTGCATCCGGAAAAACAGATCATTCCCGCGTATTTCTCCAATGGAGGATTCACCAAAGAGGCACAGCAGTTCTGTGAGGAAAAGGGAATAGCATTTGCAACTGCTCTGCAATTGTTTTAATTTGACAAATTCAGGTGTTATGAAAATCATTTGCAAAGCCTTTCCCGGAGTGCAAACATTGTATTTTCTGCACTCCTCCGGATCAGATATATTTTCCCAAACAGGAATTTCCCATTAATTCTATGAGCATTCACAGAGGCATACGGCGATTTGGCGTGATTACACGGATACTGGTTCGGAACGGTTTCGGTGATCTGCTGGATCGGATTTTGGACAGGGAAGAAGAAAAACAGGAAGAATCCGCAGACAGCAAAATATCTGCAAAATCCTCTTTTCCTTCTCCGATTCGCATCCGGCAGGTGCTGGAGGAGCTTGGCCCAAGTTTCATCAAACTGGGTCAGATTATGAGTGTGCGCGCTGATATTTTTCCTGCTGATTATATTGAGGAACTGAAAAAACTGCAGGATCGGGTTCCGCCTGTTTCTTTTGATGAAATCCGGGATGTCATGGAAAGCGAACTGAAACGGCCCCTGAAAGAAATGTTTGCGGATTTTTCCCCTCAGTCCATTGCAGTGGCTTCCGTGGCACAGGTGCATGAAGCCCACCTTATCAGCGGAGAACGGGTGGCCGTCAAAGTCATTCGTCCCGGAATCAAGCAGAAAATCCGTGATGACATTGGTGTAATGTATTTTTTTGCCGAGCGCATTGAAAAGAATTTTGAAATCGGCAGGATTGTCGGTTTTGTCAATCTGGTGAAAGAATTTGAGCGCACCATTTTCCGGGAACTGGATATGTTCATTGAGGCCGGAAATATTGAAAAATTTGCAGCCAATTTTGAAAACAGCCATGAAATTTACATTGGAAAAGTCTGGTGGGATTTTGTTTCCAAATCCGTGCTGGTCATGGAATATATTGACGGTCTGAAAATGGATCAGGTGACTGAAATTGCAGCCGCTGGAATTGATCCCAAAGAAGTGGCCCTGATCGGTCTGCGCTCCTTTTCCCGGCAGTTGATGGAATTCGGTTTTTTCCATGCAGATCCGCATCCGGCCAATACCATTGTGATGTACGATGGCCGGGTCAGTCTGGTGGATTTCGGCATTATCGGTTTTCTTGATGAGGAAACCATGATGCAGGTCGCGAATCTTTTTCTGGGATACGCGGAGCATGATTATGACATGGTCATTGAAGCCCTGCAGGACGCGGGACTGATTCACGATGGCATTGATCTGAAAAATTTCCGTTCTGATCTTAAGGATATGAGCGAACCCTTCTATGGCCGCTCCCTGCAATCCGTTTCTGTCCGTGACGTATATGATCAGGTCATGGGTCTGGTGCTGAAATACCGTATCCGTATGCCCAGAAATTTGCTCCTGCTGCTCAAAACTTTTATTCAGACCGAGGCTTTGGGAAAAATTCTGGGCAGTGATGCAAGTCTGCTGGAAGTTACCCGTCCCTATGCGGTGAAACTGCTGCAACGAGGGTATGATGCGAGAAAATTCTTCCGGAACATTGGCCGGGATATACGGGATTTTGGGGCTTATCTTAGAGTTATACCCGGATATGTAACCGAAATTTTCCGGCGAACAGCAGAAGGCAAACACGGCATTGAAGTACGGGTCAGGGGGCTGGAGGAAATCGCGGGCAAAATGGAACGGGGACTTAACCGGGCAATTATGGGGTTTATTATTGCGGCATCCACCATAGCGGGTTCTCTGGTTCTCAATTCACCGGAAAAAATAATGGAACTGCATATTCTGGGTCATACAATTCCCCTGACCACGCTTCTGGGCTTAACCGGATATTCCATTGCCACTGTGCTGGGACTGTGGCTGATTGCCTCCATTTTCCGATCCGGAAAAATGTAATACCAATTCTCTATTGAAATTATATATTAACTGCATCCAAAATATAGGAAAAACCGGTAAGAGATGCTGTGATTTTTTGGGAACATTTTTTCAGAATATCTGCCACATAATCTTTCATTTCCGG
>JBFXEJ010000055.1:0-40048 GCA_050180235.1 Desulfococcaceae bacterium
TTCAAGTTCCTGACGTTCACTGTCTGTAAGACTCACAAGATATTTTTTCCGCATTGTTTTCTCCCTCAATTTTTTTTTCAGATTGAGAAATTATAATGCGTCAGTTTAATTTTGACAAGACACTACCCATTTTTCATACTGCTTCTTTTCCTTCCCGGTAAGATCGGAAACCCATTCTTCATGTTCAAGTGAGTCTGCCAATTCCATCTCCTCTTTATCCAAATATCGTGTTTTTTTCATTTACTGCCTCCGAAATACTGTTCGGCTCTTGTTTATTGATGTGACGCCATATACTCGGTGACGGCTTGAGATAAAAGGCCGGATCTGCTTGAACCATACTTTTTGGCATATTGATCTACGATCATTATCAGCCTTTCCGGCATGGTAATATTGATGCGTTTGGATTTTAATGAGAGTTTACTTATATCTACATCCACCAAGGCCCAGATGCCATCCTTAAACTCGTTATTATTCCTATGCACTTCAATATCAGATGGCGTGGGGATGGCTTCTGAGTCAAGCAGCATACCTTCAATATGACATTCAGCGGCTTCCTGCGCCATGCGGATGGCTTCCGCAATTGTTGATCCCGCGGAAAAGCAACCGGGTAAATCAGGTATGGCAACGCTATAATCTGAACCTGGATCTTTATGAATTACAATAGGATATTTCATTTCTTACCTCCAATCCCATCCGGCCTGGCGAAAGATATTGCGCAGCGTTCCGATGGCAATATCTTTCTTGGGATGCGGAACAGTCACCTTACCCGGTTTATCAGGATGTTTGAATTGCTGGTGATCACCTTTTGCGTGATGAAGGCGCCACCCATCATTCAGTAATTTTTTTATTATATCCCGACTGTTCATATTGTATGTATAAAACACACCAAAATTGATTTTGTCAATCTTAGGGTATGCAGATTACCCCTATTTTTGTAATTCTTCAAGAAACATTTTGGCATCTTTATATTCCGGATATTTCTCCAAGAGCAATTTTAACGTCCTCACCGCCTCGGCTCTGTCTCCCTTTTGATTGAGATAAAAAGCCAGTGTATAGGCATAGTCAGGTTCATCTGGCCGGAGTTCCGCCGCCTTTCTGCACCAGTTCACCGCCTCACTGATTCTATCCTTTGCGGTAATAATGCAAAGATTGTACGCGGCCTGGGCCATTTGGGGATCAGCCTGAATCGCTTTCCTGAGATACGTTTCTGCCTGTTCAGGATCTTTTTGCTCTGCCTTTAAAAGCCCCATATTGAAATTTGCCGCGGGATTATCCGGTTCCAGTCTCAGGGCCTGTTTCAGGGATTTCTCCGCTTTGTCAGTTTCTCCCATCCGGGCATAAGCAATGGACGTGTTCACCATTGCCATAACCGCCTGGGGGTCCCTGTCCAAAGCGGATTGGTATGAGCTTACTGCTTCTTTATTTTCACCCCGGTTGAGCCGGTAATTGCCCAAATTATAATGGGATGTCCACTGATCGGGCCGGGCCATGATAAAGTCAAGATATTCCTTTTCCGCGTTCTCCACTTTGATCCTGTCTTCATCTGTAAGTCTGTCCAACGGATACCCGGTGAGCCCTGCAACAGCCCGGATCCTGACCAGCCGGAAATCATCGCCTGTGGCATCAAGCAGGGCTTGGATACCATCGCGGGAAGGGCGCATGGCAATAGCTTCAGCCGCGGCAGCCCGCACCAGGGGAGACTGGTCTTTGATCGCTGTCAGCAGTACACGCGGAATTCGCTCATCCGGGGCAGAGGCAATAAGCCTTATGAGGGAAGTGCAGAAAATCTCATCCCGGTTTTTGTTTTGGATATAGGCCAGCATTTCCGGAAGTTTGGACAAGTCTCTTTTCCGGGCCGCATCAATCAGGGCAGCCCGTTCAAGCAAAGGAGCCTGATAGTCCCTTGGCCGCCACTCCCGAACATATTTGTCTGCCCATGCCGGGTCTTTGTCCTTGTGGCAGCCGTTACAGGCATTCGGGGATTTGTATGCTATGGTTGCAGCCGGAGCGGGCGGAATCATGGAATGATCGCTCCGGTTCATGCGGGCAAAAGAGGTCATGGGCATATGGCAGGAGATACACTTTCCTGCCTCACTTTCCGCAGGATGGCGGGTATGCGCTGCCGAATTTTTTACCCTGTCCTCATGGCATGGCAGGCATGCATTGTTGAATTTTTCCTTTTTGAACCGGTATCTTCCGCTGGACGTATGGCAGTGCATACAGTCAATTTTGCCGGATTTGACACAGGGACTCAGGCTCCAGGTGGTATAGGTATAATTTTCTCCCAGATCACGGCCATCGGGATAATAATCCGGATCTTCCAGTGTGAAGAGATCAAAATGATCAAAGAATTTTTCCCTGGGGGGGTATTCCGGAGTAAGCGGACTTGCCTTTGCATGACAGCTCAGACACAGATCGTTGCGCTGCTGTATTGTCATGGTTTTGGTGCTGATAATCGCAGGCTCCGGCAAAGGCTGGCCTTTGGGCGTTGCCCTGGCGATCCGGTTGTGCTCGGAAGAAGGGCCGTGACAGGTCTCGCAGTTGATTCCCGGTTCTGCCCAGCGGGTGTCATAGGTGTCGGTTTCGGGATCATAATTGGTGGAAAGCTGACTCACATGGCAACTGTAGCACGCTGTGTTAAAGGTATAGGGATATTCTTTCCAGTTGACCGCCTGACTCCGCGCCCCGCCTGGAAAATGTCTTATGCCGCTGGCGGCCGTATCAAACCATTCTTTTTGGTTCACATCATAGGCCAGCGGAAGGGTCTGGAGCCTGCCCCTGTCCAGCGGGGTCAGAAAGTAATACACATTTTTCCCCCCGAGCACATGCGCTATCCTGTATTTTTTCGTCCCTTCAGGGCCGGTCTCAATTACAACACCTTCATTGATATCCGCGCGGTAACTGACTTTGTCAATCGTGACAGGATTCTGCTGCTGCACCAGTTTTGTCTGAGCAAATTCAGGTGTATAAGGCTGCATGGCAAGTCCGTGCATGGATGTGGACCAAAGCTGATAGAACTTTTCATGGCACTCCCGGCAACTGGATGAACCCGCGTAGGGGATGGGCTGACTCTCTTCCGCATGTGCGGAAACGGACAGACAGATGATGAAAAGAATGGCAATGATTTTCATTCTTATTACCCGTTGGTAAATTGTTATTCTGTTTTCAGGACGCAAATGATAACTATCCTTCAAGTCGGGGATTAACTGCAAGCAGATCGAAAAGTTTTCCGCAGAACGGTTTCATAACAGTTTCCGGTGTGCAGAAACTGTATTTCTGAATCACTGACCGGCAGAAAATGCTCTGTTTCATACCGGCTCGGCATTGCAAAAAACACAGTTTCCGCACTCCTACGGAAAGTTTTCGATCTGCTTAATGTTCAAATGGTCATTCGGCAATCTCGATCTCGCCCAGTCTCCACGTTTTGTCGAACCACGGATCCAGAGGACCGTACAGCCGGAAGAGCATGTTCCAGCCCTTGCCGGGGATGGTCTGAATCCAGTTGTTTTCCATGCCTTCCGGGGCCTTCGGCCCGAAATAGACATCCACAGAACCATCTTTATTGGTCACCAAGTTCTTGTCCAGACTGCTCACCTGGGGAAAGTCCTGATCGGTCTGGAGCATGGAACGGGTCTGGTTGTCATAGACGATAGCCGACCAGAAGTCCTTTGCCGGAACATTGGGGAGCACATGCAGGCGGTAGGTTTTGCCTCCGTCCAGGGCATTGCCGTTGGAATCCACAATGCCCACCGCATACTGGGAACCCTTGCCGACCATCTTCGCTTCCATAGCCGGGGTTACGCCGGTGGCATAGAAATAAAAGAAAGCCGCGGCATCAAGATAAGCCACGCCGGGTTGCGATTCGAACTTGTAGCCGCCCAGCCACTGACGCCAGGTGCTGTTGGGATAGTAGAAGGCTTCCGGAATACGGCTTTGATAGGTCAGGGTGCGCGCCGTGGCATCGCCCACCGCGGCTGCCTCGTGCAGGATTTTCTTCATCCGTTCATCAGGGGCGAAGGGTTTGCCCTTTTCGATACCGATGGAGGCAAAAAATCCCAGGGAAACCGGATCGAGTGACGCGGCGGGTTCATTCTGGACCACATAGTTCAGAAGTTCCCAGAACCGGTAGTCGGCCGGCGCCACGGTGCAGAAAGCCCGGTCGGACACGTTCACAAAGGTGTTGTCCGGCGGATTGGCGGCCTGGGACAGGGAATAAATACGGGTGGAGTTATGCAGACGTTCGATGGCAGCCTTGAGGCCCCCCTCCACCGGCATATTGCGCCAGACAAGGATGGATTCAAAGGTGGGAACCCTGACCACCATATAACCTTCCGGCAGCTTGCCCTCGTATCCGGGAGGCAGCAGCAGATACTTGCCGCCCTTACCCTTGTCCGGGCCGACGATACCGATGTCGGTGACATACCTGAACCAGAAGTCATCGATCATCCCCAGCACCATGGGCGGAGCCTCAACGACCAGCGGGCCGTCGTGCAGGTTAATCCAGATCCAGGTGTAGGGGGTGGTGGCGTTCGGCGTGAGAAATATTGAACGGGCATTTAAATTGGATTCAAAAGTCGGGATCGTCACATTCGCGGGGCCGACTTCCAGCAATCCCTCGCGCAACCCGGCCATATTCACCGGTGCCAGGGCCAGCAGATAGGCCTGCACGGCGCGCTGAAAGTCAAGGTTGTCGTAGATTTTCTCTACGGTGGGCTTGTCCGGGAAGCCGTCAAAAAAATGTAACGTGCCGAGACGGGTTTCAACTTTGTCCGGCATCGCAATTCCGGCCGGAATTTCGGTCATCATCTTCATTTTGGGCGACTCGGCCCGGCCCGGCAAAGCTGTGCTGACGAGCATCACAGTTGCGAGAACTGCGGCACAAACTGTTTTCTGCATTATATTATTCTCCTTTTTCTGTTTACGTGAAAAATTTTCGTTCAGTCTATTATGTCAGGGTTGAATCCGGGCGTTGCAAAAACCGGATTTTTCCGAAAAATCCGGTTTTTCTGTACAGTTGAACTCACAAAATCAAAGCTGACAAAGCACTGTTGAGGCAATTTCAAAACTCCGCTTTCGTCATTCCGGCGAACGCCGGAATCCAGCTTTCACGCCCATTTCCGGACACCGGCTTTCACCGGTGTGACGGATTTGGGCAGTTTTGAAATTGACTCTGTTGGCAGCAATAAAAACAGAGTCTTCATTTTATTTTGGAAACAAAAATGTCAACTGCGCCCGAAAACCCCAGCCATCCTGGCCGTTATCCGGCGATTCCGCCCAGTACTTCGCGCCCGCTGCGAACTGGAGGATCTGTGGGCCGACCTTGAACATTTGCGCGGCCTGTACGATCAGCGGCACAGACCAGGCTTCGTTTTCCCAGTCGTAGGTGGATTCCGTCTGCACCGCCAGGGTCGTTTTGGTCTTTGTGACATAGCTGACAAAAGGCTGCAGGAAAGTGGCATTAATATCGGCCCGGTCATCATCTCCGGCCACGGACCAGATATGATTGGTCAGAAGGCCGAAAGTCCAAGGACCTTGCTGTTTCAGCGCCACTCCGGTCGGCCCCAGCCCCCACTTTTCACCGCCGAGCATGTCATCGGAAGCGGAGGGCAGCAGCTCAACCGGCCCCACTCCCCAGATCCAGCCGCCTGCGGTCGGCGATTTCGGAGAAAAGAACTGGCTGGCCACAATATCGCCCAGTCCTGACTCGTTCATCGCATCGAGCATAAAATCCTGCCGGTCAATAAGCGGAATAATGGTTCGGGTAATCACGTTCCATGTATCGGACAGGGAAAACGGGATAACCGGCTGAATATTCAACTGGCTGACCGAAGCATCATCGTTCCATCCGCCGTACTCATCGTAGTTGTACTGCACCGGCACACTGATCAGACTGGCAATCGGATTCGCCAGTTTTTTGGCCAGTTCCTCGGCTTTGTCATCTTCGGCCTTTGCGGGAATTGCCGACATCACGATCATTGCCACCACAGCGACCAGACAAAGACATATTTTCATTCGGTATGTTTGCATTACTGTTCTCCTGTCTCCTTATGATTTCGGAACGGGTTTGAGAAAAATACGGGGCAGAAGAGGTAGTTTTATTCCGCTTTTTCTGCCTGCCCCGTATGGATCCTGTTCCGGCAGTTGGAGTTATCAGCGGTTGATCCAGCCTGCACTGCCACCGCCGCCGTAACGGTTGACCCAGCCCGCGCCGCCTCCGCCTCCTCCGTTCGCCCAGGCGCCGCCTCCGCCGCATCCCCCACATCCGCCATACCGGTTGACCCAGCCGCCGCCTCCGTTCGCCCAGGCGCCGCCTCCGCCGCCATGAGCATTCGCCCAGGCTGATCCGGCATTGGCCTGTTTGCCTGAAACTGCCAAAGCGCCCCCTGCAATAGCGGCTCCGATCACCACTTTTGACCATTTTTTCAAACCAAGCAGAAAATCCCTTCGTCCCAGGAGTTCTTCCCCATTTTCGGGGGTTTCCTCCACCTGATCGGGATTGTGTTCTTTATCCATAACAAACCTCCATTCTGTTTTATAAAGTGCTGATAAAACCGGATTTTTCCAAAAAATCCGGTTTTTTTTGTACTCTTCAGATCATAAAATCAACGTTGACAAAGCACTAGGGTTTTGCTTCCTCAGCCCTGCCCTCAAAGAGGATGGAGAAATGCATAGCGGCAAAACGCCATTTGCCATTCTCTTTTTTCAAAAATCCGGATGAATTAATACCGAATTCCTTTTTCCCTTCCTTCGCGTTTGCCGCACTCTGGCTCATGGCCATGAACCATGCAGCATCGTCTTTGGAACCGGCTTTCAGCCAGTAATAATTGTGTGTGAGTGTGCCGGGAGCGAAGTTTTTGAAAAACTCCGTGTAGGCTCCTGAAACGCCTTCTTTGCCTTTGTAACACTCTCCGGGGCCTGTTCCCATCAGTACAATATCGGCATCCGAAGAGAATACTTCCATAATACCTGTGAGATTCTGTTCGCTGAAGGCTTTGTCATGCTGCGCCAGCAGTGCTTTGACCTCATTCTCAATGTCTGTGGCTGCCGCTTTTTCCCCCTCACCAAAACAGGGGGACACTGCCGCCAGACAAACCATTAACGCGAA
This sequence comes from Desulfococcaceae bacterium, assembly GCA_050180235.1. GTDB lineage: Bacteria > Desulfobacterota > Desulfobacteria > Desulfobacterales > Desulfococcaceae > JAABRU01. The sequence goes on from JBFXEJ010000055.1 coordinate 7,106, forward strand.
TACCAGTTTACGCTTCATCTCTTTTTCTCCTTTTTTTAATTACTGTTGCTGATTCTGCTGATTCCATGAACTGAAACCGCAGGCCGGATTGGCCGGGTCAGGCTTCAACAGCCAGGCCCGCCGCTTCCATCGCAGTTTACTGCTTCACACCAACGACTTCAAGACCATCCTGACACCGTTTGCTGAGTTTGTCTTTCTTCTTCTTCAGACAGTCCAATAATCTTCCCTCACCGGGTTCGATAGCGGCGCAATGGGAAAGCAGTTCAGCCTCACATTCATTTGCGACAAATGTCATGGCACCGATGACTCTTTCCAGTTGTGCTGCCGCGTCATACAGGGCATATTCACATTTGGCGGAAATTTTGTCTTCGTAGGCATACAGACAGGCCAGCACTCTTCCCCCACCGGGTGTGACATCCTTGCAATAGGATTCCAGTTCGGCCCTGCATCCATCCGCAACTGTCTGAACAATCCCTTTTTCTCCGGAAAAAGCGATTCCAAAACTCGTCAGAATAACACAGAAAACCGCTGCTGCAACAAACATGTGACGCATAAATCTTCTCCTTGTTTTTTTTGATTTTTCATATTGTACAAGCCAAATCACACAATATGACCGGCATTATACCCCATAAGTAGGTCAACGAAAATTTTCGTGTATTCAAAAAACCGGATTTTTCCAAAAAATCCGGTTTTTCTGAAAATTTTATGCCCGAAAATCTATGGAACCTTATTTAACATCAGTAAGTTAAATCCCTAAAAACGGATTCCGATGTTCCCGGTTACAGTAAATCCGTCAAAATCAATTTCTGTATCAGAATCCTCAAGCTCGGCTTCCACCCACAGATAACGGGCTTCAATCCCAAAAAGAAACCGCTCTATACGGACATCAGCGCCCACTCCGGCATGAACGCCGAAATTGGCTTCCGTGTCATTATCATAATCTCTGATTTCAATATCTGTAAAATAGGCTCCGACTCCGGCTTCCAGATAGGGACAAAATATGGTGATGGGCAACTGAAGCCTGGCAGTGCCCAAAACAGGGATTATAGTCACGTCAGCCCTGTCATTGTCGGCCTGCATATAACCTGCTCCCAGTTCCAGTCCTATGATACCCAAATCCATCCCGAAAGCCAGTTCCCAGTAATCCTGGCCGTCAAGCTCCTCCTCATCATCTCCGAATTCTTCCTGTGGCCCGTAATATCCGCCTTTGAAAACCGCATATCCCATGTAATCATCTGCCTTCACCTCTGTCTGTGAAAACAGCAGCAGAAAAGAACACAGCAGTGCAGAAACAACCGAAAAACAGGTACATCTTTTCATCATCCTTCCTTTCCTTACAGTTTTTTTATAATGTGAATTAAAGTCAGTTCCGGTAAGATTTGACAATTTTTTAAAAGCTGTCAAATCCTGCATGAATATATAATACCGATTCTCCATTGAAAATATACTTATGAAACACACCCCATGCCCCCTCTCAAGAGGGGATTTTTTGGGATTTATATAAAATCAATGGAGAATTGGTATAACAGTCTGTTACCGGTGACTGCCTTGAACCTGCGTCAGGTTATGTTTTCGGCAGACAAAACACTCCGGAAAGCGGATATCAGTTTATGACTGACATTCCTGAATGATTCTGGCTCCCCGGATCACCGCACCTTCGGGAAGGGTTTTGGGGCCGGGCGTCAGCCGGATATATTTGATATTGCTCTTGGGAATCAGAATCAGATCACCCCCAACCTCCACTGCCAGTGAATTGCCCATCACGGTTCCGTCTATCACTTTCCGGAAGGCAGAGGCAACGGCAACAGGATCGGCCCCCGGCATCTGATAGGGAAATTCAACCGTCATGCAGGTTCCGTCAATAAAGAAAATGCTCAGCCGTTTGATTTCATCTGTCATAATTTTTTTCTCCTGTCTGTAAATTGTGTTTTTTTCAGCATGGATTCAGGAGCCTGAACCCCTTTATCCGGTCTTTTTCAAAAAAGCGGTTCAAAATGCAGTTTGTCATCCTGCAAAGTATTCGAAACAATTACGCGTTTCATGCCTGATCCTCACTTAGCAGGCGCACCTCACGCTGGGGAAAGGGAAAGAAAAAATCTGATGTCTGCACCGCATCGTAAACAGCCACTGCAAGTTCACTTCTGATCCTGTTCCAATCAAGATAACTGTCTGTCCAGGCCCAAAGTTCAAAGTTGATGGAACTGTCTCCGAATCCCATAAACATAACCTGTGGCGGAGGGTTTTTCAGAACCCCGGGATGAGCAGTGGCAGCAGACTCTATCACTTCCATAACCTTTTGGGGAGGAGCTCCGTAATTCACCCCCACAGGCAGTTCAATGCGCCTTGTCTTATCGCTGAAGGTCCAGTTGGTCACCTGCTCTGAAACAAGCTGTGAATTCGGGATGATAATATCAGCTCCCTGCCGGGTGCGCACGATGCTGGAGCGAAGACCGATCCGTTTCACCTGTCCCCGGATATTTCCCAATTCAATGGAATGGCCGATCTGAATTGGGCGTTCAAAGAGCAGAATCAGGCCGGAAACAAAATTGTTCACCACATTCTGCAGACCAAAACCTATGCCCAGACTGAACGCACTGATCAGAACAGTTATCTTGGTCGGGTCCATTCCCAGCACCCCTATTGCCATCACAAATCCAATGGTAAGAATAAAGTAATGGATGATCTGTGATGCTGCATAAGATACACCTACAGGGAAATTTTTTCGGGGATACACATCCTCATCAAGAGCGAAGCGGATGAAGGCTGACAGCATATATGCTATCCAGACAGTGACTGCAAACGCGAAAACATCTCCCAGTGAAATGCTGACAGCGCCCCGCTCCAGTTTAAGGGAAAGCATGGCATTGCCCAAATCCATCGCGGGCTGGAAGATTCCCAGAGAATCCAGCACGCGGACTGACCAGCCTGCAATCGCCAGAAAAAGAAAAAAAACGTATGTGCGGCGTTCAAAAAGCTCACGATGGTTGCGGACCATATGCAGCAGACTCAAAGGCCGGACACGAAAGGCAAAAGATGCTGTCGCGCATACAATCTTAAGGTAAGCAAAGAGTGTCAGGGCCGTAGTTCCGCCAATAATCATGCCGGACAGCAAAAGCCGTGCCACCCTCATATAACCCAGTATTCCCGCTGTCATTCCAATGCCGATGAAAAGCAGAGCAGATATTGCTGCCGTCCGTAATGCGCCGTGCCCGGGCTTCCCCGGTTCCTGTACAAAATACTGTTGCAGGTTCCCTCTGGTCAGTGACCACAAAAACATTGCAAATCCGGCCAAACATTCGATTATAACCAGAATATGATCCATCAGAACTGCACCGGTCAGGATTTGCCGGACAGTGTCAATCATGAACAGGATTCCCAGACCATAGATTCCGAAAAGCAGCCGCTGGTTCATTGCCGGTTTCATCACACGTATAATTGCTGCCAGTGCAGGAACCGAAAGCAGGTTCCGCACTGTGGGGGGCGCGGCTGACCAGGGTGATGTCGCAAGGATCAGAGCGCCGATAAGGGCGGCAGTGAAAGGAAAACGGGTAACTGTGGCAAGAGCTTCCGGTTCTTTGTCTGCTGTCCATTGGCTGGCCTTTCTTTGCATTGTGTGAAACAGCACAGCCAGCAGCAGAAAAAAAACAAGGTGCACAGGCAGCCCTTTGGAAGGATCATACAGATAATTTTCAACATCCCACCATTGTTCCGCAGCCAGTTCCCTCAGTCTGGCAAATCCAACGAATTTGGCATTTGTCCACAGAGACGGACTCCAGATCGGCAGACTTTCCCTGTTCTTAATCCCGGTCACAGCCATCTGCTGTGCACGGGATATCTCTGCCAGCACGGTTTCGCACCGCACCAATTCCTCAGCAACACGGCTTTGAAGTTCTATTGCTGTTTTGTGTTCTTCCCCCAGGGACAGATTCTGCTCTTCCAGGGAGGAAAGAACAGTATCAATTTGCCGGATAACTGTGTCTGAGGCATTGGCATCCCGCGCGGAAACAAATGTGCTGTTCCATGTTTTCTGCATGTCTGTCAGTTGCCTGACTGCTGCCTGTATCCCGGTTGCCCTTTCGGTAAGCAGCTTCAGCCAACTGTTTCCTGTGGTCTGATGTTTCTGCCATTCCTGTCTCTCGGTCTTCAGTCTGTCCAGACTCGCGGCTGTCCGGAGAATCTTCATGGTACGAAGCATTTCTCCTGCTATCTTAATGTGAATATCAGGAAGTCTGTTTTTTATATTTTCTGTATCGGGATTGTTTGCATACCTCAACTGCAGGGTTTGCAGAAAATCAGAAACCTCAGTGGCCCGGACTGCAATTTCAGACACCGGGATTGGCCCGGGGACAACTGATTCATCCAGCGTCCGGCTTTCCAAAGGCTTTTTTTCTTCAGGCTTTTGTTCTTCCCCGGCATGTCCGGCAATGGCAGTAAGGATCAGGAAAATACCGGCAAAAACTGCCACAGTTCCCGGTACGGAACAGAGCATTTTGCGTGCACTGCGGGATTTTCCTTTACCTCCCGGACGCAAAAACTGTTGAGTCAGGATAATGAAATTTCTGCCGGTTACAGTCGTCATTTCCACCTCTGCGGTCATGAATCAGTCAGGGATGCTCTGCTCTTTCTCCGGAAGCGGTGAGAGGAACATCCTGCGCAGGCCGTCTTCGCCAAGATTCCGCCGGACAACAGCCATCATATTAAATACCAGCAGCGCGCCGGACACACAAATGGTGTTGGCCCAGACCTGGTAAACATTTGCGTTTTGGAACACCGAAGCCAGCGAGGGACCGAAACCGCCATATTCGTGCCGTCCCTCAAATCCCTTTTCAAGAATCAGCACAGCAAACACGCCAGCCGTGTACAGGGCCGTGCGCAGAATAACAGAAACCAGTGCAGGACGGTTCCGTGTCAGTGCTCCCAGGGGGACATGTTCCAGCAATAGCACGACCTTGGCGAGAATGAGTGCGCCGAACAGGGCCTTTGACAAACCGTAAAATTCGACCCGGTATTCAGCAAGCACAAGTTTTTTGATAAGTATCAGCATACCAAGCCATATGGCAAAATACAGTGTGGTATTCACCAATGCCCTGATTTCATGTTTCAGTTTCTGCGGTAACTGCATTGTACATTTCCTTCCGTTATGAACATCTCAGAAAGGAAAGAGCGCAATGCCCTTTCCTTTCTGATGATCTGTCAGTTAATCTGATTTTGCTTTTTTCTGAGCAGCTTCCTTTTGGGTTTTATCAGCCCCGGCCTTATCCGGAGCCTTCATGGGCGCAACCTCGACCGTCACTTTACTGATATGACCTGTGAACCGGGACTTTGCCTCCGCGCCGATGGATTCCACCACCGGAGTGCCCAGATCAATTCCCACATCGGCTGTTTCATCAGCGGAGAAAATCGCAGCCTGTGTAAGTTCAATCCGGCCTTCTGCAACTTTCTCTCCGTTCACGGACAGAGTGCCGTTGCCGCCTTTGCCCAGCCCTCCGCCGTCATAGGCAAAATCGAATTTTATCGTGGCTTTGCCCGGTGTAAGCGGCTTGGAGCCTGCCACTGAGAACCGCTTCAGACCGAGGAAGTTGTAGTCGTATGCGGGAATGCCGTCCTTCACGTAGAGCGCCCAGCCACCGAAACGTCCGCCCTGCACCAGTATAGCGCCGTTTGCGCCTTTTTCCGGAACCTCAACCTCGGCTGTGATGGTTTTGGATCTGTTCTTTATATTGATAAAGACATTCTCCATCATCCCGGTCATCCCCTCAGCCAGGGTCAGGGAAGTGCGTTTGCCCATAGGGTCGGGGCGGCCAACGAATTCCGCCAGCATGCGCTCGAACAGCCGGTCGTCAATGGGCAGAACATTGTATTTTTCGGCCTCTTTCATAAAGAGGGCCTGCAGTTCTTTGAGTTTCTCCGGATGCTTTGCTGCAAGATCATCGGACAGACTGAAATCGGAACGCACATCATAAAGTTCCCAGACATCCTTTTCCAGAGGATTGCGCACCTCCCTCTCCCACGCGGCCCGGTGGATGGTACGCGCCAGCCAGCCTTCATGGTAGATGGCCCGGTTACCGGCCATCTCGAAGTACTGGGTGGTATGGCGATCTTTGGCTTCGGCATCGTTGAAGGTGTAAAGCATACTCACGCCCGCCATTGGGATCTGGGGCGTACTGTTCACCACTTTGGGTTCCGGCAGACCCGCTGCTTCCAGTATGGTCGGCGCCACGTCAATGACATGAGTGAACTGCGAGCGCATTTCGTTCTTCGCCTTGATTCCTTTTGGCCAGTAAACCACCATACCGTTGCGGGACCCTCCGAAGTCCGAGGCCACCTGTTTGGTCCAGGAGAACGGGGCATCCATAGCAACCGCCCAGCCCGAGGCGTAGTGCGGGTAGGTCTCGGGGCCGCCCCATTTGTCCGCGACTTTGAGCATGTCCGGCACGGTTTCCTGCACACCGTTGAAGTAGGTCATCTCGCTGAACATACCGTGCTCTCCGCCTTCCGCGCTTGCGCCGTTGTCGCCCGCGATGTAGAAAACGAGGGTGTTGTCGGCCTGACCGGTCTCCTTAACCGCCCTGAGCATCCGGCCGATCTCGCTGTCGGTATAATCGAGAAAGGCAGCGAACACTTCCATCTGACGGGCGTAAAGTCGTTTCTCATCGTCCGAGAGTTTATCCCAATCCCGGATTGCAGAGGGCTTCGGGGCCAGCTTTGTGCCTTCGGGAATAATCCCCATTTTGAGCTGCCGGGCTAAGGTTTCCTCGCGCATCTTATCCCAGCCCTGATCGAATTTGCCCTTCCATTTTGCAATCCAGTCCTGGGGCACATGATGGGGCGCATGGGTGGCTCCGGGCGCGAAATACACAAAGAACGGTTTGTCCGGCGTTATGGCCTTCTGGTATTTGATCCAGGCAACCGCCTTGTCGGTCATGTCGGTCATGAAGTGATAATTCGGATCTTCCGGCAGTTCCACCTGGGTGACGCCGTCATACAGATAAGGCGCCCACTGGTTGGTCTCTCCGCCGATGAAACCGTAAAACTTGTCAAAACCCTGCCGTGTGGGCCAGCGGTCAAAGGGGCCGGAGACGCTGGTTTCCCAGACAGCGGTCTCATGCCATTTGCCGAAAGCCCCTGTGCTGTAGCCGTTCAGTCGCAGCATTTCCGCCAGGGGAGCGGTTGTGTTGGGAATCTGCCCGGTAGCGCCCGGAAAACCGGTTGACATTTCGGTGATGAAGCTCATGTTGACAGTGTGGTGATTGCGGCCGGATTTCAGAGCGGCCCGAGTCGGCGAACTCACAGCGGTGGTATGGAAATTGTTGTAGCGCAGTCCGCTTTGTGCCAACTGATCCAGAGTGGGCGTAGCAATCGGCCCGCCGAAGGTGCTTGGGGCCCCGAAGCCCAGATCGTCAATCAGAATGATGATCACGTTCGGCGCACCGTCCGGAGCTTTGACCTCAAAATGCGGGGGCAGTTTTGCATTTCTGACGTCCAGTTCTTTGCTGAGGGGCCTCTGGGGCTCCTGAATCGGCAGGATTGTCCTGTCTATTGCCTGTGTGTCTGCGGACGCCGCTTTTGCGTCCCCGGCAAATCCGGGCAGTGCTGCGGCCAGGGTTCCGAAAAAAACGCCTCCCAACTTACCCATTTGTTTCTTTTTCATAAATTCCTCCTGAAAAAATGATTGATTGTTAATGCGGATTAATACCGATTCGCCATTGATTTATCCAATCAGATTTGACAACTTTTGAAAAGTTGTCAAATCTTACCGGAATCTGACTCTTTAATTCGCATTGGTAAAACATCTCTGTACCATTACGCATAAGATTTGATGGTACAGCCACGAATTGCACGAATGACACGAATTACGGTTTGTGCATTCGTGCAGATTCGTGTTATTCGTGGCTGTTTAAGTATACCATTACTCAGAAGATTTGATGGTACAGCCACGAATTGCACGAATGACACGAATTACGGTTTGTGCATTCGTGCAGATTCGTGTTATTCGTGGCTGTTTAAGTATATTGTAAACTCTGCTGAGGCAGGCATTTCGAATGCGGTATTTTACAGCCGAAATGTTTCAGGTAATGGTATATATCCCCGGTTTTGACGGCTACGTATGCCTCCGCAAATCCGCAACGATCCGTTTGACCGCAGGAATTGCATACCCGAAAAACCGCTGAAATCCGGAGCAAAGATAATTCAGTCCCGGTTCACCGTCTGCTGTACGGATCAGGCGGTTTTTGGGGCATTCCCCCCAGCAGTCCTGTAAATAAAGGCATTTACGGCATTGACCGGGCAGGGTCTCGCTTTTGGCGAACCCGAATCGTACCTGACCGCGGGAAAACACCGTATCCGGCAGGCTGCCGTTATGAATATTCCCGATACGGTATTCAGGATACACATAATGGTCGCAGGCATAGAGACTGCCGTCATGCTCAATGGCCAGTCCTTTGCCGCAGAATTCCCCATATACGCACATTTCAGCCGGAAGCCCCATGTGTCGGGCCACCAGTGTTTCAAAATGGTTGACCAGCACCCGTCCCAGATCCCGTGTGCGCCACTCATCAAAAATTTTGCACAGAAAATATCCCCAATCCTCCGGGTCAACCGACCAGTCAGACACCACAGAATCCGGATGACCGGGACGGGATTCCGGGGTTCCGGCTTTGGGCAGGGCTGCCGTATCCCATCTGTGCCGGGCTGTCCGTCCAAAATCCCTGTGTTCGACAATGGGGATGAACTGCATTCGGACAGATCCGATTTCCCGGCGCAGAAAACGGTAAATATCCAATGGCCTCCGGGCATTGTAGCGGTGTACGCAGGTCAGCGTGTTGAAGGGAACCCCGTGTTTTTTCAACAACCGGGCAGCGTTGGCCACCCGGTCAAAACTCGCGCCCCCGTCCTTTCCCACGCGGCATTTGTCATGGATTTCCCGCGGGCCGTCAATGCTCAGACCCACCAGGAAGCGGTTTTCTTTGAGAAAACGGCACCATTCCTCATCAATGAGGGTTCCGTTGGTCTGCAGATCATTTTCAATTTTCTGAGCGGGTTTTGCGTATTTTCTTTGGAACTCTAAAATCTTTCGGAAAAATTCCAGACCCAGAAGCGTGGGTTCCCCGCCCTGCCATGTAAACACGACCTCATTCGCGTTGATGCCCTGAATATATTCCCGGATAAATGTCTCAAGGGTTTCATCACTCATGCGTCCGGAACCGGGGCCATCCGGCAGGGAAGACTTGGACAGATAAAAGCAGTAAGTGCAGTTGAGATTGCAGGCCGAACCTGCGGGTTTTGCCATGATATGAAAACGGCGTTCTCCGCCCTGATGGGCCATGAGCAAAGGACTGTCGTATTTGTCCAGCGGCCTGGGGCCGTCCGCGTCTATAATCGTGGCATTGCCGGAACCGGAGCCGGATTTGCTGATAAAGACAGAACTCAAGGCTTCAACCTCACAAAATGCACCTCATAGGTTTCCTTGTGGACGGCCTGATAATAGGTCCCCCTGAGAATATCCTCCTTTGGATCATAGAGCAGGTTGTACAGGGAGCCGGGATAGTTCACGTCCCGCAGTTCAATTAAAATCCGCATAACCCCGTCAGCCTGTGACGCGCGGGACACAGCCACATGAATGGGATTTGGATTGAAATAGGCTGCATCCATGTCTCCATTGGATTTCACGCTTCGGATTTCAAGCACATATCCGCCGTCAGGTCTCTGCCACCGGCCTTTCAGTTTTTCAAAATCATCCCCTGCAAAGGCCCCTGCCGCGAATGCCCATAAAATCAGCAATCCTGCCCCAAATGTAAGGATTCGCGGGGCGATCAGGGTTTTACCATTTGAATTCATTCTGATTTCCCAAATCAAGGATATTCCTCCGATGTTATACAAATCCGCCATTGGTTTTATCCAATAGGGTCAGTTTTTTTGATTACAATACATTGCTTTTTCAGGAGCATGTTTTCAACAGCGATTTGGTATTATTTGACTGATGTTACGCAGCCTTTATAAAAATCAGGCAGTTATCCGCTTTGCCCGTCATTCCGGCGAAAGCCGGAATCCAGTAATATCAGCCGGTTCTGGATACCGGCTTTCGCCGGTATGACGATGCTGCGTAACATCAGTTATTTGAGAAACATGGATTGCTGAGAAAATTGTACAATCAGGCCAATTGCAAAAGTCAGTCAGCGTCATTCCGGAAAAAGCCGGAATACATACTGCTCCGGAAAGCAAAAATTCAATTTCTGCTTTCCGGAGCAGGTTTTGTTCAGTTGTCTATCAGAATACCCCTTGCTTCCTTATAGAAATAGCGAATCATTTCATATTCCGCAGGAGAGCCGGTTTCGTGATAGCGGAAACTGGTCTGATGACGTTTGTCTATGGGTTTGAATCCGCTGTACGCCATCTGCGCTTCCGTGTTCACATCAAAATTAAAGGGATCCGCGGCTGTAAATGCAGCGCTGTCCACAAGATCACCGAATGCATCCCGCAGGTTGGACGGGCCGAGAATGGGCAGAACAATATAGGGGCCGTCTCCCACGCCCCAGAATCCCAGTGTCTGGCCGAAATCCTCATTTTGCCGTTCAAGCGGAATTTCATCCATCTCACTGGCTATATCAAAAAGTCCCAAAAGACCGAAGGTGGAATTAATCAGAATCCGTCCTGTGGTTTTGAGTATTTTTTTGCCGTTGAACTGAAGTATGGAGTTCAGCAGATTGTCAAATTCCCCCACGTTGTTGAAGAAATTGGACACGCCGGTTTCCACCGGATCCGGTGTGATAAATTCGTATCCCCGGACAACAGGCAGAAACACATATTCGTCAAACTGGGAATTGAACTTGTACATGCGCCGGTTAAACCCGTCCCAGGGATCATAAACTTCTTTGATAGGATAACTGACACCGGGTTTCATATACAACTCTGCAGGCCTTTTTACCGGTTTGAGCGGCTCCTGGGCAGTTGCGCAGGCCATGAGAAAAAAAAGAGCGGCTGCAACAGGCAACAGTTTCAAAAGATTCATATATTTGCCGTGAATCCTCATATTTTCCTCCTTGTTTTGTGTATCCGTCATGTTTTTTTCTCCCTTACTTCATCAAAGCGATCATCCGGGCCACGTACTGCCTGTGATCCATGTTTCCGCAATGCCCGCCTTTATCGAAAACCACTGCCCTTGACCCGAAAACCTCTTTGAGCCAGTCCAGTTCCCCTTTTGCCAGAATAATGTCATCCCTGTTGGTAATCATGAATATTTTATCCGAATTTTTCAGATAGGATTCGATTGTCTGCAGGCTTAAAGACCGGATCAGGTTCTCTTTTGTCAATCCGGCCTGCCGGGACTGGAAAAAGGGATAAAAATATTCATTGAAATAATCCGTGAAACTGGTGCGCGTTGCCACAACCGCATAATTATCCATCGGATTGTACGGAGAATCAGGCATATTGGAGGGACAGATGAATCCTGCGCGAGTCATAATATCCGAAGCCACGATCATGTTGGCTGAGGAGATGCGGAAGCTGACCCCGACCAATGCGGCTGACATCTGATTGTCCAGGTTTTTTTTCCGGTAGATGTCATACAGCAGATCCGGATCAGAAAAATCAATACGGTTGGTTTCACTGTAATAATCTGAAATGGTGGTGAATACTTTGTCCATAAACTTATCGGCATGATCCAGCCCGCCGGGAACATTGTTCACAAGGGCATTATCCAGAATTGCTGTGGAGTTGAACAGACTGACCGGCGGATTGAGCATCAGCACCCTCCGGAAATTGAATATCCGCTGCTGTTCATCAATATAGGAAACATAGGCAGCCTGGGCCGCGCCCAGACTGTATCCGGACACACAGAATCCAGATACATCAATATCCTCTTTCACTTCCTCATAGGCCAGTTTCATCACCCGGTACAAATCCCGGCTGTCCTCGCCCAGATGTCCGGGAACCTTTGTCTGGGACGCGGAAACAATGAAATTGGGATGGGTCGGGGAAGAAATGCAAATGACATGATACCCGGCCTGGTGAAAGGTTTTCTGGAGCACTTTCATTTTTGCGGAATTGTATGCTGCCCCGGTTCCCGCGATCACAAACATCAGGGGAGCCTTTTCATCCTGGGCAGCCAGAGAGCAGTTCAGACTTTCGGAATACCAGAACATTTCCGGTATCTTCCGCTCCGGGAACACGGTCAATCTGAATTTTTTGACATCAGTTCCGGGCAGTTTTGCCTTATAATCCAGGGGTGTTCCGATTACGGTTGATTTGTAGGGACTGTCAATATCGCCAGGGAAATCAATCGCCAGATCGGAACCCGGACAGGCAGCGGATGCCGCAAACACAAGACACACTGCCAGAGAAAGCATTCGGATACAGACAAAAAACTGTTTTTTCATATATTCTCCTTCATTTGAGTGTTGACTGCAAAAATTTCTGTTAGGCGATTTCCATGAAAAAATGTACCATATTGTAGGGTGGGCACGGCTTTTTGTGCCCGCCGTTTCAGCAGGACGGCGGGCACAAAAAGCCGTGCCCGCCCTGCGAAAAACGGTATAATCTTTAATGGAAATCACTTTAAGCTGATGGCGGTTCTTTTACAGGCTGCAAACCCAGCCTCCCTCCCAGCCCCTGGGAATCCGGAATTTTGGCAATCTTCCGGTCTTCGGGAAACGGGTACTGCTTCTCAATGGTGCGATCCAGCAGTTCCAACTGCAGACCAAGCTCGGCATGGCAGTGCCGGGGCAGAGTTTGCATAAGATTTTCCAGCATGGAGCGCATCCTCCGCATAATCTGTACGCTTCCTGCCCCGCAGTGGCGGATTTCCGTGCAGGTCAGGTGAACAAAATCCTCCCAGTTGGGGGTTCGGAAAATCAGCCGCAGTTCGCCGGAATCGTCCCGGATATTTTCCCCCGCGAGATGCCGCATACCAACCTTCCGAAGCAGACGTTGAAGCTGATCAATGGCCAGCACAGCGGTTGTCGGATCATTGATTGCCGCGGACAAAGCCTTGATTGCAATATCCACCAGAATGCGGAAGGCAAAGGTCGGATCCTGCTCAATCGTCCGTTCCTGTCCCACGGCAACCATACTCTGCAGGTGTTTTTCATCAGTGGAAACAGCACCGCCATGCAGTCGGAAAATGGGTTCATCCACTGCCACAAAGTCTCCGATCTGAGGAATAAATTCGATAATCCCTTTGGTTCTCTGTGCCTGTTTCACAAGTCCTTCAATATCCACAGCCATAATGCTGCCTGATCTGCCTGTATAAGCAACTGTTCTGTGGAAAGATTCTGCCCTGGAGGAGGCCCCGGACTGTTCTTCCGTCCCGGCTGTATCCGGATACAGTTTCTCAATGACCTCTGCCCCGTATTCCCCAATACGCTTCACAATGCTGACAGGACGCAAAAGACGTGCCGCGTAATCGATCAGATAAAGGAAAACCGCAACAGAGATCAGTCCCAGCACTCCTGCTATACAGCAGTTAAACTGATGCACAATTTCTCCGCGCATCCTTAACTGCACACTCAGGGCAAAGAGCATGGTAAAGACAAAATAACCCACGGTGAACCGGATTGCATTGTTGCGCAGCAGAGCAGTGGAAATGATGCGCGGGGTATACTGCCCGCTTGCAACCTGAATCGCCACGAGCAGGGAACTGAATGCGAACACGAGAAAAGAAAGGTTTAAGGTGATTATTGTCCCGATCATGGTCTTTGCGCTGTCCATTGTCAGGGCAAAAAAAGCAATTTTTTCATCAAGCCGTCCGTTCTGCAACTGCCATCCGCCGATGCTGTGTGTAATTTGGGTGAAGACCCAGTAAGCCAGCAAAGCAATAAACGGCACAAACCACAGGGATGCGCTCAGATAGCTCTTTATCTTATATCTCTGATTCCAAAGCATTTTATATTGACCTTTTCTTCTGTGGGAAGTGAATCATGTCCGATGATTAAGGCCTTCCATGCTTCCTGCCGGGAAATCAGAACTTCCAGCTCAGGTTCACATTGAAGAAGTGCAGAGCCACATCCTCATAGGTTCCGGCAAGCCTTCCGGCCAGCGGCCCCCGGTTCACGTCCATGTCCAGTTCACCGGCCCACATCAGTTCATAGGCCCAGCCAATGTCAATATCTTTGGACCACTGATACTGTGTTCCGAAAGCAAAGCGCCAGGCTTCTCCCAAAGGCAGGCTGGGGGAACGGTTTTCATCTTCCATACAGGAACTGTCGTAAGCCGCGCCCACAGACAGGAGCCATTGGGGGGCAGCCCGGTACTGTGCGCCAAATGCCACATGGTACGTGTCATCATACTTCATGTCTGCTTTAAGGGTGGTAAGGTTTTCCGAGCTGATACCCACATCCACCTTTCCGAATTCCTCCCAGTTCTGCCATCCGGCATCAGCCATCAAAGCCAGCCTGTCTGACAGTTGATGATATACGCTGAACATCACGGACTGGGGCATTTTCATTTCCAGATCAATTTCCCCGGTCAGCAGCCCCCGGTTTTTCAGAATGGTGTTGAGCCCTGCTCCCAGATCCCTGAATTCCAGATCACTGGTCAAATCAATCTCGCCTTCAGACAGATAGGTGAGGCCGAAACGGGTATCTTTGCTCAGTTCAAAGAGCAGACCCGCGTTGACCTGAAAAGCCCAGGGATCATCTTCCAGATGCAGTTCCCCGTCAGGGCCGGTGAGGTTGTTGATGGCAACATTTTCCTCAAAGATGACATAGCTGGCAATCACGCCCGCACCCAGCGAAAAATGATCGTTTATCCGGTAAGCCAGCGTCGGCTGAATCCCCATGGCCTGCAAAGTGGTGTCTTTCACATAATATCTTCCTACCCAGTCATTTCCGTAATCCAGTGCCATACCAAAGTGTCCGAACACACCCAGACCGAATTTCAGATCCTGCGTGATGTTCTGAACATAAAAGAAACTTCCACCCGGCAGCCAGTCTGCTGCATCCCCGCTGCTGCCGGATTGTGTGGTGCGTTCATCCGGACTGAACTCCAAATCCATATACAGGGGCTGAATGCCAAAAAGAACCTGGGATCTGTCCAGCCGGGCCATTCCTGCCGGATTGGTATAGACCGTAGCCGCATCCTGTGCCCGCGCCGCAGAACCTGCTCCGGCCAGTCCCAAATCCGGAGTTCCGATTTCATACAGATAAATCCCTCCGGCCCGGGCCGCGCAGGGCATGATGGCAAGCAGCAGAAAAACAAAACAGACTTTTATAATATGTGCAGATTTTTTCATCATAACCATCTCCTAAAAGAATTCAGGGTACGAAAAGAATGCAGTGTCCATTCCTCCCGTATCGCCAGATTGTTTAAACAGTTTTACTGTTTTAAGAGTCAGATTCCGATAAGATTTGACAATTTTTCAAAAGTTTTCAAATCTCAGGTGATTTCTGAAAATAAATATACCTGTTCAGTTCACAGGCACAGGCCGGAAGCCTGTGCCACTTTTCCGGGATATTCTTTTTTTGGAAATCACTTTAAGGTGATTTCCATTAATGATTATACCGTTTTTCGTAGGGTGGGCACGGCTTTTTGTGCCCACCGTTTCAGCAGGACGGCGGGCACAAAAAGCCGTGCCCACCCTACAATGATGGTACATTTTTTCATGGAAATCACCTAAAACATCAGTCCCAGACCAAAAATCATACCGCTCATCCGGATATTCAGTTCATTGTCATCATTGTTTTCCCCTTCAAAGTCGTAGCCGATGGTGCGGTAGCCCATCCGTGCTGCAAAGTTTTCCGTGAACTGATACTGAATCTGGGGAAAAAATTCATAGACCAGCTCGGAATCGCCCCCTCCGCCGACAGCAAAGGTCGGATTGAAACGAAGACCTCTGATCGTCGAAGGGAAAAGGGGGATACTTGGCCGGATAACCAGTATGGGATCCACAAGATCGTAGTCTTTGCTGTATGTACCCTCTCCGTATACTTCCAGATCATTTTCCATACTGAGAAAACGGACACCGCCCAGGATATCAAAGGTCATGCCTTCCATCCAGCCGTCAACCTGAAATCCCGCGGCCACCTCTCCGAGCAGCATTTCCATCTCCAGAGATCCGCCCTGGGGCCGGTCTTCCATATCCAGTTCGTCAGTGTCCCATGAAAAAAAGTCCACCTGTCCCCATATAAGGAACCTGTTGAACTGAACTACACCGAGCAGCGAACCGCAGACATCAGCAGTGTCAAACACATCGCCGGCCGAAGCATCAAAGTCTGCATCCTGTCCGTTTATTGTGATGTCACCATCAACCCCGGGAAACCATATATAAGGGGTGATTTCGACTTCGGCTGCAAAGGATGCAGCGCATAATGCCAGCACTGCAAATACGACCATTACTGTCATTCCGGTTTTCTTCATCTTCATCTTTCTCTTTCCTTTCTGTTTTTTTTAAAGAACTTTCAGTTTTCAGCAGATTCTCCCCGGTTTCTGGCTTTCTCTATCATCTCAACCCCGTTTGAACAAATGACGGTGTCAAATCTGATCTCCGGGGGTTTTTCTGACATCTCAACCACCAGAAGAACCCTGCGGTATAAATCCGACCGAAGATGGCGCAGCACATCTTCCTCGCACATCCAAAGTTCCTCCAACATTATTGCGCGCACTTCATCCACGTCCCGGTAAACCCGTGAGCTGACACAGCCCGGTTCAAACTGAATCTGTGTGATCACCGATCCCATAATTTCGAGTGCCTCACTTTGCTTATTCAAAGGAATCAGCATTCTGATGATGGAACGAATCATACCCTTTTTCATAAGGTGTTCCTTTTGCCGGATCATGCGCCATGTCTCCGTTTTTTGTCTGACCTAAAAATTTGCAGTAATGCCGATTCACCACTGACCTGATGCAATCTGAACCGGTATAAGATTTGACAACTTTTTAGGCGAGTTCCATGAAAAAATGGGTAGTGGGTCAAATCCGTTGATAAGGTCTCCCCTCCCTTGAGGGAGGGGCAGGGGGAGGGTGAAAACATCACTGATTATCCCCCTCCCCTGACCCCTCCCACCAGGGGAGGGGAATTTTTGGATCAACAGATTTGCACCACTACCAAAAAATGTACCATATTGTAGGGTGGGCACGGCTTTTTGTGCCCACCGTTTCAGCAGGACGGCGGGCACAAAAAGCCGTGCCCA
Organism: Desulfococcaceae bacterium; assembly: GCA_050180235.1. Taxonomy (GTDB): domain Bacteria; phylum Desulfobacterota; class Desulfobacteria; order Desulfobacterales; family Desulfococcaceae; genus JAABRU01. The sequence continues at coordinate 24,229 of JBFXEJ010000055.1, forward strand.
CCCTACGAAAAACGGTATAAGGGTTTGTAACAAAATAACCTGTACAATTTTCTGTCCGAAAAACCCTGATGTTTTGAAAGCCCTAAGGGTTTGGCTCAGTTTTTCCGAGGTTCCGTCTGTGCGGAAAACCGCTTTGCTTAATTTCCGGATATTCGGGTTTTAATAATGATATGCGAAATACATGCCAGACCGGAGAGAAAGGCTTTTTTTGAATAAGATATTTTAATTGTTGAATTTAATTTGAAAAAAACAGGAGGGAAATGAGAAGGAACCCGGCATAATGCCGACATTTCGGCACAGTGCCGGTATTAAGGCATTATTTCGGCAAACGCTGAATGCCCAGTTTCATGATTTTGGATTGCAGGGTGGTGCGTTTCAGTCCCAGAATTTCGGCCGCGCCGCCTTTACCTGAAACACGCCAGCCGGTTTGCTCCAGAACCGCAATAATATGCCTGCGCTCAGCATCCTCCAGGTTGCGATCATCAGAATTTTCCGAAGATATGCCGTAAGATATTCCCGCAGGCGGATGCAGATCCAGGGTTCTGTCACTGCACAGAATCAGCGCTCGCTCTATGAGATTTTTCAACTCCCGGACATTGCCCGGCCACGCGTAACGCTGCAGTTCCTCCATACATTTGCGTGTAATACAATCAATCCGTCTGCCAATCTTTTTTTCATATTCTCTGACAAAGGCCCAGACAAGCGGGGGAATATCCTCAGAACGCTCTCTCAGGGGCGGCAGAAAAATGGGAAACACATTCAGCCGGAAATACAGATCTTTTCTGAATCTGCCCGCAGAGACCTGCCGTGCAAGATTCTGATTGGTGGCCGCAATGATACGCACATCCACCTGTATGGCACGGCTGGAACCCAGACGCTCGAAACGTCCCTGTTCAAGAACCCGAAGCAGTTTGGCCTGCACATCAAGGGGCATATCACCGATCTCATCCAAAAAAAGTGTGGCTCCGTCAGCAAGCTCAAACCTTCCTGTCATCCGGGTCAGGGCGCCGGTATAGGCTCCCTTTTCACGACCGAACAGTTCACTTTCAATCAGGGTGGGCGGAAGCGAGGCGCAGTTGACCGTGACCAGGGGGCGTCCCGGCGAAGACTCAGGCGATGCACAGCCCGTGCCAGAAGTTCCTTTCCGGTTCCTGTTTCCCCCTCGATAAGGACAGTGGCATCTGTCAGGGCCACCTGTTCCGCCTGTCCGAGTATATGCATCATCAGGGGGCTTCTGCCCACAATCTCCTCATGCACGTTCTGAAGCCCGATTTCCTCCCGCAGTAAGATATTTTCCTTTTCCAGCTTCTGTTTCAGTCCTTTGATCTCTTCAAGCTGCGCGCGCAGTTGTTCTTCCATTTGCCTGCGTTCGCTGATGTCAATGGAAACTCCCATCAGACGGATCTGTTCCCCGTTTGATCTAAGAAACCTTTTCCCTCTGCTGATTATCCACCGGATGCTTCTGTCAGGGAGTATAATGCGGTATTCGATGTTGATGGCATCACCGGATTGGATGCACGTCTGCACAGCCTGATGAACCCCTTGCTGATCATCGGGATGAATCATTTTAAAGAAGCTTTTATAGCTTATCTCTTCATCCCCGGCAAAATGAAACAGTTCTCTGCTTTTAGGCGTAACCCAGACGCGGCCGGTATCAGGCTCCATAACCCACAGCCCCACTCCGGCAGCATCGGTTGCCATGTTCAGACGGGCCTGACTTTCACGCAGTTCAAGTTCTCCGGATCTGCGGGCAAGGGCATTGGCAAATATCTGCGCAACAATCTGAAGCTTTTTCACAATAGGTTCCGGGCAGATCCTCTCTTCTTTAAGTGTGTTAAAGGACAGCAAACCCATAACCGGATCTCCTCCCACCGAAAGCGGCACAGTAACGGCTGATCTGACACCGTAATAGCGAAGGGATTCCCGGTCAAGCCATGCCTCCGGAGGCAGGTTTTCTGTAGAAAAAACAATTGTTTCACCGCTCAGGAGCTTCTGAAGCTGCCAGGGAAAAACCTCCACTGCATTAAGAGGCGGTTCCGGACGTTTCGGCCCTTCGGGCGGACTGTGGAGATGCGTCAGTGTCATGAAAGGCTGAATCCCGTCCGACCACTGCCACAGTGCCGACAAATCAAAATCAAGGGCTTCGCATATAATCCGCTGTGCATCTTCAATTTCAGCATCTATCCTTTCCGCAGGCAGATTGACAAAACGTGCGGAAATTTCAGTCAGCAGAGATTCAAACCCCAGGCGTTCCTCCAGAGCCTCCCCGGACTGTTTGTGAGCAAGAGCATTGGTGAATATCTGTGCGGCAAGAAGGAGCTGTTTCACGATAAGCTCCTCCCACACGGTTTCCCTCCGCAGGCTGGCAAATGACAAAGCTCCGGCAAATTTGCCTCTGATCAGCATGGGAATAAAAATGGCTGACCTGGCATCCAAATGTTTTAACGTCTCCCTGTCACGGGCAGCTTCCGGGGGGAGATCCTCCAAACGCATTATTGTGACGGTTTTCCCCTGCAAAATCTCCTGCAATATCCAGGGAAAATTTTCATTCACATCAAAGGGGCTGTCCGGGAGATTATTCCCGTGAGACTGGTGGATATGTGACAGGTTCATCCTGCCCGGTTCTTTTTCAATGACCTGCCAGAGAATGGATCGGTCAATATTCAGAAATTCACATATACACCTCTGGGCTTCTGTTATTGCAGAGTCTATCTGATCCGAAGACAGATTTACAAAGTTCGCGGAAATTTCGGTCAGCAGGGTCTCAAACCCCAGACGTTCTTTCATATCCTGCTGCAAATATTTGTCTGTTTTTGACATATTGTCACTCAGCTCTGCCAACCGGACACAGTCAGGTTACGGAAGCAGGGCAGTCAAGGGGCGGGGGAAACAATGCCCTGGGGCTTTATGATGTTTCCGCCCTCCTCAGGAAGGGGAGAGTTTTTTCCGCATAAACAGCCGTTTTGATCCACTGCCAAAATTTTATGCTGAACTCACGTTTCTTTATGTTTTAGGATGTGCTACAGATACCAATTATAAACGACGTACAAAGTTCATGCAAACAAAAACAGGGGCAGGCAGTATTATTTTTTTTCAGACACAGGAAGAAATTCAATGGACAGCACAAGCAGCGGCTCTCTGAGACAGATTATGTCCGCACATTATTTTCTTTATTTCGGGGTCATGGGCATTTTTCTGCCCTATTTCAATCTTTACTGTTTTCATCTGGGTTTTGACGGATTTCAGATCGGTATCCTGTCCGCGATGCGCTCCATGTCAATGGTGCTGTTCCCTGTTTTCTGGAGCATGGCGGCAGACCGTTTTCAAATCCGCCGCGGCATTTTTATCTTATGCAGTTTTTCCGCGGCCATCATCTGGACTGCCTTTCTGTTTACCGCGGACTTTCATATGATTCTGATCATCAGCATCCTGTACGGCGTTTTTTATTCGCCCATGATTTCCTTTATGGAAGCCTTTACCATGGATATTCTGGAAAACGAAAAAAGCAGTTACGGAAAAGTTAGGGCCTGGGGAACCATTGCCTTTATTATTATTTCCGGGGGAATGGGAAAAATCATTGATCTGTATTCAGTGCATCTGATTATTGTGATGATTCTGGCAGGTTCTCTGATGCAGGCTGTTCTTTCCCCCGGAATCCCCAGCCTCCCCGGACGCGGACACAAGTATGGAAACCCGGATTTTCTGCTCAAAATCCGGCCCATTGTTTTTCTCTTCTGTGCATTTCTGATGCTGGTCAGTCACGGAACCTATTACGGATTTTTCTCCATCCATCTGGAAACACTGGGATACAGCAAAACCTTTATCGGCCTTGCCTGGGCTCTGGCCTCTGTCGCTGAAATCGGGGTGATGATGTCTTCCGCCCGGATATTTAAAAGATTTGCCATTGAAAATGTCCTGCTTTTTTCCTTTGCAGCGGCAGTTCTGAGATGGTTCATCCTTTCCAAAGCCCAGTCCGCCTGGCTGATTCTTGCCTCACAGGGACTTCATGCCATTACCTACGGCGCATTCCATATAGCAAGCATTCTGAATATGGATCGCATGTCGCCTGAAGAATCCAAAACCCTGGGCCAAAGCGTCAACAATGCCGTCACTTACGGACTGGGCATGACCGCAGGATTTTTTCTCAGTGCTTATCTGTATGAAAAAACAGGATCATTTCTGCTTTTCACCTTCAGCGGTCTTATCGCTCTGACAGGCGGAATCATATTCGGGTGCAGCCGGATACTGCAGTGCATAAATGAAAAGAGATAAGGATTTTGCTTTCAAATCCTGTTTTCTTCATATATATTTTGAGTGTTTCGCTGTCGGAAAGCCGCAGAATATTTTTTCAGTTTCTGACAGCGTACTTGTATAAAAAGGCATCGGATTTCCGGGCCGGTTTCTGTTTTTCATCAACTCAAAAAAATCAGGAGGTATTGTATTATGACAGATGCGCTTGCAACACTTGCCCTGCTCATTGGCCTGGAAATGGTTCTGGGTGTGGACAATGTCCTTGTAATTGCCATTTTTGTGGGGCGGCTGCCCGAACATCTGCGGAATAAGGCCAGACTCATCGGGCTGAGCCTGGCAATGGTTGCACGGATTGTTATGCTGGTGCTTGTTCTGGCTCTTGCCAATCTCACCAATCCGGTGATTCTCCATTTTTCCGTCCGGGATCTGATACTGCTGGCAGGAGGACTTTTCCTTCTCTACAAGGCGGTAAAGGAAATCCATCATACCGTTGAACTCAAAGAGGAGGGGGAGCATTCGGAAGAAAATAAAGTCAGCGGGCATTTTTCCGCAATTATCACCCAGATTGTTTTGCTGGATATTGTTTTTTCTGTAGATTCAGTAATTACCGCAGTGGGACTGACCTCGCATATATGGATAATCATCACTGCTGTCATTCTGTCTTTTGCGGGCCTTCTGTTCTATGCCAGACCCGTGGGGGATTTTATTCTGACGCATCCGACCCTGAAAATTCTGGCCCTGTCTTTTCTGATTACCATCGGTATCACGATTTTCATGGAAGGAATGCACAAGCATGTGCCCAAGGCATATATCTATCTGCCTATGGGATTTGCCCTGCTGGTGGATACCCTGCAGATGCGCTATGAGGCCAACAGAAAAAAACATACTGTGAAACAGGTCTGAAAATATTCCTGACAGTCTGACATAATGTCCTCTTTCCGCATAGGATCCGACTGTGATCCTATGCGGAAATGCAGAGCGGATAGTGAATCAGTCACACTGTCCGTCCGGCATGGGATCTATCTTTTCCCCTCCCAGAACATAACCTCCGTCAATACGCAGCACACTGCCGGTCATGTAAGGTGCATCTTTGATAATGAATTTCACTGCCCTGACCACATCATCAATCCGTCCGGTGCGTCCCAGAAGGGTGTGACTGACAACAGCCTGCTTCTGTGCATCGCTCAGCAGTCCCCATCCCCTGGTGTGCTGTGCGTGCCGGGTTTCAAAGATGCCGAGCATAATCTCATTGACCCGGACTTCAGGTGCGGCCAGCCGCGCCCATGTTTCCGTAAGCAGGGATATTCCCCTGTTTGCAGCAGAATATCCTTCGTTGAAAATATAACTGGCCGGGCCGGAACGCCCCACAATGCCCGCTATGGAGGAAAAATTGATAACCACTCCGTCCCCGGATGCTTTGAGATGTGGAAGGGCTGCCTGAAAAATCCACTGTTTGGCCCGCAGAGTGGTTTCCATTTCCAGATCCCACTGTTCCCGGATATATGGCCCGTGAACCACAGGCCAGCCTCCCCGTTCAATATTATTAATAAGGATGTCCAGTCTGCCGAAGCGCTCTGTCACCTGCCGGATCAGCCCGGGAATGGCCTCTGTATCCCGCAGGTCAGTTTTCACGATCATATGCCCGGCTCCTGTGGCTGCAAAATCATGCTGCATAACGGGCAGACTTTCTTCCCAGTCAAAATGAGTGAGGGCCAGTCTCACGCCTTCTTCAGCCAGCGCCAGACCGATTCCCTTTCCGATACCTTTGACAGCACCGAGTACCAGAGCTGTCTTATCTCTTAGTTCCATATACTGCAGTTTCCCCGTCACTGTTTAGGGATTTGAAAATTGCTTATACACAGGTTCCGGGTTTCAGTGTTTTACTTTCCTGACACCTGAAACCGGCTGTAATTTAGGAAATTTCACTTTCCTTAAAGTCATATCATGCCGAATATGGCATATTTCACCCAGCGGATGCCCAGTTTCAGCAAAACAGTATCATCTTTCTCCGCAGATTCCAGTTCTTCAGGAGATACATCCAGTTTTTCCAGAAGACGGTTCTGAACCGCCTGGGTTCTGAAGTTGTCCAGATCATACAAAGCCATATGGAAGATATGCTTTTCCCTGAAATCCAGGTGCGCCGGATGCCTCTGTTTTTTCAAAGAAATGATCTCCATCATCTGATCATTCATTTCATTGTAAATCTCAAGACCCTGCTGTTTAACCCAGTCCTGCACGGTCTGCTGATGGTTCTCAAAATGGCCTTTGCAGTGTTTTTCCTGCAGCAGCACATACTGCTCTGTAATTTTTCCCGTCTCTCTGGAACGGGAGGCCAGCCGGGCCAGCGGATAGGTACGGCAGGAGGAAGGGCGATCTTCATAAACACTGCATCCTTCGGGCCGGACAAAAGGGCATTTCATATCTGAAGCATTATCCAGCCGAAGAACGATTACAGGCAGTCCGGTTTCCGGGCCTGTATGCCGGGTGGTGTACTGTTTAAGGAATTCATCCGAGCGAATACCCAGGTGGTTTTTCAGGCGCAGAATATCGTAAGGGGTCAGAAACTGGCTGATGTCCCGGCAGCATTCATTAAAACAGGAAATTTCCGGTGAGCAGGAAAAAGAAAAGGCATCTTCAGCGGAAAGGGGAATGACTTCATACTCCTCATTTTTGTTTTCCATAATTTTCTCCGTTTTGTGTATAATCTGATCTTTGTTTTTAAATTCAGAAAATTGATCCTCTGCGGCAGATTGTCAATATCAGTCAGGCAGCAGTTTTTTGGACAGAAGCCCGGACATCGGGATGCGTGACCGAAGGCCCGGCTTCTCCGCAGATATGCGGAAAATCCGAAAAGGATTGACATCTTCAGCAAAGAGTGTTAGGGGAACTCCGACAGATTACGGGAAGCCCTGTTCCACAGCCGGAAAAGGTCAGCATTCGGATGTTTTTTTGTATAAAAAATATTATCAGCTGTTTATATATTTTTTTACAAATTTCCGATCATCCTGTCGGAAAAAAATCAGCAGAAACAAAAAAAAATATTTACTTCGTTCCAATTATAGTGTAAACTGTTTCTTTGGTAAATAACATGAAACGGGTTCGTCTGTTCTTTATATGTTTTTGGAAGGGCATTAACAGCCGGAAAAAAGTTTTCCGGCTGAATTTACGAAAGGAGGTGCAAACGGCTTCATCTGTCCGCGAGTAACTCTGACGTAATTGTAAACCTTTAATTCTAAAATGTTAAGAGGAGGTATTGTAAATGCCGAGTTTTGTAATTCAGGAAAAATGTGACGGTTGCAAGGGTGGTGACAAAACAGCCTGTATGTACATCTGCCCCAACGACCTGATGGTGCTGGACCCCACTGTTATGAAGGCCTACAACCAGGAACCGGATCAGTGCTGGGAATGTTTTTCCTGCGTGAAGATCTGTCCGACCCAGGCCATTGAGGTGCGCGGTTATGCAGACTTTGTGCCGATGGGAAGCAGCATTATGCCGATGATGGGTACAGAGGATGTGATGTGGACCTGCAAGTTCAGAAACGGCCTTATCAAACGCTTCAAGTTCCCCATCCGTACAACTCCTGAGGGCGCTGCCAATGCTTATGAGAATCTGAAGGGCAAAGATCTGGCAAGTGAACTGCTGAGCACAGAAGAGGCTGATGGCAGAACACTTCCGAGGCCCCAGGCTTTGGCTTAGTCCTTTTTCATTTTTTTGCAGAAGAATCTGAAATGATCAATTATCAGTTAAATTTTTAAGGAGGATAAAGTATGGCATTACCGAACAAACCCAAGGGTGAGCTTAAGGCCGTTAAGGATCCGGAAGTTGTTGAGAAGGAAGTTGACATATTGATCGTGGGCGGCGGAATGGCTGCATGCGGAACCGCTTTTGAAGTAAAAAAATGGATGAAGGACGGCCAGACCGTTCTGCTGTGTGACAAGGCCGCAATGGAGAGAAGCGGTGCTGTGGCACAGGGTCTTTCCGCGATCAACACATTTATCGGAACCAACACGCCGGATGACTATACCCGCATGGTGCGCAATGACCTTATGGGTATTGTGCGTGAGGACCTGATCTTTGACCTGGGCTGTCATGTGGATGATTCGGTGTATCTGTTTGAGGAATGGGGACTGCCGGTATGGAAGCTGTCCAAAGAAAACAAAAACATGGACGGCAAAAAAGGCCAGACCATGGGTACGCTGAAATCCGGTGCCAAACCTGTGCGCACAGGCAAATGGCAGATCATGATCAACGGTGAATCCTACAAGAGAATTGTGGCTGAAGCCGCGAAAAAAGCCATTGGGACTGACAATATCCTTGAGCGCTGCTTCATCGTTGAACTGCTGCTGGATGCCAAGGTTCCGAACCAGATAGCCGGTGCCGTCGGTTTCTCTGTGCGTGAGAACAGAGTCTACATCATCAAATGCAAAACCATGATGGTTGCCTGCGGCGGTGCTGTGAACATTTATCAGCCCCGTTCCGTTGGTGAGGGCAAGGGACGTGCCTGGTACCCGGTATGGAATGCGGGTTCCACCTACACCATGTGCATGAGGGTGGGTGCTGAACTGTCCATGATGGAAAACCGTTTCACGCCTGCCCGTTTCAAAGACGGTTACGGCCCTGTGGGTGCCTGGTTCCTGCTGTTCAAGGCCAAGACCCTCAACGGTCTGGGCGAAAACTTTGCCGGAAGTGATGCTGCCAAGAAAGAGCTGGCCAACTATGCTCCTTACGGAACAGCCGCTATTACCCCGACCTGTCTGCGCAACCATCTGATGCTGTTTGAGATGAAATCCGGACGCGGCCCCATTATTATGGATACAGTGAGTGCACTGGCTGCTTTGGGAAAAACCATGGACAAGAAGGAACTCAAGCATCTGGAGTCTGAGGCATGGGAAGACTTTCTTGACATGACCTGCGGTCAGGCCAACCTGTGGTGCGCACAGAACTGCGAACCGGAAAAGAAAAACTCCGAAGTTATGCCGACCGAGCCCTATCTGCTGGGTTCCCATTCCGGATGCTGCGGTCTGTGGACATCAGGCCCGGATTTTGACTGGGTTCCGGATGCGTACAAAATCAAGGCCCGCAACGGCAAAGTTTACAACCGCATGACCACTGTGGAAGGTCTGTTCACCTCAGGTGACGGTGTGGGCTGTTCCGGACACAAATTCTCCTCAGGTTCACACGCTGAAGGCCGCATTGCTGCCAAACAGATGGTCAAATATGCTCTTGATTTCAAAGATTTCAAACCGACTTTGAAACAGAGTGCAAAAGAGCTGGTTGACATTGTTTACAAACCGGTACGGACCTATCTGGCCAACTGCGCGTACACCACAGCCGATGACATCAACCCCAACTATGTCAAACCCAACGGGATGATGTACCGCCTGATGAAGGCAACGCATGAGTATGGCGCCGGCACGGCCACATTCTACATGACCACGAGCAAGTGTCTGGAAATCGTCATGGATCTGCTGCAGACCATGCGCGAGGACTGCGAGAAGATGGCAGCCGGTGATCTGCATGAACTGATGAGAGCCTGGGAAATCATTCACCGCATCTGGACAGTGGAGGCCCATCTGCGCCACATCCAGTTCCGCAAGGAAACCCGTTACCCCGGCTTCTATTATCAGACCGACTATCCGGGACAGGATGACAAAAACTGGTTCTGTTTTGTCAATTCCAAGTTTGATCCGGACAAGAAAGAATGGTCCATCTTTAAGAGAGACTATATCAAGATTATTTCCTAACTGATGACAGGAAAGGCGGAATGCGTCCTGATTCCGGGATCCGATAATCAGTAAACCAAAAAAACCTCCGGGTGTCATGTGATGCCTGGAGGTTTTTGTTACGTTCAGGTGTCAGGTTTCAGGTGCGGGGTGCGGGGATGGACAGGTGCGGACAACTGAAAACCTGACACTTCACACCCGGCACCTGACACCTGAAACCTGACACAGGAAAAATCACGGGAAGCCAGAGATGAAACTATACTGTCAAACAAAATTTTTGATGCACGGAGGGATAGCATGACAACAGACAGACAATCCCCTGCCAGCGGAAGCATTATGGTTGTCGGAGGCGGGATCAGCGGACTGACCGCGGCCCTCGAAGCCGCAGAAGTGGGGTACGAGGTTTTTTTGCTCGAAAAGAATCCTTACCTGGGGGGAAGAGTGGCCCAGCTCAACCAGTATTTCCCCAAGCTATGTCCTCCTACCTGCGGGCTTGAAATCAATTTCAGACGGATCAAGGACAATCCGAACATCAAAGTGTTTACAATGGCCGAGGTGGAGAAAGTCGGGGGAACAGCGGGCAACTATGAGGTGAGTGTGAAACTCAGCCCCAGATATGTGAATGCCAACTGCACCTGCTGCGGCGAATGCGCAAAAGTCTGCCAGACAGAGATTCCCAATGAATTCAATTTTGGCATGGACAGAATCAAAGGCGCGTATCTGCCCCATGAAATGGCCTTTCCGGCACGGTATGTGATTTCTCCCCGGATTATAGGCACAGAGGATGCGAAACGGTGCAAAGAGGCCTGCAGATATGATGCTGTTGAGCTGGACATGGAGGCCAAAAGCATCACACTGAATGTGGGTTCCATTGTCTGGGCCACGGGCTGGGAGCCCTATGATGCCAACAGAATTGACAATCTGGGATTTGGAAGATACCGGAATATTGTAACCAATATGATGATGGAACGGCTGGCCGCACCCAACGGGCCCACCCGCGGGAAAATTCTGCGGCCGTCTGATGACAAGGCTCCGGAAAGTGTGGCCTTTGTGCAGTGCGCAGGCTCCAGAGATGAAAATCACCTGCCTTACTGCTCCTATATCTGCTGCATGGCTTCGCTCAAGCAGGCCACATATATCCGTTCTCTGTATCCGGATGCCAAAATTTACATCTTTTATATTGATCTCCGGGCCCCGGGGCAGCGGTATGAAAAATTTTACAGCAAAATCAAGGAAGATCCGAATATCTTCTTTATCAAGGGCAAGGTGGCCGCAGTCAGTGAGGATCCGGACAGCAGAAATATCACCGTGACAGCGGAAAATGCTGTTACCGGAGAAAAGATTCACCAGACAGTTGACATGGTTGTGCTGGCCACAGGCATGCAGCCCACAGCCGCGAATGTGAAACTGCCCGCGGACCTGAAATACACGGAAGACGGGTTCATCATCAATGATTTTGCAAAAGGCGGCATGTTTGGGGCAGGGTGTGCGAACAAACCCGCGGATGTGGTTTCGTCAAACCAGAATGCAACCGGCATGGCTCTGAAGGCGATTCAAACCATTGCGAAAAGATAAGGTGACACAGTTGGTAAATAAGACAGAACTGCTGACTGCTCACTGAAACCAGGAGGATATCCATGGATAAGAAATACGGTGTATATATCTGCACAGGTTGCGGAATCGGGGAGGCTCTGGATATAAAGGCTTTGTGCGGTGTCCCTGAGGACGATGGACTTCCTGTCAAAACCCATTCCTGCTTTTGCGGAAAAGAGGGCCTGGAAGTTATAAAGAAAGATATTGAGGGCGGCATCAACACAGTGGTGATCGCAGCCTGCTCCCGGAGGGTGAACTTTGATGTTTTCAAATTTGACGGCTGCATTGTGGATCGGGTCAGTCTGAGGGAAGGCGTTGTCTGGTCACATTCCCGCGCAGAGTTTCCTGCTCTGACCGAAGAGGAGAAGGCTGATTCAGACAGGTTTGACCGTGTGCAGATGATGGCTGAAGACTATATCCGCATGGGTATGGCACGGGTGCAGAAGGTCAAACTGCCCGAACCCTACAAACTGGAAAATTTCTCCAGCCGGATTCTGGTTATCGGGGGTGGCGTGAGCGGTATTTCCGCGGCCATTGATGCGGCCAAAGTCGGATATGATGTTACCATTGTGGAAAAGGAATCTTATCTGGGCGGTTATGCGGCCAAAGTCCGGAAACAGACACCGCTGGTCTGGCCCTATGACAGTCTGATTCCGCCCATTGTCCAGTCCAAAATTGATGAGATGGAGAAGTATCCGAATATAAAGGTGAAGACCGGGACTGTGGTGGCCCGTATTGCGGGTCAGCCCGGGGATTTCACTGTCACCATGAAAAAACCCGGTGAGAAGATTGAGTTTGATGTTCCCTTTCCTCTGCCTCCGGAGATGAAGGTGGATGAATCCGGCAAGGAACTGGAAGCTGAAAAACTGCACGCTGCGTATATGGAGTACAACAAAGGCAAACTGGATATTCTGAAGTTTGATCCCAATGGGGAAAAATTCGGGGCCGTGATTCTGGCTGCGGGATGGCGTCCGTACAAACCGGCTGAGGGGGAATTTTCCCATCTGGGATACGGAAGTTCTCCGGATGTTGTTACCAACCATCAGTTTGAGGAAATGGCTGCCAAAGGGCCTGTGGTCTGTCCTTCAGACGGACGTCCGGCCAAATCGGTTGTTTTTGTCCAGAGTCCGGGCGGAGAAGCCGGTGATGCGGATTTCACTTATGCCGGCTCCGTGACTAGCATGGTGGCTTTGAAGCAGGCCAAATACGTGCGCGAAGATTATGCGGACGGCAAATCCTATGTGTTTTACCAGCATATGCGCACACCGGGGCTCAATGAGAATTTCTACAAAAGCATTCAGCAGGATCCGGGCATTTTTCTGACCAAGGGTGAGGTTGTAAAGGTTTCCAAAAACGGAAGCGGTATGATAATCGAGGCAGACAACACTCTGCTGGGCGAAAAGATTCAGGTCAAAGCTGATATGGTGGTGCTGGGAACCGGCATGGTTCCGGTGACTGTGGATGATCCGGTCATCAATCTGGCCTACCGCCAGGGACCGGGTTTCCGGGATATAGGTCTGTTCAACGGTTACTGTGATTCCAATTTCATCTGTTTTCCCTATGAAACCCAGAGAACCGGCATTTATGCGGCAGGGGCCATCCGGCGCAGCATGACCATGGAAGAGTCCATGGAGGATGCCACAGGTGCGGCTCTGAAGGCCATTCAGTGTGTGGAATGTTCAAACCGGGGTGTGGCGGTTCATCCCCGATCCGGAGATATGACGTTTCCGGATTTCTTTTTCCAGAGATGCACACAGTGCAAACGCTGCACAGAGGAATGTCCGTTTGGCGCACTGGATGATGATGAAAAAGGCACGCCCAAACCCAATCCGACGCGTTGCAGACGCTGCGGAACCTGCATGGGTGCCTGTCCGGAGCGCATTATCGGTTTTGCGGATTACAATATTGACAGCATCGGGTCTATGGTAAAATCCGTGAAGGTTCCCTCCGCGGATGATTATTCTGAACCCCCGTTCCGTATTCTGGGTCTGGTATGCGAAAATGATGCGCTGCCCGCTCTGGATATTGCGGCTCTCAGGGGACTTTCCTATTCTGCGGATGTGCGTCTGATTCCGGTGCGTTGCCTGGGTTCTGTCAACGTGATCTGGATCAAGGATGCTCTGTCCCAGGGCATGGACGGTGTGTTTCTGCTGGGATGCAAACATGGGGATGATTATCAGTGCCATTTTGTCAAGGGCAGTGAACTGGCCCAGATCCGTATGAAAAAGATTGGTGATGCTCTGGCAAGTCTGGCTCTGGAGGTGGAGCGCGTGGCCCAGTTTGAGGTGGCCATTGATGAATATGACAAAGTGCCGAAGATGATCAATGATTTTGTGGAATCGGTTGAGGCACTTGGGCCGAACCCGTTCAAAGGCTTCTAATATCAGTGAACAGTTGTCAGTGAACAGTTACCAGTTACCAGTGAACAGTTATCAGTAAAATCTGTTTTCACAACTGACAGCCGGTATTGGTGACTGGGTAATGAACACTGATAACTGAAAACTGATAACTGACAAAAAGGAGGTTACTGAAAATGACAGAGAGATATATGCTTGAGCCTGATGTCGGATTTATCAATGAGGTTATTGGGCTTGGCGGCGGAGACCTGAAGAAATGCTATCAGTGTGCAACCTGCGCGGTGGCCTGTCCGATTTCTCCGGACACCAGACCTTTTCCGAGAAAAGAGATGATAGCAGCTTCCTGGGGACTCAAAGACAGACTGGTGGGCAATGCGGATATCTGGCTGTGTCATAACTGCGGGGACTGCACAGCACTGTGTCCCAGGGGGGCAAAACCGGGTGATGTGCTGGCGGCCATACGCTCGTATGCCATTACAGAATATGCTCAGCCCAAAAAACTGGCTGAGATAATTAACAATCCGAAAAAACTGCCCATACTGCTTTCCATTCCTGCGGTTCTTTTCATTGTCATTGGGCTGATAGGCAATCTGTTTGGCCTGCACCTGCTGGATTTCACTCCGGGCGGGGATGCCATTGTTCATGCCAAATTTATTCATACCACGCTGGTGGATATTGTGATGATTCCGACCTTCTTTTTCTCCGTGGCTGTATTTGCGCTGGGTCTTAAACGTTTTATGGCCGACATGCAGAAAGATGCTCTCACGACCGGAAAGACGGATAAAGAGAAAATTGATCCCAAAGGCTTTATACTGGCGCTGATAAAGGTGATTCCCACGATTCTGCAGCACAAAAAATTCACTGAATGCAGTGAGAACTCGGAACGGGCCACGTCTCACATGATGGTTCTTTTCGGTTTCATCGGGCTGTTCATTGTCACCAATATTTTCTTTGTGGTGCTTTATATTTTCGGTATCCACGGCCCCTATTCCCAGTTGAACCCGGTGAAATGGCTGGGCAATATTGCAGGTGTGTCCCTGATTATCGGTGCGGCTCTGATGATCAAGGATCGTATCAGCAAAACGGAGCAGGTTTCGGTTTATAAAGACTGGTTTATCGTGGTACTGGCTTTGGCTTTGGGTCTGACCGGTATGCTGACACAGATGACACGGCTCAGCGGCGCGGCCGGTATGTCTTATTTCATTTATTTTCTGCATCTGATTTGCATATGGACATTTTTTATCTGTGTGCCTTTTTCCAAGTTTGGACATATTGTTTACAGAACAGTGGCAATGACCTATGCGGAATATACAGGCAGAAAATAGTACGATGTCAGAATCAGATTTGATTTTGTGAGTTTTAACCGCAAAAGACGCAAAGACGCACCACAGATTCAAAGTTGACAAAGCATCAGGTTCACGGAATTAAAAATATACTGCGATGAAAAAAGGGAAAGGCCTCTGCCTTTCCCTTTTTTTCTTTTGCAAACGGATTACTTAGGTGATTTCCAGAAAAGAATATACCGCCAAAGTATCAAAAGCTTCCAGCTTTTGTACTGTGCCTGTGAACTGAACCGGGGTATTTATTTTCAGAAATCACCTTAAATCCTGTTCAGGGACTGTCTTGGTTTCTGTATATTCAGGTTCACTGATTTCTGATGCCCCATTATATTAGATATCCTGCAAAACTGACTGTGAATCCCGGTTTTTTGTAAAAAGTCATCTTTTTCTGAATATGCCACCTTTAAGCAGCATTTTTCATATTTCTTTTTTCAGTTTTCATATTTACTATCCCTGCTATGATATTTGTTTTTATGCTGTGATTTTTCCGTCTGTTTCTGTATATATCTGATAATATTTTGAATATTTTGATTTCCCTGATGGCATTTTCCACTT
>JBFXEJ010000056.1:0-38572 GCA_050180235.1 Desulfococcaceae bacterium
CACACCTCTTTCCAAAATCAATTTTTATTCAATAAAATAAATCATGTAAATTCAAATTTTGCAAGAAGTGTATTTTTATATCATTTCCTGTTTAATGTCAACAGTTACTTTTGAAAGAGGTCTAATACACCTGCATTTCTCAGCTCCGCAATCGCATTTATGGCATTATCATTGGACAGGACACGTTCTTCAGGACTCATTTTCAGAAACATGGCAATCAGTCCTGTATCAACGCCTGATGTAAATGTATCTTTTTTCTCTTTAAATTCAGTCATTTTTTTTTCAGTATCCATAGTATTCCTTATATGCAGGAATATTTCATTCGCATATTCATTACTGCCTGAACTGTGATTCAGGTATGATACTGCTTCTCACACCCTCTTCATCACAAACAGCGTGACATCATCGGTTTTTTCAAAATCCCTGATCCCGTTCAGAATCGCGGCATGGATTTCGGAAGCGGATTTGCCGCCGGATGCCTCAATGACAGCGATCAGACGTTCTGTGCCGAAGAACCTGCCGTCTTTTTCTCTGGCTTCAATAATGCCGTCAGTGTAAAGGATGATGCAGTCCCCTGTTCCGAGATGAAATTCATTTACCGGCAGCATTCCGGAAATATCCGCCTCAAGCCCGATCCACATGCCGTCCGTTTCAATGTTTTCCACCTTCCGGGTTTCAGCGCACCAGAACAGAATATCCTCGTGAAGCCCGGAAAAATCAAAGAATCCGTCCTTTCCGCAGGCAATGACGATTATCGTCATATGTTTCTGCTCATCCATTTTCACAATGTTTTCGTATATGGTTTGGTTGATCACGGACAGCAGCCGGGAGGTCTGCACCTGCGGATTCTGAATCAGCACTGTGTGAATGGCTGTCTGAACCATCATCATGACCAGTCCTGAGGTTACGCCATGTCCCGAAACATCGCCGATGATAATCCAGTCATAACCTCCGACAGAAATCACATCATAATAGTCGCCCCCGACTTCCTCCGCAGGATCGCAGCTCGCGGCAATTTCATATCCGGTCAGTTCGGTTTTTTTCGGCAAAAGGCAGGTCTGAATTTTTTTGGCAACCGCCATTTCTGCCTGTATCCGGTCAATTTCCGACTGCTGTTTGCTGACCAGTCCCATATTCCCGATCATCCCTGTCAGACCGGCCAGAAAATTCATGATTTTCTTCACATAATCATCTGAAAAAATGGGAACCTTTTCCAATGCTTTCAGGTAGGCATCTTCATCAAAACCATACCGGGCAGCCTTTCTGCGGAAGAATTCTTTATCAGGCGGTTCGCAAAAATACTGTCCTGTGAAAAAATTGCCCATGTGTTCGCCGTCTATAATGACAGGCACGGCAGCATCAGCGAGTCCGTTCAGGCATTTGTAGACATTGTACATTTCACCATTTTTCAGCCTGCCCGCAAGCGCGGTGTCGCTTTCCATGCACCGCAGTGCGGTTTCAGTATGGATCCGGTGGAATTTTGTGCAGATGTCCTGCCATCCGGTTGCAATCAGAACTGTTCCGTCCAGTTCTAGCAGAGCGGTGACAACATGTGTTGCATCGGAAAAATTTTCCATGACACGTTTAAGTTCAGCAATATCAATAATATCAGCCAGTCTGTATTTCATTTTCTTTACCTCATTTTCCAGTTTTGGGCAACTGGACAGCCCCGATAATTGGCGGCTGCAATTTTTTTGCAACAATATACCTGCATTTCTCAGCTCCGCAATCGCATTTATGGCATTATCATTGGACAGGACACGTTCTTCAGGACTCATTTTCAGAAACATGGCAATCAGTCCTGTGTCAACGCCTGATGTCAATGTGTCTTTTTTCTCTTTAAATTCGGTCATTTTTTTCAGTATCCACTGTATCCCTTTTTTTCCGAAGAAGCAAGAATTTTTCATTCGCGTATTTATTCCCGAAACATCGCCGATGACAAACCAGTCATAAGCTCTCATACTGTTTATATATAAAATTATGGTTTTGCAGTTTAAACCGTCAGATTATGTATTTTCAACAGGTTATCCTGCATTACCGCCCTGTTTTTCAAAAACTGTCCGAAGTATTGAATTAAGTATCCTTAATTAATCAATGCGAATTAAGAGTCAGATTCCGATAAGATTTGACAATTTTTTAAAAGTTGTCAAATCCTGTATGAATATATAACAATCTGTTTTTGTTCATTCTGAACTTTTTAACTCTTAATTCGCATTAATCAGTCTGAGATTAAAGGTGATTTCCATTAATGATTATACCGTTTTTCGTAGGGCGGGCACGGCTTTTTGTGCCCGCCATCCTGCTGAAACGGTGGGCACAAAAAGCCGTGCCCACCCTGCAATGATGGTACATTTTTTCATGGAAATCGCCAAAGAAAAGCGCAGCCTTTTCATCAGCATGCGTCAATAATAATACCATATACTCCGATAATCTGCAATATCCTCTCCTGCGGCTTTGAGTCTCTGCAGATAATCGTAAATGGACACATCTGTGTAAACATATGTATTCATAAGTGAAAACTTTTTTTCCCAGGGATGGAATTCATAGACCCTGCGACCGTTGGGGAGAATGGAAATCACATCATGGTGCTGGGCAGCGCGCAGGTAGTTTTTCCCCAGACGCGGCACATTGAAAACAATCTCATCTGTGCGCACAGTGCCTGGCATGAGCCGGGCTTCTTCGTGCTGTTCCTGCATGAGCCGGGCAATGGGAACCCGGTATTCATCGGTTTCCTCTTTTCCCTTTGTGTTAAAGGTGTAATAGGGGGAAACGCCGATGAGCCGCAGTTTGTGACGCGCAGCCGCAGCCTCGAACTTCCGGGAATTGTAAAAGGTGAACACCATCTGGTTATACACATCCATTCCGTACTGACGGAATTTCTGCACAGCCTGCATGGCTTCGGGCGTGATTTCATACTGATGCTCAAAATGCGTCACAATAATGATTTCCCGTTTTCCGGGAATGTGAAAACGGTGGATTTCCCGCACCAGTGCATCTGTTGTCCGCTGGGGAAGTGTGACAGGTGTGCGTGTTCCGATGCGGATTCTTTCCACATGGGGAATACGGGCCAGCCGGGAAAGAATGTCTTCAATTCTTTCATTGGAAAGCAGAAAGGGATCTCCGCCGGTGACAAGAACCTCGTTGATTTCCGGTGTATCTGCAATCCACGCAATGGCCAGATCCAGTTTTTCCTTTGACAGCACAGCATGTCTGGAATACACATCCTCAATTTCCCAGTTGCGCTGGCAGTAAACACAGATTTGGGGACAGGTCATGACAGGTTTGAGAATCACAATATTTGGATAGCGCCGGGTGATACCTTCAATGGGGGATGTGTCGTGTTCCAGCATGAAATCCATGGAGCAGTCAGCCCTGTCCCGGTTTTCCTTCATTTTTTCCACATAGGGCACAGGCGGAATCACCTGCGCTCTCACTGCCTTATCCCTTCCCTGTCCCGGTTCATAATCCATCAGTGAGAGATAATAGGGAGTGATGCCAAAGGGAATCCGGTTTTTTCTGGCCATTTCCACAGCCCGGTATTCGCTGTCCGTGAGTTTTATCAAATCGCTGAGGGTTTTCACGTCCCGGATGATATGCGCTGTATGCCATTTCCATCTTCCCCATTCAAGATCTGTGGCATGAAAATATTTGAGAATTCTGTTCTTATTTTCACTGCGCGTCCGGATCACATCGCTGTCCAGTCCGCAAGCGTATCTGTCCATGAAACTTTTGGATGTTTTTGACATCCGGGACAGTTCCGCAGATCGCAGTTTTGCTGCCTTTCTGCCTTCGTATTTCAGAAAGGCCGGGGCATTTCCTGTATAAAGCCGGGTACTGCCCACAGTTGCCCTGACCAGCCGCTCAAATTCCGCAAAAAATCCGGGCCCGGGTTCCTCCATCCCGTCTTTTATATCCTGTTTGTGAAGAATGTCATTGATATATTCCAGCAGGGCAAAACCGGACAGCCGTTCATTTCTGGTGGACAGAATGCTGCGGAACACATTGACTGCATTGCGCGTCAGTATCCATTCCAGCGGGGGAATGGTGGGATTGTCATCAAAGGTCATCATGAGAATGTCTGACAGAAAATACCGGATTTTCTGACGTTTCTCCTCCAGATCATCCCGCGAAAGCAGGATGGTTTTCAAAGCCGGAACCGTATCCAGGATTTTCAGCAGCTTCTTTTGAATTCTTTCTCTTTCCATAGTCTGTTACCTCCTTTGATTGAAAATCAGATAATTTCCGCTTATGTCAGGGAAATCCTCACGGGCGGCAGATGCGCGGCAATGCACAAGATTTTTTCCGGATTTCCGGAGAAACATTTCCGGCAGTTCCATCTGCGGCAAAGGCATAAAACCGCAAAATTTCATGAAGATCAATGCACAGTTTTTTCAGAATTTTGTACAGTAATCTGCTGATTTTTGAAAGGACTGCGCAATATGAAATCTGAAAAAAAATTTCAGCAGAAAATTTTCTCTTTTCTGCCACAAAGACGCAAAGGCACAAAGGTTCACAAAGATTTTTAATGTCCGTTTTTTTTCAGATTCCATACAACATCAAATCTGAAAAGGAATTGTTCATCAGTTTTTGTGAAACTTTGCGTCTTTGTGCCTTCGCGGCAGATAAAAGCACGCCGGATAAAGATTTTTCTGCTGAATTCTTTTTCAGATACCATATAACATTATCTGTAAATAAACAATAATGTCATATATGTCAAGGCAGGATACGGGGATTGGGAATATCTTCACACCTCCTGCGTTTCAGAATCCCCAGGCTTTTGCACATGGGCATTTCCTCAAACAGCCCTGAAGCCAGCGCGACCTGATACACCTGATACGGAGCCTGTCCGCCCTCTTCAGGATTGGGAAAAATATCATGGATCAGCAGATATCCGCCCGGCATGATATGACCGGCCCAGGAATTGTAATCCGCAAATGCTGTGGAAAAACTGTGGCCTCCGTCAATGAAAACCAGACTAAGACGGGTTCCCCAGGCACGGGCGGCAAGAGCCGAGCGGCAGACAATGGGAATCACGGTATCCTCCAATTCGGCCATTTCCAATGTCTGACGGAACAGGGCAAAGGAATCTGTGCGGAAGGTGCGGGGATCAAAGAGTTCCGGATCAAAATATTCCTCTCCGGGCTGCTGCTCTTCGGAGCCGCGATGATGATCCACGGAAAACAGCACCTGCCCGTTTTCCCTGCACGCAGAGCCAAGCCATACAGCGGATTTGCCGCAGTAACTTCCGATCTCCAGACATGGCCCCAGTTTTGATGCTTCCAGGGCAGTTTCATACAGTCTGCGGCCTTCCTCCTCATCCAGAAAGCCTTTGATTCTGTTCAGTAAAGAAATATCAATGTTCATCTGTTTTCCTCCGAATCTTCCATAATTTTCCTGATTCTGCTGACAATTTCCGGAAACTGTACCATCTGCATCTGAAGCTGTTCGATATCAACTGTCTGCACATGTTGACACAGATCCGAGGCATATTTTTTCAGGAAGGCAATCTGCCATGTATCTGCAATATCCGCCAGTTTCCGGGCAAAGATTTCGATTTCATCCATAAAAAATATTTCACTGACTTCCTTCCATTCCGGAAGGATTTCTGTGTCAAAGCGTGTGAGCAGTTCACGCGGAATAGGCATGTTCTGCCTCAGAACATCCTTTTCGTATAATATATCTGCCGCCCCGAGTTCCTTTGCGGCAGTATGCCAGGGCAGAAATTTCCTGAGTTCCGCGAGCAGATTCTTTCTGTCAAGAGGTTTGCGCAGAAATCCGTCAAAGGATTCCCGGATGCTCTGCTCTGTGTCTTTCATGGCACTCGCGGTGACCGCTATAATGGGTATATCCCGGAAACGGCTGTCGGATCTGATTTCACCGCAGAGATCAAAACCGCTTTTTCCCGGCATCCGTATATCGGCCAGAATCAGATCCGGTTTGCTTATGCACATCATTTCCCATGCTTTCCCGACACTGTCCGCCTCTGTTATCTCAATGCCTGTATGGAGCAGATACAGCCGGATCAGATCCCGGTTGCAGGCAATATCATCCACGATCAGCACAGTTGCAGATTCAAATTTCATATCGCGGCTTTCCTCTTCCCCATGTCCGGATTTTCTGTTTTCACATACACTGACCTCCGGCAGCACAACCCGGAACACACTGCCTTTTCCCTCCTGACTGGAAAGAGAAATGCTTCCGCCCATCCGTTCCGCGAGCCGCCGGGTGATGGAAAGACCAAGGCCGGTTCCCCCGTACTGCCGGAAATCCTGTCCTTTCTTCTGGGAAAACATTTCAAATATGTGTTCCTGCTGATCTTCGGGAATGCCCACCCCTGTATCCTCCACCTCCATTGTCAGGGAACAGGTTTTTGTGTCTGATGATTCTGTGAAGGCTGAAATCCGCACAAATCCCTCATGGGTGAATTTCATGGCATTGGAGACCAGATTGTTGAGTATCTGCCGGATGCGGACGTCATCCAGCAGCAGGGAGTACGGTATTTCACCTGCATTTTTTGTTATCTCTATGCCTTTGCTGCCGGCTTTGTGCTGAAACATCTGCACTGTGTTTTCCAGAATCTGTTGCAAATCAACAGGTTCATAATTGAATTTCAGCTTTCCTGCCTCAATTTTGGACAGATCCAGAATGCCGTCAATAAGCCCCAGCAGGACTTTTCCGCTGGAAACAATGGTTTTCAGATGGGAAGCACGCACCGGATCACCTTCATCAGACAGAAGAATTTCACTGAATCCCAGTATGGCGTTCATAGGGGTGCGGATTTCATGACTCATATTTGCCAGAAATTCGCTTTTGGCACGATTCGCGGATTCTGCATTCTCCTTTGCCTTCCGGAGTTCCTCTTCCGCGTGTTTGCGGTCTGTAACATCCCTGACAAAGGCCAGCACAGCCTCATGTCCCTCATATTCTGTCAGTCCCGCATTGATTTCTGCTGCAACCCGGTGTCCATCGTGATGAAGCAGCACGGTTTCATACCGGGAGGGAACCGGCTCCCGGCTTAAGCGTTTTCTGTAATGGGAAAGGACAGAACCCCGGTCTTCCGGGGCAACAAATTTGACAAAATAAAAGCCTGCAATTTCTGAAAGCGGGGAGCCGAGCATCATGGCAATCTGCGGATTGGCATAGCGGACAATGCCGTCCTGAATAATCAGAATGCCGTCATTGGCCTGTTCGGCCACCATCCGGTATTTTTCCTCACTTTCTGTCAGTGCTTTTTCCGCTTTCTTCCGCGCTGCAATATCCTGCATCAGCCGTTCATTGAGCTGCCCAAGTTCCGCTGTCCGTTCTTTTACACGATCTTCCAGTTCCTTTGCATAATCGGTGAGCCTGATCCTTGCCTGCAGCAGTTTCTGAATCATGGTGTTGAAAGCTTCTTCCAGAATCTTGAGTTCATTCCGGCCTTCGGTCCTGACGTTCACCCTGAGGTCTTCCAGCCGGTCCAACTGGATTTGACCGGTTGCATCAATCAGGGTGGACAGAGGTCTGCCCAGTTTAAGACGGAAAACCCACAGAAAAAGAATCCAAAGCCCGATTGTTTTGATAACCGAGTTGATGATGATAAACATAAATCCCAGCTTCACCTTGTCAAATACCACTCCCCGGCTGGAATAGAGTGTGGCCTCGCCCACTTTTATTTCCCTGCCCCCTCTTTTGTATATAATGGGAAAGGAATAAAAAAAGAGACCCGAATATCCATCCATAACAACTCTTTTTTCTCCGGTTTCAACTTTAACCGCTTTTCCGTCTTTGTCCAATACAACTCCGGAAGCCCCGATTTCCTCGCCCCTCTCATTTTCCAGCTTCACACCCACCAGGGTGGACAACTGAACCATTCCCAGAAAAGTCGGCTGCAGCTGTTTTATGTTCATATCCCACATCGCTTTGGCCAGAGAAGCATTGTATGTCTTTTGTATAATATTGAGTTCTCTGGCAATATTTTCTTTGGTATGATAAAATTCAACCGACATATGCACCAATGTCACTGTAACTGCCAGAATAAGATAAAAGGAGAATACAACCTTCATGAGCTGTGTGGATACGGACTGACTGGCCGGGACTGCTGAATGCATCATGTTCACCTCAGATATTTTTCGGTGATCGGCCCGATTCTGTTCTCTTTCCGCAGCGTTTCAAAGGCTTCTCTGATTCGGCCGACCAGATCATCAGAGGTTTTTTTGCCAAAAGCCATATAATAAGTATCAGCTTTTACCAGAAGAAAAGCAGGCTCAATCTGATCAAAGGGCAGCCCAAGCCTTTTAAACTGGAAAGCCACGGATGACGGAACCCCGTTAAACAGGTCTATTCTGCCTTCAAACAGTTTCCTGTAATTATGTTCGTTGGCTGGGACAATTTCAAGGTTCAGATCTTCCTTAAATCCATAAGCGGTGAGCATCTCGGTCGCAGCATCGTTTATCTCCGAACCCACCACAAATTTTTTTGCATCCTCAATGCTGCTGATAACAATGTCTGTTCTTTTTTTCAGTTTCCATAAATACAGTTCGCGGGAAGCGACAGGTCCTATCCAATGGAACAGTTTTTCCCTTTCTTCGTTTCTGGTGATGGTGTAAATAAGGACATTTTTTTCATTCAGGGCCATATCATATGCCCTTCCCCAGGGGTATATGCCAAAATTGCCTTTGACTTTCGCCTGCGCAAGAGTGGCTCTGACAATTTCGGTGGACAGTCCGGTTACCTGACCATTTTCCTCATAGTTGTAGGGAGGCCAGTGTTCGGTTACGACCGTGATTTCTTCCGCAAAGATGTTTGCAGAAAAAAATACGGCAGCCAGTACCAGCAGAATGTTCATCGCTTTCATTTTGTGCTCCTTTTTTATTTTGTAAATCAGAAAGTTAAAGAATATACGAACATATTTCACACAGATATTCATCCTTTGGATTGCCGAACCGGACCGTAAGGGTCTGTAAAAAAATAGGCAGAGGGACTTTTTGCACTGATATTGCAGGGGCCTGCCCATGCAGTGATTTCAGCGGGCTGAAAACTGCTGACATACCGGTTTCAGTGCTCAGGTTTCAGTGCCGATCCGGTACTGACACCCGAAACCTGTCCCGATATTTAAAAAAATTTCCGCTTCCCTTATCCGTATGAAAAGTCCCACTATCGTGATTCCTGTTCCCATATTTTCTGTCATTTCATTCCTCAGTGCAGCACTTCCGGAGACTATGCACAATTTCCGGAAACTGTGCCATCTGCATCTGAAGCTGTTCAATATCAACTGTCTGCACCTGTTCACACAGATCCGATGCATATTTTTTCAGGAAGGCAATCTGCCATGTATCTGCAATACCGGTCAGTTTGCGGGCAAAGGTTTCGATTTCATCCATAAAAAATATTTCACTGACTTCCTTCCATTCCGGAAGAATTTCTGTGTCAAAGCGTGTGAGCAGTTCACGCGGGAGATGCAGGATCTCTGTCAGCAGATCCTCTTTGCCTGCGTCTGCTGTTTCTCCGCTTTTCTTTGTGACCGGATGCCGGGGCAGAAATCTTCCGAGTTCCGTGAGCAGATTCTGTTTGTCAAGGGGTTTGCGCAGAAATCCGTCAAAGGATTCCCGTATGCTCTGCTCTGTGTCTTTCATGGCAGTCGCAGTGACCGCTATGATTGGTATGTTCCGGAAACGCTCATCTGCTCTGATCTCACGGCAGAGATCAAAACCGCTTTTTCCCGGCATCCGTATATCGGCCAGAATCAGATCCGGTTTGCTTATGCACATCATTTCCCATGCTTTCCCCACACTGTTCGCCTCTGCAATCTCAATGCCTGTATGGAGCAGATAGAGCCGGATCAGATCCCGGTTGCAGCTTATATCATCCACAATCATCACAGAAGCCGGGCTGAATTTCATCTCCTGTGTCTCTCCCGCTTCAATCTCAGATTTCCTGTTTTCGCATATGCTGACATTTGGCAGAATGATCCGGAACACGCTGCCTTTTCCCTCCTGACTGGAAAGAGAAATGCTTCCTCCCATCCGCTCCGTGAGCCGCCGGGAGATGGAAAGACCAAGGCCGGTTCCCCCGTACTGCCGGAAATCCTGTCCTTTCTGCTGGGCAAACATTTCAAATATTTGTTCCTGCTGATCTTCGGGAATGCCCACCCCTGTATCCTCCACCTCCACTGTCAGGGAACAGGTTTTTGTGTCTGATGATTCTGTGAAGGCTGAAATCCGCACATATCCCTCATGGGTGAATTTTACAGCATTGGACACCAGATTGTTGAGTATCTGCCGGATGCGGACGTCATCCAGCAGCAGGGAGTACGGTATTTCACCTGCATTTCCTGTTATCTCTATGCCTCTGCTGCGGGCTTTGTACTGAAACATCTGCACAGTGTCTTTCAGAATCTGTTCCACAGAAACAGGCTCATATTTCAGTTCCAGTTTTCCGGCCTCAATTTTGGACAGATCCAGAATGCCGTCAATGAGACTCAGCAGAATTTTTCCGCTTGAAACAATGGTTTTCAGATGGGAAGCGCGTACCGGATTTCCTTCATCGGACAGAAGAATTTCACTGAATCCCAGAATCGCGTTCATGGGTGTGCGGATTTCATGACTCATGTTTGCCAGAAACTGGCTTTTGGCACGATTCGCTGATTCTGCCTGCTCCTTTGCCAGACGGAGTTCTTCTTCACTTTTTCTCAGTGCTTTTTCCGCCTTCCCGCGGGCAGCGATATCCTGCCGCAGGCGTACATTGAGGCGGGCCAGCTCTGCTGTCCGATCTTCCACGCGATCCTCCAGTTCGTTTTTGGCCCGGATCAGTGCGTTTTCATTTTCCCTGAGCTGATTTTCCCTTGCCAGAATCCCATTTTTCATGCGGATAATGTTTTCCGCAATCCGGGCAAGATCATCCTTTCCCTGTACCGGAATAAAGGTTTCGTAATTTCCGTCTGCAATATCGCCAAGTCCTTTGTTGATCCCCTCAATGCGCCTGATTATGTAACGTTCGAACAGTCCGGATGATACGGCAAACAGCAGAGCAGTTATCCCCAGACTGCTCAGCCCCGCATAGACAAACATATTTTGGCGGAAACGGGTCAGCGGGCTGAAATCATATTCCAGATATACCAGAATTTCATTTGTAAACTGATGCAGTGCATTTTTCAGCCGGAAAAGATGGTAAACAGTCACCTGATCGTCCCTGACAATGACCTTTTCCCCATGCTCCGCAATTTCCTTAATCAGCCGCGAAGGATCTTCCTGTGTTTTTGTCTTTTCGTTTATCAGGGAAGCATTCATGGCTGATTTATCTGCTGCAATGAGAAGATCAATATTTTTGAGATAGGGGTTTTCCTTTTTCAGACCGGAAAAAAAACTGTGGAAAAGAAAATTATAATATGTTTCAGAATATTGTGAAATAATATAATCTTTGATATCCAGCCATGTTTCAATGATGAAATCACTGCCGGGGGGACTGTAAAGACTGAAAAAAGTCAGGCGGTGCGTAGTTACACTGATCGATGTGCGCAGGCTTTTCACTTCCCCTTTTCCGTAAAGAGATTCAAGAAACGCGCGGAACCGGGGAGATATTTCAAAAAGATTCAATCCGGTATCGTTTTCCACAGAAGATGCAAAAACAATTCCTTCCCGGCTGATCACACAGAGATCGGAAACATTTTTGGAAACAGCCAGTTCTTTGAGTTCCGCGGGGGAAAACTCCTTTTTGAGTTCGGAACCATCTGCCATTTTCCGGCCGATTTCCTCCACTGCCTTTTCAGAATGGGCTTTCATCTGCTTTTCCACAAGCATCAGCATATTGTCAAACAGATACAGGTAATGCCGGATGCTCTCATACAGATCGTGTTTCTGATTTTCCAGCAACTGCTGCATGTTTCTGTAGCTGTATATCCCCAGAATTATCGCTGTGGAAAAAGAGGAGAGCATAATGACCAGCAGCAGATAAATCATAAAACGTTTTTTCATTTTCCCCTCCTGATTTTGGGGATTATTAACACGCTGCCCGGATTTTGTCCGGCACAGACATTGCCGGAAACAGTAACCTTATCCTTTTCCCATATGCCATGTCAACGGGGATTTTGTCCTGCAAAAATATTGACGAAAAAGCCCGTGGCAGTTTTTCAGAAAAGCCTTTGGACAGTCCGGTTTGGGGAAATTTTCCGGAACAGAATCAGATCTTGCGATGGTTTGCTTTGACACCAGACAAAAGTTCCTGTATGAATCAGTTGTCAGTTACCAGTTGTCAGTTACCAGTTGTCAGTTACCAGTTGTCAGTTACCAGTTGTCAGTTACCAGTTGTCAGTTACCAGTTATCAGTTACCAGGTGTTCCGTATTGCTTTTTATTCCTGAAACCTGCAACCGGGAATACAACATATGAAACTGTTTATATATATTTTTATTCTGCTCTTTCCCTCTGTGCTTTGGGCAGGCAGTGATATTGAAATTCTGGAAAAGAAACTGCTGCGCGCTGATGAAAGCGAATCTCTTGTGATATTAAATGAAATGTCAGCCGCGTATTGGGAAACTCTGCCCAAAAAAAGCATTGTTTACGGACAGGAAGCACTGCGCCTTGCGCAAAAACTGGCAGACCGGAAACAGGAGGCTCTGGCTCTGAGAAATATCGGGGTGGCGCACAGAAATCTCAGTGACTATGACAAGGCTCTGGAATATCTTCTGAATTCTCTGAAAATCCGCAAAGAGCTTGAGGATCCCAAAGAAATTGCAGATTCCCTGCATCATATGGGAATTGTATATGATTATCTGAACAATTTTGAAAAAGCCCTGGAATATCATCATAATGCTTTGGAAATAGAGAAAGAGATCGGATATCAGGAAGGCATTGCAGCTTCCCTGCACAATATCGGCATTATTCATCATCTTTCAAGCCGTTATGATGAGGCACTGAAATATTACAAGGAAGGATTGCAGATACGCGGGGAAATCGGGGACCGTCAGGGAGTGGCTGCGTCCATGAACAATATCGGCGTACTGTATATGGACATCAGCAATTATCCGGAAGCATTGAAGTATTTCTTTGATGCCCTGAAGATATTCTCTGAGATCGGGCAGAATTATGAAGTGGCAAATATTTCAAACAATATCGGAAAACTGTATACAGACATCAGAGAATATGACAAGGCCCTTCCCTATCTTGAAAAAGGTCTGGAAATGGCTGAAAAAATCGGGGCAAAAGAGCTGATCCGTGAAAATTATTCCTTTTTCTCTGATCTGCACATTGCAAAGGCGGATTATCAGAAAGCCCTGGAATATTACAAAAAATCAGAGGATGTGAGAAACAGCATTTTCACTGCCGAAAGTCAGGCAAAAATTTCGGATATTCAGACCCAGTATGAAACGGAAAAGAAGCAGAAGGAAATTGAACTGCTGAAAAAAGACAATGAAATAAACAGGCTGGAACTGGACAGACAGAAACTGCTGCGCAATTCACTTCTGGGCGGGTTCACCTTTGTCCTGCTGCTGGCAGCGGTGGTATACAACCGTTATCTATTCAAAAAAAAGGCACATGCAAAACTGGAGGAAGCCCATCGCCTGATTATGGAGGAAAAAGCCAAGTCCGACAAACTTCTGCTCAATATTCTTCCTGTCCGCGTGGCAAATGATCTTAAGGAAAAAGGCAAAACCGAGCCTGAATCCTTTGAAAATGTCACTGTGTATTTTTCCGATGTTGTGGGATTTACCAACCTGTCCTCCCATCTGGATCCCAAAGTTCTGATTGGCGAACTCAATGATATTTTCACAGCCTTTGACAATATCATTGAAAAACATGAGTGTGAGCGGGTGAAAACCATCGGAGACGCATATCTCTGTGTTTGCGGAATGCCTGAGGAAAATCCGAACCATGCGGAAAACATGATGCGGGCTGCCATAGAAATCATCCGTTATCTCCGGCAGAGAAACACGGGTTCTGAAATACAGTGGCGAATCCGCATCGGCATTCATACAGGCAGGGTCGTGGGCGGGGTGGTGGGGATCAAAAAATACATCTATGATGTTTTCGGTGACACTATCAATACAGCCTCCAGAATGGAATCCAATTCCGAACCCATGAAGATCAATGTTTCTGAAGCTACGTATCTGATTCTCAAAGACAGATTTCCCTTTGTGGAAAGGGCGACTGTTTCCGTGAAAGGCAAAGGCGAAATGAAGATGTTTTTTGTTGATGATGAGGCGTTTGCTGACAGGAATCAGTCTGAAATTCAGAAAACATCTGGCATATTCTCCTGAAATTAGATGAAAATTTTTGACATATCCAGGTTTTCACATCAATATGCCAAAAAATATGTTTTGAAGGAAAACATTATGATTATAAGGGAATGGGGACTGCGCATGAGCAGGCCTGTTTAACAGACAGAGATGAAACACAGCAGCAGTTATGACAACTGTTTTGAAAAACTCAGGATTGTTGATCCGGATCTGACCGGGAAAATTCTGGCCGCTCTTGAAAAAAAGCCGAAAACTTTCTCCCGCGCTGATCTGGACGCAGCAGAAGAGGATATTCTTTGGGCCTTTGTTCAGGATATTGAACTGGGAGAAATCGCAGCCAATGGATATTCCGAACTGATCGGGGACGCATCTTCGGAACGGGTGGCCGCATACCGGGATGTGCTCCACATCTCCTGTGAAAAAGGACTGAATCTGGGGCGCATGATGGCTTTGTACTGGGTTCCGGTTCTGAAATACGGGCACCAGGACTGTCTTGACCGTTTTCCCGAACTTGTCCGGGTTATGCTTGCCAAAGGTGAGTATATCCTGAAAAAACCTCTGGATTATCTTTCTGTGCTTCTGGAAAGGGAAAATCATGCGGCAGTCACCGCTTTTATGGGACTGCTGCATGATGTCTTTTCCCAGGAACTGCCTTACAAAGAAAGTCTTCATCTGGCGCGCGCTGTCCCTGATTCTGTCAGCCGTTTTTCTCCGGAAAAGCAAAGCTGGCAGGTTTCCCAGATACGCAGGATCGCACGCGCGGATGTTTCCCTGACTGCCCCTTTTCTGACTGCTTTGGAAAAGGGACTGGTGCTGCTTTCAGAAGAAGGCCTGAAAACCTTTGTCACCCTGGGACTGGAAAAATCTGAGCGCAGTGAATCTGCCGGCAGAAAATTTCTTTCTCTGGAATCAAAACCCGGTATGGATGCGTACAAAGCTCTGCTGATCACCGTATCTCTTCCCCGGATAAGCGCACAGTTGAACCGCTATCTCCGGGCGCGCACCGATTCCGGTCTGTCTGTCCGTTCTATGAGTTCTGTACCTAAAATCTTCTTTCCGGAAGAGCAGAAAATGCCGCTGGTATGCTCGGACGGAAAACATATTTACCTGCCTGATTATATCTGCGAATGCGAAACCGTCGCGGAAAATACCGGATTCTGCAAATGCCTTGCCAAACTGGAATCAGCTTTTTATGAATTCGGCACATTTGATTTTGATCTGGAACGCGCAATCCGTCACTGGGATGCAGAATTGAAACTTCCGGCTGATCTTCCGAAAAATCTGTCAGATATGGAAATGTTTTTTCATCTTTTTCCCATTCCCTGTCTTGCAGAGGATTTGTTCAATATCTTTGAACAGGGACGAGTCCGCATCCTGCTGAAGCATTTTTATCCCGGCATTTCCCGCAGATCATTTCCGCTTCTGTGCAAAGAAATGGAACACATAGAAGAAACTTTTCCTGCTGAAAAACCTCTGCGCTTTCTTTACAAGTGTATAGCGATGGGGGAGTCTCCGGAAGAAAGCAACTGTTCATCTGATTCAGAGAGTGAAAAATATCTGTGGGTTTTTAACCGCGAAACACACGAAAGGAACGAAAAAAGGCAGGATATAAAAACAGATCACTGTGATTTGCTGCGCGGGATTATCCAATATTTTGAAGATACTGTGAATAAAGATGCAAAAGCGGAAATCTGCGCGGGACTGGTATGGCGTTTTTATCCGGAACTGGCAGAGATGATGGAATTTCTGATAAAAGAACCTCTGAATCAAGAAAATTATACCGCTCTGAAAATTCCTTATAAGCGGAAACTGCGGCCTGATATGGTGTATGCGGCTTTCCGGGATGTGGGACACAAAGCCAGGCAGATAAAAGTGCGGCTGGAAGAAAACGGACTGAAAACATACATCTCTGATATTCAGAAAAAACTGCTGGAAAAACAGGGCAGCCTGAGCAGTGAAGATATTGAGGAACTCGTTCTGTCCCGTCAGAAAGAGGAATTTCCTGAAAATTTGTCACAGACAGTTATCAGTTCCGATCTCTTACTGCCTGATCTGTCCGAAATTCTGGGCACAGCGGGAACCGGTTTACAGGAAAGCGAATCTTCCCCTTATCCGGTTTTCCGCTACAAAGAATGGGACAGTAATACGGCTGACTATCTTCCGGATCATGTGAGGGTGGCAGAGCGGTTTATGACAGAGATTCCGGCAGATTTCTATTCGCGCACCCTGCACGCACACTATGCCCTTGTGCGCTCCATCCGCAGGGCTTTTGAAATGCTCAAACCCGAAGACATCACCATTCTGCGGCAATGGACTGAAGGGGATGAATTTGATTACCGGGCTCTGCTGGATTTTGCCATTGACAGAAAAGCCGGGCTTATGCCATCAGATCGCCTGTATATCAAACGCATAAAACAGCAGCGCAATGTGGCTGTTCTGCTGCTCACGGATTTGTCCCGATCCACTGCCAACCGGGTTTTCGGCTCCCAGTCCACTGTGATGGATATGGAAAAAGAGGCCATTGTTCTGTTCTGCGAGGCATTGGGCGTGGTCGGGGATGATTTTGCCATTGCAGGATTTTCCGGAACAGGCAGGCTGTCTGTGGATTACTTCCGGATTAAGGATTTTGACGAGTCTGTAAATGACAATGTGAAAAACCGTATCAATGGCATGTCGCCCCAGCGCAGTACGCGGATGGGAGCAGCCATACGCCATGCAACCCGGCAGTTGGAGCAGGTTTCTGCAAAAGTGCGGATTCTGATTATCCTCAGTGACGGATTTCCAAATGATACGGATTATAAACGGGAATACGCGATTGCAGATACGCGCAGGGCCGTTTCCGAGGCCCGTGCAAAAAATATCCATGCACGGGCCATCACGGTCAATATTGTGGGCGATGAGCAGTTGGATGAACTCTATGGCAGTTTTCATCACAATGTAATATCTGATGTGCGGGAACTCCCGGACAAACTGCTGAGGATTTACAGCAGTCTGACACGGTGAAACCATTCCGGCAATCAGTGCCGGATGAATATATATAATTTCTGTTGACCACTGTTACATGATATGGTAAAAAATCAATCTGTAAAAAAATTATACTGTTACTTAAACACGTTCGCTTAATTTGTCATTCATCAACAGCGGATGTCCGCAACCAATCATATGCCTGATGCACCTGAAAAGGCTGACAGGAGTTTGTTTTGACAATAAAATTACAAGAGATCCTCAAAGATTCGGACTACAGATTAGCCCAGTTTAAGCAGCCTCTGCTGGATGATCTGGAACGTCAGATTATTGAAAAAAAAGCCAAAGACAAATCTGTTTATAAGGTGGAGTGCCTGATTCGTGGAAAACAGATTAATGTTACTCCGGAAGAAATCGTGAGGCAGCTTTATCTGCGGGTTCTGACGCATGAATATAATTATCCGGTTGCACGTATTCAACTGGAATATCCGGTTTCCTTTGGTGTGGAGAAAAAATGTGCAGACATTGTGATTACGGATAAAGACCGTCCGGATGTCCCTTATATTATTGTTGAACTGAAAAAACCGAAACTGAAACAGGGGAAAGAACAGCTTAAAAGTTACTGCAATGCCACCGGCGCGCCAATGGGCATTTGGACAAACGGCGATCAGATTTCATATTATCACCGCAAAGATCCCAATTATTTTGAAGATATTCCCCGTATCCCTCATGCGGATCAGAAACTTTCAGATGTTCTGACCGAACGGTGGACAATTGCTGATTTGATTAAAAACGATAAACTCCTGAAAGAACGCAAATCATTAAAAGATCTGATTCTGGAAATGGAAGATGAGGTACTTGCAAATGCGGGAGTGGATGTGTTTGAGGAATTGTTCAAACTCATTTTTACCAAACTTTTTGATGAAATGGAAAGCGGACGGAACAGAAAACGCCAGTTGGAATTCCGGAATTACGGAGATACTGAATTTGAACTGAAAACAAAAATACAGAAACTCTTTGAAAAAGCCCGCAACCGCTGGGAAGGCGTTTTTACAGATAATACCAAAATTGATCTCACGCCTTCCCATTTGTCCATCTGTGTGTCCTCACTGCAGGATGTGAAACTGTTCAATTCCAATCTGGATGTGGTGGATGAGGCGTTTGAATATCTCATCAACAAAACCAGCAAAGGTGAAAAGGGACAGTATTTTACTCCCCGTTATATTATTGATATGTGTGTAAAAATGCTGAATCCCCAGGAAGATGAGACCATGATTGACACAGCCGCAGGGAGTTGCGGTTTTCCGGTGCATACCATTTTTCATGTGTGGAAACAGATATTGGAAGATGAGGGGCTTCCCCAAAGTCACTTGTTTACATCAGAAAAAAAACCGGCACGCTGTGAGGATTATGTGCATGAAAAGGTTTTTGCAATTGATTTTGATGAAAAAGCTGTGCGTGTGGGGCGGACACTGAATTTGATTGCAGGAGACGGACAGACCAATGTGCTTCATCTGAACACTCTGGATTATGACCGATGGAATGAGCGCACGGAAAAAGATACGGAATGGATTGATACCTATCATGAAGGCTGGAAGCGTTTAAAGAAGATGCGGAAAAGCAATGATGACAGGTGCTTTCAGTTTGATATTTTAATGGCAAATCCGCCCTTTGCAGGCGATATTAAAGAAACCCGGATTTTGACAAAATATGATTTGGCAAAAAGTGTTCTGTATTCAAAAATCAGTGCAGAAGGAATTTCAGACTATTGGGATTATTCACTTAAAGAACCTAATTTTCCTGAATTTTTGGGAATTAAAGGCGAACAGATTATTAAAATGTCAGATGGCACTTTCAGAAAAGCAAAACTGAAACAGGCCAATACAATGGGGAGAGATATTCTTTTTATTGAACGGAATCTGGATTTTCTGAGACCCGGCGGCCGGATGGCTGTAGTATTGCCCCAGGGACGGTTTAACAATTCATCAGATAAAAGCATTCGGGAATATATTGCTGACCGTTGCAGAATTTTGGCAGTGGTGGGGCTGCATGGAAATGTATTCAAACCCCATACCGGAACCAAAACTTCTGTTTTGTTTTTGCAGAACTGGACGGATGATAAGGGAATTTGTCCGCGCAAAGCGGATTATCCCATTTTTTTTGCCACCATGCAGGAACCGAGCAAAGATAACAGCGGAGATAAGATTTATGTAAAGCAGGAAAACGGAGAGCCATTGCTGGATCAGCACGGGCATCTGATTGTAAAACATGATCTTTTCAATCATGACGGACTGACGCAGGACGGGATTGCAGAGGCATTTATTGAATTTGCGAAAAAGGAAAAATTGTCTTTTTTTTTTGACTTCGACTCCTTTGATGAAGTGAACTATTGTTCTCTGCTGGAAGAGTTGGAAGTTAGCGAGGTGATGTTAAGTGAACTGGAATTTTCTGGACGAATTGACAGTGAATATTATCGAAAACAATTTTTGTACTTTGAAAAAATTGTAAGGGAAAAAACTTATTCAGAACTTAAAAATTTAGCATCGTTTTTAATTGGCCCATTTGGTTCCTCATTTAATACGGATAACTATATTTCTAAAGGTAAATATCGTTATGTGAGAGGACAAGATGTAAAACCTTTTATCCTTCAAGATAATGAAAACAGATACATTCCTGAAAATGATTTTTCCAGATTATCGAAATATTCGTTAAAAGAGAAAGATATTTTAGTTTCAGTTGTTGGAACAATTGGAAATGCTTGTATTGTCCAACTAAAGGATTTGCCCGCTATTTTTAGCTGTAAAAGCACCATCATTCGAACAAAAAAGATTAGTTCTGCTTATTTAGTTACATATTTAAACTCTAATTATGGCAGATCTCTCCTTTTGAGAAAAGAAAGAGGAGCTATTCAAAAAGGGCTTAATTTGGATGATTTGAAAACTATTATCGTGCCAATTTTTTCTGCTCAGTTTCAGGATATTATTGAAAAACAATTCTATATAGCACAAAGTAAATTAGAAGAAAGCAAAATTACTTACGCATCTGCCGAAAATCTGCTTTTAAAAACATTAGGTTTAACAGATTTTCAACCCTCAACCGAAAACGTCAATATCAAATCCTTTAAAGATTCTTTCCTGAGTTCCGGTAGGTTAGATTCCGAATATTATCAGCTAAAATATGAAAAATTAGAATCATGTATTAGGAATTATAAAAATGGCTTTTGTAGAATAAAAGATTATTTTTATCAGAATAGATCAGATTTCAAAAAAGATAAAATTGGCTTTAACTATATTGAAATTAGCGATATTTCTGTTTCAACCGGAAAAGCAAGTTTTAACTTTATTGAAATACAACATTTACCTGATAATGCCAAAATTAAATTAAAAAAAGGGGACTTATTGATTTCAAAAGTTCGCCCAAATCGTGGTGCAGTTGCAATTATTGATTTTGATCAAGAAGATCTGATTTGTAGCGGTGCATTTACAGTTCTGCGTGAAAATAAAAACTCGCCTATTCGTAAAGAAACATTACAAACGCTGTTGCGAACACAACTTTTGCGGGAGTTACTCTTAAAATATAATTGTGGAACTTCTTATCCAGTCATCAAGGATGAAGATATTTTAAAATTAGAGATACCAATTATAGATCAAGAAATTCAAACCCAAATTTCCGAAAAAATCCAAACCAGTTTTCACCTCCGCCAGCAAAGTGAACATCTTCTTGATCTTGCAAAACAGGCAGTGGAAACAGCCATTGAAAAAGGGGAAAAAGAAGCAGAAAAATTACTAACTTTACACGCTCCACAGTAAGGGGAAAATCAATGATAAGCAATTTATACATCAAAAACTTCAAATCACTCAAAGAAACAGATTTGGAAATACGGAACCTAAATTTACTGACCGGCTTAAACGGTTCAGGCAAAAGTTCACTTATACAAACCTTACTATTATTAAAACAAAGCCCTGAAATCGGACAGGGAAAATTGCAACTCAGCAACCCGAATCATAACCTGTTTGATGCCGGAGTTGCTGAAGATGTTTATTATCAGTTCGGTCTGGAAAAAGAAATTGTTTTCAGATTAACCTTATCTGAAAACAATTGTCTTGAATGGAGATTTGACTGTGATGTTCTCACAAAAGCAAACGCAGATGTGCTGAGGTCTGCATCAGAATATTCAGCAGAGCAGTTACAGCAATGCACTGTATTTACAAAAGCATTTCAATATCTCTGTGCAGAACGTATCGGAACAAAAAATGCCTATCCTGCTTCAGTTGAAATGGTTGAAAATCAAAACAATTTGGGATTATCCGGTGAATATGCCACCCATTTTCTGCATCTTTTCGGAGACAAATATGAAGTCAATGAGATATTACACCATCCCAATGCAAAATCCCGCAAACTCATTCACCAAACTGAAGCATGGTTAAGTGAAATTGCTCCGGGCGTAAGGCTTAAAACAGAAGCAATTTCAAATGAGGAAGTGCGCCTTGATTTTCAGTTCGATACGGACAACGGCATAACACACAGATATAAACCAAAAAATGTAGGATTTGGTTTAACCTATGTATTGCCGGTTATCCTGTCTCTGCTTGTGGCTGAAAAAGACAAACTCATTCTGACAGAAAACCCGGAATCACATATACACCCGCGCGGGCAATCCGAACTGGGTAAATTATTTGCCGCAGCCGCACAAAGCGGAGCGCAGTTGTTTATCGAAACCCACAGCGATCACATTCTGAACGGCATCCGGATTGCAGCACGGGAAAAGAGAATAGATGAAAAAAATGTAATTGCTTTTTATTTCAAAAGAAATGAAGAAGACAATTGCAGCAGGATTACCTCTGTTCTGATTGACGGAAAAGGCAAACTGCACAGAAAAACCGATGAAGGCACAAAGGCCAGTATCCCCAAAGGCTTTTTTGACGAATGGACAAATTCAATGGCAAAACTGTTTTAGGGGAAAAAACGGATGGACATATTTTTCAACGAATTATCCCTTGTACCTGCCAGCGATGACAATCAAGCCCGCAGGTGGTTGACAGATTTAGCCGAATTGGGCAGATTACTGAAAGAACTCATTGAATCTCTGGAAGAAGATTCTTTTGCTTTCAGAAGACGGGAAGATTTTGCACAGCAACAAATCACTGATACGCAGACTGTTTTTGAATTTTTGCAGTCAATGTCTGATTTCAGTGATCCGGTTTATATCTTTCTGCTGGGTATTTTTGATTCCCCTTATATCACAGAAGATGATCCGCAGAAAACAGATTATGATGTAATGTCTGTCACCATTGACGGCAAAGATCATGAAATT
Organism: Desulfococcaceae bacterium; assembly: GCA_050180235.1. GTDB lineage: Bacteria > Desulfobacterota > Desulfobacteria > Desulfobacterales > Desulfococcaceae > JAABRU01. Next base: position 22,487 of record JBFXEJ010000056.1, read on the forward strand.
ACTGGCATTGCTGCTGCATATCTGAAACAGTCTTTGGCAATCAGTCTGGACAGTGACAAAAAATGGGATACCTGTCGTCTGACCGTTCAGATAAACAGAATGAACGAACAGGCAGAAATCATCTCAGAACAGAAATCCGTCAAACATGCTGCGAAAAAACATCATGTAATACCAAATCACCGTTGAAAATATGCTTTTGAAAAAAATCAATCTACTGTAATTAAACAGAAAAATATGATTTTATTGTATGTTTTCAATGTCGATTTGGTATAATTGACTGTCATCTGCCGTTTTTGGCAGATTTATATGATTGGTTATCCTATAAACCCCGGTTTATCCCTGAAAACAAACGGCAGAATATTTTACCATTGCTAAAAATATACAGTCTTTATATCACTGAAAATACTGACTTGGATATGAACAGCGATCAAATCTGGGAAAAATTTTACCAAAAACTGTCTCAACTTGAGACAAATGAAAGAGTCGGTATCATCAGGAAAACAGCAGAACGTATAGCAGATGTCCAAAAATGGCAGAACGCAACAGGAAATTTAAAAGTAAATAATCGGGACAGAATGATTTATACAATCCCGAATTCTGATTTCATCATCTCCGTTGATACGCAGCACGGAGAATTTGAAATACATAAATACCAAAAAGGAAACAACCATTTGGGGGCAGTTTCCTTTGACGGAAAGAGATTTAAGCCAAAAAACAGCAGCCGTTCTTTAAAACTGTGAACTTCTGCAAGCCCTTATCAGACAGCGTTTTGTTGATAAAATCACATGGTGGGCATAATCAGATTATGCCCACCTGCCTGCTCCTGCCATAAAATCGCTACCATCAGGCCATTACATCTTCACTGTGATATAATACCCCTGTTCACCCCGCTGGAGCAGAATCACTACAGAGCTTTTGTTCCGGTATTTCAGCACGGCCTTTTCAAACTCTGCGGTATTCCGTACCGGCATTTCATCCATCTGCCGGATAATGTCACCGGGACGAACCCCGATCCGGGCCAGATATGAATCCCTGCGCACTTCGCTGATTAAAGCGCCTTCTGCCCCGCGCTGACGTCCTCCGGAAAGATTTTGCACTTTCACGCCCAGCCTTTCATATCCCAGCCCCGCGGCCTGTTCCGCAGGAAACACCGAGGCTCTGAGCGGGACTTTCCATGTTTTGCCCTTGCGCATCAGGGTCAGATTAAGGGTGTCGCCCGGAGAAATCCCTTTCATTACAGCATAAAAATCACCGGTGGATCGGATTTCCTGACGATCCGCTGAGACAATCACATCTCCTTCCGCTATACCGGCTTTGTGTGCGGGACTTCCCGGATCCACACTTCTGACCATGACTCCGCTCTGTCCCTGCATATTCAGGTATCCTGCCAGACGGGGATCCAGATGCTGGACTGTGATTCCCACCCATGATTCACTGACTTCGCCGTACTGAATCAGTTCCTCCACAATCCGCCGGGCCTTGCTGATGGGAATGGCAAAACCGATGCCCTGTGCCTTGGCATAAATGGCTGTGTTGATGCCGATGAGTTCTCCGTTGATGTTCAGCAGAGGCCCGCCGCTGTTGCCCGGATTGATGGATGCATCGGTTTGGATAAAATCGTGATAAACCGTGTCTTCTGTGCGGATGCTCCGGTTGATCGCGCTGATGACTCCTGTGGTGACTGTATGGGAAAAACCAAAGGGATTGCCAATGGCTATGACATCCTCTCCGATCATCAGGTCTTCGGAATTTCCCATCTCCACAGAGGGCAGCCGTTCTCCGGAACTTATGCGGAGCACAGCCAGATCCGAATCTGTGTCCGCGCCCACAACAGTGGCCTCAAATTCCCGCTCATCTTTAAGGATGGCCGTAATTTTTCCGGCCTGGGCAATCACATGGGCATTGGTCAGAATAAATCCCTGTTTTCCGTCAATAATGACACCTGAACCCAGACTGCTGCGTTTGTATTCCCGTCTTGGAGCCGGATCAAAAAAATCCCTGAAAAAGGAGTCAAAAAAAGGATCCGCGTGGAAAAAAGGGCCGGAACTCTGCTGTACCGCATATTCCGAACTGATATTGACCACGGCAGGGCTGACCTTATGCACAGCCTCTGTCACCTCATTTTCCCTCCTGTACCGCCCGGCCTGAGCGTCAGGAACTGCCATGAATTCTGCCAAAGCAAGAAAAAGGATGATACAGGAAACAGAACACAATACCCCGGTTTTGCACAATATTTTTTTCATAAAATTTTACCTCCCATGATTCCTGTTTCCGCCGCAGTCCTGCGGCAGCGGTTTCTGTTGAAAATTTTACAGAATTATAATATTCCTTTCAGAAAAAACAACTGTTCAGGACAATATATGAAAAAGAGTCTCAGATATTATGGGATATATCAATTTTCAGACAGGTTCTGCTGCCTCCTGCTTCCGGGAAACCGGATCAAAATGCCGTCTGCGGCAGGGCGGGAAGCTGTGAAACATATACCGGATAATACTGACAACTGTCTGAAAATATTTATACAGAAAAGGATTTATCATAAAAACTTGAAAAATTCATGAAATGAATATATATTAGAAAATCTGACTGCCGTACCGTTTTGTCAGGAGACAGTCATAGTTTTCTGCATTTTTTATGACTTTTTCCCATTATCCGGCTGCGGCGTCCCAAATTCATTCTGTATTGTTGTCAACTTTATAACCACAAAACCCTGAAAACATCGAAAGGAGCAATGAATGGCGGAAAGACTGCAGGTTTACAAATGTGAGGTATGCGGCAATATCGTTGAGGTACTGGTCGGCGGCAAAGGTGAACTGGTCTGCTGCGGCAAACCCATGAAACTGATGGCGGAAAACACCGTGGATGCTGCCAAGGAAAAACATGTTCCGGTTATTGAAAAAATTGACGGGGGCGTGAAGGTGAAAGTGGGTTCCGTGGCCCATCCCATGGAAGAGAAGCATTATATCCAGTGGGTTGAAATTATCGCAGACGGAAAAACCTACAGGCAGTTCCTCAAACCCGGAGACAAACCCGAAGCTGTATTCAAAGTTGATGCTGCCAAAGTGACAGCCAGAGAATACTGCAATATTCACGGGTTTTGGAAAGCATAGTCAGTAAACAGTTATCAGTGAACAGTGAACAGTGAACAGTGAACAGTTATCAGTAAACAGTGAACAGTTATCAGTGAACAATGAACAGTGAACAGTGAACAGTGAACAGTGAACAGTGAACAGTGAACAGTGAACAGTGATAACTGATAACTGGTAACTGGTAACTGGTAACTGGTAACTGGTAACTGGTAACTGGTAACTGGTAACTGGTAACTGGCAACTGGCAACTGGCAACTGGCAACTGGCAACTGATAACTGGTAACTGGTAACTGGCAACTGATAACTGATAATTGGCAACTGAAAAGGGGGGATTTATGACAAGCTGGAAATGTCAGAAATGCGGATATACACTGGAGGCACAGGCTCCTCCTGCGGAATGTCCCTCATGCAGGCAGAAGTGTGAATTTGTCAACAACACCTGCTATACTCCGGACTGTTCCAAAGAAGGTATTGACAAACGGATCAAATAAGGAGAGAAAATGCCAAAAGTTTTGATTGTGTATGCCTCCAGAACCAAAGAGACAGAAAAAATCGCTCAACTGATCGGTGAGGGGATCCGGATTTCCGGGATGGAAGCCTTTGTGGCGGATGTCAAGGAAATCAAAAAGGAAACCGATCTGCAGGGCTATGATGCGCTGGTTTTCGGGTCAGCCACCTATCATGGTGAGATGATGGACAAAATGAAAACCATGCTTTTCATGGCTGAAAAAGCGGGACTGGAAGGAAAGGTCGGGGGCGCGTTCGGGGCATACGGCTGGAGCGGAGAGGCACCGGGCCGTATCTTTGACACCATGAAAAACATTTTCAAAATGGATATGGTGGGAGATGCCCTGATGCTCAAATCCGCTTCCCTGGGCGGCGGAATTCAGATGGCCCAGTCCTATGGAAAGGAAATCGTCAAAAAACTTGCCAAATAGGCATATGACGGCATATGATTGTGTTATTTAAATTAACCAGTTCACAAGGAGGATATCATGGCAAGCACACCTCAGCACTGTCCCGGTTTTGAAGATTTCAGAAGTCTGAAATCCTTTTCCTGCAAATGTCCCAGTTGCGGAGAAGCAAAGGAAATTTTTTCCGATGAATTCAACAGGCCCCATAAATGCAGCAAATGCGGCAAAGAGATAGATTTCACCCAGTGCAAACTGGAAGGAACCACTTAATTTGCCAAATGATTTTTATTAAAAACTGTGTTTTGCGGAGACCGGAAACTGCGGGAAACTGTTTCCCGGCGGGTTCCGGTCTCTTTTGTATATAAAAAACAGAACACAGTTATTGACTGACTGCTTTTTTTACCATCCGGAATCCGGAATTTTTTTACAACCCTTACCTTTCATAATTAAGGAGAGATTATGGATGTTGTGCTGCTTTCGCGCCTGCAGTTTGCAGCGGCCACCATGTTCCATTATCTGTTTGTTCCGCTGACACTGGGCCTGTCCATGCTCGTCGCATATATGGAGACCCAGTATGTCCGGACAGGGGATGAAACCTGGCTGCGCATGACCAAATTCTGGGGCAAACTCTTTCTGATCAACTTTGCCCTGGGCGTTGTCACCGGAATCACTTTGGAATTCCAGTTTGGAACCAACTGGTCCAAATATTCCCAGTATGTAGGCGATATTTTCGGTTCTCTTCTGGCCATTGAGGCCACCTCCTCTTTTTTCCTGGAATCCACCCTGATCGGTGTCTGGGTGTTCGGATGGAAAAAACTGTCCAAAAAAGCCCATGCTGCGTGTATGTGGCTGATTGCAGTGGCCTCCAGTATGTCAGCAATCTGGATTCTGATAGCCAACGGATGGATGCAGCATCCGGTGGGTTTTGACATTAACAACGGCAGGGCTGAACTTACTGATTTCACAGCAGTCATCACCAACGGTTTTGCCTGGCTGGAATTTCTTCATGTGGTAAGCGGCGCTTTTGTACTGGGCGCTTTTTTTGTCATGGGCATCAGCGCGTGGCATCTGCTGAAGAAACAGAATGTGGATTTTTTCACCCGTTCCTTTAAAACCGCACTGCCCTTCGGGCTTGCTGCTTCTCTGTTTGTTGCTGTGATCGGCGATTTCCACGGCTCCCATGTGGCCGAAGTGCAGCCGGAAAAACTGGCCGCTATGGAAGCCCACTGGGAAACCAAAAGCAATGTTCCTTTTTATCTGCTGGTGATTCCTGATGAGAAAAATGAGCGCAATATCCTTGAAATGATTGAAATTCCAGGTATGCTCAGCCTTCTGGTGACCGGAGATTTCAACGGCGAGGTCAGGGGACTCAAAGATTTCCCCAAAGAAGACCGGCCACCGGTGCTTATCACGTTTGGCGCATTCCGTCTTATGGTTGCTCTGGGAACCTGGTTTATCGTGATCACGGCCATTGGCTGGATGGTGCGTAAACGTCTGGCAGACAGCCCTGTTTTCCTGACAGCCATGCTCTTTTCCCTTCCTCTGCCCTATATAGCGAACCTGGCCGGATGGGTGGTGGCCGAGGTGGGCCGTCAGCCCTGGATCGTTTACAAACTTATGAGAACGTCTGAGGCTGCCTCACCCATTGCGGCTTCCCAGGTGGGCATATCCCTGGCCGCGTTTATTCTGGTCTATGGCCTGCTGGGTGCTGTGGGATTCTGGCTTATTGCCCAGAATGCCGCCAAAGGACCTCAAACCGCCAATCCGGCAGAAATATAAGGGGGAGGTGATATTATGGAATTGCAGATTACCTGGTTTTTTCTCTGGGGCCTGCTGTGGGCTGTTTTTTTCATGACAGAGGGTTTTGATTTCGGCATCGGCACCCTTCTTCCCTTTATGGGAAAAACTGACAGAGAAAAACGGATTATGATCAGCTCAATGGGGCCGCTGTGGGATGGCAACGAAGTATGGCTTATTGCAGCAGGCGGAGTCACATTTGCAGCCTTCCCTGTGCTGTATGCAACCATGTTTTCCTCTCTGTATGCAGCTTTGATGCTTATTCTCTTTGCGCTGATCCTGCGCGGGGTGGCAATGGAATTCCGCTCCAAGGTTCACAATGACAACTGGCGCGGAATCTGGGATATGTGCATTTTCATCGGCAGCGTGACACCCGCTGTTCTGTTCGGAGTGGCCTTTGCCAATATCTTCAGGGGCCTTCCCATTGACGCACATGGGTATCACGGAACCCTTCTGGGACTGCTCAACGGATACGGACTGCTTGGCGGTCTGCTGTTTCTTTTCCTTTTTCTGGAACACGGAGCACTGTGGCTGACTATCAGAACAGAAGATCAACTGCAGGAACGGGCAGACCGTTTTGCCAACGGCGTATGGTGGGTCATGCTGGCTGTGGCGGTTCTTTTCCTTATTGCCACCAAATACGAAACAAAACTCTATGACAACTATTACGCCAGTCCTGTGCTTTTCCTGCTGATCATCATCAATGTTGCGGCTTTTGTGCAGACCAAAATATTCCTGATGAAAAAGGCTTATTTCACAGCATGGTTTTCCTCTGCTCTGGCCATTGTATGCTGCACTTTCTTTGGAATTGTCGGTCTGTTTCCGGCCGTGTTTCCGTCCAGCATTGATGCTGCCTACAGCCTCACAGCCTTTAATTCATCATCCAGTCCGCTGACCCTGAAAATCATGCTCATTGTGGCACTGATTTTTGTTCCGCTTGTCATTGCGTATCAGACCTGGGCATACAGTCTGTTTAAGGGAAAAGTCAGCAAAGAGGATTTGGAAGAGGCGTATTGACGTTTTTTATTGGTCAAACCCTAAGGGTTTTGAAAACCCTTAGGGTTTTTTACAGAACAATTCAACACGAAAGGATTTGCAAAGGAATGAACACAAAAAAGATTGTCATCATTGCATTCGGTGTGCTTTGCATAGCGGTGTTTGCCATTGCAGAGCAGAACAAAGGGGCAGAGAAAATAGTGATCAGCGGAGCAAATATGGGAGATATCGCCTTTCCCCATCAGCAGCATCAGACTGTGCTGGGCGACTGCAAGCTCTGCCATAAACTCTTTCCCCAGGAACCCGGCATCATTGTCAAAATGAAAGCCGAAAACAAACTGAAAGCCAAACAGGTGATGAACGCCCAGTGCATTGCATGTCATAAGGAAAAGAAAAAAGAGGGCGTGAAAACCGGCCCCACTTCCTGCAGTGCCTGTCACAAAAAATAAGGATTTTCCGCCATGTTTGTACTAGGATTGCAGGGAAGCCCCCGCAAAAAAGGAAATACAGAGTTTCTGCTCAATCTTTTCATGGAAGAGGCACAGAAACTCGGCGCGGAAACCCATATCGCGGATGTATGCAGAAAGCATATTGAACCGTGCAAAGAGTTCACTACCTGCGAGAAAAAAGGTCTGTGTCCCATCAAAGATGACATGGACCCGGAAATCTATTCACTGCTTCGCAGGGCAGATGTGGTGGTTCCCGCGTCCCCTGTTTTTTTCTACAATGTAACAGCACAGTTAAAGGCACTTATTGACAGAAGCCAGACTCTCTGGGCGCGCAAATACCGCCTGAATCTGACCGATCCGGGGCGGAACATGCGCCGGGGGTTTATGATTTCCCAGGGTGCGACAAAAGGGAAAAACCTCTTTGTGGGCATTGATCTCACTGCCAAATACTTTTTTGACGCAGTCGGAGCAAAGTATGATGGCAGTCTGTATTACTGGCAGATTGAACACAAGGGGGATATGGAAAAACATCCCACTGTGCATCAGGATGTGAAAGACGCAGTTGCCAAACTGCTTGCGCCTTTTCTGAACAGAAAAAAAATCCTGTTCGCGTGCAGGGAAAACGCGTGCCGCAGTCAGATGGCCGGGGCATTTGCACAGTATCTGTCCGGAGATCGGCTGGATGTGGTCGTGGGCGGCAGTGAACCCGCAGCACAGGTCAATCCCATGATGAAAGAGGTTATGGCTGAAAAAGGCATTGACATGGAATTCCGCATCCCCCAGTCCATTGACAATGCCATAAAAGCCGGGAATCCCAAGTATATTGTCACAATGGGCTGCGGCGAAGCCTGCCCCTTTGTACCGGGCGCGCAGAAAACAGACTGGGCAGTGCCTGACCCGGCTGGAAAGGATATTGCTTTCATGCGCAAAGTCCGTGATGAGATTGAAGAAAAGGTAAAGGATTTTATACAAAGGATTTAAAAAAAGTGGCACAGGCTTCCAGTTTGTGCTGCGGTTTTTGAACAGTCCGGAAGCTTGTTATAGTACATGACCAACTTAATTTTTATAAGATAAAACAGGGAATGAAAAAACCGGATTTTTTGGAAAAATCCGGTTTTTGATCCCATAAAATTCATTTTGGTTATGTACTAGTTTTAAAACCATAACAAAAAAGGAGATTACTGTGAAGAAATACGTATGTTCTATCTGCGGCTATGTGTATGATCCCGCACAGGGGGATCCGGACAATGGCGTGAATCCGGGAACATCTTTTGATGATCTTCCTGATTCCTGGGAATGCCCGGTCTGCGGCGCAGGCAAAGGCGATTTTGAGCCTGAGGAATAGGGTTTTGTCAACTTTGATTTTATGCGTTTACGTTTTCAAAAAAACCGGATTTTTTTGAAAAATTCGGTTTTTGCAAATCACAGGCAAGCGTGTCAGCGGAATAGACTGCTTTTCCATAGTGCCGGACAGTTTTTTGTAATCCATGCTTTTTGTTACAGCAGACTGTTCAGCCGGTTCATATAAAAATCAGTAAGGTTCCATAAATTTTCAGGCATAAAATTTTCAGAACAACCGGATTTTTCCGAAAAAATCCGGTTTGTTATACCTGAAAATTTTCGTTTGGATACTTAAAAATCCGGTTATGATTTTTGTCCGGCAGTATGATTTTAGGGTCTGTATCAAAATAACCTGTTCCAAACCCTAAGAATTTCTAATACCAATTCTCCATTGAAATCGTATGCTGTAGAAAACAATACCAATTTGCCGCCGATTTTATACAGTGATATAAATCTGTTGTTACCTTTGTGCCGTCTTCGTGTCCTTTGTGGTTAAAATCAATGAAGAATCGCTATAAAACCATTAGGGTTTCCGAACAGAATAACTGTACAGGTTATTTCTTTACAAACCCTTAGTCAATTTCCGGAAAAGAACATCCCTCAGATGACTGAACAGGTATTTTCATTTTCAGAAATCACATAAACCTTTGGAAAGGAGAATATCAAAATGAAAAAAAATCATGATGCGTGTTGTCCATGTATTACATGGAATAGACTGATTGTGCAGGCCGTTTGTTTTGCTGCTGCACTGACTCTTTTTCTTATTCCCGGCAATGTGCATGCGGTTTCATTGGATACACCGGAAATAAAGATAAAATCTTATTGCCTGCATGCGACTGTTTCATGGGAAAAAATTGAAAATGCAATAGGTTATGAATTGTGGTATATGCCCTATGGCGAACATGATGCTTGGAATTATATTGACTTGGATGCGGATACGGAAGAGCTTTCTGCGGAACTGTGGGATGGAGCGCATTTTCATATTGCTCTGATTGCATACAATAAGGAAGGATGGAGCGATTATTCTCAGACAGAGATATTGCAGACAGGGAATTTTGCACTGCCTCCGAATCCGAATGTCGTTGTCAACGGACTGAATGTAAAACTGACATGGAACAATCCGGACGAGGCTGACGGTTACAGATTGTGGTTTTCCTTGGATGCGGGAGAAAATTGGGATACGGCAGATTTTGACAAAAATACAAGAATGATAGCTGGAGATTTGTGGGAAGGGGCATATGTGACTATCGCCATGCAGTCATTGAAAAACAATGGCAGCACCAGTTATTTTTCAAATGTGATAACATTTTTTACCGGCAAAAAGCCTGATATAACAACAACCCGTTTTGCATCTGCCCCTTTTTGTTCAAATGTCGTCAATGTATTCCCCGCAAATCCATCAGGTCGGTACAGCAATGTATTGCAGGACTGTGTTTATTCAAATGAAAGAAAAGAATCCTGCGGATTATCTGTACTGCCTCTGATTGGACAGGAATCTTTCAGCCCGGGCGTTGACAGCATTATTGACCGTACAGTTGTTTCACATCGGTGGATGGCGGAAAGATTCAGAAAGTTTCTGACCATGCTGCCTGCGGAATCCCTGCATCTGTTCCGTGCTGTCACAGCCATTGTTATTTCAAGTGATATCAGGCCATCATATTATGATGCTGACACAGGGGCCATGTATATTGATCCGGATTATCTGTGGATTACCCAAGAAGAAAAAGACACCATTGATCAGAGTCCTGATTACAGAAGCGGATGCGGTGACTGTTTAAAATACAGACAACTGTCCAGATATATAAAAAATGATCAGTACCTTTACAATTATTACACACGGACAGATACAGATATTCTGCATCGGGCCGCCCATCTTCTTTTTCATGAACTGTCACACGCGAATGATTATTTCCCGCCCGCCAGTCTGGTTCTGATACCCAAAAGCATTTCTGTAAAAGAGGCATCTGACATCAATTTTCAAAACAGGCTGTCGTATCGTCTGCACCAGGATTATCCTTTGCTGTCAGATATTCTCAAATATCAGGCACAGGTGGATTACGGATGCAGAAATGCAACCTGCAGACAGACAAATTACACGCCTGATGACATTACAGCAGAATTTATGAATGATTTTGCCAATGACACTTATAATTATTACGATGTAAGAGAAGATTTTGCAATGCTCTCTGAAGAGGCTCTGATGCTTTATTTCTTTGGTGCCGAAAGGGATGTGGCAGTGACAGATGTTCCAGCAGTGGAAAATCCGGTGTCAAAAGACTATATTGTCCAATGGGGACAGCGAAGACGAATTGCGGATCCGATGATAAAAGACAAAGTGCGGTTCATTCTGTCAGGTCTGCTGCCCGGAATTGATTTTTCAGCCTATTTTGACACACTGGAGCCTCCTGAAAATATGACAAAAGGTCTGAGCTGGGCTGATAATCTTGTTATGGGAAATTCAGGACGGGAAAGAAGAAATGTGACCAGAGAAGAGCAGTACCGCAAACCGGAAGAATACATAAATTATGAGTAACTGATGTTACGCCTCTTCGTCATACCGGCGAAAGCCGGTATCCGGAACGGGTTGAAAATACTGGATTCCGGCTTACTCCGTAATGACGGGTTATGAAGGTAAATTCCTGATTTTAAAACTGGCTGCGTAACATCAGTTACTTATGAACAAGCTGGAAGCTTGTTCTGCTTTTATCACTTAACAAGAACCATAACAAAAAAGGAGATTACTGTGAAGAAATACGTATGTTCTATCTGCGGCTATGTGTATGATCCCGCACAGGGGGATCCGGACAATGGCGTGAATCCGGGAACATCTTTTGATGATCTTCCTGATTCCTGGGAATGCCCGGTCTGCGGCGCAGGCAAAGGCGATTTTGAGCCTGAGGAATAGTCTCTGACAGTTTCAGGATAAATACAATGCCTTTTTTCCGAAAGCATCTGGAGAAAGGGCATTTTTTTTGTATCATACCAATTCGCCATTGATTTGATACAATAAAGTCAATTTTCCCGCTGTTCCGCGTGTGCAAAAAATCGCTCCGCTTAATTTTTGCACTCCTCCGGATTTGTATTTTTTATTGTATAGAATCAATAGCGAATCGGTATCATACCAATTCGCCATTGATTTTTTCAGAAAATCCCCTTTTGAGAGCAGGGCTGTTAAGTTCTTTAAAAATCCCCTCCTGAGAGGGGATAAAGTGGTGTGTTTGAGAGAATAATACCAAATCTCTATTGAAAGTATATTTATGATTCGGTTTCCCACAGAGAACACAGAGAGAAAAAACCACAGAGAACACAGAGAAAATAACTCACTTTATTGTATAAATTCAACAGCGAATTGGTATAAGGTGATTTCTGAAAATAAATATACCATCTCAGTTCACAGGCACAGGGCAAAATTTGGAAGCTTTTGCTGCTTTTCCGGTATATTCTTTCCTGGAAATCACCTTAGGTGATTTCCATTAATGATTATACCGTTTTTCGCAGGGCGGGCACGGCTTTTTGTGCCCGCCGTCCTGCTGAAACGGCGGGCACAAAAAGCCGTGCCCACCCTACAGTGATGGTACATTTTTTCATGGAAATCGCCTAAGTAAATTTCCATAAATGTGCAGGTATAATTTTTTTAGAAAATCCAGCAGTTTTCAAAAAAATCAACTTTTTTATAGTCGAAAACTTTCCTTGGGTTACTTACCTGCTTATTATAATCAGGCAAATGCCGCAGGTCCTCAGAATATTCTCACAGAAAGGATGATCATGCGTTTTCTTTTATACAATATCAGTTATGGAGCTGGTGCAGGGTTCCATCTTCATTTTCCCTTTCCCTATGCCGGACATCTGAAATCTACCGGGAAAAATCTCAATCAGATCATTGATTTCATCAAATCCGCTGCCCCGGATATTGTGGGACTGGTGGAAGTGGACAGCGGTTCTTTCCGTGCAGCGGGAAACAGTCAGGCCGAGGCTATTGCCAGGGAAATCAGTCATTTCCATGTGTTCAAAAGCAAATATGCGGACACTTCCATGGCCCGCATGGTTCCGGTGCTGAACAAACAGGGAAATGCGTTGCTGGTGAACCGGGAGATCCGCTCGCAGAATTTTCATTATTTCAGCAATGGTGTCAAGCGTCTGGTCATTGAGGTGGGGCTGCGTAATGTGAACATTTTTCTGGTGCATCTTTCCCTGAAATTCCGGGATCGTCAGTACCAGCTTCATGAACTCTATCAAATCATACGGAATTCAGACAGACCCGTGATTGTGGCCGGGGATTTCAACGCGTTTGCCGGTGACAGGGAACTGGGACTGTTTCTGGCAGCCAGCGGTCTGCAGAGTGCAAACGGCCGGGGAATGCCTTCCTATCCCAGCACATCTCCCAGAAAGCAGTTGGATTTCATTTTTCACAGCCCGGAAATCCGCACCCGGAATTTTGAGATTCCCCTGGTGAAACTCTCAGATCATGCACCTTTGATCTGGGATTTTTCCATTGAAAAATGAAAGATTTCCGAAAATCTGTCCATAAGGAGAAAAATAATGCATGAATCACAGTTCAATCAGGAACTTCTGTAGTTTCTGGCCGCCTCCCCCACGCCCTTTCATGCCGTGAAACACATGTCAGACACACTGGAAAAAGCCGGTTTTGCAAGGCTGTCCGAGGCTGAGGTCTGGCATCTGTCAAAGTGCGGAAAATATTATGTGACCCGCAATGATTCAGCCCTAATTGCTTTTACCCTGGGAAAATCCCGGCTTCCGGAAAGCGGTTTGCGCATATGCGGCGCACATACGGACAGCCCCTGTCTCAAGATCAGGCCCAGGCCGGAAATGGTGCGGCATTCCTATCTGCAACTGGGCGTTGAGGTTTACGGAGGCGCGCTGCTCAATCCCTGGTTTGACCGGGATCTGTCTCTGGCAGGCCGGGTCAGTTTTTTAAACGGAAGGGATGAAATTGAAAGCGCGCTGGTGGATTTCCGCCATCCCATTGCGGTGATTCCCAGTCTGGCCATTCATCTGGACAGAGAAGTCAACAAAAACAGAAGCATCAATCCACAGGAAGAACTGCCTCCTGTCCTGCTGCAGTCTCCGGATGACAAGCCTTTGGATTTCCGCGATCTGCTGCTGGCCCGAATCAAAAAAGAGCATCCGGAACGTGCACCTGCACAGGTACTGGATTATGACATCTTCCTTTATGACACACAGCCTCCGGCCATTGTGGGGCTGGAAAAGGATTTTATCACCTCCGCGCGGCTGGATAACCTGATCAGTTGTCACACCGGCCTGACAGCGATAACAAAAGCCGGGGATGAGGCAGCGTGTCTGCTGGTATGCAGTGATCATGAGGAAGTTGGGAGTTCTTCTGCCACGGGAGCGCAGGGGTCTTTTCTGAAAGATGTGACGGATCGTCTCTGCCCAAATCCGGAAGACCGTATCAGGATGATTCAGAAATCCGTGATGATCTCAGCCGATGATGCGCATGGCCTTCATCCCAATTATGCAGGCAAATATGACAGTCATCACGGGCCGGTGCTGAACCGGGGGCCGGTGATCAAATTCAACGCGGGGCAGCGCTATGCCACAGACAGCGAAACAGCAGCCCTGTTCCGCCATCTCTGCCTGAAAGCCGGGGTTCCGGTGCAGGAATTTGTCATGCGTGCGGACATGGTCTGCGGCAGCACCATCGGGCCGATTACCTCCGCGCAGATTGGCGTGAAAACTGTGGATGTGGGCGTACCCATTTTTGCCATGCACTCCATCCGGGAAACGGCAGGCGCGCGGGATTCCTATTTTCTTTATCTGGTGCTGTGTGAATTTTGCAAAGGCCGTCCATGATGCTTTGCCGGGTACAAAAACGCTGTCTGATTTTGCCCAAAGCACATGATTTCCGTGATAGTGGGTCAAACCGGCTTATGACGCGGAAAAAAACTCGCCCCAGGGAGGGGAATTTCAGAATCAACTGATTTGACCTGCTATCTGCTATTGAACCAGTGAGCGGGCAGATTATTTTATGGGAATTTTCCTGGTTTTTCAAATATCTGATTTTTAAAGAACCGATTTTGCACAGTGCAACATTCGCTTACATAAAAATCAGCAGGTTAAATTTCAACTGCGTAACTCCCAAATATAAAAAATAAATTTCAAACTCCTTTTCCCAGAGTGGAAGCAATAACGGAATATCTGACCCCATGATGCACAGAAAAAACAGCCCCGGACGGCAGTCTTCCTTTCTGACCGAAGAGGATCGCAGACGCCGCAAACGGGAAATCATTCTCATTTTCGTTATTATTCTGACGGTTGCGTTTCTGACCTATATGGAAAACCGGCTCATCACCTTTGGCGCGGAGTTTCCGGTTTCCAACGCGATACTGATGTTCATCCTCATCAATGTCAACCTGCTGCTGCTGATCCTGCTGATTTTTCTGGTTTTCCGCAATCTGGTCAAGCTGCTCTACGACCGGAAGCGCAAGGTGATGGGAACCAAACTCCGCACCCGGCTGGCCCTGGCCTTTATTGTGCTGACCCTTTTTCCCACCACTGTGCTGTTTTTCTTTTCCATCAATTTTGTCACCACCAGCATCGGGTTCTGGTTCAACGTGCCTGTGGAGCAGGCTTTGGAAAATTCCCTGAAAGTGGGACGGGAACTTTACGCGGGCATGGAATCCCGGAACCGCTTTTTTATGGGCAGAGCGTCTGTTCAGATTGCAGGCAAAAATCTTCTTGCCCCTGATGAGCGGGAAAATCTTGCCCGCTATATTCAGGTTATCCAGAGGGAATTCAATCTTCATGCTGCGGAGGTCTATGACAGAACTGCCCGGCGTCTGACCCGTGCCAGGGGGCCGGAACTGGCAAAAACAGATTTGCCTCCCCTGGCTGCGGATACACTGCTCAAATATGGGGGAAAGGAGAATATCCTGACGGTTTCCGAAGAAAGTTCACTGGGGGAACTCAACCGCACGGTCGGAACCATTCCCTTTGCACAGGCCTGGTCAAAGGCTGAGGGATTTATCGTGTTTTCCACTCTGATACCTGCTGATCTGACGGAAAATCTTGCCGCTATTTCAAGGGGATATGAAGAATACCAGCAGATCAAGCTCCTCAAGCGTCCCATTCAGATCACCTATTACATCACGCTGTCCATTGTGGCCCTGCTCGTGGTTTTCTGCGCCATATGGTTTGGATTCCATCTGGCAAAATCCATCAGCATTCCCATCCGGGAACTGGCAGAGGGAACCAGGCGGGTGGCAGAGGGCGATCTGGGATTCAGCATTGCGCATGTCGGCGATGATGAAATCGGCAGTCTGGTGGAATCCTTTAACCGCATGACCCGTGATCTCCGGGCCAACCGGGAGCAGTTGGAACTTTCAGCCAAAATGCTGCGGCAGCAGAACGCGGAGATTGAAGCCCGGCGTCAGTATATGGAAATTGTGCTGAAAAACGTATCCACCGGAGTCATCAGTCTGGATGCACGCGGTTTTGTCACCACAGTCAGCAAATCAGCCGAGC
>JBFXEJ010000057.1:0-37270 GCA_050180235.1 Desulfococcaceae bacterium
GGACTGTGTCCGTTTCTGACGAGGTCATCACTGCCGCAGTGGCGGCAGTTAATCTGAATATACTGTTTCATAAAAATAATTATACATATTTAAAAACATAAATCAACCTTTTTGACCCACTACCAAACATTTTTATAAACTCTGCTGAGACAGGTCTTTCGAATGCGGTATTTTACAACCGAAATGTTTCAAATAATGGTATATGTCAAAAATACATATCCATAAATATTATCAGAATATTGACCGCACCGTTGCTTTTGGCAAAAGCCGTAATGAGCAGAGTATTCGCACATCTTTTCTCAATCTGTTCAGACGGACTGGTTCAGTTCCCATTCCATTGAACAGATTGAATTTGAATATATGGTTAAACATATTAAAATCATTGATGAAATGAAAAAAACAGCACAAGCTTCCAGCCTGTGCGCCTTATGAACAAGCCGGAACATTGATGAAATAAAAAAGCAGCACAGGCTTCCAGCTTGTGCACCTCAGGAACAAGCCGGAAGCTTGTTCTGCTTTGTTATACAAACAGAAAGGAAGGAATAAGGAATCATGAAAAAAATTTGTATCACCATTGCTGCACTGGCTCTCTGCCTGTGTGCAGATTTCCGTATTTCATATGCACAGGAAATCCGGGAAGTGACTCTGATGTGCCATGACAGTTTCAGTGTCAGCAAAGAAATTGTTTCTGTCTTTGAAACCGCTCATCAGGCAAAGATCCTTTTTCTCAAATCCGGAGATGCGGGAGCGGCTTTGAATCAGGCTATTCTGTCCAAAAGCAATCCTTTGGCAGATGTGTTTTTCGGTGTTGACAACACATTTCTCAGCCGTGCGCTTCGGGAGGATATTTTTGAACCATATGCCTCTCCCCTGCTCGCGAAAATACCGGAGCATCTCAAACTTGATACGCAGAACCGTCTGCTGCCTGTGGATTTCGGGGATGTGTGTCTGAACTACGACAAAAAATGGTTTGCGGAAAAAGGACTCAAACCTCCGGAAAGTCTGGAAGATCTGATTCGCCCCGAATACAAAGGACTCACGGTTGTACAGAACCCGGCCACATCTTCGCCCGGTCTTGCTTTTCTGCTGAGCACTGTGGCCCGTTTCGGAGAAAAGGCTTTTCCTGACTACTGGAAATCCCTGCGTGCCAATGATGTGCTTGTGGTGGACGGATGGAAACAGGCATACTGGGGGCAGTTTACCGCTGCTTCCAAAGGAAACCGTCCCATTGTGGTCAGTTACGCGTCCAGTCCGCCGGCTGAGGTGCATTATGCGGAAAAAAAACCGGAAGATGCGCCAACTGCGGCTGTGACCGGAAATGAATCTGTGTTCCGCCAGATTGAGTTTGCCGGGATTCTGAAAGGGGCAAAAAATCCGGATTTGGCAGGGAAACTGATTGATTTCCTGCTGGATACGCAGTTTCAGGAAGATATTCCCCTGCAAATGTTCATGTTTCCGGCCAATGCGTCAGCAAAACTGCCTGAAGTTTTTGTCAAATATGCTGTGATTGCAGAAAAACCGGCTGTGATTTCTCCGGATGTGATTGACAAAGGCCGGGACCAGTGGATTCAGACCTGGACCGAAACCATGCTGAGGTAGGTATTTATTGTTTTCCGCAGATAAAATCCGTGCAATGCGTATTGACAGCATCCCCTTTGGATGGCAGGGGATGCTGCCCCGTGCCCTTCCCCGGATGCTGCTTCTGCTTTTGCCCCTTGTTTTTCTGTCCCTGTTTTATTTTTATCCCCTGATAAAAATATTTCTGCTCAGTCTCAGGCCCGAAGGTCAGTGGCAGTATGATGTGTTCCGGAAAGTGTTTGGCAGTGCATATTACGGACGCATTTTCTGGTTTACTTTCTGGCAGGCTGCGGTTTCCACTGCCCTGACTCTTGTTCTGGCTATTCCCGGAGCCTTTGTGTTTGCCCGTTTCCGGTTTCCGGGGAAAAAACTGCTAAGCGCATTCATCACCGTTCCCTTTGTACTGCCAACAGTTGTGGTCGCGGCTGCGTTTGATTCCCTGCTGGGAGCAGACGGACTGATAAATTCTCTTGTTTCATTATGCGGATTTTCCTTTCAGATTTCCATTGACAGGACAATCTGGATCATCCTTGCAGCGCATATATTTTACAATTACAGTGTTGTGATTCGCATGGTGGGCGGATTCTGGGCGCAGATGGAAAGCAGCCTTGCGGATGCAGCCCGGATGCTGGGAGCCTCTCCTTTTACTGTATTCCGGAAAATCACCTTTCCACTGCTGCGTCCTGCGATCTTTGCATCCGGACTGCTGGTTTTTGTATTCTGCTTCAGCAGTTTCGGCGTGATTCTGATTTTGGGAGGCCCCGGATTTTCCACCATTGAAGTGGAAATTTACAGGCAGGCTGTTCATATCTTCAATCTGCCTGTGGCGGCTGTGCTTTCTCTGATTCAGATTCTCTTCACCTTTGCCATAATGCAGATTTATACCCGATTTCAAAGGAAAATTTCCGTGACTCTGAATCCGGAATCCGGCAGCAGATCACAGAGGAAAGCGGTTTCATTTTCTGATAAAATCATACTTTGGGCAAATATAATTTTCATACTCCTGTTTCTCGGATTTCCCTTGCTCTCCCTTATTCTGCGCTCCTTGTTCACGGAAAGCGGATTTTCTCCGGTATATTACACTGCCCTGTTTCACAATGAAAACGACTCGTTTTTTTTCATTCCGCCGGTTCAGGCCCTGCTGAATTCCCTGGGATTTGCAGGAATTACTTTGATAATGGCACTTGTTCTTGGAGCGTCTGCCGCAGTATTTCTTGCAAAACCCGCGAGCCGGATAGCTGCTTTTCTTGATCCGGTTTTCATGCTTCCGCTTTCCACCTCAGCCGTTACCCTGGGATTTGCTTTCATCATCGCGCTGGACAGACCTCCACTGAATCTGAGGACTTCCCTGATGCTGGTTCCCATAGCCCATACTCTTGCAGCATTTCCATTTGTGGTGCGCAGTATTTTACCTGCTCTGCGCAGCATTCCCATGAATCTGCGGGAAGCCGCGTCATTACTGGGTGCAAATCCCTGGCAGGTCTGGCGGACTGTGGATCTGCCAATTATCGGACGGGCATTGCTGGTCGCGGCAGTATTTGCCTTTACCGTAAGTCTGGGTGAATTCGGTGCCACTGCATTCACAGCCCGGCCTCATACTGCGACAATGCCGCTTGCAATTTACCGTTTTCTGGGACAGCCGGGTGCTATGAATTATGGGCAGGCTATGGCCATGAGCAGTCTGCTGATGCTGGTGACAGCGGCCGGATTCCTGTGCATTGAAAAAATCCGGCTGGGCCAACTCCGGGAATTCTGATTTTGACTGACAGTATCCGGGAGTCTCCCACATAGATCACAAAGGAATTTTCGTTTTTTTCAGGCTGTTTATCACTCAACATCAATCATTCACCATTAACCATAAAACCGCTATGGAATTACTGGAAGTATCTGATCTGCATAAAGCATTTGATGACCGCTCCGCTCTGGAAAGTGTAAGTTTCGGACTTGACCGCGGGCATATCCTGTGTCTGCTGGGGCCTTCGGGATGCGGTAAAACCACCCTGCTGCGCCTCATTGCGGGACTGGAAACACCGGATCAGGGGAAGATTCTTTTTGACGGAAAAGATATGACTGCCGTGCCTCCGCACCTCCGGGAATTTGGCATGATGTTTCAGGAGTATGCACTCTTTCCCCATAAAAATGTGTATGAAAATCTGGCCTTTGGTCTGGAAATGCAGGGTATGGATTCACCTGCGATCCGCAGGCATGTCACGGAAATGCTGGAACTGGTGGGAATGCAGGGATTTGAAAAACGGGACACAGCGCTGCTTTCCGGCGGAGAACGCCAGCGCGTGGCTTTGGCCCGGAGCCTTGCACCCCGTCCCCGTCTGCTCATGCTGGATGAACCTCTGGGATCTCTGGACCGGGCACTGCGGGAGCGTCTGATTGCGGAACTGCGGAAGATTCTCCGTCAGGTGAATGTGACAGCCATTTATGTGACCCATGATCAGGCCGAGGCATTTGCCATTGCGGATCGGATTGCTCTTTTTAATCGGGGAAAACTGATACAGAAAGGAACACCGGAAGAACTGTACAAATCCCCATCCAGTATCACGGCCGCCCGTTTTCTGGGATTTCACAATCTGCTGGATGGAAAGATTGCAGCAGACGGAATAATTGAAACCGCTCTCGGACAGATTCGCTCAGGATGCACAACCCACAGAAACGGCGAATCCGTCACAGTGCTGATTCCGCCTGAATGCGCACAGGTTGCCGGTGATTCAGACACAGTACGGAAAGAAGGAATTTTTCTCATTTACGGCAGGGTGAGAGAGAGTATTTTTCAGGGTTCCTTTTACCGTGTGCATCTGGAAATCCGTGATGGACAGGTACTGGTTTTCCATCTTCCCAACACCATTTCCCGTCCTGAACCTGGGGAAAATCTTGCTCTGGAAGCAGATATGTCCGCGCCGGTGTGCATTCCGTAGGAAGGAATCAGGGCCAAATTAGGTGATTTACAGAAAAGAATATACCACCAAAGTATCAAAAGCTTCCAGCTTTTGCCCTGTGCCTGTGAACTGAACCGGGATATTTATTTTCAGAAATCACCTTAAAGCAGTGCTGTAGATCATGAACAGTTTGGGGATAGTGGGTCAAACCGGCTGATGATGCGGAAAAAACTTTCCCCGCCCCTGACCTTGCCGCCGGGGGAGGGGAATTTCAGAATCAACTGATTTGAACCACTATCAATTTGGGAACATGTTCTGTTTTTTCCGATTATGGGGTCTGGTCTGTATTCTGAAAAAATTGTGCGGGTTATCCGGTAATGGGTTTGAATATAAGAGTATAGAGATTGTCTTTTTTGAAAAACACCTGTTCAACGCTGTATTTTTTCTGAGGATCAAGGTCAACCACCACCCGGACTTTGGGCCGGGAACCTTTGTGAATGCCCAGACGTATGGTATGGATCATTTTTCCGTTCACAGAAATCACCCTGTCAATGCCATCTGCCACAGAAACTTCATAAAAATCGCATACCACCTTGGGGATTTCCTCATCCAGGGGAAAGGTTTCATCCGGCGGATGAAAACTGTTTAACGCGATAATGACCTTTTCCGATTCATCAGAATCTGTTTCAAAACGGATCGAACTGATGACAGGGGATGTGCCTACCGCTGATGGGAGTCTGGAAAAATGAAGATGATGCGCCCACCCGCTTTTTCCCTCTTCATTTTCAATGCGGAACCAGTCATCTTTCACATCGGTGACAGTGACTTTTTTCCCTTTTTTTATCCTGAAAAGAACATCTGCCTCAAAAGAAGGATTCTCTCTGATCCTTGCCATTTCGATTTTTGTAACCGCCTGAAACGGCAGTTTTCCATCCGGGGTTTTCCTTTCTGATGCCGGTACCGCTGTTTCAGCAGGAAGTTCATCTGCCTCATCCGGAATGCGGAAAAGGGAATGAAAGCCCCATCCTGTTCTGCCATCCCCGGATCGGATATGATACCAGTTTTTTTCCCTGGCCATTACAGTCACTTTTTCCCCTTTCTGCAATCCGAAATTTACATCAGAGGAAAGAGACGGGTTTTCCCGTATCCGGGCAGAGGGAACTTTTACCTCGGCCTGAAACTCATGAACAGATTTTTTTTCAGACAGACGCTCTTCTTCCTGAATTTGCTGTTCCGCAGATGGCGGGGGGGGAGGTGGTTCAGGCAAATCTGTATTCTCTTCAGGGAGTTCCCGGAACAGACTTTCATGCACCCATCCCAGCCGCTGATCCGGCAGTCTGGCCATGTACCATTCCCCTTCCCTGCCAATGACCGTAATTCTGTCCCCCTGTTTCAGGGTATCAACGACAGAAGCACTTTCCGCGGGACGGATATACATATTCCCTATGGGTACGATGACAGTTTTTTCTGCAAACCACTGCTCAGGGGGAGTGGCCAAAAGTCCGGAAGGGAAGCCTGAAATCAGAATAAAAATGATGAGGCATGTATGAATCCCACTGTAGATTATCCGTAGGAATTTTCCGGCGGCATGTGTGGATATCTGAAGAAAAGCAGTCATTTTCATTGTGATCACTTTCCATGTCTGAGGGTTTGACTCATTTCTGCCGGTTATATTTAAGGATGGCATCGGACAGTATTCCGGAAAAAATCTGCCTTACGGCTTTACACTTGCAGATTTGGATATTTCCGGTTTTTTCATTCTGTCCATATTCAGTGTGGATTTTGGCTCCACGATCAGCAGATGAACATCCTGGGCAGCAATAAGACGGTGGCCTGTGCCGCTGGGAATGATAAACAAATCCCCCTCGTTAAGTATGACCGTCTCATTCTGAAATTCAATGTTTAACTGCCCTTTTAAAACCAGATACAGCTCATCTTCGGATTCATGCTGATGCCAGTCAAACTCCCCTTTCATCTTTGTGAGTTTGACAGACTGGTTGTTGAAATCGCTGACCAGTTTTGACTGCCAGTATTTGTCAAAACTGCGGAGTTTTTCCGATATGTTGATTTTTTCCATTCTTCCTCCGGGTTTTCTGAATTCCGGCTGCACACCGCTACCTCATGGTCACGGTTCTGAACAGGCCGTAAGGATGATCACCAATAATCTCCTGAATATTACAGATATTGATACACAATGCAGTGAAAATGGTCAAGTCCCATTTTTGGGCAATAAAAAGATAATCATTTTTTTATGCAGATAAATCAAATGGATGAAAATTTATGCCATCCAAGAAGATATGCCATGAATTCTGCGGCGTCTTTTGCTGTGACATCAATTCCGCAACGCTGTGCAAATTCCGCATCAGCACGGAACAGGGGGCCGCCTGCGACAATGCGCGTTTTCAACGGGATTTTCTGACGGATCAGGGCCAGTGCCTCCTCTGTGTCAAACTGCAGGACTGTCATGCCAAGAATATCAGGTTCATATCTCCGGCATTCTTCAATGATGAATTCCGGAGTGCGGAGAAGTCCTGCATGAAGCACCCGGACACCGGCTGCTTCCGCATACAGCCGGATGACATCCAGTCCATGCCCCCATCCGTCATCCAAAGTGGCTGTGAGCATAAGCGGCGGTTCCTCCCAGAGTCCGGATATGCCGTGCATATTTTTCCATTCCAGCAGTTTCCGTGCCTCATCCGTAAAAAATGTGCGGGAAGGATGCTCTGGCAGCCGCAGTATTTCCAGGACTTCAAGAATTTTGAAGCGTAAACGTTCCGAATCAGACAATGCAGATACGTCCTTAAATAAATTTTTTCCGTTTTTTCAGAAACCGGGCTTCTGCCAAAACCCGGCTCCTTTTTAACCACGGATACCTGAACACAGATGAAAGGTTTTTAGGTGATTTCCATTAATGATTATACCGTTTTTCGCAGGGCGGGCACGGCTTTCTGTGCCCGCCGTCCTGCTGAAACGGCGGGCACAGAAAGCCGTGCCCACCCTACAGTGATGGTACATTTTTTCATGGAAATCGCCTTACTGTTCTTTGTTTTCAGATCCTTTCCGTACAATCAGGACAGAACAGGGAGCCTTGTGCGCAACCCGGTTTGCCACACTGCCGAAAACCACCAGCCCCACGCCCGTAAGTCCGTAAGATCCCACAATAGCGAGATCAGCTTTGTTTTCTTCCAGATATTTCACTATTTCCGTGGAAACATGACCGTCAAGCACCACAAATTCATGATCAATATGTTTTCCGATGCGTGAGCCGTATTCCCGGTGCATCTGGGATTCAACTTTTGTGACAAAGGACTGAATCGGTTCATAGGGAGAGACCCAGTCTGTATCGGTCAGCAGGGGATTTACCACGGGCGGCAGTACATGAACAATGGAGAGTTTTGCTCGGAATTTTTCCGCCATTTCAAGTGCTGCTGTAAAAGCATCCTCGGCATTTTCGGAAAAATCTGTACAGTAAACAATTTTTCTGATTGGCATATCCCTACCTCCTCCTGTTAAAAATTAGTGATTTAAGGTGTCAGGTGTCAGGAAAAAAATAAATCTGAACACTGAAACCCGGACACGTATTCAGTGATTCTCTGCACCGTCTGGGCTTAACAGAGTGCGAAGCACATCCTCTTTGCCTATAATTCCAACGAGTTTTCCGTCTTTGACCACAGGAAGGGTGTGAAAATTCCTGTCCACCATAAGAGCAGCCACACCGCTGAGGCCTGTTTCAGGAGTGACAGTAACCGGATCCCGGGTCATGGCATGGGCCACTGTGGTGGCAGCAACCTTCTGCACCTGTTTTTCCAACTGTTTCATGGATGTCAGTGGTATAAATCCGTCCAGAAAAGTGAAAAAAGAGGGCAGAGGGAGTTTTTTCTGCTGGGCTATCAGATCGCTTTGGCACAGAATTCCTTTGAGATTTCCTGCTTCATCCACAACAGGAAGGCCGTTAATCCGTTTTTCCAGCAGAATATGCGTGGCTTTGCTGATTTCTGTTTCCGGGGAAACCGTAATTACATCCTTTGTCATAATATCTTTGACGCTAAGCATGGCATCACCTGATCCTTAAATGTTCCGGTACGGGGAACAGCGCTTGTCATCCGCAGGTCATGGACAGTATCCATTTATCTCTATAGGACAATTGAGTGGTTCCGTCAAGGCAAAAAGCTGTACCGGTACAGGGCTTCCGATGTTATACCTGGGCCGGGCCGAAAATGCGGCTTCCAGAGTAAAAACACAATAAGCCGCTGTATTTTTTTGTGAAAAACTGCTCTATGCGGAAAACAGTTACCCGGCCAGGGCTTCTCTGATACGCTCCAGTGCTTTCTGCACATTCTCATAATGATTGAACGCGCTGATGCGGATATAGCCGTTTCCGCATTTACCGAATCCGGAGCCGGGCGTGCAGACAACTCCGGCTTTGTTCAGCAGGAGATCAAAAAATTCCCATGAATCCCGCCTGCTGTCCACCCAGATATAAGGGGAATTTTCCCCGCCTGTGCATTCAAATCCCAGAGCAGCCATTTCCTGACGGATAAGAGCTGCATTTTTCAGATAATAATCAGTCAAAGCTTTGGTCTGAGCCTGTCCGGCTTCAGAATACACAGCTTCGGCCGCCTTCTGCACCGGATAGGAAACCCCGTTGAATTTGGTTCCGTGACGCCGGTTCCACATCTGATGCAGAGAATGGGCTTTTCCTTTGCTGTCAAAGGCCATGCACTCTTTTGGCACAACTGTGAAAGCGCAGCGTGTGCCTGTGAATCCGGCTGTTTTGGAAAAACTCCGGAATTCAAGGGCCACTTCCCGTGCGCCGTCAATTTCATATATGGATCGGGGCAGATTTTCATCCCGTATAAAGGCTTCATAAGCAGCATCAAAAAGAATCAATGCCCTGTTTTTCCGTGCAAACTCCACCCAGGTCTTCAACTGCGGTCTGCTGATGGTTGCCCCGGTCGGATTGTTGGGAAAGCAGAGATAAATCAAATCCGGAATTTCTTTGGGAAGTTCCGGAATAAATCCGTTTTCCCTTGTGCTGTCCATATAAATCAGACCGTCATATCTGCCGTCTTTCGCTGCTCCGGTGCGTCCGGCCATTACATTGGTATCCACATACACCGGATAAACCGGGTCAGGAACCGCAATCTTTATCTGTGAGGAGAAAATCTCCTGAATATTGCCGGTATCACATTTGGCTCCGTCACTGACAAAAATCTCGTCCGGAGACACATCCGCTCCTCTGGATTTGAAATCGTTTTCGGCTATTTTTTCCCGCAGAAAATCATAGCCCTGTTCCGGCCCGTATCCCCGGAATGTGGCAGCATCAGCCATTTCCTCCACGCCCCTGTGAAAAGCCTCTATACAGGCGGGAGGAAGCGGAAAAGTCACATCTCCAATTCCCAGTCTGATGAGTTTTCTGTCCGGATTGGCTTTCTGAAAAGCTGAAACACGGCGGGCAATATCTGTAAACAGATAGGATGCCTGAAGTTTCAGATAATTTTCGTTGATTTGAATCATGTCGCTTCCTTTGTCCCATATTTTTCTGTTTATCCCTGACAACTGCAGTATTTCTGTGCGATTTTTGGATGCAGTATAAAAAAATGGTACGCTGCTGTCAATGAAAGACTTTCTCCGGGGGCGGAATGAATCAGCCTGAGCTGCTGCCCATTTCATCTGATACAGCTTAAAAAAAAATTCAAAATAAAAAAATGAACAGTTCTATAAAAAATAACACCGGCATCTGATTCTGTTTATGGCAGATCGTACTTGCAATCATTTTCCGATTGTGTTTAAAGAGAAAAACTGTAATATAACTGATGTTACGCCAACCCTTCAGAATCCGGCAGACTGCTGTATTTCCCGTCATTCCGGCAAAAGCCGGAATCCGGTATTTTCAGACGGTTCCGGATACCGGCTTTCGCCGGTATGACGATCCGGCGTAACATCAGTTAACAATTTAATTTTTTTATGATATATTTTTTTTAACCAAAAACCGTAAAAAAGGGAAAAAACAGATGAAAAAAATGAAAATTGCAGGAATAATACTGTTTGTATTTCTGATTCCGGTTGTCAGTTATTCCATAACTCCTCTTCCGGTTCCATTTGTTACTGAGGGATCAGAGGGGCTGCATTTTGAAAAATGGCATGGACTGTTCCGGACTCTGCCCGGAGTCAAATCCAAACTGGTAACCGAAGAAACTGTGCCGGAGGGAAACGGTATGTTTGTTCAGGTAATGCAGACAACCGGGGGAATGTTTGCAGGATTTTCAGAAGACGGAACTGAACTGATTATTCCTGAATCCGGGAATAATATGCATTGGCTGGAAAATACGCAGAAAATAAACGGAATGAATTTTCTTAATCCCGGAACCGGTTTGGATTATTCGGAATATTCTGTTTTTGCTGTATTCCCGCAGGATCAGGGAATGATGCGGATACTGGGAAGTAATAAATATGTATGTGAATACTCCACCCCCGGTTGGACTATGGAGGATGCGGGTGTTGAGACCCTTCCTTTGACCCGGTTTGGCGAAAAGATACCGGGACTCATATTTTTTTCCTTTATTCCTGACTGGTCGGATTACGGAACAGTATGGTTGATGAAGGGTACCTATATTTCTCCTTCTCCGGATGAAAATCCGGAAACAGAATTCTGGACTGAGGAAAACAAACGGCAGAATCCGAATATTGTCAGATATCTGACTGACAGAAACGGCAATCTGTTTTCAGGCGTTGTATGGAAAATGAAAATCGGACAATGGCCGTCTGAGACATGGTATTATTCAAGGTCCCGACCCTTTATGTTCAGCACCCACTATGTCAATCCGGGAAATCATCGACCCTCAGATAATATTCCCAATCATAACCCAATTGACAGGTTTCAGTATCACGCACTTACGATGTCGTTTCGACATCTGCCTCCGGAAGTACTGAAGACTGGCAGCGACATACCTGTAATATATCACATCACAGACAGAGTAAGAATAAATGGTCAGACTGTGGATAGAACTTGGCTTATGATAGTGGATAAATCAAGACTTGAGGATGAATATTTTGCTGTCAGCAGATGGGGAACGTCCAAAATTTTTTTCACCAAAGCAGAAGATGTCCGGATTAACACGTCGATGTTTCCAAACTCGGAAGTTTGCCCGGCATATATATTCACACTCCGGGAAAACAGTGAGGAGGTCGCAAAAATTGTGGAAAAAGCAAGGGATTTTATAGTTGAACGTTATAAAGTGGCATCTGATGAGGTACAGATCGTTTACCATACATCAGACAAAATTTTCTGGTTGCACCCGTATCTTCTTCTGGGAACAGAATATCAGGAAAACTGAAACAGAATATCCGGTTCCGTATTTTGCGGAACCGGACAAATCAGAAAGGGGAACAATATGAAAAAAATATTATACAGTTTTGCTGTGCTGTATTTTCTGTGTGTCAGCAATGTTTATGCCATTTCAGGAGGAACAGAAGTTAATCCTCCTTACAGTTATCCATGGATGGTGGAATTAATAAAGTCAGTCAAACCGGATCATTCTGACCCTTTTTGCGGTGGAGTTCTGGTTTCGCCCAATCAGGTGGTTACTGCGGCCCATTGTGTAAAAGAATACTCGCAGAAAGATATACATGCAGTTTTCAATGTCCATAATTTGAAAACCGGCACAGTTTTCAGAGTGCCGGTTTCAGAAATCAGAATTCATCCGAAATTTAACGAAGACAGTCTCGATTTTGATGCGGCCGTTCTGATTTTGGAAACCGCTGTTCCGAATTTTCTGGTATAATCTTTTGGCAGTTCCTTTGCCCTTTTGAAGTTTTTTTGTGAGTAACTATTTTAAAATATTTTAAATATTAACTGTTTTTATATAAACAGGAAAGGAGGATGGTATGGATTTCAGATTGCAGAAATATGTGTTCATATTTTCCTTATGGATTGCCCTGACAGGCGGATGTGCCAGCCTTTCAGAGGATCAGTGCCGTCATGGAAACTGGTATGACATCGGTTTCAGTGA
This sequence comes from Desulfococcaceae bacterium, assembly GCA_050180235.1. Classification (GTDB taxonomy): domain Bacteria; phylum Desulfobacterota; class Desulfobacteria; order Desulfobacterales; family Desulfococcaceae; genus JAABRU01. Next base: position 12,479 of record JBFXEJ010000057.1, read on the forward strand.
CGGCCTCAAAGGATACAGGGCAGATTATGTTTTCCAGCATGGGGAAGCCTGCGCCAAATACGGGATTTCCGTAAACAGGCCGGAATACAGTCGCGGATATGGGGAAGGGCTGAAACAGTACTGCATTCCATCCAACGGCTATATGGTGGGCCTCCAGGGCGGAGCTTACAACGGCGTATGCAAAGGGCCTGAGGCAGATGCTTTTTTCAGGATGTACCTGAAGGGAAAACAGGAGTATGAAATTGAAAAACGTCTGGCTGAAATCAATGCGGAAATGGAGGAGACAGACAACATGCTTATTGATGCAAAAACAGACAAAGAGGAAAGAAAAAGTCTTCTTTCCCGGCGCAGGGAACTGGAACAGGAACGTACCCGGCTGCTGATTGAAAAAGAAATGAAAAAAATGCAGGGCGATGGATGAAAAGGCAGGATGGAAAAGGCAGGGATTTTTCCACCTGCTGAATGATTCACAGCAAAAGGAGTATCTTATGGAACAAATCAGATGGTTCTTCAACAGAATAGCAGTTCTGGCAATCTTTGCGGTGTGGGCCGGAAATGCTGAAATATCTGCTGCAGCCGGTACGGAAAAAACCGCTCCCGGACGGGAAATGGCCCGTCAGGCTGTAAAGGAAAGGGAAATATGGATTACAACCGATCACAGCAGGCACGAGATACTGAAATACGCATTTGAATCCGGCCCGGATGTGACAATTGCCTGTCTTTCCTGCCATACAGAAGCAGCAAAACAGTTTCACAAAACCATACACTGGACATGGATTGATCCCAACACTGACCCAAAAGAAAGGATCGGAAAAGGGGGACTTTCTGTGAACAATTTCTGTATCAGCATTCAGGGGGGCAGTGAGCCGCGCTGCACCTCATGCCATGCGGGTTACGGATGGAAAGACAGCACGTTTGATTTTTCCGATCCTTCAAAAGTGGACTGTCTGGTCTGCCATGAGCAGACAGGAACCTATAAAAAATTTCCTTCCGGTGCGGGAAATCCTGTTACTGAACCCACTGTGTTCAAGGAAAACAATCAGGAATATCTTCCGCCGGAATGGAACAAAGTGGCACAGAGTGTTGGGCGTCCCTCCCGGAAAAACTGTGGAACCTGCCATTTCTTCGGCGGAGGCGGGGATGCGGTCAAACACGGGGATCTGGATTCCTCTCTGATGAAACCCAACAAGGCATTGGATGTTCATATGGGCGTAGACGGCCAGAATTTTGACTGCGTGCGCTGTCATACCACAAAACTGCACAATATCGCGGGCCGCACCTATGCCACACCTGCTGCGAAAGAGCGCAAAAGTCTGGTGGAGGATGATCTGACCAGCAAAATCACCTGCGAATCCTGCCATACGGCCACACCGCACAAAGCAGGATCAAAACCCAATGATCATACAGACAAAGTGGCCTGCCAAAGCTGCCATATTCCCACATTTGCCAGAGTCAACCCCACCAAAATGTGGTGGGACTGGTCTGCCGGTGGCAAGAAAAAAGACGGCAAACCCTTTCAGGAAAAAGGACCCCTCGGCTATAATGTGTATGACAGCAAAAAAGGGGATTTTGTCTGGGAAAAGAATGTGAAACCCCAATATTTCTGGTACAACGGTTCCATCCATTCCCTTACTGCAAAGGATATGATTGATCCCTCTGCTGTGGTACAGATCAGCCGTCCCCTGGGGTCTCAGAATGATCCCAATTCCCGCATATCGCCTTTCAAGGTTCACCGCGGGAAGCAGCCTTATGACAAAATCAGCAAAACCATGCTGATTCCCCATCTGTTCGGCAAAGAGGACAGCGATGCCTACTGGGTGCAGTTTGACTGGAAACGGGCTTTGGACAGCGGCATGAAACACGCGGGACTTAATTTCAGCGGAGAATATGATTTTGTGGAAACCTCTTATGTTTACCCCACCACCCATATGGTTGCTCCCAAAGATCATGTTGTTGCCTGCGTTGAATGCCATACACGCAATGACAGCCGTCTGGCAAAACTGCAGGGATTTTACATGCCGGGCCGGGATGTGTTCCGGATTGTAAATACAGGCGGATGGGGCATTGTGCTGATTTCCTTTGCAGGCATTGTGCTTCACGGTCTGGGCAGACTGATTTCCGGAAAAAAGGGGAAAAATGAAAAAGAATGAATACTTGGGGAATTGAAATTTCTTAAAATACCGCCGTTCAGGTGTCAGGAAAAGAAAAATCATGAATACTGAAACCCGAAACCGGTATATCAGCAATCTTTAACCCCCTTAATTAAGGAGAAAATATCATGTCAGGGAAAATGATGAATATCTATCTGTACACAAGATACGAGCGTTTCTGGCACTGGCTGCAGGCCGGGCTGATTATCCTGCTGCTGCTTACCGGCTTTGAAATCAACGGGAATTTCTCCTTTTTCGGTTTTGAAAAAGCCGTCAGAGTGCACAATTTTGCGGGAATCACCTGGCTGATTGCATTTGCCTTTTTTGTTTTCTGGCTTTTGACCACAGGAGAATGGAAACAGTATGTTCCCACCACCAGAAAAATGTTTGCCGTGATCCGGTATTATGCGTATGGAATTTTCAGGGGCGAATCACATCCTGTCCCCAAGCGCAAAGAGGCCAAGCACAATCCTCTGCAGCGGCTGGTTTATCTTTTTCTGGCAACGCTTCTGCTTCCGGTTCAGATGATCAGCGGTTTTCTTTACTGGGGATACAATTCCTGGGCTCAGTGGGGAATTTCAGGCATCAGTCTCGGACTTGCGGCTTTTGTGCATACGGTCTGTGCGTTTGCAATTCTTTCCTTTCTGGTTGTGCATGTCTATATGACCACGACCGGACATACAGTTACAAGCTATATCCGTGCCATGATTACCGGATGGGAAGAGGTGGATGAAGGCGCAAAGATCGAGGAATGGGAAAAGAAAGCGGCATGATCCGAATCAGGACAATATGCCTGTTTTCACAGTTTTTTTGCTGAAATTTTTTTCAGATTTGATATTACGATCTGATGTTACGCCGAGTCTTCAGAATCCGGCAGGCTGCTGTATTTCCCGTCATTCCGGCGAAAACGTGAATCCGGTATTTTCAGACGGTTCCGGATACCGGCTTTCGCCGGTATGACGAATCTGCGTAACATCAGTTACGATGTTCCTAAACAGAAATAACGCTCTCCGATGAAAAAAAAACATCCTATTTTTGAACGGATTGTCACCTATGGCAGAATGGTGAAATTCAGCCATACCGTTTTCGCGCTTCCCTTTGCCCTGTCCGCTGTGGTGCTGGCACAAAGAGAACATCCGCTGACTTTATGGAATATCTTCTGGGTGCTGACAGCCATGTTCGGCGCACGGTCTGCAGCTATGGGATTCAACCGGATTATGGATGCACAACTGGACGCACACAATCCCCGCACACAGAACAGGGAAATTCCCAAAGGAAAACTCTCTGTAACTGCTGCAAAAATTTTTGTGGTCATTTTTTCCCTTTTGTTCATCCTGTCTGCTGCCATGCTTGGAACCATCTGCTTCTGGCTTTCTTTTCCGGTGCTGGCGGTTCTTTTTTTCTATTCTTATACCAAACATTTTACATGGACAGCCCATCTCTGGCTCGGATTTGCCATTTCGCTGGCCCCGTTGGGAGCATGGCTTGCCATAGCCAAATCCTTTGATCCTGAAATCTTATGGCTCAGTCTGGCTTTGCTGACTTATATTTCCGGATTTGATGTGCTGTACGCGTGTCAGGATGAGGAATTTGACCGGAAAATGGGACTGTATTCCATTCCCGCTGTTTTTGGTGCAGCCAGCGCGCTGACCATTGCAAAACTCATCCATTTTGTTTCTTATCTGTCCTTTATGGCTTTGTATTTTGTTTTTGATATGGGACAGATCTATCTGATGACAACCGGCATTATCGGACTGCTGCTGATCTTTGAGCATTGGCTGGTCAAACCCGATGATCTGAGCCATGTGAATATTGCATTTTTTCATGTGAACAGCGTCATTTCCGTGACCCTGTTTATCGGCGTGCTGGCTGATGAAATAGCGCGGGGCCATCTGTAAGTCGATTTCCGGAAAAGAATATATCCCATATTTGACAATTTTCTGAAAGATGTCAAATTTTTCAGATGAGTGAACCGGTATTTTTGTTTTCATAAATCATCTGAGGGATTTGAAAACTGCTGATATACCGGTTTCAGTGCTGTGCATCTGTTCCCTGACACCCGAAACCTGACACCTGAAACTGCAGAAATTTCTCTTCCCCAAGCTGATTTCACAGATTGTTATGCTGTCTGAACCGGGATTTGCAGGATGAAGGTAATGACCGGGATGAAAAATCCTGTTAATCCTTAAATACTGTTAATCCGGGTTCAGACAGAGGTGAAAGTCCCAAACTTCCAGTTTGGGACTCCGGAAAATTTTGCAACGGAATTAAGGATATGACAGACAGAAAAACATTTGACAGTCCGTGGAAGGAGATACTGGGCGCGTATTTCCGTGAGTTCATGCTCTTTTTTTTCCCAAAAATTGAGAAGGAGATTGACTGGGAAAAAGGGTATGTCCCTCTGGACAAGGAACTGCACCAGATTACCCGTGAGTCTGACACCGGCAACCGCATTGCGGACAGACTGATGCAGGTGTGGAAGAAAAACGGGGATGAAACCTGGGTCATGGCCCATGCCGAGATACAGGGGGGCAAAGAGGAGGAATTTCCGCAGAGGGTCTTTGTTTACAATTACAGGGGCCGGGATCTGTACGGCAGACCGGTGGTCAGTCTGGCCGTGCTGACAGACACAGATCCGGAATGGAAGGTTTCCAAATATGAGCAGGAGCTGTGGGGATGCAGCACAAAGTTTTCATTTCCCTGTGTGAAGCTGCTGGACTACAGAAAGAAATGGAAACAGCTTGAAGTTTCACAGAATCCCTTTGCAGTCGCTGTCATGGCGCATCTGAAAACGCTGGACACCCGGAGGGATAAGCAGAGCCGCCTGCAGTACAAACTGGCCCTGAGCAAAAACCTTTACCGGCACGGATGGACAAAGGATGATATTATCCGCCTGTACCGTTTTATTGACTGGATCATGGTGCTTCCGGGTGACATGGAAAACATTTACCATGAAAAACTCATGGATTATGAAAGGGAGGTGAATATGCAGTACATCACAACAGCCGAACGGATCGGAATGGAAAAAGGGATGGAAATCGGAATGGAAAAAGGAATGGAAAAAGGAATGGAAATCGGATCAGAAAGAGGCTTTCTTCTGGGTTCCATTCAAACCACACTGAAAATCAGATTCGGTGCTGACGGACTTGGCATTTATCCGAAAATAAAACGGATTCAGAAATATGACAGACTGAAAAAAGTTCTTGAGACTGCCGAATCCGCAAAGTCACCCGAGGAAGTTCTGAATGTTGTGAAAGGGAAAAAAAAGAAGACTTCTGCTGCTGACTGACAGACAGTTTGTGTTCTGAACTGTGATTCATCCGGACTCACCGGGATTGACTGCTGTCTGAACTCTGATTCAAATGATTTTTCTGATTTACATGATGGCTGTCTGAACCGGGATGAATGCTTCCCGAAATGCCGGGGATAAAGCCGAATGAGAAAATTTTTCATCAAATATGAATGATTTTATATTTATTTTAATACGATAAAGGGGGCTGTGATGTCACAGATTGTTCTGGAGATTCCTGAATTATATACGCAGCGGCTGAAAAATGCTGCTGAATTCCGCCGGAAAACAATAGAGGAGACTGTTCTGTATGCAATCAGGAAACTGATAGAAACAGATGAGCAGTATGAAAATGATCCTTTGTTTTCTGACAATGCTGTTTTTGACGGAGACGCTCCGCAGGATCTGGCCCGAAACCATGATACATATTTATACGGGGAAGAGTATGATATTCATTGATACAGGATCTTTTATATCACGGTATATCAGCAAAGATGAATATCACAGTTCCTCAGTCCGGTTTTGGAATCAGCTTAAAAATTCGGGAGAACGTCTCTTTACCAGCAATTTTGTTCCTGATGAAACGCTCACTCTTCCGGGACGGAGCGGAGGTTATTCTTTTGCAGCCGGAAAGGCAAGGAATTTCTACGCTTCAAAGATTATGGTTATTCTGCGCCCTTCAATAGAAGATGAACATAAAACAGTTGATATTTTTGAAAAATATGCAGATCAGAAAATCAGTTTTACAGACTGCATATCCTTTGTGCTGATGAAAAAACATGGCATTGACAAAGTCTTTTCTTTTGACAGGCATTTCGAATATGCCGGATATTTGCTTCTTCCCAAATATCTGTTAAGATACAATCTCCCTTTTTTATCTGTTTCTGTGATTGCCGTGATGGCTGTCTGGAACCCGGATTTTCAGGAGTAATGGATTGACCGGGATTTCCCTCGTTCCCACGCTCCGCGTGGGAATGCAGACCGGACGCTCCCGCGTCCCGTGCTGTCTGGCCCGGATTTTCAGAATTAAGGGACTGACCGGGATGAATGATCATCTGAACTGATATTATAAGGGATTTCAGTGAGTAAAGGGATTATTGCAATCCCGGTTAATCCGTAAATCCCGAAAATCCGGGTTCAAACAGCACGCTGATCGTTACTCAAAACGGAAAGTAAAGGAATTTGCCCAAATGCAGAACATTTTTCCGGACAGGGCAAAAGAAAACCTGAAAATGGCGCAGCCCAGCTTTGCGCATGAATGTTACAATGCCTGCCCCAACCGTGCCTGTTATGCGGCATTTCAGGCTGCTGTTGCAGCTTTGTCTGACAAAGGCATCAGCAAAGGGAAATTTGAACACAAATGGGTGCAGGCCGAATTCAGTGAAAAACTGATCAGGCGGCAGAAAGTGTATCCGGGCAGACTGAAATCACATCTGATGGAAATGCAGTTTCTCAGAAACACTGCGGATTATGAATCTGAACCTGTGAGCCGGAAAGATGCCCCGGATCAGCTTCGCAAAGCCGCTGAACTGGTCGGATTCATCAGAAAGGAGATGAAAAAATGATAAACTTCAGACAGGAAGAACTGATTGAGGAAGTTGTAAATTATGTCAGAGAGAAATTTCCGGATGTCAGATTCATCGGTGTCTCGGAAAGCCCTGAAGACCCCTCAGATTTGTGGATCAGGGTCACTTCTCAGGAAGATGAGGACAGAAGATCGGAATTGATAGAATATGCCTGTGACAAAACAATGGATATTCTGCTGGATTACGGGTATCATATGCTGGTGATGCCCACACGGCAGGCTGCCTGAACAGTCACACCGGAGTGCAGGGATGGAAGTCTGTCCTGAACTGTGTACCCGGCTCGTTCCCACGCTCCAGCGCGGGAATGCAGATCAGACGCTCTGCGTCATATCTTACTACCGGACAAAAAATTTGACCATTTTGCTAAAACATATAAAATCAAATGGTTATCAAAAGCAACTTTTTGTACCCATTTTAATTATTTCAGTATGTTATAAATTTTTGTCCGGTAGTAAGGCGTCATATATACCATTACTTGAAACATTTCGGTTATAAAATACCGCATTCGAAAGGCATGCCTCAGCAGAGTTTTTAAGTATCGGTACGTTTAAACAGCCACGAATAACACGAATCTGCACGAATGCACAAACCATAATTCGTGTCATTCGTGCAATTCGTGGCTGTACCATCAAATCTTATTAGTAATGGTATATGTGCTGTCACGGGATGCAGAGTGTGGGAACGGGATAATGAGATAATACAGGAGAAAGCAATGGAATTTTATGACAAAAAAATCCGTGTCACTGCAATATGGGATTCGGAGGCAGGCGTATGGGTTGCCGCGAGTGAGGATGTGCCGGGACTTGTTACAGAAGCCGACACTTCGGAGCAGCTTGTTCAGAAACTCAAAGTGCTGATTCCGGAACTGCTTGAGCTCAACGGCATGCTGTCTGATGTCAGTCTTAACAGCATTCCTTTCCATCTTCTGTGTGAACGCACAGAAATGATTTCCTACGGCAAATGCAATGGATAACTATTCAGCAGATTTGAAAAAAATCCTTCGCAGATACGGCTGTCATTTTGAGAGGCAGGGAAAGGGAGACCATGAAATATGGTACAGTCCGATAACAAATCTCCGTTTTCCGGTAGACAGCAGAATCAAATCCCGCCATACAGCCAACGGCATTCTGAAACAGGCCGGTTTGCAGAAGGAATTCTGAACAGGATCCTTGTCTGAACCGGGATTTGCAGGATGAAGGTAATGACCGGGATGAAAAATCCTGTTAATCCTTAGGCGATTTCCATGAAAAAATGTACCATCATTGCAGGGTGGGCACGGCTTTTTGTGCCCGCCGTTTCAGCAGGACGGCGGGCACAAAAAGCCGTGCCCGCCCTACGAAAAACGGTATAATCATTAATGGAAATCACCTTAAATCCTGTTAATCCGGGTTCAGACAGAGGTGAAAGTCCCAAACTTCCATTTTGGGACTCCGGAAAATTTTGCAACGGAATTAAGGATATGACAGACAGAAAAACATTTGACAGTCCGTGGAAGGAGATACTGGGCGCGTATTTCCGTGAGTTCATGCTCTTCTTTTTCCCAAAAATTGAGAAAGAGATTGACTGGGAAAAGGGGTATATTCCGCTGGATAAGGAACTGCACCAGATCACGCGTGAGTCTGACACCGGCAACCGCATTGCGGACCGGCTGATGCAGGTGTGGAAGAAAAACGGGGATGAAACCTGGGTCATGGCCCATGCCGAGATTCAGGGGGGCAAAGAGGAGGAATTTCCGCAGAGGGTCTTTGTTTACAATTACAGGGGCCGGGATCTGTACGGCAGACCTGTGGTCAGTCTGGCCGTGCTGACAGACACAGATCCGGAATGGAAGGTTTCCAAATATGAGCAGGAGCTTTGGGGATGCAGCACAAAGTTTTCATTTCCCAGTGTGAAGCTGCTGGATTACAGGAAGAAATGGAAGCAGCTTGAATCCTCGCAGAATCCCTTTGCTGTGGCAGTCATGGCGCATCTGAAAACGCTGGACACCCGGAGGGATAAGCAGAGCCGCCTGCAGTACAAACTGGCACTCAGCAAAAATCTTTACCGGCACGGCTGGACAAAGGATGATATTATCCGACTGTACCGGTTCATTGACTGGATCATGGTGCTTCCGGGTGACATGGAAAACATTTACCATGAAAAACTCATGGATTATGAAAGGGAGGTGAATATGCAGTACATCACAACAGCCGAAAGAATCGGAATGGAAAAGGGAAAACTGGAAGGAAAACTGGAAGGAAAACTGGAAGGCATAATGGCTTCCCTTCAGACCGTTCTTGAGGTGAAGTTCGGAGATAAGGGAGATGCGGTATATACGAAAATCAGGAGAATAAAAAAACCGGACAGGCTGATGGGCATTCTTGCTGCCGTGAAAACCGCAAAATCACCGGAGGATGTTCTGAAGGCCGTGAAAGAGAAAAAACAGGGCGGTTCCGCTGCTGCCTGAAATTCATTTCTGTCCTGAATTGTGATCATGAAAAACTCATGGATTATGAAAGGGAGGTGAATATGCAGTACATCACAACAGCCGAACGGATTGGAATGGAAAAGGGGATTCGGCTGGGTTCCCTTCAGACTGTTCTGGAAATGAAATTCGGCGCACGGGGACTGGAGATATATCCGGATATTAAGCGGATTAAGAAAAAAGACAGGCTGGAAAAGATTCTTCAGACTGCCAAATCCGCAAAATCTGCCGAAGAGGTTCTGAAGGCAGTGAAAGAGAAGAAAAAAAAGGAATCTGCTTCGGAGTGACAGGCAGGGATTGTCTGAACCTGGATTCACAGGATTAAGGGACTGGCCGGGATGAAAAACTGTCTGAACACGATTATACAGGATGATGCAGGATTGACAGGATTTTTTTTATCATAGTTCATCATATCCATCCTGATTATCTGCGGTTCGGACAACTGAAAAAAAATCCGGGTCAATCCCTCAATCCTGAAAATCCGGGTTCAGACAGGTATGGAAATTCCTGCTTGATAACTACAGGGATTTGGGATAAGAAAGGATTTTGTTCAAAATTACAGGACAATCCTTTCTTATAAAAAATCCCTGTAGTTGTTATGAAAAACCCGTTTCTGTCCAAAATCCCTGCAGCATGATGCAGGAATTCAGGTTCATACAGTTTACTGTTCTGAATGCGGCATCAGATATGTTTATATGCAGTTTTTCCCAATTTTTTAAACCACAATTTTTATGAAAGGAATGGAAAAATGAAGAAACATTTATGGTTATTGTCTGTTCTTTGTCTGGTTCTTGTGATGGTGGGGTGCAAACTGACCATTACGGCATTTACGGCTCCGGACACAGCGGAAACAGGGGAGCTTATCACGCTGACAGTCACCGGGGATGCTGTGGATGATGGAAACAGCACCACAAAATACGGTATTGTGTTGCAGATTCCGGATACATGGGAAGTGAAATATGCGGCCTCAGATATTATTTTCTCCGGAGCCATTACCGAAGATCCTGTCTATGCTTCTTTATATACTCCTGAATCAGGTTATAAAATATGGGTAGGAACAAACTCTCAGTCAGGTACAAGCGGTCGTACTGTAAAAGCAACAATAAAAGTCCTGACCGGAACCTTTACCGGCACTGTCGGAACTGTGAAAAACTATAATCTGAAGGCAATGGCAGGAGTGCTGCGAAGCGGGGTATGGGTGAATGATGATCCTTCCGGCATCTTCAATTTTGCCTCAGTCACAGCCGACAAATATGTTGAACCCATCAGTATCACCAAAGTCACAGATACTAATCCGCCTGCTGCTGTAACCCAGTTGAGTGCAACAGATGCCTATACCGGAAGCGATGTGCGTGTGAGTTGGACATATGATGAAAGCGGTCAGAAAGATGTGCTTGGCTACCGTGTTTATCAGAGTACGTCCTATTTTACCAATGTCACGGGAATGACCTATACGCAGAAGAATTTTGGGACTTCTTATCATGATGTATCCGGGCTGGTAAAGGGAACCACCTATTACTTTGCCGTGACTGCTGTGGATGAAGTGCCGAATGAAAACAAGACGGTTACACCTGTGGCTGTGACACCGCAGCAGAAACTTGGTTCCCTTACAGGCAGGGCATTTGAAAACAAATGTCCCTCGGTTTGCAGTGAATACAATATACAGGGAGCATCCATTTCAGCAAGGAAGCAGGAATATTCTTTTACAAACAAAACTGCCACTTCCGGAACAGACGGCACATACACCATTACCGGACTGCCCATCGGAACCTATTCTGTCACTGTGTCAAAAACCGGATATGAAAATGAAAGTTACACTGTTCAGATTCTTGAAAATCAGACAGCATCCGTAGGCGACCGGCCTTTGATAAAAACACCTGCAGGAAGCAGTCTTGGGCTTGTGGGAACATGGCCCTATGGTTCAGCAAAAGCAGTTGCCAAGGATGATGCCCGAAATGCTATTTATTTGGGCGTAGGCGGAGGGATTTATGTTTTAAATGTCAGCAATCCGGCTTCGCCTCAGAAAGTTGCGGAAATCAAAACTCCGGGGCTGGTGGAAGGGCTGTTCTATCTGTCAAACAAACTATATGTTGCGGACGGTGAAAGCGGACTCCGGATCATTGATGTAACCAATCTGTCAAGTCCGTATGAAATAGGATATTTTGATACGCCTGGAACTGCTAATGATGTCTATGTTTCCGGTTCTTATGCCTATGTTGCAGATGGATATAGCGGTTTGCGGATTGTCAGCGTAAGTAATTCAGCAAGTCCCATGGAAACCGGATTTTTCGATACTCCTGGTTCAGCCTACGGAGTATTTATTTCAGGCTCTTATGCCTATGTGGCAGATCATACAAGCGGTTTACGAATAATAAATGTAAGCAATCCGGCTAGCCCGATATCAACAGGCTTTTTGGATACACCGGGATATGCTTGGAAGGTTTATATTTCTGGATCATATGCCTATTTAGCGGATAATACAAGTTTACGGATTATAAATGTGAGCAATCCGGCAAACCCGTTAGAAACCGGTTCTTTTAATACATCCGGAAATTATTACGGCGTTTATGTTTCCGGATCTTATGTTTACATGGCGGATTGTTTTTACGGTTTACGAATTATTAATGCCATTGATCCGGCGAACCCGATAGAAGTCGGATACTATTCAGGTTTAGGGACAAATCGTGTTGTTGTCTCCGGAAATTATGCTTATTTATCTTATAATGGCGGATTAAATATTATCAATTTGAGCAATCCGACAAATCCTATAATAACAGGTTATTATAGGACACCCGGAGCTGCTAATAGAATTTTTATTTCTGGAAGTTATGCATATTTAGCAGATGGCTATGGTGGACTCCGCATCATTGACATAGGCGACCCAATAAATCCGGTCGAAACCGGTTTTTTTATTACATCTGACTATGTTCATGATGTTTATATATCCGGCTATTACGCCTTTATTGCAAATGGGAACCGTGGTCTTCGGATTGTAAACGTGAGTAATCCGTATGCACCGATAGAGATCGGATTTTACAATACGCCCGGATACGCTCTCGGCATTTCTGTTTCCGGGTCTTATGCCTATGTGGCGGATGGAGGCAGCGGTTTGCGGATTGTCAATGTCAGCAATCCAGCCGCTCCGGTGGAGACCGGTTTTTACTATACGCACGAAAACGCTTGCGGCGTTTCTGTTTACGGGTCTTATGCCTATGTGGTGGATGGAAACACTGGTTTACGGGTTGTCAATGTGAGTAATCCTGGTGCTCCGGTGGAAACAGGATTTTACGATACGCCCGGATACGCCGGAGGCATATATGTTTCAGGTTCTTATGCCTATGTGGCAGATGGAAACAGTGGACTTCGGATTATCAATGTAAACAATCCGGCGAATCCCATTGAAACCGGATATTACGATACATCAGGATACAGTGAGAGTGTTTATGTTTCAGGTGATTATGCTTATGTTGCGGATGGAAACAGCGGTTTAAGGATTATCGGAGTAGGCAATCCGGCGAATCCCATTGAAACCGGATATTACGATACTCTCGAAATGGCTAACGGTATTTCTGTTTCCGGGTCATATGCGTATGTAGCTGATGGAAGCGCGGGACTTTCAATATTTCAAATAATGCAGCAGCCAATTATATACACCAATGCTGTAAGTTCTGTCACCCAGACAACCGCAACATCCGGCGGCAATGTAACTTTAGCAGGGAGTACACCGGTCACAGCAAGAGGCGTATGCTGGAGTACTTCCCAAAACCCCACCATTGCCAACAGCAAAACAAGCAACGGCACAGGAACCGGAACATTCACCTGTTCCATAACCGGATTATCCCCCAACACCACCTATTACGCCCGTGCCTATGCGGTCAACAGCGTGGGAATCAGCTACGGAAATCAGGTTTCCTTTACAACCCTGCAATCGCTTTCCGTTCCCACTGTAACCACCAGTGCAGTAAGCACAATCACACAGACAGCGGCTGCATCCGGCGGCAATGTCATTTCTGACGGCGGTGCATCTGTCACCGCAAAAGGCGTATGCTGGAGTACTGCACAGAATCCCACCATTTCAAACAGCAAAACTTCAAACGGCACAGGAACCGGGTCTTTCACCAGTTCAATAACCGGACTGTCCCCCGGCACAACCTATTATGTCCGGGCTTATGCCACCAACAGCAAAGGCACAGGCTACGGAACGCAGGTTTCCTTTACAACACAGAGCAGTTATACCATCTCCGGTTATGTGCGGAATTTCTCCACCGCTTACGGCATCAGCGGCGTAACGCTTACGCTCAGCAACAGCGGCGGAACGACTGTCACCGACAGTTCAGGCTATTACACCAAAACCGTCAATTCCGGCTGGAGCGGAACCGTAACGCCTTCTTTGGCAGGTTACACCTTCAGCCCGGCAAACCGGACATACAGCAGTGTGGCAACCAGTTATTTCAATCAGGATTTCTCAGCCACTCCTGTCACCTATACCGTTTCCGGATATATCCGCAATGCCAGTTCTGCGGGCATTTCCGGAGTCACTGTCAGTTTCAGCAATAACGCCGGTTCTGTGCTTACGGACAGTTCCGGATATTATAGCAGAACCGTATCCTACGGCTACAGCGGAACTGCCACACCGCAGAAATCCGGATACACCTTCAGCCCCATCAGCAAAACATATACATCCGTCACCGCAAATCAGGCATCCCAGAACTATACTGCAACGCCGACATCCGTACCGAATATCAGTCTCAGTCCCCAATCCCTGCTATTCAAAAAACCGAATACAGGCCGTTCTGCTGAAAGGGTCGAAGAGTCTGCAACGCAGAGTCAGAGTACGGAAAATGACGAATCCTTTCTTGTTGACGGAGAATATGGAATGGGGCTTGTCATACCGGATGAGGAAACAGAGTATTGGGAAACCCATACACCTTCCCGTGAATATCGTATGCGGCGCAGTATTCCCGCCTCTTTGGATTGGAGTGGTTACGATTCTCCTGTGAGAAGTCAGGGTCGCTGCGGATCGTGCTGGGCATTTACTGCTGTAGCTTTGGTTGAAAATATGGCCAATCGTGCCAATCTTTCCATAGAAAAGGATTTTGCAGAGCAGGTGCTGATTTCCTGCATACTTGACGGAGATGGATGTAATGGCGGGCATTACAGAATAGGTTTGTATCATATTCGTGATAATGGTATTCCCCCTGAATTATGCTATCAATATACTTATACAAACGGTAACTGTTCTGAAAAATGTTCCACTCCTGATTATACGGTAAAGGTTAAAGACGTTCCTTTTGATTCACTTTGGGGTGAAACGGATTTCTCTCCGGATGATCTCAAAGGAGCGTTGCAGGATGGGCCTTTATGTGTCGGCATGAATATTTACGCTGACTTCTATTATAACAATTATAAAGGCGGTATTTATCATTATACTTATGGCAATTTTGTAGGAAGACATGCTATTTTGCTGGTGGGTTATAACGAAAACGAGCGGTATTTCAAAGCCAAAAACAGTTGGGGGAGTTCATGGGGAGAAAGCGGATATTTCCGCATTTCCTATGATGATGTTACCAACCAAGTCAATTTCGGCAGAAATGCGGTTAATGCTTCCGGTATTTTTGTTGAGGGACTGAGCGGCCAGATTCAGGAAATTACCCTGAGCAATACCGGCACTGCCAATCTGAATGTCAGCAGCATTTCATCCAATAAAACTTGGCTGAGTGTTTCTCCCGCATCTTTTTCCAATATTCTGCCCGGTGAATCAAGAAAGATTTCTGTAACTGTAACAGACTGGAATGCAGTAATTTCTCCTGAAGATTCAGCGATTATTACCGTATCATCCAATGATCCGGATCAACCGGTCATCACAGTGGAAGTGATTGCTTTGGAACCGATGATGAGCGGCCTGCCTGTGTTGTCAGTTTTCCCGCCCTTTTATGCCAGCACTTCCACCAACGATGAAAAACTCACTGTGAATGTGGGAAATTCCAAAGGCGAAACCTTTCTGGATATTATCAATGAAGGCCAGGACGATATGCTCTGGACAGTCGCAACATCCGATTCGTGGCTGACGATTAAGAGCGGAAGTCCCGGAACAAACTCAGGCCGGGTTGTGATTTCCTATTCAGCTAATACCAGCGGCCCCCGAACCGGAACCGTTACCGTCACTTCCGAAGGTGCGGAAAACAGCCCCCAGACGGTTTACATTTATCAGTCGGATATTGATGAAGACAAAGACGATGACGGAATGCCGGACTGGTATGAATTTGTCTACGGGTTTGATTCTTCTAATCCGGATGATGCGTTCGGAGATGCAGATGAAGACGGCCTGACAAATCTGAAGGAATATCAGATCGGAACCAATCCGGGCGTTGACGATTCGGACGGAGATGGTATGAAAGACGGTTATGAAGTGCTGCACGGGCTTGATCCTCTGGTTTACAATACCAATCTGAAGGATGTCATGATCGGCCTCCAGATTCTTGCCGGTATAGACATAAATCCGGCCGGTTCCAATGCGGATGCTGACAAAAACGGCAAAACAGAACTCAAAGATGTGCTGATCAATATTCGGGATGTGTCCGGTTTGCAGTAAATTGCAGATGGCATCTCAAAGCCATTAAATCATTCAAAAACCCCTGGGGGTTTTCAAAACCCTCAGGGGTTATATTGATTTTTTCCAGATTTCATATTAAGTTGCGGACTGAAACTCTGATATAATACCAAATCGCTTTCAAAGTTCGGGGAATGCCTCTTTTTTTTTAACCACGAAAAACACGAAAAGCACAAAAAAAACAGCATTTGGCATGCTCATGTTTTGAAAGCGGATTTGTATAAAACTGACAATCCAACATTCAGGAATCTTATATTATGCTTACAGAAAGAGAAATTTTGTCTACATTGGAGATGCTCCGCAATGAGCATCTGGATGTGCGTACCGTGACTTTGGGCATCAGTCTTCTGGAATGCGCGAGTCATGATTTGGAAAGATTCAAAGCCAATATCCGCGCCAGAATCACGGGACTGGCAAAAAACCTTGTCACCGTATGCAATGAGGTGGGCGACAAATACGGCATTCCTGTGGTCAACAAACGCATTTCCATCAGCCCCATTGCCGCAGTGGGCGCACCTTTTTCCTCATACCAACTGGTGGAAGTGGCAAAAACCCTTAATGAAATTGCCAAAGAAGTGCGTGTGGATTTTATCGGCGGATTTTCCGCTCTGGTGGAAAAAGGCATTGCCAAAGGAGACCGTGCGCTGATTGAGGCCATTCCCCAGGCTTTGACAGAAACCGAACGGATCTGTGCATCTGTGAACGTGGCATCCTCCAAAGCAGGAATCAATATGGATGCGGTGCTGCTCATGGGCAAAACCATCAAGGAAGCCGCTGCGCTGACTGCTGACCGGGACGGGCTGGCCTGTGCCAAACTCTGCGTATTTGCCAATATTCCCCAGGATATTCCTTTTATGGCAGGGGCTTATCTGGGAATCGGGGAACCGGATGCAGTCATCAATGTGGGCGTCAGCGGCCCCGGAGTGGTGAAAAAAGCAATAGATCGTGCTTTGGCGGCAAATCCGGAAATGTCGCTGGGGCAGATTTCAGAACTGATCAAACGCACGGCATACAAAGTCACACGGGTGGGAGAACTCATCGGCACGGAAGTGGCTGAAAATTTGGACATCAGCTTTGGTGTGGTGGATCTTTCCCTTGCGCCAACTCCGAATGTGGGCGACAGCGTGGGGGAAATTTTTCAGAGTCTGGGACTGCTGAGCATCGGTGTTCCCGGAACCACAGCCGCGCTGGCCATGCTCAATGATGCTGTGAAAAAAGGCGGGGCCTTTGCCAGTTCCTATGTGGGAGGCATGAGCGGCGCGTTTATTCCTGTAAGCGAGGATCTGAACATTTCCGAAGCTGCTGAAAAAGGGTATTTAAATCTGGAAAAACTCGAAGCCATTACCAGTGTCTGTTCGGTGGGACTGGATATGGTCGCGATTCCGGGTGATACATCCGAAGATACAGTTGCAGCCATTATTGCTGATGAAATGGCTATCGGTGTGATCAACAAAAAAACCACAGCAGCGCGGCTGATTCCTGTCCCCGGAAAAAAAGCAGGTGAACATGCTTTTTTCGGCGGACTGCTGGGAGAATCCGTGATTATGGCCGTAAACAACGCGCAGGGAGCCAATCACTTTATCCGTCACGGAGGCCGTATTCCCGCGCCGATTCACAGTCTGAACAACTGATTTTCCGGCTTCCGTATATTTTCAGGCATAAATTGGTTAAAAACAAACGGGATTTTCCAAAAAATTTCGTTTGCTTACTTAGGCGATTTCCATGAAAAAATGTACCATCATTGCAGGGTGGGCACGGCTTTTTGTGCCCGCCGTTTCAGCAGGACGGCGGGCACAAAAAGCCGTGCCCGCCCTACGAAAAACGGTATAATCATTAATGGAAATCACCTTATACCAAATCACCGTTGAAAATATGCTTTTGAAAAAATTAATATATTGTAATCAAACAGGAAAATATGATTTTATTGTATAGAATCAATGGCGATTTGGTATTATACCGGTTCGCCATTAATTTTATACAATGCGGAATGCAAATCCGGAGGAGTGCAAAAACTGGGCGGAGCGGTTTTCTGCACACGCCCAACAGCGGAAAAACTGACGGTATTGTATCAAATCAATGGAGAATTGGTATTAAAGCATGAAAAAATGAGTGTTATGCGGAAAGCAACTTTCATGCCAGTTCCGGAGTTTATTTTCTTACGAACAGTCTTTTACATAACTGATCCAATTTTGTTTTTCCCAAAAACCGGAACAAATTCTTATAATCCGACTCCCAAAAGCCTTTTGTTGAGGTTTAAGGTGATTTCCATTAATTATTATACCGTTTTTCGTAGGGCGGGCACGGCTTTTTGTGCCCGCCGTCCTGCTGAAACGGCGGGCACAAAAAGCCGTGCCCACCCTGCAATGATGGTACATTTTTTCATGGAAATCACCTAAGATGATTTCTGAAAATAAATATCACGGTTTAGTTCACAGACACAGCTTAGGGAATACCAAAAACAAAAATACCCATTTTTTATCATAAAACCGCAGGGGCGAAAATTTTTTCGCCCCTGCAAACAGGCAGATTATTTTTGGGGAAGTCCCTTATATCCAGACCGGATGTATCTCATCAACGGTGTTCTTTACGGCCTGCACCGCGGTTGCCAGCCGGAAATACATAAGGGCCATGCCGATATTCAGGGCCAGCACTTCAAAAAAGGCCAGTTCCTTCTGTGAAACATCCCAGACATCCGAATGATAAATCCGAAGAGCACCGATAATTTTTCCCCGCAGCCGGATGGGAACCGATACAATGGAGCGGATTCCCTCCTCTTCCGCTTTTTCAGGATACTGCAGACGTTTATCCGCGGCAGTATCCCGGATAATCACCGGTTTCCGGTTCGGAGGCAGCCGGATGCTTTTATCCACCAGAATCGGCCCCTTGTTGATAAAATTGGGGCTAAGGCCCGAAGAAGAAAGAGTTTCCAGTTCGTCGGTTTCAGGATTCAGAACAAAAATCGTGGCTCCTTTGACCTCCAGCGCTCCGACAAGAAGCTGGGTGACGTTGGCTCCCATTGTCTCCGAATCATCTGCCCCGGCCAGATTTTCCACAATCATCTTATATATATCCCTATCGATTTTTTTTGCAGAAGACATGTATTTCCTCCTTATCGATTAAAGGTTCAGACTGCCCCGTATCCGGATTTGCGGCAGATCAGGCAACGACAAAAAGCCCTGCATTTTTCCGGACACCGGCTGCCACTTTCTCGGAAACACTTTTGGTAAAAAATCTGGTGATTCTGGCAGGACTGCGGTTTAAAACAACAAAGTCAAAATTTTCATTTCTGATCAGGTCAATGATGTCGCGCGCCACATCTTTTTTCAGGGGACGGAAAAGGTATTTTACCCTGTCCCCTGAGAAACCGCGTTTCACCAGTTTCTCCAATACCTGGCTGAGCCCATTTTCCTGTTCAGTGAGCTTCTGCCTGAGCCAGGAAATGTTAAAAGACATTTTTTCCATGACAGGGCTGTTGCGCACGTCAATGTCAGGAACCGGGGTGTAAGCATTGAACAGCGTCACTTCGGCATTTTCATCATCCGCAAATCTGCGGACAGCGAAATCCAGAGACTTCTCATCATTGGGGGTGAAATTGTAAGGAATTAAAACCTTTTTTCTGTCCATCTTGCCCTCCTTTCTCCAAATTAAGTTATATTTTGGTTTCAGTTACAATGGGCCGGTATTACAGTCTGTAAGACTGGAACTGTGTTTTCAGGTCAGAAATGGCAAAGAACGCAGAGAGTTAAAGCAGGTGCAGCAGCAGGTTTGAAGCAGAAAGTGATGATTTCAGGAGTCGGTTATCTGAATATAATTCATTTTTTTATAATTGCATAGCATATTTCAGAAGAATTGTAAAATATTTTGTTTCATTTTTATTATAAAAAATATAATGTAAGAAACTGTCTGTAAATCAGAAAGTTATTTATGGTTCAGCATGTTCAGGGCAATATCAGCTGTGCGTTCCGATGCTCCGGAGCCGCCCATCCGTTTACGGATGAAAAGCAGGTTTTGACGAAGCTGAATCAGACCGGGAATGTCTTTCAGCATTCCCAATACAGTTTTGGCAATGTTTTTGGGATTTGCATCATCCTGAATGAGTTCCGGAACCAGTTGTCTTCCGGAAATCAGATTGACCAGACTGATAAAGGGAACCTTGATGAGAAGCCTGCCCAGCCAGTAACTCACCGGAGATACTTTGTAAATAATGACAAGGGGAATGCCTGCCAGCGCTGTTTCCAATGTCACGGTTCCGGAAACCGCAATGGCAAAATGGCATTTTTCAAACACCGGTTCTGTTCCGGTTTCCATCTCCAAAGGCAAATCCTTCTGATACAGACCAAGAATTTCTTCCAGAAAATCTTTGCTGACCGAAGGGGGATGGGAAAGAACAAATCTGATTTCCGGAATCATTGTGCGCAGAATCCGGGCGGATTCCAGCATCACGGGCAGCAGTTTGCGTATTTCCCCTTCACGGGAACCGGGCAGAATTCCTATAACAGGTGGAGCAGTGAAATCCTTTTCTGTATACATAACTGCTGTTTCCCTGTCCAGCAGCGGATGTCCCACAAACGTGGCCTTAACTCTGTGTTTTCGGTAAAAAGATTCCTCAAAAGGAAGAATCACGGCCATATGATCGGTTCTCTCCTGTATGATCCGCACTCTTCCCTGACGCCAGGCCCAAATCTGGGGACTGATATAATACAGAACTTTTATGCCCAGCCGCTTTGCACAGGCCGCGACACGCAGATTGAAATCCGGCAGATCAATGAGAATCAGCAGATCCGGTCTGCGTTTTTTCAGCATGTTTTTGGCTTCGGACATTGCCCGGAGAATTCTTCTGATCCGGGAAAATGCCTCGGTAATGCCAAGCACAGCAAGTTCGGACGCATCCACAAAGGTTTCCACTCCCGCGTCTCTGAGCAAAGGCCCGCCAATGCCGAAAAAAGAGAGCTGCGGATTTTTTTTCCGCATGGCTTTTACAAGTCTTGCGCCGTGAAGATCGCCGGATGCCTCTCCGGCAATAATCATGACACTTTTCTGTACAGAAGATGTTTTGTTTTCCAATGCTTATATCCCCAGCACACGGGAGTTTGTCACCCTGATCTGCTCCATCACACTCAGCGCCACTTTCAGAGCATCCCGTCCCATCTGACCTGTGACTTCCGGCACTTCACGGTTTCTCACGGATTTCACAAAGGATTTGAGTTCGTCATCCAGCGCATCCCCGTCCGTGAAACAGCTCTGCTCAACACTCATGCCCGGAATCAGCCCGGTTCCTTTCTGATCCGCATCCCGGCGGATGACTGTGATTTCCTTTGTGGCAAAATTGACAGAGATATACGCGTCTCTCTGGAAAAGCCGGATTTTGCGTTCATTTTTCATGGAAATCCTGCTGGCAGTTACATTTGCCACACATCCGGTCTGAAATTCCAGCCGTGCATTCGCGATGTCCACATGCTCGGATACAGCCGCAATTCCCGCTGCATGAATGCTTTTTACTTCCGAACGCACCAGACTCAGGATAATGTCAATGTCATGGATCATCAAATCCAGCACAACACTGACATCTGTGCACCGGTTTTTGAAGATGCTCAGACGGTGGGATTCTATGAACATGGGTTTGCTGACAATCTGTTTAAGGGGAAGTGCCGCGGAATTGAACCTTTCCAGTTGTCCCACCTGAATAATCAGTCCGCGGGATTCCGCGATTTCAATGAGTTCATCTGCCTGTTCCAAAGTAGTGGTCATGGGTTTTTCAATCAGCACATCGCTTTCTGCATTCAGAAAATCTCTGCTGATCCGGAAATGCTCCGGTGTGGAGGCTGCAATGCTGACAGCATCCACCTTTCCCAGCAGATCATGATAATCAGAAAATGCAGCAGTTTGATATTTTGCTGCAATCTCTTCTGCGCGGGCCCTGCTGACATCTGCCACGCCCACAAGTTCCACATCTTCCATGCGGGCATATTTCTGGGCATGAAATTCCCCCAGATATCCCACACCAATTACGGCCACACGGATTTTGCGTCTGTCTTCCATCATGCTGTCATCCCCAAAAAAAGAAAGGGAACCCGGAAGGATTCCCTTTGCATTGATATTTCAGAATCTAACGGGTAATTCCCCGACTTGATGATTGAATAAATTCAATAAATCTGATCACTTCCGGAATCTGCTCCACCTCGGCCTTTACCCTTTCAACAGCCTCTTTCACGGTCAGACCCACACGGAAGATAATCCGGTAGGTTTTTTTCAGAGAGGATAAGGTGCTGTCAGACATTCCCATGCGTTTGAGTCCCACAGAATTCAGGCCGTGCAGAGTGGCCCGATCCCCGGCTGCAATCACATAGGGTGGAATGTCCTTGACCACAGCGGATTTGCCCCCCACATATGCGAATGCTCCGACCCGGACAAACTGGTGAATTGCGGTCAGTCCGCCTATGGTGACACCGTCTTCAATGATGATGTGACCGGCCAGAGTTGCGTTGTTTGCCATAATGACCCGGTTTCCGGTTTTGCAGTCATGCGCGATATGGCAGTAGGCCATGAGAAAGTTTTCCTCGCCCACTTCGGTAATGCCGCCGCCGAATTCCGTTCCTCTGTTGATAGTGACAAATTCACGGATTAATGTGCCGCGTCCGATTTTCAGCCAGGTTTCCTCACCTTTGAATTTGATGGCCTGGGGAGCCGCACCTATGGATGCAAACTGAAAAATGCGGCAGTCCGGCCCGATGGAAACAAAGGGATCAATAACTGTATGGGGGCCGATCTCGCATCTGTCTCCGATAATGACATTTTCCCGGATAATGGTATATGGCCCCACTTTGACATCCGCGCCAAGTTCCGCGCGGGAATCCACAATTGCTGTCGGATGTATCATTTTTTTTCTCCAAAAGCGGCCAGAAGTTCCGCCTCAGCCGCGAGCTGTCCGTCCACTGTGGCTGTACCGGCCAGTTTGACCACTTTTTCACGCATTTTTAAAATACTGACTTCCAGTATCAACTGATCTCCGGGCACAACCGGTTTCCGGAACCTGACCTTGTCAAATCCCATGAAATACATGGATGATCCGTGACGTTCCGGGCCGCGGGATTCTGTAACAAGAACCGCTCCGGCCTGGCCCATTGCTTCAATAATAAGCGCACCCGGCATAATGGGTTCTCCGGGAAAATGTCCCTGAAAATACGGTTCATTTATGGTCACGTTTTTCAGGGCTTTGATTTTCTGTCCGGATTCCAGTTCCACCACCCGATCAATCATAACAAAAGGGTAACGGTGAGGCAAAAATTCCAGAATCTTTGAAATATCAAATATTTTCATTTCTCCTCAATCTTCTCCACTCTTTTTTCCAGTTCCGTGATTTTTTTCTTCAAATCCGGCAGACGGGGGATAATTTTCTGCACCTTCAGCCAGATTTTATGGGGCATTTCCGGTGCACCTGATACCACGGCCCGTGCAGGAACTGATTTGGCAACCCCGGAGCATGGCCCCACGACCGCATAATCCCCGATTTCCGCATGATCGCAGACAGCCACCTGTCCGGCCAGTATGACATGCTTTCCGATAACAGCACTTCCCGCGATGCCCACCTGCGCGACCAGAATGGTGTTTTCCCCCACAGTCACGTTGTGCGCAATGTGAACCATGTTGTCGGTCTTGACCCCGCTTTTGACCCATGTGGTGCCGAACGTAGCCCGGTCTATGGTGTTCAGCGCGCCGATTTCCACGTCATCATCAATCCGGACAATGCCGGTCTGGGGAATTTTCACATATCTTTCTCCGTCCGGCACAAATCCGAAGCCGTCAGTTCCTATCACAGTTCCAGCGTTGATAATAACGCGGGAACCGATTTGACACCGGGAACGGATGGTGACATTGGCAAATATCTCCGTATCATCTCCGATAATCACATCATCCTCAATAACCGTGCCCGGATGAATCCGCACTCTGTCACCGAGGCTCACCCGGTTTCCGATGCAGACAAAATGGGAAACATGCACCTGCTCTCCGCAGCGGAAATCCTCTCCGATATGAGATTTCGGGCTGATATATGCTTCCGGTTTGCAGGGGGGATGAAACAGTTCTTTTGCCCTGGCAAAGGCCAGAAGAGGATTTGCCACGGCAATGGTGGCAACTGAATCGGCTCCGTCAAAATCTTTGGGAACAATCACAGCAGCAGCATGGGTTTCATGAATCTGTTTCAGAAATTTCCCGCTTCCGGCCCATGTGATATGCTCTTCTGTGGCAGATTCAAAAGGCGCCGCGTCAGTCACCAGACGCGCCCCGTCTCCGCGAAGTTCCCCTTTTACAGTTTCAGCAATCTTTGAAAGAGATATTTTCATTTCTGTCAGTTATCTTATCAGTGTTCAGGGAGTGGGGAAGAGGGGATAAGAGGTTAGGGGATAGGGGATAGGGATTCAGACAGTAGACCTCTTGCAAAAGTCAATTTTAATCCAATAAAATCAAAGGTGCAACTCCCAGTTTTGCAAGAGGTCTAGTGCCTTTTTTCAGTCATGCCCCTGTTTCTAACCTTTGAATCCCTAACCTCTTATTCCCTAATCCCTAAATCCCTAATCCCTAATCCCTAATCCCTAATCCCTAATCCCTAATCCCTAATCCCTAATCCCTAATCCCTAAACCCTAATCCCTAATCCCTAATCCCTAATCCCTAATCCCTAATCCCTAATCCCTAAATC